>CALXWE010000005.1 GCA_944392295.1 uncultured Alphaproteobacteria bacterium
CTTTAAACGAAATCATAAACCGTTTTTTTTTTTTGCAATCAAAAAGAGTCTCGCCCCACCAAGATGTGCGTTAATAAAGTAAAACTCCGCTTATAAAAGCGGAGTTCGAAGCGTTTTTGTACGTAAAGTTTTAAGATATTTGTTCGCGTGTTTTTTTCAAAACAATTTTCGGAAAATCTTCTTTAACTTTACCCAAATGCCAAGCATTACGAGCTAAAAATACTTTTTCGCCGTCATGATCTTCAGCAATATTTGCCAAAGATGAGTCTAAAAACTTCTGTAATTGTTCTTTATCATCACACTCAATCCAACGAGCCGTATAATATTGAGTGGGCTCAAAAATAACCGGAATATTAAATTCAGTACGAATACGGTCAGCCATAACTTCAAACTGTAATACGCCTACGGCGCCGACAATCCATTCCGAACCTACAATCGGTTTAAACACGCTAGCTCCGCCTTCTTCGGCAATTTGCTGTAAGGCGTTGCCTAAGTGCTTAGATTTTAACGGGTCGACAGCTCTTACCGATTTTAACAACTCCGGAGCAAAACTGGGTATACCTGTAAAGCGGAGTTTTTCGCCTTCGGTTAAAGTATCGCCAATTCGGAGTTGTCCATGGTTAGGAATACCTATAATATCACCGGCATAAGCATCTTCTGCAAGTTCTCTTTCTTGGGCCAAGAACATTACCGGAGTTGGTACTTTTAAAGATTTTCCGGTTCTTATTTGTTCCAAAGTCATACCGCGTTTGAAGTGTCCGGAACAAATCCGCATAAAAGCAATACGGTCACGATGTTTGGGGTCCATATTAGCCTGAATTTTAAAAATAAAACCGGTTACTTTGTTTTCATCGGCATTTACGGTTCTTTCCACAGCCGGATGCGGTGTCGGCGTTGGAGCAAACTTATGTAAACCTTGCAGTACTTCCAAAACACCAAAATTATTAATGGCGCTTCCGAAAAACACCGGAGTAAGAGAACCGTTAAGATATTCATTTAAGTCAAACTTGGGGCATAACTCACGCACCATTTCAACATCTTCACGAAGTTTACTCACGGCATGAGCCGGAAGTAAAGTATCAAGTTTTGGGTCATCAAGACCTTTGCAGGTTTCAATAACCGAATTAACTTGTGACTTATCCCCGTTTTTATTCATTAAAATGAGCTGATCGTTTAATATATCATAACAACCCAAAAAATCCTTGCCGCTGCCGATAGGCCAACTTGCAGGAGTTACATCCAAAGCCAAGGTTTTTTCAATATCATCTAAAAGAACAAACGGGTCCAAACCTTCACGGTCTAACTTGTTTATAAAGGTTAAAATCGGAATATTGCGCAAGCGGCAGACTTCAAACAATTTTTTAGTTTGCGATTCTATACCTTTGGCTGAATCTAAAACCATTACGGCAGAATCCACGGCAGTTAATACACGATAAGTATCTTCTGAAAAGTCTTCGTGTCCTGGGGTATCCAACAGATTAAAAGTAATATTATCATAATCAAAAGTCATAACTGAAGAAGCAACGGAAATACCGCGTTCTTGTTCAACTTTCATCCAGTCGGAATGTGCGCGTCTATTTTCGCCTCGAGCCTTAACGGCACCAGCCTGTTGAATAGCGCCGCCAAAGAGCAATAATTTTTCGGTTAATGTTGTTTTACCGGCATCAGGGTGCGAAATAATCGCGAATGTTTTGCGCGGATTAATTTTATTTTCGGGCATTTTTTTTCCTATTAAATTAAAAAGAAGTAATCGGTTGCGGGCATATTATAAAATTTTATTTAACAATACAATAGTTTTATGATTTTTCTTGATTTAAATAAAAAAAAGGCTAGTATTCAAAAAAATGATTTCGTATTAACCGCGGGCGTGGTGAAATTGGTAGACACGCCAGACTTAGGATCTGGTGTTGCAAAACGTGTGGGTTCAAGTCCCTCCGCCCGCACCATCTTTTTTAAGATGGTTTTTTTAATTAAAGAGTAGAACATATGAAGATTACAGAAAAAAAATCTAAAGGATTGAACAAAGAATATCAAGCAGTTATTTCGGCAGCTGATTTTGAAAAAGAAGTTGAAGCTAAGCTTGAAGAATTGGCAAAAACCGTCAAATTACCCGGTTTCCGTCCTGGTAAAGCACCTAAAGCAATGTTAAAGCAAAAATATCGCGCCAATGTTTTGGGTGAGGTTTTGGATGATATGTTAAGAAAAGGTGCCGATGAAGTAATTAAAGCCAACAATTTACGTCCGGCTGTAATGCCTGAAATTAATTTAACAACATTCAAAGACGGTCAAGATATTGAGTTTGACGTTGTTGTAGAAGTTCTGCCTGAAATCAAAGTAGGCGATTTTTCTAAGATTGAATTAGAAAAATTAATGTCTGAAGTTCCTGCTGAAGAAGTAGAAAAGGCTATTAAGTATGTGGCAGAAACTCGCAGAGAAAATGTTAAAGTAGAAGAAAATCGCCCGACCAAGAAGGGAGATATAGCCGTTATCGACTTTGTTGGCTCTATTGATGGAGTTGAGTTTAACGGTGGTAAAGGCGCCGGCTATCACTTAGAGTTAGGTTCTGGTTCTTTCATTCCCGGTTTTGAAGATCAATTAATCGGTAAGAATGCCGGCGATAAGGTAGATGTTAAGGTAAAATTCCCTGAAGAATATCATGCTAAAGATTTAGCCGGCAAAGATGCAGTATTTGCTGTTGAAATTAAAGAAATAAGAGAACCCAAAGAAGTTGTAGTTGATGATGAATTTGCTAAAACTTTGGGTGAAGAGAGTTTAGAGGCATTGCGTGCCAAAGTAACCGAGCGCATTAAAGCCGATTATGAGAACGTATCTAAGATTAAGTTAAAACGTGCTTTATTGGATGTATTAGATAAAGAATACAGTTTTGAAGTTCCGCAAAAATTGGTAGATGCCGAGTATGATGGTATTGTAAAGCAATATGAACAAGCCAAAAAGTACAATCAACTTGACGAATATGAGAAGAACAAAGACGAAAAAGATTTGTTGGCTGAATACAAAGAAATAGCTTTGCGCCGCGTTAAGTTAGGTTTATTGCTTTCTGAAGTTGGTTTAGGTGCCAAAATCACCATAGCTCCTGAAGATATCAATAAAGCCATAGCTGCTGAAGCTCGTAAATACCCCGGACAAGAAAAAGCTGTGTTTGACTATTATTTGAAAAATAAAGAAGCCGTAGAAGCATTAAAGGCTCCAGTATTTGAAGAAAAGATAGTTGATTACGTTTTGGGACAAGTTAAATTAAATGAAAAGATTGTTCCGGTTGAAGAATTATACTCATTTGAAGAAGATAAAAAGGCAGAAGGAAACTCCAAAAAGTCTTCTAAAAAATAGTAGAAAAAAGTAATAAGAGCTTCGTAAGACACCTCCGTTCAATACGGGGGTGTTTTTGTTAGTTGCTGTACAAAACGCCTTAAGTTTATTTTGTGGTTAATACCAAGGAGTAGGAACAATACTTTTATGCCAATAAGCATGGTTACACAGTAAGGTTTATAGCTGATTTATAATCCCCTGTTTAAATGGGATTATCTATTTAGTCTTACAAATGGGAAATAAATTCCAAGCAATAAAAAAGATTCAGATAGATTGCTTCAAGAAGTCTTGTTTACAGACATAACTTGTCTACCGACATAAAACAAAGGCGCCATACGGCGCCTTTTGGGTGTTTGAAGAATATCATCCTTTCAGCGTTAGTTGGCAACCATTATGGCGTTAATTTGAACCACAGCCGGAGAGCGCCTGTCTATTTGCACTACAGCACCTGTGGGTAAACTTTCATTACCGATATATTCTATCCAATTTTTACCATTAACAGTAATTTGCTGAAATTCAGACCTCATTCCCCAACTACCAGCATAATTTGAGTATACCATTCTCAAGTGATATTTCTCTCCATCCGTTAACGGAGCTGAAAAATTAACTGTAGTATCTTTGGATACAACAGGGTCTAACTGCTCAAACTCTCCACAAGTCATCCGATATTGAGCTGATGAAATCTCCTCTCCTGTATCAGGATCAGAGAAGACTACTTGAATCGACCAATCTCCTGGGTGACAAGTCTGCTGATCTGCAAAAGACGACATTCTTAAAGTAAGTATCAATTTAAAATCTCTGGTCATCGGCATAGAACATTGTCCATAAGTATTTCCATTATAAGCATAACAAACATCAGTCAAAACTCCGCCCTCAGCAGCACACTCATTGTATGAAACTCCAGGACATAAGTCTCTCCAATATGTTACACCGTCTCTTACGCAAGAATCATTTTCGCTAGCCTGCCTAACTTGTGGGTAGGATGTGGTCGTATATTGATATTCGCAAGAAGAAACACATTGTCCATAAATTTTGCCGGAATAGGTGGTGCAATTTGCTTCAAATTTATAATCCTCTCCACATTCTGATGCCAGTTGACCGGTACAAATTTCTTCATAGAAAGTTTCTCCGTCTCGTTTACACGAATCACTTCCCACCTTTATGGGATCTGTACCAGAGTACTGGTAGGTACAATCATTTATTTTTACGCACTTTTTATAAGAAGTATCAAAAGGACAATATAGATAACCGTCTGATGCGCAAGTTGCATCATCTGCAGTGCTAAAACCAAGAGCTGCACAATCGGGAAGCTGTTCACAGTTAACATCAGCCATAGATTTTTCGGTTAAACCGGCTACGACCAGTAAGCTTAACCCCAAAACACCTAATAAACGCATATTTGCTACTCCTTATTCGTTATAATACAATACATTTAATTTGTGTGGCATCAGCCGGACAAGAGAAATACTCATCGCAATCTCCTTGACTGTCTGTATAGCCCAAAGTTTTACATAAAGACTTATCGGTCATTAACTCATAGAGCTTACCCTGCCAGCAGGTTTCGGTATCATAATATCCTACTGGGCAAGTAGCCAGTTCGCAGTCATAACAAGTCAGGCCGTGATAATTAACGGTAGTACAGCTATATCCGTCAGAAGCCGAAAGCGGCAGCGAATAATAACGCCCGTCTTCACACTTATATTCTTTACACCATTTGTATGAGCTATTGAAAGGACATGTAATATATCCTTCCGGGCAAGAAATATTTTGCTTATACCCTAAAGCTGCGCAAGACGGAGGCTGAGTGCATTCTTCACCGCAGGTCTGTGCAAAAGAGTTTTGCGCAGACATAAACAAGCAAATCAAAGCAAAAAAGACTAACTGTTTCATGGCACTACTACCCAATTAAACTTTATAGATATCATTCTATATTGTTTTTTACGGTTTTGCAACTTTAAAAGCAAACCGCTATTTATAAAGATTAAAAATATAGGCTTTCAAACGTAAGGGCAGTTTGGCTTTTTTATATGTCGGATTTTTTTTGATAAAGTCATGCCAATTTTTTGCCGAGAAGTTGTTGGTATCATAATATTCTGGAAATATCCAAAATTTGTTATCTAATAAGGATATGCAGCAATGTCCGAGGGTGGTAGATTTTAGCTCGGTATTAATTTTAGAAATGAGCGACAATATTTTTTCGGCACGTGGAGGATACTCATCTTTACCGACTTTTTTCAATAAAGCTGACAGTACCCGGAATTTAAGTTCGTCATCTATTTCATAAAATTTGTTAAGTGAGCAGCTGTAGCCGTAATCAAACCAATTTTTGCAAGCGTTGTTGATAAATTTTTCGGTTTGTTTTTCCAAAAGATTGCGAGAAGATAGCAAGCGTTGCATAGTCTGTCCGATTCTTTGCGGAGTAATGCCGGTAGCTTTATAAAACTGAGGCAAGAAAAGGCGCATTTTAACACGTAAAAAGTCGGTACATTGATTACTTTCATCTTCGACCCATTTAAGGTTTTTATCAAGCAGATATTTTTTCATGATGTCGGGAGAGGTGTATAATAGAGGTCGTAAAATAAGTATATTATCTTTCTGGGAACATTCTTTCATTCCGCATAGACCATCAAGACCGCTGCCGCGTTGCAAGCGCATAAAAAACGTTTCAACTTGATCGTTTAGATGATGAGCTGTCATAAGAATATTTATGCCATGAGCTTTGCACCATGAAGTAAGTAAATCATAGCGGGCGCTGCGAGCGGCTTCTTCAATACCGGTTAGCTGTTGTTGGTGCTGCCAAACAAGAGTATGGTGTTCTATATTATGGTGTTTCATAATTTGTGCGACATATTCAGCTTCATCGGCAGCCGAAGGTCGTAAGTTATGATTAACCGTAAGAGCGATAATCTTATATCCGAGAGAGCAAAGCTCATCATTTAGCATCAAAACCAGAGCCAAAGAATCACTGCCGCCGGAAACTCCGACGGCAATAAATTTTTCTTGTAAATTATACTTTTCCAGAAATTGTTTAAACATTATTGGCAATTATATTTTTTGGCTTCGGTTTTTGCTTTATTTTTAATATCGGCTGAGGCGTTTGGAAATTCGTTCGGCAGGTTAACAAACGCCAAACAAGCTTCATCTTTTTTATTAAGCTGAGCCATGGAAAGACCGAGTTTCAACAAACAGTCCGGACCTTTAGCGCCGGTTTTATATTGCTCATATCCCTTAGCAAAAGCCACGGCAGCTTTAGCAAAATTTTTATCATTGTAGTAAACTTCACCAAGCCAGTATTGAGCATTACCGGCAAGTTTGTCGGACGGAAATTTATCAAGTACCATCTGAAAATTTTGTTCGGCTTCAGCTGATTTTCCGGCTTTTAAAGCTTCTAAACCTTTAGTATATAAAGTATTAGCATCTGCATCTTGTTTAGCAGGAGTTAAATTCTGTAAATTTGCGGTTGAAATGCTATCACCGACAATAGATTTCGGGGCTCCGTTAGCAACTGCGGCGTCAAATTTTTTGGGAGTTTGCAATGAGCCCTGTGCCGCCGGAATAGGTTTACCTTCCAAAAGTTTAAAGCGCACATCATTATCTTTATTCATAGTATCGATTTTGCTTTCAAGCTGAGTAATTTTATATTCAAGTTCATCAATTTTACCGTTTAGAGAGCGAATAATTTCATCATACTGGGTCATTTTTGCTTCAGTTTTACCGGGATTAACCAAATTAAGCGGAGCATCGGTATTTTCGCGGTAAACTTTACGCTGCAAAATCATCATTTCTTCTTTGAGGGCATCGATTTGTTCTTGTACGCCGATTAGTTCCTGAGAGTTAGCGTTATAAGATATAAGGGCAAGAGCCAAAACCAAAGTTGATAATGATAAGCGTTTCATATAGTACCTCACAAATAAAACATTAAAACAAGCTCAATATAGAATAAAAGTTTACAATGTACAAGAACAAAAAAACGCACTTTAATTAAAGTGCGTTTTTTCAAACCTCAGATAAGGTTACATGTTGCTTGATTTAACAACAGTAACGGCACGACGGTTTTGAGCCCAAGCGGCTTCGTTGTTGCCCAAAACAGCCGGACGTTCTTTACCGTAAGAAATTACGGAAATACGATCAGCAGCAACACCTTGAGATACTAAGTATTGTTTTACAGCGTTAGCACGGCGTTCACCCAAAGCCAAGTTGTATTCACGGGTACCTCTGTCATCGCAGTAACCTTGAACGATAACATTAACATTTTTATGTTTTCTGGCATTTAACCATTCAACCTGAGTATCCAAAACTTCGGTAGCATTATTGGTTAAAGCAGAGCTATCAAAAGCAAAGAAAACTCTGTCTTCAGCGTTAGCCATAAAGTCGCGAGCTTCTTTATCTTCGCATTCGCTTCCGCCGAACAAACCGCCGTTAGAACCGAAAGATGAACAACCGGCCAAGAAAGCCATTGCACAGAACAAACTCAAAAGTTTTTTCATATTATTTTCTCCATATGGTTTAAAATAAATTTTGTAAAATACAAAACTGTTTTAATTGCAAAACAACTAATACAGTAGATAAATTAAGAAATAAAAATGAATTTTTCAATAACAAAAGATAAAAAAATTATAAATTGTGGTTAAAGTATGTAAAAGTCATAGATAAACATATCAAAAACAAAGAAAGGGAGCCAAAGCTCCCTTGATAACGGTCACAAAGATTATTCTTCATAGACCAGATTTTTACCACGGACGGTAAAAAGACCGATTTTCGTTCCGTCCTGATCGGAAAGCGCAAAGAACTCTTCCCGTTCGGCCTTGATGATAGCCGGAATTCCGCAGTTGATATCGCAGAATATCCAACCTTTGGCGATTTCGCCGGTCTGCTGATCCGGGATACCGACAGGCGTTGCCCATACCTGATAGGTTTTGCCTTTGAGGAAGTAACCGCAAGATTTGGTCTTGAAGGTTACCTCAAAGAGGCGAGGCAGACTGTTTTCGGGAGCAAAGTTCTGCAATCCGCGCTGAACACGGATAAAATCGAACATCTGTTTTACGGCCTTGGCGTTTCGATGTTCGCCGATACCGAGCACCAAGCGGACCCGATCTTTCGGCAGCGACAGGTAGATTGAAGTGTCGTCCAGTACGACATCATCGTCATCTTTTGTCGCCGGCTCATACAGACTGTAGATTCTGCCGAAATTACGTGTTCTGTAAAGTCCGCCTTCACTTTTGTGAGGCAAAAAGCTTTGTACAAAAACGTAATCTTTGCCAAAGCGCAGATTAGCGTTAGGTGTTCGTTTATACTTTGCAACTCCGGCCAGGAACAAAAAACCGTCAGGAACTTGCAAATTTTCTTTGAGAGCTCTCCAGTTTTGAACAGATACGGCCTCAAAATCACACATGGAAGAATTTGTTGGGCTATGTTTTTCGCCCTCCAATATTTGTGCATTCATAATAAATATAAATTATAGTTAAACATACAAGGAAGATAGAATATTTTGACAGTTTTGTCAACACGGTAAGTTTAAAAAGTTTCGATTACAAAAACAAAAAGAAGCGGTGTAAAAAAAAGGTTGGTACGAAAAGGATTAATGCATAAAGGCAGCCTTAACGTGTTGACGTTGAGTATCTAAATCGAAATCGGCCTGAACATTAAGTTGAGGGGCGATTTGTTCAATTATTTTACCGCCTACGGGAGTAACGTTCCATCCGGCGGTAGTAAATCCCCAAGTTTCTTTACTACCCTTAGGTTCATCAAGTACTACCAAAAGAGCGTATTGTGGGTCAGATTGTGGAAGGGCGGCCAAAAACGAGGTCATAACCACTTTATTTTTATATTTACCGTTAACGAGTTTAAGAGCTGTTCCAGTTTTTCCGATTACCTGATATCCTGCGACATTAGCGTGTTTACCCGAGCCGTACACGACAACATCGCGGAGCAGGTTGCGCATATTTTGTGAAGTTTGTTCAGAGATAACGCGACGCGCCTGATGCTCATTTTGCGATTTTATAATAGTTGGGTAGTGGTAAATTCCGCCATTAACGAGGGCGGAGAATGCAGAAATTATGTGCAGAGGGGTAACGGATATTCCGTATCCGTAAGAAATGGTAGCCATACTATCATCGCGCCAACGTTTTTCGCTTAAGAATAGAGGTCGTGCTTTTTCGGCGACTTCAAAATCGGAAAGAGGCTTATCAAAGCCTAAGTTTTGCATAAACTGACGTTGTTTTTCTCTACCGACTCTACTGACCATAAGAGCCGAGCCTATATTTGAAGAATGGATTAAAATTTCGCTTACGCTCAGCCAGCGATTTTCGCCGCGATAATCAGAGATAACGGCGCCCTGAATTTTAATTGGTTTAGTGGCATCAAACTTGTCATTTACTTTAACTTTGCCGCTTTCGAGAGCCAAGGCGGTATTAAAAGTTTTAAATACGGAGCCGGCTTCATAAACGCCTTGGGTAGCAAAGTTAAATAGCGAACGGCTGCCGACGGGAATACTCAAATTCGGATTATAATCGGGAAGAGACACCATAGAAATGACTTCACCGGTTTTAACATTCATAACAATAGCGGTTGCAGCGTTAGCTTTAAATTTTTCCATACCTTTAAGGAGTTCTTCTCTTACGGTGTCTTGAATACCCATATCGACGGTAAGTTCCAAAGGTTTAGAAGATTCGGTTAAACGTTTATGCCAAGATTTTTCCAGACCGGCGAGTCCCTTGTTATCGATATTTGTATATCCCAAGATATGTGCAAACAGATTTTGGTGCGGATAGACGCGCTTTTCACTTTTTTGAAATTCGAGAGCAGGGATTCCAAGATTATTAACAGCAGCCTGCTGAGCCGGAGAGAGGTTATATTTAATCATAGAAAATGAAGTATTTTTCTTGAGTAATTTGTTAAGTAACTCGTCATAACTCATTTCCGGGAACAAGAGCGACAATTTTTCGGCAATATCCTGAGCATTTCTTACATGTTTAGGGTTAGCATACAAATTAACGGTAGGAAGAGAGGTAGCAACAACGGCGCCGTTTCTATCGACGATATCGGCTCTGGATATGGGGGTTCCGCTGTATATTTCGGTTTGTTCATCGGACGAATCAAATCCATGAAATTTAATTCCGTCTACCAAGCAAACATTAAATATACGGATAGCGATAATAAGGTAAACGGCTAAAAAGGCGAGTACGGCAAACAGCATACGTTGCCGACAAACGGAAAAAGCGAGGGTGTCGGCATTTTCTTCAAAAAAGACGGGACAATTTAGCTGAGACTGATTTTTCCCGAAGGTAAATTCATTATTATTTTTTGATAAATTAAGTCCGAGCAATTTTTCCTCTAAATTATTAACGTTGAGCGTTTACCAAGCGTTTATACTGTTTTTTGGTCAGATTATTATATACATCTTCGCCATCAACAGATTCATACTCGAATGGTAACGCAGAATAGTTAATAATTTGTTCAGCTTTAACTTTATTTAGCAAAATATGTTCGGAGGCCAATTTTTTTAATCGGGAAGGAGTATTTAAGTGGCTCCATTCGGCTTTAAGTACGTGGATAGATTTAATATCGGACTGGATATTATCGTTAATTTTAGCCAGTTCGAGTTCCAAATCGTGGACTTGATTTTTCAAGATAAAAGAGCCAAAGCAAACGACGCAGGTTAAAGTAAACCACAAAACGACGATAGCTGATTTAGTATTAATCATGTAAGCCTCCTTTAGTTTCATCAAGCGGAGATTTAACGGCGAATCTGAGTTTAGCCGAGCGGGAGCGAGGGTTAGCGGCGCATTCTTGTTCAGACGGGTTAATAGCTTTAGAAACTTGAGTAAAAACCGTAGGTTTAAGGGGTTGAGATATTTGGGGCATATAGCGAGATACGCCGGCGGATTTTCCGTTTAAAGAGTTAAAAAAGTTTTTAACGATTCTGTCTTCAAGGGAGTGAAAATCGACTACGACGATTCTCCCCTGAGGGTTTAAGAGTTCGGTAGCCTGTGCAAGACCGTTTTTGAGTTCTTGGAGTTCATCATTAACGGCGATTCGCAAAGCTTGAAAGGTGCGAGTTGCGGGGTGTATGGCATTAAAAGAGGGTTTAATTACCGAGCAGATAATTTGCGCCAGTTCGGTAGTTGTTTCAATTTTTTTATTTTGGCGATAGAGGGCGATTTTATGGGCGATTTGGCGTGATTTTTTTTCTTCGCCGAAATTATAGATTAAATCGGCAAGTTCGTGTTCGTCCATTGAGTTAACGATATCGGCGGCGGAAAGCCCGTTACAAGACATACGCATATCAAGCGGGGCTTCTTTATTAAAAGAAAATCCGCGTAGAGGTTCATCAAGTTGCATAGAAGAAACGCCGATATCAAAAACAAAACCGTCCACGGGATTAGAGATAAGTTCTGCAATATTACCGAAGCGGCCGGATATAAAGGTAAAGCGGTTACCGAATTGTTGTTTAAATTCTTGAGCTCTGGGTAAAACGTTAGGGTCGCGGTCAATAGCGATAAGGTTGCATTTAGCGGCATTAAGGATAGCAAGTGAGTATCCGCCGTTACCGAATGTGGCGTCCACATAAGTTTTATTATCTTGAGGGTTTAGGTATTCTAAAACCTCGTTGAGCATAACCGGAAAATGTTTATTATTAGCGGTTATCAAAGTTCACCTCCGTTTTTAGAGGCATTTAAGACGGGTCTTTTTTTCAAGACTTCGGCACGGATGCGAGCTTCTTCTTTTTCCCAATTTTCGGGGTTCCAGATTTGAAATTTACGACCTTTACCGACAAACACGGCGGTATCGGTAATTTGGGCGTGTTTCAAGAGTTTTTCGGTTAACAAGATACGCCCGGTAGTATCAAAGGTAAAGCGTTTAGCATCACCAAAGATAAGGTTAGTTAAGTCATCTTGAGTTTGGGAGAAAAAGTCGGTTGAAGTTTCAATTTCGGAAGCAAGTTTTTCCAGCAGATCTTCAACACAACCTTCAATACAAGGGGCAGTCAAGCTCCTATAGCAAACAATTTCGGAGTTAAGCTCTTTAACAATGGCACGATAATCGGCAGGTAGCGAAACTCTGCCTTTAGCATCAACCTTGTTGATGATTGTGTCCATAAAGAGAAAAGTTTTTCTCATATTGAGCCTATCCCCTTGAGTTAAAATCCATTATCTATGGTATATCATGGTATTTTATGGGTTTCAATGGGAAATTTTAGTATTTTGTTAACTGTTCTTGTTTTGTTCTATTGTAGATTCAATAAGATACGTCAAAAAGCGCAGAAAGCTAAGGGTGATAAAAATGATAAAAAAAAGTAAAAAAATGTGAAAAAAATAGTGAGTTGTTTAAAAGTTTTCAAAACACTCAATGGAAGTAGCATTTCAGGCGATTCGCAAGATGTTTAGGAATCGATTTTGGGAAAGATTACAAAGTCTGAAATAAAATATTTAAAAAGGGAAAAACGGCACTTAAGAAGCGCCGTTTTTCTAAATAATAATTTTGGGAGAACACCATAGCCCGCCTCCCATTGGGCTTTTTTTATTTCGCTCTGACACGGTTGCGTCCGCAACCGAAGTTGAACCCGAGCTGGATATATACCGAGCCCTGAACCCTTGTGTCATTGACATAGGTGTTAGGCAGGGTTTTGTACCCGGCTCTAACGGTGAGCGAATTTCCGGTGGCGAAGAACTGGCATCTGTATTCCAGTCCTCCACCGTAGGTTATACCGCTACCGTTATGTTTTATGGTAGTGGTATATGTGCCTTCCTCGGTCTCAGTTTCTACGGCGTAACGATGCCTACCGTAGAGGTAGCCTACATTTCCGTAGAGGGAAAGGACATTTACATGCCACCCTTTGTTGAGGAGGTTGACATGGAACGCAGCGTCTGCTGCGTAGCTCCAATATCGCTTTCCCGGCTCTATAGATTCGGCATTATACTGCCTCGTCAGAGCCGAAGCTGAAACCCTGTACGACACCTTTTTGGCATCGTACCGGAAGGAGAGGCCCATCTCCGGCGTGAAATATTCTTCCGGGAGCACGTATAAAGCTCCTGCAAATATTTCAACGCCGAAGCCCTCTGAATCAGCACTTTTCAAGACCGTCCCGTCCGAAGCCTGATAGGCTTGAATGTACGGGAGTGCTTCTAACCTTTCCTGCTCGTAGGCAGAAAGCGAGGCATCCCCGTTTTGGGAACGGTTCATTTTGAACTCCTGTGCCGATGTCACCACCGGGGCCATGGTCAGCATGACTGCCATGGCTATAATTATTTTTTTCATACCATTTTGGTTTTAAGAGAGGCGGATGGAAGATAATTTAATATCCGCCTCTCTGTATGTTGTGTTCTGTTTATCATTTTTATACTTGAAACAACATCAAACAAAACATTCAAATATGTCGAATCAAGATTTTTTGCTTATCGCAGCTGCATAACTATCTGCCCATTATAGCTAATGGTGAGAACGCCATTCTCGGAAGACGAGAAGGTGTAGCCATCAACTACATGAGAGAAGTTACCGTCACGCCAGTTCCACATAGCAAGGATGTACTTGCTAAGAGAACGAGTGACGACACCATTGTTGCTGTATATGATCGGATATTCATCCGAACGATACTCAGCAACTGCCGGAGCCCACTTGCCAACGGCATAAGAACCGTGGTTAGCGGAAGTGGTAAAATATCCGGAGTTGTACTCTTCGTTGAAGTTTCCTTCAACGAAGTAGCCAGCCAGGATATTGTTCACCTCCGGAAGGGTCTCGCTCATAGCGAACGGTACAGCCACTGCGCCGTTTTCGGTTCTGATAACGAGGCACTTCTTGGCATGGTCGCCAGCAGCCTCATCATCTGCCGGAACGGCAGATATACCAGCACCCAGAATCTTACCCCATTCTTCAGGGAGAGATTTCGGGAGGACAGCTATTTTAGCCTCAGCTTTCGCAGAAGCGTTGTAGCTATCACCAGAAATTGCGTAAACGGTGTTGATGTTGTTGACATAGTCGTAAACATCATACTGTGTTCCGTTTATGGTCTCCCTGGTCGGAGTAGCAGAGATACTTGAACCAGCTTCTACAATCTGCCAGTCAGCGTAGTCGAATGACAAAGTATAGTACTCGTCGCTGTACACAGCCTTCTGGTAGTCATAGCTGTAGACATTCTTGAACACGTCAATACCGTTGTTAGCAGTAGATGAATACTGCATGTAACGGGTTGTAACAGTCCAGTTGCCCTGCTGGCTGGATGTCTCGTTTATCATAGACGAGCCGTTAGCCACGGTGGTATACTGGTTATTAGCCGTGTATATCCACTGGAGCTGAGGCTCACTGAAGTGACGATATAAATTCAGAGATATCTCACGAGTTTTCTCGCCTGATACGCTCCAAATCTCCACTTCCGTCCAACTAATCCTTTCGGTGTTGGCATCCACAACAACGCGAGACAAATTCTCGTATCTCTTGCCGACGATTTCATCAACCACCGGCTCAATTTCAAGAGCACGCTCATAGGGGACAGCTACCGTATAGGTAGTCACATCCTCGGCGGCTTTGGTCTGTGCCATCGGGTTTTCCTTTTCCACCTCCACATCAAAGTAGAGGGTTATGGTAACGACCCTCAGTTCGTCATTGCTGGCGGCAGCATTTTCAGCAACCTCAGATCTGTTAAATCTGATGTTTCTGATACTGCTGTATACGAAAGTTGTATCACCATAGGCGAGGCTTTCGTAGTTCACACCGGCTTTGACTGCCTCACCCTCGTTGAACTTAAAGTTGTAGTCCAGTGAGGTAGCCGAGGTTACAAACCTGCCGTCAGGAGTTCTCTTAACAACATCGGCGCTGTGCGACGAGTTAGAAAGAGATACCTCTGAAAGCTGTGCTTCAGTCTCCACATACACCCTCTCGGGCTGTGTAAAGAGTGCCTCAAGGTTGAGAGCCTTGAGGAATGCATCCCGGGAGATTTCTTCCTCGCCGTTCTTGTAAACGACGAGTTCTCCGGAGACTTCTTGAAGCTTTGTCTCCAGTGCCAGGGAGGCAACTGCAAACTCGGCTTCATATCCCGTATTCTCCACGACGGTTTCGTACTCGTCGGGAACAGGGACTTCCCCGTTCTTGTAAATACGGACATACGGTACACGTACCGTAAATGTCTCGTCGTAAGAACGTTTTTCGCACTTAACCTCAACATTGAAGTAAAGGTTAACATCAAACACGGTGGAGTCCGTGTTTGACAATGCCTGGTTTTCCTTTGCCTCAAACTTGTTATAAGAGACATTGGAAACCTCTGCGTATGCGAAGAGGGTGTCGGGGTTCTCCGACTTCAGAGCCTGCCACATAGCATTAGCAGAAACCTTCTCATTTGCATTAAATACAAATGAGTAGTCCCTGTTGTAGCTGATAGTGGTGAACTCATCATCCTTTTCCTCAGAAGAGGAAATTTCAGATTCGTTCTGACTCTTCAGAGCAACTTCTCCCAAGAGGTTCTCTTCAGCCACATACACCTTTTCAGGTGTCAGGCTAAAGTTGACCTCAAGGTTCAGATCTCTTGCAAATTCTTCTTCATGCAAGATGTCCTCACCCTGGAAGAAAACCTTCTCTCCGTAGACACGCTGTTCTACGGTAAAAAGCTGATACGCAAGCGTATCAAACTCCAGAGAAAGCCCGGTATTTTCATACCGCATCCCTTCTTCCCCGGGGTTTTCATTTCCTTTGAACTCCTGGTCAATACCCAAATGGGTTGTTGACCATTCCTCTTTTGAACAAGAGGAGAAAACGTTCATGGCGGCGATGGCAGCTACTGCGATGGCCGCGAAAAATCTCATTCTTTTCATATTTTTGAATTTTTTATTTTTTATTATTTCTTTTTTTAAAAATGAAAAAACAGATTTTAAGCACACCAAAATGTTATGAAAAATCTTTTCAATTTTCCAATAATGTCCATAAAAGCATACATAATCCTTATTTTTCTATTCTAATCTAACATAAAAAATACCAAAACACAAGCAAAAAACGTACGATTTTGTAAAATTTTGTCTATTATCGTCGTACAGCATTTATAACGGCTGTTTCTTGTTTATAAGCAGTTGTTTGTACGCTATAAAAGCCTCGCTTGCCGGTCGTTGTAGACAAATTTTGACAATAAGCTCATCTCGGGCGAAAAATAAGCACATTACTTATTTACCGACGTTAAAAATAACTTGTAAAAAGTATGAACTTTATTTAACATAATCCCTGTCGCCGATTGGCGATGGTGTCCGAAAGACGCCTCAGTATAAAAACTCCTTACCAAGGGGAGTGGGTGAAATAAGCGTATTTTTTACGGCGAATAAACCTGACTGCATACTGACAGTTTTTCGGCTCCCCGCTTTGAAGTTTTCAAAGCGGTTTTGTTTTAACAAAAAAAGGAGCTTAACTTATGAAATTAAATTCTTATATTCGCCGCAGGTTAGGGCGGCTACTCACCACATCGCGCCAAGACAGAAATTTGCATCTGGCTTATGTTGCTAAAGCTCTTAATATTTCCGTTCATGAACTTGATAGCATTGAAATAGGTTGTAAGAGCGCTAACTGGCGTAAATATCAAAAGTTGCTGGATTTTTATAAGCAGTCGGTCGAAGTTAGTCTGATAGATAACCCTAAACTTTAACCTAAAAAAGCTCCGAGTTTCTCGGAGCTTTTAGTTTTTTTATTGCTCTTTGGCAAAATTAAATCATTGCCATACCGCCGTTAACGTGCAAGGTTTGACCGGTAATGTATTGAGCCTCGTCCGATACCAAAAAGGCTACGGCGTTAGCAATGTCTTGAGCTTCGCCGAGTTTGGCTTCCGGAATTTTCTTTAATAAAGCAGCTTTTACATCTTCCGGCAAAACATCGGTCATCGGGGTGCGAATAAAGCCCGGAGCTACCGAGTTTACGGTAATGCCTCTTGAACCAACTTCTTGAGCCAAGCATTTGTTCATGGCAATCATACCGGCTTTAGATGCCGAATAGTTAGCTTGACCGGCATTACCCATAACGCCAACAACCGAGGCAATACCTACAATACGACCGTATCTTCTCTTCATCATGCCTCTAACAACAGCTTTGGCAAGCTTGAAACCGGCTGTTAAGTTTACATCTAATACCAACTGCCATTCTTCATCGCTCATACGCATAAATAAATTATCGCGTGTTAAACCGGCATTGTTAATCAAAATATCAATTTGACCGAATTTAGCTTCAACTTCTTTAATTAAGTTGGCAATTTCTTCAGCTTTGGATAAGTTAGCTACAAAGCATTCAACTCTTTCGCCTAATTCGGCTTTTAATTGTTCCATACGCTCGGCACGCATATCGGTCAATGCCAAAGTGGCACCCTGAGCATGCAATGTACGAGCAATTTTATCACCCAAACCGCCGGATGCACCGGTAATTAAAGCAACTTTTCCATCAAGTCTAAACATATTTCTATCCTTTTGTTAAAGTTATAAATTTTTTGCCAGCTCTTCAATTTCAGCCACGGAGCCGACCGAAACGGCATTAATTTCTTTGTCGCTTCTCTTGACAATACCCGAAAGAACTTTGCCTGCACCTAACTCAATAACATCGGTAACGCCTTGTTCTTTCATAAACATAACGGTTTCCCGCCATCTTACTGTTCCGGTAACTTGTTCTATTAAGTTTTTAATTATTTCTTTATGATTTGTAATCGGAGCAGCTAAAACGTTTGCAATTAACGGAATTTTAGCATCTTTGCTTTCAACTTGCATAAAAGCTCTGGCCATGGCTTCCGCAGCCGGTTGCATTAAAGGACTGTGAAAAGGAGCACTTACCGGCAATCTTATGCATCTTTTTGCACCAAACTCCGAAGCTATTTCCACAGCTTTTTCAATGGCTGCCGTATGTCCTGATAAAACTACTTGTCCGTCAGAATTATCATTGGCGGCAACACACAAATTTTTTTCATCGTTGCAAGCTTCAACCAAAGCATCAATATCCTTAAAAGATACGCCTAAAACCGCAGCCATTCCGCCAACCCCTACGGGAACGGCTTTTTGCATGGCATCACCGCGGATTCTTAATAGTTTGGCGGTGTCTTCAATCGAAAATACTCCGGCACTGCAGGCGGCCGAATATTCACCCAAAGAGTGTCCGGCAACAAATGATGCTTTATCGGCTAATTTAATTCCAAACTCTTTTTCCAAAACCTTAACAACGGCTAAAGAATGCGCCATTAACGCCGGCTGAGTATTGGCCGTTAATGTTAATTCGCTTTCCGGACCCTCGGTCATCAACTTAAATAAGTTTTGACCTAAAGCCTCGTTTACTTCTTCAAATACTTCTCGAGCCGCAGCAAAGTTATCGGCCAAGTCCTTTCCCATACCCACAAACTGTGAACCTTGTCCGGGAAATACAAAAGCATATTTCATTAATAAAAACCTTTCACTTATTAATTATTTATTGGGAATTTAGGTTTACTTTATTTAAAAGTCAAGAATTTATCCGTTAACCCTTGTAGGCTCTGTATAAGTAAGGAGGAAAAATGTTTGTAAACAAAAAAGTATCGGTAGTTACGGTTGCCCATAACTGCTCACGCTTTTTAACCTCCGCATTTAAGTCTTTTGCTTATCAAGACTATGAAAATATGGAATGGATAATCGTAAACGATGCCTCAACTGATAGTACCGCCGCAAAACTTCAAAAATATCGGCAAAAAGACGCCAGAGTTAAACTATGTCTTAATAAACAGCGCAAAGGTTATGACGATTCGTACAGTTTTGCCATTTCTAAGGCTACCGGCGATTATATTGCCTTTTTGGAACCAGAAAATTTTTGGGTTAAAAATAAAATTTCCCGACAGGTTGGCTTTATGCTGCGTTATAACGCTGCTTTAAGTCATACCAGTTACGCATTTGCCGACGGTAAATATAATCTGCTCCCCGTCGGCTGCCGACATATCGAGCCTAAAGTAAATTTACTCAACTTTGGCAAAGATACCGATATTTGTCTTTCTACTTTTATGCTTAATCGGGAAGAGGTTAAAGACTTGTTTCCTATGCCCGATGATAAAAAAGAAGTCGGGTTCGTTATGTACCTAATGCAAAAAGGAATGGTCTCTCAGGGAATGTCAGATATCCTTTCTTTGTGCCGCCCTAAGTTTGATTATCCGATACGTCAAAAACATCTGGAAAATATGAAAAAATTGTACGACCAAATGGATAAAAATAATATAAAAGTGCCCAGCTTGCTAAGTTATGAAGTTTACAAGGCTTCTAATATTGCCGGCGTAAAACTTGAACCTTCAAGTTGTATAGGCATTGATGTCGTACAAAGTTTAAATGAACTTAAAAAATTTAAATTATAAGGATGAACTATGGCAAAAAAAAATAAAAAAAAGCAAGATACCAAATTAAAACGCTTTATGATTAAATTTAGTGGATTGCTGCTCATTCTGGCAGCTCTGGCTGTGTATGTTTCCTTGGCAACCTATAATCCTGCCGATCCGGCCTTTAATAATCAAAATGATAATGTACCGCTTAACTTGCTTGGCAGATTCGGTGCTAATTTGGCCGAGTTTGTTCTATTTGCCTTTGGTGTTTCGCTGCCGCTGTTTTTACTCGGATGGCTGGTCTGGGGCTATGGTTTAATTCGTCATAATGTTATTATTGAAGCTAAAATAAGAGTTCTGGCCTTTGTTATCGGTACAATTACTACTTCAACGTTTTTAAATCTGGTTTGTTATCATCGCTTCGGCAATTATGGTCTGGGCGGTAAACCGGCGCAAAAATTGGCCGCCTCTTTGCAAACTTATTTTAATGACTTAAATCTGCCCTATGCTAAGTATATTCTGGCCGCTGTTTTGCTCATAATCAGCTTAATGTCACTTAATTTGGTGCTGGGTATAACCATAAAAGATTGGTACAAATGTTTAAGTTATGTACTCAAAAACATAGTACTCTTTGCTCGTTATGCTTTCAAAAATATTAAAAAACTGATGACATTGTTGGTTCGTAAATCAGAACATAGTACTGCACAAGCCAAAGTCGAACCGCAGCTGCGTCAAGAGCCGGTGTTAAAAACCGAGCCTGCTCCCAAGCCTCAGCCGGTTAAAAAAGAAGCTCCCGCCAAAAAATCTAAAACCGATGATGACGGCTATCAGTATCCTGATATTAACTTGCTTTCTCGTCCCAAAGATAAAGGTGGAAATGAAGTAAGCCAAAAAGAACTTGAAAATACGGCCCATGAACTTGAAGGCGTTTTACAAGAATTTGGCGTCAACGGTAAAATTGTTAAAGTACGTCCCGGTCCGGTGGTAACTTTATACGAACTTGAACCGGCTCCCGGTACCAAAACGGCGCGCGTTATCGGTTTGGCCGATGATATTGCCCGCTCTATGTCGGCAGTTTCGGTGCGTATTGCCGTAGTACCCGGTTCTAATACCATAGGTATTGAGCTTCCGAACGCCAAACGTGAAACCGTATGGCTTAAAGATTTGCTCTCAGATCCGATGTTTAAGGAAAGTAAAAATACCTTAAATATTGTTTTGGGCAAAGATATCGGTGGTAAAAATACCTACGCCGACTTAGCAAAAATGCCGCACTTGCTGGTTGCCGGTACCACAGGTTCCGGTAAGTCGGTAGGTGTTAACTCCATGATTTTATCATTGTTGTATCGTATGCGCCCCGAAGAATGTAAATTTATTTTAATCGACCCTAAAATGCTTGAGTTTTCGATGTATAACGGCATTCCGCACTTGCTTACGCCGGTTATTACCGATCCGGCCAAAGCGGTTATCGGCTTAAAATGGGCAGTACGCGAAATGGAAGAACGTTATCGTAAAATGGCACAGCTTAATGTTCGTAATATTTCGGGCTATAACCAAAAACTAAAAGAATTAAAAGAAAGCGGCGAAAAATTAACCCGTACCATTCAAGTCGGTTTTGATCCCGAAACCGGTAAACCCGTGTATGAAGAACAAGAACTGGATACAACCCCGTTGCCATATATTGTTATCGTCGTTGATGAAATGGCCGACTTAATGTTGGTTGCCGGAAAAGAAGTTGAAGCAGCCATTCAACGTTTGGCACAAATGGCGCGTGCTGCAGGTTTGCACTTAATTATGTCAACCCAACGTCCGTCGGTAGATGTTATTACCGGTACCATTAAAGCCAACTTCCCAAGCCGTATCAGTTTTCAGGTAACATCTAAAATTGACAGCCGCACCATTTTAGGAGAGCAGGGTGCCGAACAGCTCTTAGGTATGGGCGATATGCTCTATATGCCTGCCGGCTTAAGACCTTTGCGTGTTCACGGCAGCTTTGTAAAAGACAGTGAAGTTGAGGCTGTAGTAGATTTCTTGAAAAAACAACGCGCTCCCGAATATGTTGAAGCCGTTACCGAAGGCGAACTTAATACCAAAGATTCTCCGGCCGTGTTCGATTCAACTTCTATGGGAGCCAGCGACAATGATCTTTATGCGCAGGCTTTGGCTATTGTTCGCAATGATAAAAAAGCCTCTACCAGTTATATTCAACGTAAACTGCGTATCGGCTATAACCGCGCTGCCGCCCTTATTGACCGTATGGAAGAAGAGGGTATTGTATCGGCAGCCGATCATGTGGGTAGAAGAGAAGTTATAGGCTAGTAAAAAGAGTTTGTTGCATTTTTTTGCAAAATCAGATACATTAAAACAAGGAGGATATCATATGAAAATACTTAAAACCTTAACCATAGCTCTTTTTTTAGTTGGAGTGTCAAGCACGTTATCATTTGCCGGCGTAACCTTTTTACCGGGATCTTCTTATGGTAGTGCCGGTTCGGCCAATTCCGGAAATACAACTCAACCGTCGCAGCAAGATTCTGAAACCAGATGCAAAAATGCCGGATATTACTATACGTCATGCGGTGAAAATGAGGTGCTGACCGAACGCTGCCCTTATGATAGCTCATATTATCGTGATTGCTGCGAAACCGACTATAAGTATACCAGACAAGAATGCCTTAATGCCGGCTTGAGCTATTCTCGCAAGAGCTGCGGTGGTCTTTATAAATGTCTGTAATCTTTACGTAAATTAATAATCTAAACAGCCTCCCGTTAAGGGAGGTTTTTTATATATTTAAATAAAGTAACTCTTGACAAAATCGCTAATATGTGTCAAAAATAAAACCATCTAATATTAAATATAAATAATTATGGGAATAATAGAAGAAAAGGCGGAAATGATAGTTGATAGACTATATCCGCTTGCAGCACAAAACAGAAGGATTGTTAAACAGCTTGTTATTAATACCCTTCAAGACAGGGAATTCCAGCAATTATGGGAACAAGCTTATTTCCGTCGTCAAGGGGAGCTCTCTGAAGAAGATGAGGTTTTTTTGTATGAAACATACATTAACAACCGCAATATGGGAGCTATTTCGGAGAGATGCCTGAAGGCACTTGACGAACGCTGATAATAAACCATAAAACAAAAAGCACCGAAATTATCGGTGCTTTTTGTTTAAGCTTTTTTCCAGGTTGTTCCTGTCGGGGAATCTTCCAAGATAATGCCTTTAAGTTTTAATTCTTCACGAATTTTATCGGCGGTTGCCCAGTCTTTGTTCTTTTTGGCCTCGGCACGAGCGGCAATTTTTTCCTCAATTTCTTTAGCCTCATTGTCGTCTTCAATCATTCCGCCCTTAAACCAAGCCTCAGGTGTTTGGTATAAAAGTCCGAGAAGCTCGGCACTGGCTAAAAACTCACCTTTTAATTTGGCTTTTTCTTGCTCGGTTTCGGCCTTATTTAAGGCTCCTGCTAACTCGTGCAATACGGCCAAAGCTGCCGGAGTGTTTAAGTCATCGGCCAAAGCGTCTACAAGTTTATTGTTAGGCTCACTTGGTAAAGCTTCAATATCCGCAACTTTTAACAAGGCATTATAAAACTTATCAAGTACGGCCTTAGACTGTTCCAAACCGCTAAACGTAAAGTTAAACGGCTGATGATAATGGGTAGTCAAAAACAGCAGTCTTAAAGCCTCTGCCGGATATTTTTGCAATATCTCGTCAACGTTATGGAAGTTGCCCAATGATTTTGACATTTTTACGCCGTCAACCATCAGCATACCGGCATGTACCCAATAGTGTGCAAAATGCGAGCCCTCAAAAGCGCAGGTAGATTGAGCACATTCGTTTTCATGGTGCGGAAAAATTAAGTCAGCCCCGCCGCCGTGAATGTCAAAATCATTGCCGAGTAGTTTGGAACTCATTGCCGAGCATTCCAAGTGCCACCCCGGACGTCCGTATCCCCATGGGCTGTCCCATCCGGGCTGGTCGGCTTCCGACGGCTTCCACAAAATAAAATCGGCCGGATTCTTTTTATAATCGGCAACTTCAATGCGAGCTCCTGCTAACATTTCTTTCATGGAACGACCTGATAAAAAGCCATAGTTAGGCATGGAATCAACGTCAAACAAAACATGACCTTGAGCCTCGTAAGCATGACCGTTTGCCAGCAGCCTTTTAACCAGCTCAATCATTTCAGCAATATATTCGGTAGCTCTCGGACGATAGTTAGGACTTAAAACATTAAGCTTTGCCATGTCTTCAATATACCAATTATAAGTTTGTTCGGTAATTTCACGTATCGGCTTGCCGGTTTGTTGATGCTTTGCTAAAATTTTATCATCAACATCGGTAATGTTAGATACGTAAGTTACGTGATTTTTACCGTAAACCTGACACAACAATCTGTATAATACATCAAACACAACCGAAGTTTTGGCATTGCCCAAATGAGCTCTGTCGTAAACGGTCGGACCGCAAACATACATACGCACATTATTGGCATCAATAGGTGTAAATTCATCTTTGCGTTGTTTTAAGGTATTATGCAGATAAACTGTGGTCATTTTGGTTTCCTTTAAGCTTTTTGTCCTTTAAGACGTTTTAATACTTTATCATAGCCGATAAGCGGTAACAAAACTTTTAATTCCGGTCCGTTATCCAAACCGGTCAAAGCCTTGCGGATAGGATGAAACAGCTCTTTGCCTTTTTTGGCGGTTTTAGCTTTAATTTCATTCATCCATAAATTAAATGTTTCATCATTCCAAGGCTCGGAAGGTAATAATTCGGCACCGGCATCGGTAACCGAAGTTTCTTCCATAATCGGTTGAACTTCGCCGTTGCAGATGTTGTTCCACAAATTAAAATCTTCTACGGTATTTAAGTTGGCACGAACTTTATTCCAAAAATCTTCACTGCCGTTTATGCGACCGGCAACATTGGCATAAGGCAGATGACGAATATATTTTAAGTTAAAGTGCTTTAATTCTTCTTCATCAAACTTAGGCTGAGCCCGTCCGATTTTGGTAAAGTCCAAAGTTTGAGCAAGTTCTTCCAAAGAATAGAACGGTTCAATAGCCTCTGATGTACCGAGTTTAGCCAAAAATGAGCATATAGCCATATTTTCAACGCCTTCAGCCTTTAATTCACGCACGCCGAGACTTCCTAAACGTTTGGAAAGTTTACCTTCTTTACCTGTCAAAAGAGGCAAGTGGGCAAAAGTCGGAACTTTACCGCCGATAGCTTCAAACATTTGAATTTGTGAGGCGGTATTGGTAACATGGTCTTCACCTCTTACGATATGTGTAATACCGAAATCACAGTCATCAATAACCGACGGTAAATGATACAAATAAGAGCCGTCTTCACGAATGATAATCGGGTCGCTTAAATTTTGAGCTTCATATTTAATATGCCCTCTTATGGCATCATCCCAAGCAATTTCTCCATCCAACAATTTAAAACGATAGTGAGGCTTTCTTCCCTCAGCTTCAAAGCGGGCAATATCATCTTTGGTATATTGCAAAGCTTGGCGGTCATAAATCGGGGGCAGACCTTTTGACATGGCGCGTTTACGTTTAAACTCCAATTCTTCGGGAGTTTCGTAACAAGGATAAATTCTGCCTTGAGCTTTGAGTTTTTCGGTAATTTCATTATAACGTTCAAAGCGAGCTGATTGTCGAGCCTCTTCGCTCCAAGTTAAACCGAGCCAGATAAGACTTTCGCGCAAAGAATCTTCATATTCTTTTTTAGAACGTAAAAAGTCGGTATCATCAATACGGAGCATAAATTCTCCGCCCATTTTTTTTGCCCACAACCAGTTAAACAAAGCAGTACGAGTGTTACCGATATGCATATGTCCTGTGGGACTTGGTGCAAACCTTACTTTAATTTTAGTCATTTTAAACTACCTTTATTATAAAAATCTGGAGTATGTTATACAGATTATCAGATAATTTCAACTTTAAAATACTTATTGATACAGCAATTTTTGCTGAGCATTTTGCTCGTTGGAAACGGTTAAAGTTTCTAAATCTTCCAAAAACCAAGAAACCTCTTCGTCAGCTTCGGTCATCATGGTATAAAAGCGGTTGCGATAGGTTAAGATTAGGCTGCTTTCCCCGATTTTTAGATCGTAAATTTTTATTTTGCCGTCGGTCTTGGCAACCTTAAATTCCAGCATAATATAACTTAAGTTTTCCGAAGCCATATTTTCCGGTAAATTAACTTTGCAAAAGATATCGGTAAAATTGCCGTTGATACGAGCTGAAGTAATTTCAAAATCAATACCGTCGGTATTAAAGTCCAGTGGGTAGTTTTTATACAAGCTTAAAACGTAGCGATTAAACAAGGTAAGATAAGCTTGCTTTTGCTCAGCATCAAAAATTTTCCAGTATTTACCGATAACAAACTTGGCAATATAAGAAGTATCAACATCTTCATTAAACATTTTATCCAAGGTGTCGTATTTGCTTTGTAAATCGGGGTTTCCCAGAGCATCTATTAATTCATGTCCGGTATTTTGTGCCCAACTGGCAGCCTCGGCTTCGTCCACGGGAGAAGTCTTTGCTCTTACATCAAAGGCAAAGAGCATAAAAACGGCGGTGATAAGTTGTAAAAAAATCTTACTTTTCATAAAAAATACCTTAACATAAATCATCAAACAATAAAAGTTTAATATACAAAGGTTAATAAAATGAAATTAAAGTTATCTTTGGCCGCAATTTTTTCGGTTATGTGTGTTTTTCAAGCTCATGCCGTTGGAACAACGCTTCGCCCCATTTTAAATACGGATGTTATACGCTGTGGCAGCGATTTAAGTGTTAAGTCGTATGCATATAAGGAAGACGGTGAGTGGAAAGGTTTTGATGCCGATATATGCAGGGCTTTTGCCTGGGCTATATACGGTGATGGCAGTCGCTTTGAGATGGTGGACGTCAGACCATATAATGTGGGGCGTTCATTAAAGGGCGGTTTAATAGATGTTATGTTAAGCGGCGGAGTATTTTCTGCCGGAGTTGAGGGTAAGCAGCAAGCTGAAGCAATTGGGCTTCTTTACTACGACAGACAAATGTTTGCCGCCAAAGATGCTCCCGAAGACATTACGTCTATGGATTATTTTAAGGGCAAAAGAGTTTGTGTCTCAACAGATTCCGATTATTTGGATAATTTAAAAGATTATAATCTAAAATACGGATTAGATTTGCAAATTTTACCGTTTAATTCGCCGAGTAAGGCCAAACAGGCGTTTTTATTAAAACGTTGTGAATTGTTTACCAGTCGGGGTATGCTTTTAGAAGGTATGCTTATGGAAAGCCCACAAAAAGGCGTACGTATTTTACCTGAAGAGTTTGCATATAAACCTGTTTATGCCTTTGTTGCCCAAAATAACAACAAACTTCGTGTAGCTTTAAAATGGGCATTGAACGCATTGTATTTGGCTGAAGAAATGGGAGTAAGCCAAAAGAATGTAGGAATTTTAATCGGCAATGAAGATATATCAGCACGTAACTTGCTTGGAGACGACGATTTATTGTGGTTGTCATTTGGGTTAAAACCGCAATGGGTTCGTCAGGCAGTAGGCAATGTCGGCAACATGGGTGAAATTTATGAGCGTAACCTAGGCACCGATTCTAAAATCAAATTAAATCGCGGCAAAGCTAATTTAATTAAAAACGGTGGTGTTGTTCATGCTGAGCAATTCAGATAAAACAGGTAGCTAAGATAAAACGATTGAGTTTCTTAAAAAACTACCGAATTATTCGGTAGTTTTTTTTAAGCAAATTATGACAATGGCAAAATAGTCAAGAATAAAAGATAATATAGTCGAGTAGATAAGTTTAATAGATTTCGTTGTAGCATAAAAAAAGGGGATGTAAAAACATCCCCCTTTTAAATGTTCTGTTTATTAGAACAATACTTTTACATGAGCACCGGCGGTGTAGTTGTAATCAACATCTTTGGTATCCGTGCCATCCAATTGATAAGCACCGAATACGCCGAGAGCCAAATTATCGGTTAAGTAGTAATCGGCTTTGGCTTCAGCCCACAAATCATTGGTGTTTTTGCCATCGGTATTGAAGTTATAACGCAAACCTAAATCAAGAGCGTACTTACCGAAGTTTTTGTAAACAGCGGCTTTAACGGATTGATCTAATTCACGGTTGCCGTCATCAATATTTCCGGAAATAGTATAAGACATATAAGGTGTCAAACCATTGCAAAGTTCATAACCGACTTTTACCTCACCGCCTAATTCCTTGTACCAATCGTTAGTTGCCGAACGGCCAAGCCAAGATTGCGGTTCATATGTTAAATAACTAACTGCGGCTTGTACCCACAAATTGTTATATTGAGTAGTATATTTAGCACCTAATTGATATGCAAAGTTGTGATCATTGTTAAATTCACCTTGAGTATCAAACAAGTTGGCAATCGTTGCGTTAACGCTGATTTCATCAGTAATACCATATTCCAAAGTTTCAGCAGCGGAATATTCTTCGGTTACGACATCGTTATCTAATTTTTCACGAGCATATTCTACGCTGGTATCCGATGTAAATTGACCTTTAGCAGGTGTAAAAAACGGATTGGTAATATCAGCAGCCATAGCTTGAGATGTAAACAAAACGGCAGCACTTGCCATTAACATAGTTTTATAATTCATGATAAACTCCTTTATCTGTTTTTGATACATAACACATTAAATGTTACAAGCCAATAGTACAACTAAATTATGAAAAATCAACCAAAATATAAACTTTCAGGTAGGTATGTTAGTTAACAAAATGTTGCATGATGTTGCAAGGACAAATTTATGCAAAGGTATCAATGGGTTAACAAAAAAGAGATGCTGTATAGAAGCATCTCTTTTTTTACGGGCAATAGTGAAAACTTACTATTTTTTCATAACGGCAACACCTGGGAGTTCTTTACCTTCCATCCACTCAAGGAAAGCACCGCCTGCGGTAGAGATGTAGGTAAATTTGTCGGCGACACCGGCGTTGGTTAAGGCTGAAACGGTATCACCGCCGCCGGCAACAGAAATAAGTTTTCCGGCCAATGTTAATTCGGCAGCTTTTTGAGCAACTTTGTTGGTAGCGTTATCAAAAGGCACCATTTCAAAAACACCCAAAGGACCATTCCAAACCAAAGTTTTGCATTCTTCTAATTTAGCATTAATTTGGGCAATGGTTTTTTCGCCAACGTCCAGCAGTTCCCAACCTTCAGCAGGAATATGTTCCAAATCAACGGTTTTATGCTCGGCATTGGGTTTAAATTCTTTGGCAGCAACCAAATCAACCGGCAAGATAATTTCACAGTTGTTATCCTGAGCGGTTTTCATAATTTCTTTGGCTGTATCAATCATATCCATTTGCACCAAAGAGTTATTTTCGTTAACTGTTTCAAAGCCTTTAGCTCTTAAGAAGGTGTGAGCCATACCGCCGGAGATAACGAGTTTATTTACTTTTTTAACCAAGTTGTTTAACAAGTCAAGCTTAGTAGAAACCTTAGAGCCGCCGACAATAGCCATTAACGGACGTTCCGGATTGTTTAAGCCTTTAGTTAAAGCATCAACTTCTTCTTCCATTAACAAGCCCATAACGGAAGGAATTTGCTCAGCAGCGGCCACCATTGAAGCATGAGCGCGGTGAGCGGTAGAAAAGGCATCGGAAACATAAACATCTGCAGGTTTAACTAACTCTTTAGCCCAGTCGACATTGCCTTTTTTCTCTTCATCGTAAAAGCGTAAATTTTCTAAGAGCAAAACTTCATCGTTTTTCATATTTTTGATAGCTTTTTCAACTTCAGGACCGATACAGTCGCTAACAAAAACAACTTTAGAACCTAAAGCCTTTTGTAATTCGGGAGCGACATGGCTCAAAGAATTTTTCATATCGCCTTTGCCTTCGGGGCGACCGAAGTGAGAAATAACTACAACCTTAGCGCCTTTATTCATTAAATATTTGATGGTAGGAACGGTACGATCAATACGAGCAGTATTGGTAACTTTAAAATTTTCATCCATCGGCACATTTAAGTCGGCACGGAGCATAACAACCTTGCCGTTCAAGTTATCTAAATCTTCAATTGTTCTGTAATTTTGCATTAACTTTTCCCCATAAAATATATCCCCGCAAATAACGATATAATACCTTAAAGATAAATATCATTATTATACGGGGATAAGTTTAAAAATTATCCGTTAACTTTAGCCATATGAGCAATGAGGTCAAGAACCTTATTAGAATAACCCCATTCATTATCATACCAGCTGATAACTTTAACGAAAGTATCGGTTAATTGGATACCGGCTTTAGCGTCAAAGATAGAGGTATGAGCATCGCCCAAGAAGTCTGAAGAAACAACGGCATCTTCGGTATAACCTAAAATACCTTTCAATTCACCTTCAGAAGCTTCTTTCATAGCCTTGCAGATTTCTTCATAAGTAGCAGGTTTAGCCAAGTTTGCGGTTAAGTCAACAACAGAAACATCCAAAGTCGGAACACGCATAGACATACCTGTTAATTTACCGTTCAAAGCCGGAATAACTTTACCAACGGCTTTAGCAGCACCGGTCGAAGAAGGGATAATGTTACCGGAAGCGGCACGACCACCTCTCCAGTCTTTAACAGACGGACCGTCAACGGTTTTTTGGGTTGCGGTAGTAGAGTGAACAGTAGTCATCAAGCCTTCTTTAATACCGAATTTATCGTTCAATACCTTAGCGATAGGAGCCAAGCAGTTGGTTGTGCAAGAAGCGTTAGAAACGAACTGAGTACCTTTAACATAAGAGTCGGTATTAACACCGCAAACAAACATCGGAGTATCATCTTTAGAAGGAGCCGACATAACAACGTATTTAGCGCCGGCATCAATATGACCCTGAGATTTTTCTTTTGTTAAGAACAAACCGGTAGATTCAACAACGTAATCGGCTTTAACTTCGTTCCATTTCAAATCAGCCGGATTCTTTTCAGCTGTAACGCGGATAGCTTTACCGTTTACAACCAATTTACCGTCTTTAACTTCAACAGTGCCGTTAAAACGACCATGCATTGTATCATATTTAAGCATATAAGCCATATAATCAACATCAATCAAATCGTTGATACCAACAATTTCAATGTCATTTCTGGCTTGAGCAGCACGGAACACCAAACGACCGATACGACCAAAACCATTAATACCTACACGAACTACCATATTATAATCCTTCCTAAAAAAGTTATTTTTCGCCGATTCTCCATAAGGTATCACGGCAAAAAGTGTGCGGACAGCCCCGCACGGGCATTAAAATAAAACCTTTAATCGCCTGCTAATTTAGCATTAAAGATTAAATTTTCAAGTTAAAAATGCAATAAGTAAGCAGGATTTCATTTTCCAAAAGCAATGTTCATGTAACAAGTGGTGGATTGGGAATCACAAACTTCACAACGCTCGTGCATTTTGGTTATATTCAATTTATTAAGTTTTTCAGAATAATAATTGCTTTTGCCGCCGGAAATAAGCCATTCCCATTTTTCCCCTTCCGAAGTTCCGCGTCTGAATTGCAGATGAAGTATATCCTGATAAAATTCTTTGGCGGTTTGTAATATATTAAAGCAGCTGTCGCGGCCGTTTTGAGTATTATCAATCGTGATGCGAACACCGAGTGATGGCGTACTTGTGCTGTAAATGTAATATTTGGTATGTAAAACATCATAAATACTATTGGTGTCCGGCCGGCCGCTGGATGTCACTCCCTGCATGGTTGTCGGAAAAGCATTCAGTTTCCAGAAAATGGATGTGTTGGCACATTCATATGCAGCGTTGCACGTAAAAGCATTGGGCGTGTGTAAAAGCTCAATCATATTATTAAAAATCAGATTGATTTGTTCGGTCTGTTTATTGAGCTTGTATTTCATCATCGCTTTGGAATAACCGCTCATGGCACCAACCGATAAGACGCCGATGATGGCAAGAACGCCCAACATCTCCACCATACTTCTTCCGGAAAAAGTCGCATCTACTGGCAATTTTGCTCCTCGTGTACCTTTTATTGTACACGTCGTCACAAAATTGCTGCGTATCTGCATCTTTTTACGAAAGATTGAACGCCAAAGTTCATTAAATTTCATCTAAAAACCTCCGAGTTTAGTTCGTTAAAGGACTTTAAACGAAATCATAAACCGTTTTTTTTTTTTGCAACTTTAAAAGGAATAAGGCGCGATTTTTTAACAATCCCGCCTTATTTAGAAAACAACTCTATTATAAAAGCACCTCCTTGTTTTGTAAGGAGGTGCTGGGTTCAAAGTCTGTTATTCTTTGCTGTTTTGCCCAAAACGTCTGAGCATTCTTGCAGCTTTTCTAGAACTTAAAACTTTCTCTTTTTCAGGAGCAGTTTCTCCTTCAAGCTGTGACATTCCGGTGATAACAACCTTTCTTACCTGACGCTCATCCGGAGCTTCCATCGGCTCTACATGAAGCGGGGTATTATCTACATTGATAGGTTCTGCATCGACATGTATGTCGGGTTCCGGAATATTTACCATAAACGGAATATTAATCGGAGTCTTAACCAAATCAATCGGAGTATCTTCCACCTTAATAGGCTCTTCTTCAATTACCACATCAGGTAAAACAGGTATAGGCAATTCATTGCTGGGTACTCTTATCCACTCACCATCATCGTCATGACAATCTTTTGCCAAGCTCAAGCCGGTAAGTTGCGTGTTTTCTTTACCTGTTGCCAATAAATCATCAGTACTGTCTAACAGTTTGTTAATGCTCAAAGCTTGCTCGGCAGTAATTTTTTCGCCGCAACCTAACAAGTTTATCAAAGCCTCCATTTCTTCCTGATGCTGATAAAAACGCTGGTTACTGTGAATTATAGTCATAATTGCTGTGCTATCCTTGGCTTTTAATCCGTCGGGGAATATCTCTTTCAAGCCTTCGTTTATGGTGGCTTTGTCTGCATAGGTGTTTTCCTGAGCAAACCTTACCAAAGCACCCATTTTATCGTCTTCCAAGTTCAAATTAAGAGTTTCAAATTTATTTTCCAGATAATCGGCGCCTGAAGGAGTTTCTCTTAAAGTTCCGTCGCCAACCTCATAGGCTTTACGCATAAAGGCATACAAGCGATTAAACTTATATAAAATTTCCTCTTTGGTTTTATCCGGGAAGTTCTCCATAGCTCCGTCCAGATTCATATAAGCTCTGTCCAAAGTTACCTCTTCACCGGTTGCTGATTTCAAAGTTCCCTCAGTGGTGCTTACCAAAATATTATATTCATTTTTTGATATTCCCATATCCTCAGAATATGTTTTCGGGAACAATCCTGAAATAGTTTCCTCTTGTATGTTAATGTTGCTTTGATCGCTAATGTTTTCTGTAGAATATGTTTTCGGGAACAATCCTGAAATAGTTTCCTCTTGTATGTTAATGTTGCTTTGATCGCTAATGTTTTCTGTTACAGGTGCTACCACAGGTGCTACGCTGTTTTTTTGTGTTACGGTATCAGCTGCAGAGATTTTTGGTTCATCTGTACGGTAAAACACTCTACTGATCCAGCCTATGAAGCCTTTACCTTCACCATCTTTAGCTGGTTGGTCGGGAATAGTATCTTTAACCGTGTCATGATTTACGTTAACATCAGCATCTACTTCCCCATGAGATTGACCATGTGCAAAACCTGCGGCCTGGAAAGCAACGTTTAATCCCAAACCTACCAAAGCAGCGGTTGCAGCCTGTTTGAATTCAGCAGCTTTTTCTTTATTGTCAGGATCTTTAGCTGATACAACATAAGCAACCGAAGCATCAGCTAACTGGGCAACCGTAGCGGTGCCGGCGCGTCCTAAGCTAATAGCATGACGTGTTTCGGCAATATTAGAGGCCAAAGTTACGTTTAATCCTTCTTTAGCGCCGTTCGCCAAAGTAGCAGCGCTATCAGCGGCTTCCAGCCCGTCTTTCAACCAAGCAAAACCGGCAGCGGCCAAAGCTGTATTAATTGCTCCGCCGATAATATAAGAGCGTTTATCTTTACGAGAAGACATCTTGTTTTTCCAAGCTTGCTTCAAAGCTTGCGTAAACGGTAACGGCTTTTCGCCGGCTTCTCTCTTTTTGCGGTTAATTTTACGCATTTCGGCAATTATCGGATAAACCCAAGCACCGGCAGCGTGATATGCCGCGTAAGCGGCAACAGCAGGTACCAAAACCGGAGCAGCACCAGCTGTGGCGGCACCGGCAGCAGCGGCGGCTGTCCAATAGCCAAACGCAGCGTTGGCGGCAACATTACCGATTAACTTAAATTTGTTATCACTGAAACTACCTTTAATATTTTTCCAAATTTCGTAACGATTTTTGGATATATTATTAGCCAGTTGTTCAAATTTATTCTTCTTTTTTTGCAAGTTATTGGCAAGCAATGTAAATTTATCGGCAGCCTTGGCGGCAATGTTTTCGGTATTTCCAGAAACTTTACGAGTCGCATTCAATAAATTTTCTTGAGCTTTATGACGCAAAGCTTTAATGTAGTTTTCAACCTTTATGGCAGTATCGGCGCAAGAGCTCAAAATAGCATCTGTTTTAACTTTAATTGCTTTGCCGCCGTTTATAATACCGTTAAAAATCTCGGTAGCTGTTTTAACTTGCTTATCAATATATTTTTTATAAGCATCAGAACCTATTTTCTGTTCTTCTTTTGTCGGTCGTGATAATTGCGAAGCAACAGCAGCTTGGGCAAAGTCAGCAAAAAAGATGGTCTTAATTTCATCTTTAAGGGCTTTAACCTGATCTTTTTTGCTCATTTGAGCAAAGGTTTCGCTTCCGCTGAAAACGGTTTGAGCTTTAAGTTTTGCTCCTTCAAACAACAAAGATAAATAATCTTTTTTGCCTTTATCATCTAAAGTTTGTCCGCTGACGCTGTCAACAACCTCGGTTCTTTCAACATATTTGGCAACATCTTGATTATTCTTTTCTTTGATAAATTTCTCAAAAGAATAACCATCCGTAAGCGCTTCAATACTACGGTCATTTTTTTCATACAAGCCGGAATCTTTGCTTTCCAGGTTATTTTCTTTTTCAAAATTTTTAGTTCTGCTTAAAAAGTCTTTCAAAACCGGATTATTGGGATCTTGTTGCTTAATAACTTCCAAAGCTTCTTGGACTTTTGAGTAAGAGTAAGTATCCAAATCTCCCTTTAAGATGTTAAGAGCTTCATCAACAGTCATTTTGGCTGTCTTTTTAGTTTCTTTTTTCTCGGTATCTTTTGTAACGGAGTCCAAAGTTTGTTTCGGATTCATAAGCTGTTTTTCCATTTTTTGAGAAATTTCCAAATATGAAAAAGCATCCAAGTTTTCTTTTAAGGAATGCAGAGCCAAGCGTACCTTGTAATAAGGAGCACTTTCCCAATCACCGTTAACAAGAGCCAAGGCCTCATCCTTAGGCATAGCTTCATTTTCTTTGGCAAAATTGCGAGCCTTATTATCAATCACTTCGGCAAATTTCAAATACGAGTAACCATCCATAGTGTCTTTCAAAACACGTAAGGCTTCTCGTACTTCGCGATAAGGTCTTTTTTCCCATTCGCCCTTAAATAAGGCGGCAGCCTTTTGCTCGGTCATTTTGTTTGCAACATTCTTTGCCATTTTCTAGACACTCCCATTGAGTAAAGTTTCATTAATTGAGGGCAGTATACACTAAAAAAAAGTGTATTTCAACAACTTTTTTGTCGAAATTTTGAATAAAAATCAGATTGATGTCAAAAATTTTTACTTATAACAAAACCGCTTAACATAAAAAAATTGCTTGCTTTATAATTAATCATAGACTATAACCGCCTAAAAGTAAAGAACTTTCGGGGTAAAACCATGCGTGTAGATATTTTTGATTTTGATTTAGACAAAAGCTTAATAGCCAAAGAGCCGGTAAATCCGCGTGATAGTTCCAAACTGCTTGATTTATCGGAAGAAGACGCCATATATGACCGTCATTTTTACGACTTGCCGAATATTTTAAAAAAGGGCGATGTCTTGGTATTTAACGATACCAAGGTTATTCCGGCTCGTTTATACGGTGCTCGCGGTGAGGCTCTGGTCGAGGTTACGTTATATCACCCCGAAAACGGCAAAACCTGGTGGTCGTTTATCAAAAATTCCAAACGCTTAAAGGCCGGAGATGAGGTTCATTTCTATACGGACGAAATTGCTGTTCAAGACAGCGATTTTTCGGCTATTGTTTTGGAAAAGAACGGTGAAGACGGGGTATTGTTGGAGTTTACCTGCGATGTCGATTCTTTGGGACATATGCTTGAAAAATACGGTTCTATGCCTCTGCCTCCTTATATCAAACGCGATAAACCCGGACATGGACTGTGGAATAAATATAATGACAAAGAAAATTATCAGACCGTTTATGCTAAATATGAAGGTGCGGTAGCTGCTCCTACGGCAGGGCTGCACTTTACGCAAAACGTGCTTGATGCGCTTGATAAAAAGGGCGTTCAAAGAGTGTTTTTAACCTTGCACGTCGGAGCCGGTACTTTTTTGCCGGTTAAGGTTGATGATACCGATAATCATAAAATGCATGCCGAGTACGGCATTATTTCTCAAAATACGGCAGACATTATTAATCAGGCCAAAAAAGAGGGCAGACGGATTATTGCGGTAGGAACGACCTCGGTACGCTTGCTGGAAAGTGCTGCCGATGAACAAGGGATTTTGCATCCGTTTACCGGCGAGACCAATATTTTTATCACTCCGGGCTATAAATTCCGCATTATCGATATGATAATTACCAATTTTCATCTTCCAAAATCGACCTTGTTTATGCTTATTTGCGCCATTGCCGGCACCGAAAGAATGAAAAAAGCCTATCAGCATGCTATGGATAATAGATATCGCTTTTATTCTTACGGCGACAGCTCCATTTTAAAGTGCGTAAATAAAATTTAAACCATCATTGTTGTATACATAGATTGATGGTAAAATTTTACGGGGGATATTATGCCTGCAGTCGGGCTTGGCAAATTGTTTACAACAACTAAAGTATCGCATTTGTCGATATTATTGCTTGCCGTTGCCTCATTTTGGTATAGCGCCCATGCCGGTTTTAACTTTATAGGCTTAAGTTTCTTGTATTTGTGCTTTTATGCCGTAAGTTTATTGAATATAGTTTTATTATTACTTGTTCGTCAGTCTAAAACACTGTTTTGCACTTTATGGCTGTTGGTCAGCGGCTTGTTTCTTAATAATTTGAAAACACAATACGGCCTAGAAGATATTTATCATCCACAGTTTATTGTTTTATTGCTTTTATTACCGTGCAACTGGCTTTTTTTGCTTACACAAGACGAAGAAAATTTATATTCACAACGTAATTTTAAATATTTATGCGCCTTTTTGTTGCAAATAATTTTAATTGAAAAGGCTTCGGCTTTTTTGCCGATTGTAGATGATGCTGTTATGCCGTGGTTTGTAGGAGAATGGCTGTTGGCAGCTTTTGCCATGCTGGTTTGGCAAAGCATTAATAACAAAATAAAAAATTCGGGCATAATGACGGCTTTTTTAAGTTTAAGTTTATCCTTTATTTTTTATGCAGATTTTGCCGCTGTGGCGATTTTTATGTTTACGGCGGCTTTAATTTTACTGGCAATCAATGTTCAAAACTGTATTTATACATTTTTTCGAGATGAACTTACCGGAGTTTACGGGCGGCGCACATATTACCGCCATGCCGGTTCCAAGTTTCCGTTAAAGTATAGTTTGGGTGTTATCTGCATTGACGATTATCCTAAATTGTTAAAAGTTTTTGGTGTTCGTAAGGTTGAAAATCTTACCAGAATGATAGTTTCCAAAATTATGGCTGCCAATACCGGAGCTGATATCTACCGCTATAATGACGATGAATTTATTTTAGTTTTTAACAATGAAGATAAAAAGCAAAGCTACGAATATTTAGAGGCTATCCGCCGCAGTATTGCCGGTTCGGAGTTTGTTCTCTCTTCTCATCAAATTGTTAAGGTTACGATTTCGGCAGGTGTATCGGAAAAGAAACGCAGCGATGCCGATGCCGAAGTTGTTTTAACCCGCACGCGTGAAGTTCTGCAAAAAGCTTATAAGTTTACGCAAAACTTAACATCAAAGGCTTAAATCTAAGTCAGTTCTTTTAACGGCTTTATAAAGAACAAATGCACCAAGAATAATAAACGGCAAAGACAAAAGTTGCCCCATTGTTATATGATAAAATATAAATCCCAGCTGAGCATCGGGTTCTCTAAATTGCTCAACAAAAGCCCTGAAACAGCCATACCCTATCAAAAACACCCCCGAAACAAAACCACGGTGTTGGCGAACATACCGATTTTGCCACAACAGATTAAGGATAATAAACAACAAAATTCCTTCCAAGCAAGCTTCATACAGTTGCGACGGATGCCGCGGCAGATAACCTCCGCTCGGGAACTTTATTGCCCAAGGAACATTGCTGACTCTTCCCCACAATTCATCATTGGTAAAGTTGGCAAGTCGGCCTAAAAAAATACCTATCGGAGCATACAAGGCTGCCAAATCGGTAATACTTAAAAACTTATAACCGTATTTTTTGCAAACCAAATAAATGGCAATTATTACGCCGATAATTCCGCCGTGAAACGACATTCCTCCGTGCCAAATGGCAAATATTTCAAGCGGGTGCTGCCAAAATATACTTTGTCCGTAAAACAAGACATATCCGAGCCTGCCGCCCAGGATTATGCCCAAGGTTACATAAAAAACAATATCTTCAAGAGCGGCTTTGGTAATGGGCAGATTAAACTTTTTAATATTACGAGCCACCAAAAACCAAGCGGCAATAATCCCTACAAGATAAGCCATTGAATACCAACGAATAGCAACCGGACCTACGGAAAATATAATAGGTGAAATTGCGGGATATTCTAAACCGGACATCTTCAATCCTTTACTGTTTGTTTATTTTGATTAAAGGTATATTAATAAAATTAACATAATCCACATATAAAAATTTTCACTTACGCACAAAAAATATAACTCATTGATAAAAGGTAAAATTACTGTCGTATAATTTTTTATCAAAGGGCAATTTGGTGGAAAACTTTTTAATTTTATTGCCTGAAACGACTCGGTGTTGCACTGTAAAAACAGTTAATTTTTTTATTGCAAGGACGTCAAAATGTTATCGGCATCACAAATTGAGCTCAAAGATAATCCGATAGATACGGTGGAAAATATTTTTCACAGTAAATCTTTAGAGTTTGAGCGCCGCAACGTAAATGAAGTTGTGGTTGAGGTTGAAGGCAAATGGGATAATATGCTTTTGTTTTTTGCCTGGGAAGAGCATTTACGATGCCTGCATATTTCGTGTTTATTGAATATAGACGCGCATCAAGCCGATACCAAAAAAATTTTTGAACTTTTAGCGCTGGTTAATGAAGATTTATGGCTCGGACACTTTTCATATTGGCAAGAGCATCAAATGCCGGTATTTAAGCATTCGGTAATATTAAGAGAACACGAAGAAGGTTTTGAAGAAAAGTTAAACCAAATTATCTCCATTGCCGTCAGCGAATGTGAACATATGTACCCGATATTTAAGGCGGTTTTAACCCAAAATTTAAGTCCGCAGCAAGCCTTGTTTCCGAGCAGATTGGTAATGTAATCTGCGCTTAAGCGTTTTTAAATTGAGCGTTATAAAGAGCGGCATAAGCTCCGCCGGATTTTTTAAGCAGTTCTTCATGCGTACCGCTTTCAATAATTTTACCGTCATTTACCACAACTATTTGACCGGCATTTTTAATAGTTGATAAACGGTGGGCAATAACAAATACGGTACGATTGGACATTAAGTTTTCAATAGCTTTTTGCACAACGGCTTCCGATTTATTATCAAGAGCCGAGGTAGCTTCATCCAAAATCACGATTGGAGCATCTTTAATTAAAGCGCGAGCAATAGCGAGCCTTTGTTTTTGTCCGCCGGAAAGCGAAGTTCCGCGTTCGCCGATTTCGGTATCAAGACCATGTTCAAGTCCGGCAACAAATGTATCAAGATAAACCATTTTCAAAACCTTATTGATTTCTTCTTCGGTAGCATCAGGCTTACCAAGCAGAATGTTTTCTCTGATTGTTCCCGAAAATAAGAAGTTATCTTGAAATACGACGGAAATATTATTTCGAAGCGATTCTAAAGAATATTTTTTAATATCAACACCGTCGATTAAAATTTTTCCGCCTGTAGTATCGTAAAATCTGGGCAGCAGATTTACGAGAGTAGTTTTACCTCCGCCGGAATTTCCGACAATGGCAATATTGCTTCCGGCTTTAACTTTCAGATTAATATTTTTTAAGACGGGAACTCCTGGAACATATTCAAAAGCAACGTTCTGAAATTCGATACCTTGTTTTACGTGGCGCAAAGTCTTGGAGTTATGTGCGTTTTCAATTTTCGGCTGAATGTTTAAGATATCAATAATACGCTCAATGGCCAAAAAAGAAATCTGTACGTTATTAAAACTCTTACCGATGCTTTTAATCGGGGTATAGAGCAACACCAAAGCGGTAATAAAGGAAACGAAATTACCTGCCGAAATTTTACCTTCAACGATAAGGGTGCTGCCATACCAAATAACTCCGCCGATACCGGCCGATACGATAATATGCATCAACGGCGTCATCCAGCCGGTTTTCTGCACTATTTTCATTGTTAATTTAAAAATAACCTTTAACGTGGCATCAAATTTAGAATATATGTACGACTGTAAATTGTACGAAGATATGGTTTTATTGCCATTGTGCGTTTCATTATAATTGGTATAAATTTTGGTAGTTTCTTCAACACTTCTGGCAATACTGTTTTTAATACGTCTTTTTACGGACGTTAACGGCAGCAAAGCGCCAAACAAGAAGATTATGGCAATAATGGACAGTTGCCAAGAATTATAAATAAGCACGCAAACCAAAGAAACCGATGAAAAGAAGCGTGAAAAGAAAGTTTTCAAGTTTTCCAACAAACCCGTGCAAGCGGTATCGGTATCGGTAGAAAAGCGCTGAATAACCACGCCCGAATCATTATCATCAAAAAACGAAGTTTCAAGGCTTAAAAGTTTTTTAAACAGAGCACGTTTAACATCATGATTAATTTTGGTACCGACCCAAGTATTAAGGTAAGTAGCGGCATAATTAAGACCGCCCTGTACGGAAGTAAAAGCAATTATCAAAAAAGGAATATAAGTCGGAGATTGAGCAGATTTATCAACCAAAACAATATCCATATACGGCTTTAAGGCCAAGGCAACTACTGAGTCTAAAGCACCTATCGGTATACTGATTAAAATTGCGAGCAATGCTCTGAAAGCGTAGGGCTTTACAAAGGGCCACATAGCCTGATAGTGCTGATGAAAGCTCATTTTAAGTTCAACGGGAACGTTTTTAGCCATGAAAGAATAATCCTGATATTAAATAAAGTTCAAAAAGTTCAAAACATAATAGATTACGGCAAGCTGAATTACCAGCACCAACCAAAACAAGCTCTGATAGCTTTTTTTCTTGGTTTTGTGATGAAATACGCGTTGAGCAATAAAAGCCCCCGGCCAACCTCCCAGCAATTCAAGTGCATGGAGCTGAACCTCGGGCACTCGCCAGTTGCCTCTGACGGCAGCACGCTTATCCGAGCCGTAAGCAATAACGGTTACAATATTAATTGCAACCAGATGATATGCCAAAAACAACAAAAATGTTTTATAGGCAAGCGGCGGCAATTTAAACAGATGTGTTTCAGTATAGTAGGCAGCCCCAATCATCAATCCGAAATAAATTAAAAAGAACGGATTTTTCTGTAAAGGTCTTATTAAGACCAGCATTGCCACCAAAATAGTTGTAAAAGCAATAATCATATTATACCTCAATTACGGGGAATTTATAATATTTTTTTTAAAAAGGCAAATACAATTATCTTAAAAATAACTATAAAATAAAAATTGCATTTAAGATAATAATTTACTAACATATAGGCATAAATTTACGTAAAGGAGAAGATAAATGAAAAAAGTTATAACGTTAGTTGCCATGGCGGCACTAAGCGGTTGTGTTGCAACTCATTATGAAGAGTGCCAACCCAAAAAACAGCAACCTTGCCCCGCGGTGGTAACTTATCAAGAAGTTAAGAGCACCCCTCAACCCGAGTATGTATATTATAATCCGTGCCGCTGTGCATACCGCCCGGATAATTCTCGCCCGGTATTGCGTCCTCGCGTAAAAGAAGAAGTTGTGGTCAAGCAAAATCGCCGCAACTGCCCACCGGATAATCAGATGATAAATTGCGGCTGCGGATATTGCAAAACCTTTCAGCAACAACCCACGCCGACAGCAAATGTTGGTCAAGAGGTAAGAGTTAATAATTACTCGGTTGTTGATTACGTAGCCCCCCAAGGCTTGGTTCCGGTTATGCCCGAAGCTTATACTTTGGCATCTAACCGTGCTTTGAACCGTATGCTTAAAGATACGGCATTAATTTATCAACAAAGCCCGGATATTAAATTGTTTATAAAAGAGGCTTCGCTTGATGCCGCAGATCTTCCTCAAGGCTCGGATGAAGGTGTTAAGAGTATGAAGCGTCAGTTACAAAATTCGCATACTTTTAATGTGGTTGATGATATATCGCAAGCCGATTATTATCTTGAAACCAAAATTAATTGGCTCGATACCCCGAGTAAAACGGTTCCGGCCATTAAGTATCAAGTTAAGTTATTTGATACCAAAGGTAAACAAATCAACGAATGGGTAGAAGTAATTAAACAAGCCGATAATTCTAAAATTTGGTTATAGTAATAAAAAATGCTGAAACTATGTGTGCTGATTTTGGCGCTTTTTGTAAGTAAAGCGCAGGCTCAAGAACTTGAAACGCAGGCGTTGGAGGTTTACGGCAACGCCTGCGAGAAGGTTATTGACGGTGAGAGTAAATCAAGCACGCGTGTTCGCGCCTCGGATAAGGCTGTATTTTTGGGTATTAAGCGTTTGCCGTTGTTAAACGATGCCAAAAATTCCTTAAACGAACATGATTTAAATGTTATGGTATACCGTTTGGTTGATGAGCATATTCAAGATTTATCGGTATCTACCAAAGAAGAAACCGAAGATAAAGTATGTGTTGAAATTAAGGGCTGGCTTAATCCTCAAGATGTAGAGCGTGTAAAAAGCGAGTTTATATCTAATGCGGCGCCTGTTAAGGAAGCAACTCCCGAAATGGTTGCTGCCGTTGCCGAGGAGGTAAATGAAGAAGTAGCCATTACCCCGCAAAATCCGGAAAGTTTAGCCTTGCTGCACATAAGCCCGCTTGAATATTATAACGGCGCTAAATCGGCAAAATATGCCAAGATTTTGGAAGAACAGTTTGCCGATAATCCGTACTTTTATTTGACCGAAGATGCCGAAATTGCCGATTATGTAATTGTACCCAAGCTGCTTAAGGCCAAGGTAGATAAGCTCGATGCCGGACACAAAAGATTACAAATGGTGGTTTTACTTGAAATAAGCGGGCTCAAAGACGAGATTGTTAATGAATATCAAAATCGTTTTGTTTTATTCGGTGCCGAAGAAGATGAGCAACAAACTGCCTCACGCTTATTGGAAAAGCTTTTGGAAAATGCCGGCGACGGAGCTTTGCGCAAAATTGAACATAACGAACAAATCCGCCAGGAAAAACAAGAGCTCGGTCGCGCTATTTCTGAATAAAACGTTTTTTTATAATTTATTTTTCCAGCATAAAAGTTACCGGTCCGTCATTTATTAAATCAACTTTCATATCAGCCTGAAAAATACCGTTTTGGACTTCAATTCCATAACTTTTAAGTTGTTCGGAAAAGTATAGGTATAAATCTTTGGCAATATCCGGAGCAGCGGCATTTTCAAACCCCGGACGATTCCCTCTGGAGGTGTCGCCGGCTAAGGTAAATTGTGATACGACGATAATTTTACCTTTTACATCCAAAACCGATAAGTTCATTTTTTGATTTTCATCTTCAAAGATTCTTAAATGTGCGGATTTTTTTGCCAAATAATCGGCCTGTTGCTGCGTATCGTTTTTTTCAACACCTAAAAAAATCAGTAATCCGTGCTCTATCTGGGCTACTTTTTGATTGTTAACGGTAACACCTGCTTGTTTAACTCTTTGTAATAAGGCTTTCATAATAAAATCATCTCCTAAAAGAAAATGTATGATAAATAAATGGCGGCAACAATTCCGGCAAAGTCGGCAAGTAGGGCACAGGGCAACGCCGATCGGGTTTTAACGATTTTCACGGCTCCGAAATAAACGGCCAATACGTAAAACGTAGTTTCGGTAGAACCTTGAATAACCGAGGCACAAAATCCTTCAAAACTGTCGGCACCGAAAGTTTGTAAAGTTTCAATCATCATGGCACGTGCTCCGCTTCCTGATAACGGTTTCATTAAAGCAGTTGGCAACGCCGGAACAAAAGCTCCGTCAGAACCGCACGATAGGGCAATTTTTTCAACAAAGTTTACAAACAAGTCCATAATACCCGATGCTCTTAAAGCGGCAATGGCGGTAAGCATGGCCACCAAGTACGGAATAATTTTAACGGCAATGTCAAAACCTTCTTTGGCGCCTTGAATAAAAGTTTCGTATACATTGAGTTTTTTAATGGCTCCGGCAACAATAAAGGCGGTAATTATAAAAAACAAAATAAAATTACCGGCACTTTCGGAATATTTTAAACGAACGGTATCATCCAACGATGCAAAATAGTATGCCAAACCGGCAATAAATATAAAAAATCCGCCGATGTAGGATAATACGGTTTTATTAAATATATCAAGTTTTTGCGTATAGGCCACGGCTAAAAAGCCGACCAAAGTGGAAACGGAAGTTGCAATTAAAATCGGAATAAACACGGCACACGGATTTGTTGAACCAAGTTCCGAACGATACATTAAAATATTAATCGGCACAATGGTAACGGCGGAAGCATTAATCACCATAAACAAAATCTGCGCATTGGAGGCGGTATCTTTTTTAGGGTTAAGCTCCTGCATTTGCTCCATGGCTTTTAAGCCCATGGGAGTTGCGGCATTGTCAAGTCCCAACATATTAGCGGCCATATTCATAACGATGGAACCTATCGCCGGATGATTATCGGGAATTTGCGGCATAATCTTACGAAACAAAGGGGTTAAGGCTTTTGCCAGTAAATTAGTCAGCCCCGAAAGTTCGGCAATTTTTAATAATCCCAGCCACAAGCAGAGCATACCCGTTAAGTTAATGGAAATGGTAAAAGCACTTTTGGCGGCGGCAAACAAATCATTAACAACGGTTGTCCAAATTTGCGCATCTCCTACAACAAAAGCCTGATATGAAGCGCCAATAAAAGACAGTACAAAAAACAAAATCCAGATAACGTTTAACATATATTCCTCGCAAGTTTGCAAACCATAGTTAAAATAACAAATAAGTATGAAAATAATTTTAATGTTTTATTTAATAAAGAGGTTTTATGATGACCTAAAAGTAACTTAAAAAACAGGAGAGGAGCTGATTATGAATATTATACTAGGAATTATTGCTGCGGTAATCGTAGTCGGATTTTATGGAATATACGTAAGTTTGATTAAAAAAAGAAACAAGGTAAAAGAAGCCTCATCGGGTATAGATGTGCAACTTAAAAAGCGTTACGATTTAATACCCAATTTACTGCAAATGGCGCAAAAATTTATGACCCATGAAAAAGATTTAATGACGGAGATTGTCCGTTTAAGAAGCGAGGCAATGAAAAAGAGCTTTAATGAAAATCCGCAAGAAACCATCAAGGTAACCGAAGAACTTGACGCTCGTCTTAAAGATTTTTGGTTATCGGTAGAAAATTATCCCGATTTAAAATCCAATCAGACGATGTTACAAGCCATGCAAAGCTTTAATGAAGTTGAAGAGCATATTGCTGCTGCCCGCCGCTTTTATAATGCTGCACTTAATGAATTAAAAAATACGGCCGAAATTTTCCCCGGAAACATTGTTGCCTCAATAGTGGGAGTTAAGGCAGATATGCCGTTTTTTGAGGCCGAAGCTGCCGCCAAAGAACGCATTGACGTATCAAGGTTTATGAAATGATATTTTTAAGCAACGAAGAAAAAGCGCAGTATACCGAATCTAAGGCTCGCTTTGAGGCGTATTACAATAAGGTATTGTTACCGCTGTTAGAGCAAAAAGAAGAGTTTCGTTTAAGATGCGTCGGCAGATTTAAAAAGTTGGCAGTTATGGCGCTTGTTATTTTGCCGATATTTATAGGCTTTGCTTTGTTTTGCCAGATTGATGTCAAAACGGATATTTTATGGAATGTCTTTTTAGCTTTGTGCGCTATTTTTATTTATGTATTGCGAGCTCCGTTTGTAGAATATCGTCATAAAATTAAAAATGACGTAATGGGTGAATTTATCAAGTTTTTTACCGGGTTTTCATATGTCCAGGGCAAGCGGATGGATGAACACTTAATGAGCGAAAGTCTGATTTTTCCGGATTATGACGAATATACGGCAGATGATTGTTTTTTCGGAAAATATGACGATGTCGAAGTAAGTGTGTATGAGCAAACCTTAAAAGAAATTCGCCACGGCGCCAAAGGACAGCGTTATAAAGTAACGGTATTTGAGGGTATATCGGTTGAACTGGGTATGAACAAACCCTTCAAAGGACAGACAATAGTCATTAAAGATTTAGGTATATTTAATTGCTTTAAAAGCTTTAAGCATATGGAAAGGGTAAAGTTGGAAGACGTAGTTTTTGAAAAAGAGTTTGAAGTTTTTTCCGACAATCAGATAGAAGCACGTTATTTACTGACTACCGCCTTTATGGAAAGAGTGTTAGAACTTAAAAAATTATATGCCGGTAAAACCATTCAGATAAGTTTTTATAATAAACATATATTGATAAATATAGATACCAATGAGGATATGTTTGAAGCTTGTTCATTTTTCAAAAGCAACATAAATCAAGCAAGATTTTTAAGAGTTTTTGATGAGTTTTGGACCATTTTTTCAATTATAAATATCTTAAAGCTTAACAGGCATATAGGTATGTAAAAAAGGCAAAATAAAAAGCGGTTTTTTAGACCGCTTTTTGTTTTTTAATAAGGTGGTATTGCCACATAATAAGCATAACAAGGTATGGCAAAAACATTTCCGAACCTTCCTCCAGCAAAGCCCATATTTCTATTTGATTTTGCGGTAAGTAAACGCCGTCATGGGCTTTACGCCAGTTGGAAGGAAATCTGTCGGCAAACTTAGCGCAAACCAAAACCGTACATAAAACAGCAGTTGACCAGGTTACGGTATTTAGTTTAAAAAATGATGTAATCAAAAATTTGGTATATTTTACTGCCAAGTAAGCAAGCGCTGCAAAAATTACTAAAAGTACCAAACCGAACACTATCTTTTCACCCCACGGATTATTCGGATTTAAGAAAAAGCGCGATTTAAAAGGAGTAGTATCGGTCTTAGACAAGTAGTGTTAAATGCCGGCCTCACGTAAAAAGGCACACATACCGAGGAACAAATAAACACCCCAAGATGTAATTTTATCGGTATAATCCTGTGCTAAATACATCATGGAAGCGAGCATCAAGATGTAGCCGATATTAGTGAAAATTTCAATAATTTCACCTTCTTGGGTAATGATAAACTTTTGCTCGGGGAAAAATATTAATACCGTGCAAATTAGAGTAAGCCAAGCCAAAGTAAAGGCAATCGGCGTAAATAAATAAGAAAGAAAAAGTTTTTTCATGGTCCGTATCTCAAAATTATCTCAAAAAATATAACCGAATATATACTTCAAGTTGTGCGGAAAGGAATATTTTTTATAAAAAAATTAAAAGCTGTGGGTAAATAAGAATTTATATTGTTAAGGAGTTTTTGTGTAAAACAAAAAATCCTCGTATCTGAAGCAATACGAGGATTACAGATATTACAAATTATGGACTATTTACGGTCTTGAGGCTTCATAACTTCAGGAGCCTTAGGAGCCGAGTTCATAATTTTTTCGGTAACGGGTTTATAAACCGTTTGCTGCCAAGGACTGGGCTTGTCATAAAGCTTTTCGCAAATTGAAAGTCCGACGCTTCTGAGAGCCGTTTCCGTAGGCAAGAACAAATCCATACCTTTTTCGGTTTTTTCCGTACTGTGAGCCACACCGTTAATAGTTCCGTGGGCATCGATTAAAACTCCGCCGATGGTAACGTTTTGGACAAAGGTATCCATCATAATTTCAGAGCCTTTATCTTCCGAATAACGGTAACCCGAAACCTTGCCGCTGTTATCAATATAGTTTTCGCCGTCGGCAAAATTATCAACATCAAGCATACCCAAAACCATAAATCCGTCTTGGTTAACTTTAGGCAGGTTTAGGTTAAGAGAAAGCGGTGTGTAGTTTGTGGTCTCATCTAACATGATAAGGGCAATATTTTTGCTGGGGTTAACGCGCACGGCGCGACCGGTAAGTTTTTTACCGTTAATGGTTTTCATATTATAAGAGTTATGGTCTTTATCAACCAAATCGGCAGAGGTTAAAACAAACGATTCTGATATAATAAGACCGGCGCCTTTTTTACCGTTGGTATTTTCTATTTCAACAACGGAAGCTCTGACTTTATATAAATTTTCAGGGCTTAAAACATCATAAGGAGGTCTGTCGACAATGCATAAGCTGTCAAAAGACTTGGTGTCTTGCTGCATATCAACCCAAGTATCATCAACTACAAACATTTTGCCGTCAGATGAAACACCGCTGCTTTCGGTAACCAAATTATCAAATTGTTGATAATCGGTAACCACTCCGGCATTTTCAAGAACAACCGGGGTTGTAGGGGTTGCTGGAGTGCATCCGCAAGACTGTGTTAAAGCTGCGCAAGCCGGAGCATTAGTTTGCGGGCAAATAATCTGACACTGTTTAAAACATTGCAGTTCTTTCTGGAACTGGCATTTTGCCGGATTAAGAGCAATTTCTTCATCAATCAAGGCGTTGCGCTGAGCGGTTAATTCTTCTGGGGTTAAGCGTACCATAAGTTGGTCTTCAAAGCCCGGTAGGTTACGCAAATTGCTTACGGCATCGGCGAAAGCATCTTCAACAAGTTTAATTTCGCCGTCTTTCATACCGTCATATAAATCGCTGTATCCGGTAGTTGAGCCTTCCCACAAAACCTGAGTTTTGGTTAAGTTGGTTAACCTCCAAACGACGGTCATTTCGGCAGAGCCGGTACGCGTATTTTGTTTTTGAACATCTTTCCAGTCATAACCGTCGCAAACGTTCATAAAGAAGTCGGTAATTTCGGCGGTTAAGATATATTCCGGCAAGGGTGAAGGAGTAGTTTGCAAGCACAAATCATCGGGGATTTTTACCAGATTATAGCAATCGCCTGTAACCTCTTCAAACACCTTATTAAAGTTCATATCTTTTTCCATAATGCGGCCTTGATTTAAGATAGCCTCTTTATCGTAGCGGCGGCAGCCGAATATACGGAAACGATAATTACCTAATTTTTCGCCGTAATCGGAACTATCGGAAAGGTTAAAATCGACGTGTTCCAAGAACAAAGGAGCCATAGCACAGCAATCTCTGGCAACGGCCTGATAAATATAAGGAGTATAAGGAACAAGATAATTGGCAACTCTGGGCTTGGGCTGCTCGCAAGTTTCGCAAGGACCGGTATCAAACAATGGGCCGCTGTTATGGCAGGTTACGCAAGGTCCGCCCGGAAAGAGGCTCCCGTCTTTATCTATAGGGCCGTTATCGCAATCTTTGCAAGGTCCGCCCGGGAAAAGGCTTCCGTCTTTATCGGTCGTGGTGGTTCCGACATTGTTGGCTGTTACCACGGTTGTTTGTTTTTTAACAACCACGTTTTGCTTAGGAGAGGTATAATTTACCAAACTGTTTTTGGACGGATTGCGGCGCTGAGCCATCATATCTTTAATTGAATATGGCGCTTGTCTTGACGCGGCCGAAAGCTCTGAAGGCGTAGCCAGAGCAAAAATCAGCAAAGCCGTTACCGAACTAAGCAGTAATTTGGTTAACCTAGATGTATTCATTATAAATCTCCTTAAAGTTTACTGTGCCGGCATTATATGGCGAAAGTTTAATGCTTCGGCGATATGCATTTTAAGCACTTTTGTTTCATTTTGCAAGTCTGCAATTGTTCTTGCTAACCTCAAAGTACGATGATAACCGCGAGCCGACAGTTTAAAACGGTCAGCAAAGTTAATCAAGAGTTGTTTTGCTTCCTCATCCAAATTTACGGCATCTTCCAATAAAGAGCCTTTAAGTTGAGAATTGGTATTTAAGTCAGGGGCGCCTAATTTGATGAAACGATCTTTTTGTATTTTTCGGGCACTAACCACGCGTTTTAGTACATCTTTGGAACTTTCGCTTTTGTTTTTATCAAAAATTTCCCAAGGATTAACGGGTGGAACAAAGACATGAATATCAATTCTGTCCATAAGCGGGCCGGAAATTTTAGACTGATATTCCTGACCGCAAAGCGGGGCTTTGGGGCATTCTTGACCGGCAACGCCCAAATAGCCGCAGCGGCAGGGGTTCATGGCGGCAATTAGCTGAAAGTGAGCCGGATAAGTATGGTGATATTCGGCTCTTGAGACGCTTACATAGCCTGTTTCAAGAGGTTGACGTAAAGCCTCTAAAGTTGCACGGCTAAATTCGGGCAATTCATCAAGAAACAGAACGCCGTTATGAGCCAAAGATATTTCCCCCGGCATAGCTTTTCTGCCTCCGCCGACCAAGGCTGCGCCAGATGCGCTGTGGTGAGGGTCGCGATAAGGGCGCGAAAAATCGAGTTCGCCGTTTTTTAACTCTCCGGCGATTGAGTGGATAACGCAAGTTTCCAGAGCCTCTTGCGGGGTAAGCGGCGGTAAAATGGAAGTAAGTCTGGCCGCGAGCATAGATTTTCCGGCTCCCGGAGGTCCGACCATCAGCATATTATGAGCGCCGGCGGCGGCAATTTCGAGGGCGCGTTTAGCGGCTTCTTGTCCTTTAATGTCGGCCAGATCCAAATTGTTTGATGTTTCAAGTCTTTTTTTAGCGGTCGGAAAGGGCAGAGTTTGCACGCCTTTAAAATGATTAATAAGCGAGAGCAAATCGGGAGCGGCGACAATCGTTTTTAAGCCGCCCCAAACAGCTTCACTGCCTTGAGCTTGCGGGCAGATAAGCCCTTTATTTTGCTGATTGGCTCTGATAGCGACCGGCAACACACCGTTAACCGGCATAATGGTATTATCAAGTCCGAGTTCGCCTAAAGCGACATAATCGGCAATTTCTTCCTGAGGCAAGATTTGCATACAGGTTAAAATGCCAAGAGCAATAGGCAAGTCAAAATGCGAGCCTTCTTTTAACAGATTAGCCGGAGCCAGGTTTACGGTAACACGTTTAGCCGGAAAGCTGATACCTATGGACTGGAAGGCAGCTTTAACGCGTTCTTTACTTTCGGCGACGGTTTTATCGGGCAGACCGACGATAGTAAAAGCCGGAATTCCGGAGCTTATTTGCACCTGAACGTCGACATCGGCGATATCCAGCCCGTTAAAAGCAATAGTGTTAACTTTAGCCTGCATCTCTTTACCACCTCGGAATTACTTCACCTTTTCTCCAGCGGCGAGTAGGATAAGTGTCGGCTTTTAAGAAGTCATACTGAGCGGGAAATTGCGGAATATCTTTTAAGCGGACATAGCCTTTTTGTTCAAAATGTTTAGCGCAATCATCTGCCGATAAGTTTTGCGAGGCAAAGCAGTAGAGGAGCACTCTGGATTTTAGGTTTTGCAAAGCAATAACGTTATCTTGAGCAAGCGGAACGTCATAAACGGGCTCTTGCTTAGTTGAGGAGCAGGCGCCGATAAATAAACACAAAGCCGCAATGGCTGATATTTTCAAATGTTTCATGGGTATAAAATCCTTATAAATACTGCCAAGATAATATCAATTATTTATTAAAATAACCTTTATAAAAAAACACTTGCAAAAATAAAGTTTTAGGTTATATTAGCGCTTGTCCTTGCCGTAGAAGTTTTTTTACGGCTATACATTAACCGGGCGGAAACGCCCATTTGTTGAGAATCCATAAGGAGATTTTATATGTCAAATTACGAGAGCGTGCTCATTGCACGTCAAGATCTCGGCGCTTCTCAAGTAAACAGCCTTGTATCAGAATTGAGCGAAGCTGTAAAGAAAGAGGGCGGTGAGGTAGTAAAGGTAGATAACTGGGGTTTAAAAAACCTTGCTTATCGTATTAAAAAGAACCGCAAAGGTTATTATGTTTTATTAAACATTGTAGCTCCAGCCAAAGCAATTTTTGAATATGAACGTTTAATGCGTTTGAACGAAGACATCATTCGTTACATGACCATTAAAGTAGAAGAATTCAACAACGAGATGACATCTGATGAAGATGTAGCAGCTGTTGAAGCCGAAGTTGAAGCATAAGGAGAGATAAGATGGCAAAACAAACATTTTTCAAAAGAAAATCTTGTCCTTTCTCCGGTGAAAACGCTTTGAGAATTGACTACAAAGATGTAAAACTTCTTTCCAGATTTATCTCTGAAAGAGGAAAGATTATTCCGAGTCGTATCACTTCTGTTTCAGCCAAGAAGCAAAGAGAATTGGCTCGTGCCATTAAACGTGCACGTTACATCGGCTTATTGCCGTATGTGGCTCAATAAGGGGAGGGTTTGGAAATGGAAATCATTCTTCTTGAACACGTAGAAAAATTAGGCAAAATGGGTGATAAAGTAAATGTAAAGAACGGCTATGCCCGTAACTATTTATTGCCCAGCAAAAAAGCATTGCGTGCAACCGAGGCAAACGTTGCTTTCTTTGAAAAGCAAAAAGCTGAATTAGAAGCACATAACAAGGCTTTACTTGAAAAAGCAACTGAAAAAGCTGAAGCTTTGAAAGGTTTCAAAGCCGTACTTATTCGTCAAGCAGCCGAAACCGGACAATTATATGGTTCTGTTACCATTCGTGACATTGCCGCAGCAATTAAAGAAGCCGGTTTTGATGTTGAGCGTAGATATGTTTACTTAGAAAAACCCATTAAAGATTTGGGTGTATACCAAGTAAAATTAAACTTGCATCCTGAAGTTTCACAAACAATTTTGGTAAACGTAGCCAGAACTGCTGATGAAGCTGCTAAGCAAGAAAAAGCTTTTTCGCAAGAATAATAGCTTTGTAAGCAAAATAAAAAAACCTCTGCCGATAAGCAGAGGTTTTTATTTTGTCTGAGTGCAACGAAGTTCTAATTATTATAATAATCCCAATTAACAAAAACATGACATCCTTTCACACCCTCACATACCCGACACATATCATCCATATCAGCGATGGTCATATCGCGTAAGCAGTTTCCTTCGGAGCATAAGGCGTCACCATACTTACGATCTAAAGCATCAACAGTATCATCGCTATTATAACGGTGTATATAGCTAAAATCAATTAAATGGCTACGTTCTTTGGCAAGAGCTAGTAAATTGCGACAAATTTCCATATTTAACTCTGAGTTATTAGTAATTTTAATACCTAAAGCAAATCCCGGGTGATGATTTTCAATCCAAATAGAGGAGTTAAATACATCAAAAACATAGCTACTTCCGGCATTGTTTTTCATACCATCGGGTATGGCATTAAGTTTTACCAGTAAAGGGATAAGCATTTCAGAGTTATCGTTACGTAATTTTTCAGTATTTATCAAAGTATAATCCAAAAGTTGAGATATTTGCTCGGTTTGTTTATTAAGCTTATATTTAGTCATGGCTTTAGAGTAGCCGGAAATAGCCCCGACGGAAAGTACACCGATAATGGCAAGAACGCCCAACATTTCGACCATAGACCGCCCAAGTTCATTAAATTTCATCTAAAAACCTCCGAAGTTTTGTTCGTTAAAGGCATTTAAACAAAATCATAAACCGTTTTTTTTTTTTTGCAATCAAAAAGAGTCTAGGCTCTGCAAAGTTTATGCCTTACAGATTTTTAAGAGCCAGAGCTTCCAGTTCTTTTAGCTTGTCGCGATAAAGAGCGGCTTGTTCAAACTCTAAGTTAAGAGCGGCCTCTTTCATAAGTTTGGTATATTCTTTAATTTTCTTTTCAACGTTTTTAATTTCTTCAACCTTTTGCGTATCATCTTTAACAAAATCGGTTTCGGTCATTTCTTTTAAGGTAGAAGAAATACTCTTTTTAATGGTTTGCGGAGTAATGCCGTTAGCCAGATTATATTTGATTTGTTTTTCGCGGCGCCGATTCGTTTCATCTAAGGCCTGTTTAATAGAGCCGGTGATTTTATCGGCATACAAAATAACTCTTCCGTTGGCATTACGAGCTGCACGCCCGATAGTTTGAATAAGTGAACGAGTGGAACGTAAAAAGCCTTCTTTATCGGCATCAAGTATGGCAACCAATGAACATTCAGGAATATCCAAACCTTCGCGAAGTAAGTTAATACCGACCAGAACATCAAACTTGCCAAGACGTAAATCACGGATAATTTCAATACGTTCCAAGGTATCAATATCCGAGTGCATATAACGAACTTTAATATCGTTATCATTTAAGTATTCGGTTAAATCTTCCGCCATTTTTTTGGTTAAGGTTGTAACCAAAACTCTTTCACCTTTGGCGGCGGTTTTGACACATTCATCCATTAAGTCATCAACCTGATTTTCAACCGGGCGGATAATACATAACGGATCGGTCAAGCCGGTCGGGCGAATAATCTGTTCGGCAAAGGTTCCGCCGCTTTGTTGGAGTTCCCAATCTCCGGGGGTTGCCGAAACAAAAATACTTTGCGGACGCATGGCATCCCATTCTTCAAACTTTAACGGACGGTTATCAATACACGACGGCAAGCGGAAGCCATAATCGGCAAGCGTGCTTTTACGATTAAAGTCGCCTCGATACATAGCCCCTATTTGCGGTATGGAAATATGACTTTCATCTACAAACAACAGGGCGTTTTTGGGAAAATATTCAAACAAGGTCGGCGGTGGTTCACCCGGATTACGCCCGGTTAAATAGCGCGAATAATTTTCAATACCCTTGCAATGACCGGTAGTTTCAAGCATTTCAAGATCAAAACGAGTGCGTTGTTCCAAGCGCTGTGCTTCTAAGAGTTTATTTTGCGATTTTAACTCTTGCAGACGGATTTGCAAATCTTCTCTGATGTGGGTAATAGCTTGCGATAAAGCGGGTCTAGGGGTTACATAGTGATTGGCCGGATAAACGGTAATTTCTTTTAAATCGGCAGTTTTTTTGGAGGTAAGAGCATCAATTTCGGTAATGCTTTCGATTTCATCGCCAAAGAAAGATATTCGCCAAGCGCGGTCTTCATAGTGAGCCGGAAAAATATCTAAAGTATCACCGTTTACTCTAAAAGTACTACGCACAAAGTTTATTTGATTGCGTTCATATTGCAGTTCTGCCAAGTTACGATAAATATCTTGTGGGTCAATAACATCACCAACTTTTAAGCCAAAAGCCATGGAAGAATACGATTCCATACTGCCCAAACCGTATATGCATGAAACAGAGGCGACGATAATAACATCATTTTCTTCCAAAACGTTACGAGTTGCACCATGGCGCATACGATCGATTTGTTCATTGATAGCCGAATCTTTTTCAATATAAGTATCGGTTTTAGGAATATAGGCTTCAGGTTGGTAGTAATCGTAATACGAAACAAAATACTCAACCTTATTGTGCGGGAAAAATTCTTTCATTTCCGAGTAGAGTTGAGCGGCCAAAATTTTATTTGGAGCCATAATCAAGGCCGGTCTTTGGGCTTGTTCGATAATTTTAGCCATGGTAAAAGTTTTACCCGAGCCCGTAACGCCTAACAAAACTTGCGAACGTTGTCCGTTTTCAAGTCCCTGACATAATTCGGCAATAGCCTGGGGTTGGTCTCCCGAAGGCGTAAACGGACTTTCTAATTTAAACTTTTTTTGCTGCATATAAACCTCACGGGGCAGATTATAAGAGCATTTATAAAAAATAAAACAAAAAAGTATTGTCAAGATTAAAAAAAAGTATTACGATTTTGTCCATAAACCAATAATTTACAAATTATGATAACAGATAAGTTAGAAATGGCAGAAAAAGATGTATATGCTGCCATAACATTGGGGACATCCGTTATTTTCGGTTACATAACGGTAGAACTCGGAGAATTTTTGGAGGCATACTATCAACTTAACAGATGGCAAAAAAAGCTTGGAAAAGGAAACATGACGACGCTTGACAAGCTTTTAGCGCGTTATGAATACGAGCTTGGCAATTACAAGTTTTTAGCTGATAAGTATGTTCAAATGCGAGACAAGCTCGAGGATATTCTGCGTAAGAAGAGTGGAGAATCGTATCAGGAAGATTTACGCATTTCGGTAGAATATCTTATGGAGCTGCTATCTGCTGACGAAGATATTCCGCAGGAGGATATGTCTGAGGAGGCATTGAATCACATGGAAGAAGTAATGTCAACGATGACCAAAGAATCCGAGGTGGTTGATAAAGCCGGAAAAATGGGCTTTTTATACATACCGATTGGCAAAGGTCCCGTCAGTTAAGTAGAGAAGTAGACAAGAAGCACCTGTAAAGAGACAGGTGCTTTTTGTTTAGCAATAAAAAAATAAAATTAATTCTTGACTAAGCAAAGATAATAAATTATGTTGCAAAGCGGTGACGGGCCCTTAGCTCAGTTGGTTAGAGCAGGCCGCTCATAACGGTCTGGTCGTTGGTTCGAGTCCATCAGGGCCCACCAATAAAAAAAGCTCCTTGACGGAGCTTTTTTTATTGGTGGGGCGCCGAGTTGTTAACGAGCAAGCAAGTGATAACGCCGCAAAGCGAGTGTTACAACTCAAGTGACCGCAGCGAGTTAGCGATTGCTGTTAATAAAGCAGAGCTTACGAGCCAGACATCCATAAAAAAACTCTCCCTTGCGGAGAGTTTTTTTTATGGTGAGATTTAGACCGCTCGAACCAACGGGCGTTGGTTTGACTACCAGGGATAGGCGAGACGGGGGTATCGCCGGTTTTGCCCTTGGGCAAAAATCCCGCCTGTGCAACTCAAGCGAAGCGAAGAGTAGTCCATCAGGGCCCACCATAAAAAACTCTCCCTTGCGGAGAGTTTTTTTATGGTGAGATTTAGACCGCTCGAACCAACGGGCGTTGGTTTGACTACCAGGGATAGGCGAGACGGGGGTATCGCCGGTTTTGCCCTTGGGCAAAAATCCCGCCTGTGCAACTCAAGCGAAGCGAAGAGTAGTCCATAAGAGAGCTAGCGCTTCTGCTTTTCTTGGTTATTGGAAATATTCTCTTTAAGGCAGCAGCCTTCTTCATCCGACGTCCAACAATTATCGCGGCTTATATTTTGTAAGGCATCAGGTTGAGCTTATCATCTTTATTTTTTACAACAACAAAGACAAAGCCTGTTTAAAATCTTCATCTGAGAGCTTTTGATTATAATTGCCCGAGGCAAAGCCCATCAGATAATCAACGGCACGATATCCCTTAGTATCAACCATATTTTTATCGGCTCCGTTATCCAGCAACAATTTAATCATGTCTAAATCGGCATTTTCGGCGGCATACATTAAAGCCGTACGGTTATCTCGTGACAATCCCCAATATTTTTCTGTTTGAGTAACGGCATTTACATCAGCTCCGGCTTTGATTAAAAATTTTGCACTTTCCGTTAAATTAAATTGAGCGGCAACCATAAGCGGAGTTTTGTTAATATTGTTACGGGCATTGACATTGGATTCCAAATCATACTGTTTTTGGTCTTCTGCACTCATGTTTTCTGTTATTTCCGTAAGTAATTTCAAGTAATCGGGATTTTGTACGGCAATATGAATTAACGGTGCTTTATTGTAAAAATTCATCTGATTTTTTTGTTGTTCCAAAAAGTTTGAAGACAAAACAAAATCTTTAACTTCATTTAAGGGTTTGTTTTCTATCATCAATGTTCTGAGATTAAGCGGAATTTCATCATATTCGCAACGCGTTCCGAAGGGGGCGGTAAACAGTAAGTTTTCGGTTACTAGCTGAGCCTTTTCCTCAGAAAATTTGCGATTGTTAATAAAATAATCCATTAAAATTTTTTGTGTTTCCAAATAAGATTGTTTTATTTTATCAAAAACTTTACGATTTTCCAATGATACATAAGACCAAGCTTCATAAGGGTATTTTAAATTATATTTTTTTAGGTTTTCGGGAACAATACCTAAAAAGCCGCTATCTACCGTAAAAGCTTGCTGCCCCTGATGGAAAAAGCGTGCGGTCCCTCCATGCTTGGATAAAAAATATCCGTCAGCTTGCTCGGTAAGAGCAATATATTCATACAAAGCTTGAAAAGGAAATTGTTTATAGTCATAATCGTAATAACAGGCTAACCGAGGAACAAAATTATCACGGTTGCCGCCAAAATACGGAGCCGTAACAACAATAATCTCCGGCATTTTTTTGGCAACGCCGCAATAAAGTTCAGCAAATTGCGTATCAACCAGCGATTTATCGGATGCGGTGGTAAATACTTCAATTAAATAATCTTTACTGATAGGGGTATCGTTTTCGGCCAGTTCATTGGCAAATTTTTGTTGAAACTCCTCTTTGTTGTAGCGTCTTGAATAGTTTTTATCATCACCGAAGGCTTTAACTACTTCGCGCAAGTTATCTTTGATTTCTTTGTTTTTTTCTGGGAAGTAAGCCTGTAAAAACATGGCTAACTGCAATTTTTTAGTCAAAGTATTGGCATTTTTAAATGTTTCATAGGCTTTTTGCGGATTATATTCCATAAAAGTTACGGCCTCTTCCCAAGTCCAATCGCCTTCGGGGGGAACAGTTTTTTTAAGCTCGGCGACTTCTTGAGTTTCCTCTTTTTGATTACGGACTTTATACTGATTAAGAATTTCCGTATAATATTTCAGAGGATTTTGAGCATAATTTACGGCCGATGATAATTTAGCGGGATTTTCATCTTCAGTATATTCGTGATAATTAAGGGTATTACAAGTTGGGTAAAAAGTTGTTATGTCATAACAAGTTTCATAGGCTTTTCGGGGCTTTATTTGAGAGGCTATTTTGGAAAAAGAAAAAGCTGATAGCAACATCGGATTAGCGTTACTGGAATAAGGGCAATATTCAAATTCACATTGGATTTCATCCAAAATTTTAAATACTTCATATAAATTACCGTTATTGGCGGCAATAGAAAGTTTATTTTGAGTTTCTTTTAATTCTTTCTTGGAAGTATCGTCATATTGTTTGTTAATAATCTGTTCAAACAAGGGAGCAATAGATTTATCAAATTGCTGCAAGTATGCGGTTGTGGCTTTATCATCATCACGTGCATTGGCTACAAAGGCGTTTACCAATGGAGCAAAAGGCTCATTTGATTGCACATATTGTGCATCTGCCGAATTTATTTTGCGTAGTTCCTGTTTTGCAAAATCGTAGGGTGATGTATCATCATCTGATCTAAGAGCTGTAGCGGCATTGATTGATAATAAAACAGACATTGCATAAAAGATAATTTTTTTCATTTTCAGCCCCTTTAAATACTTATTTTCCTGTTAAAGGGTATTTGAGCAACAATTAAAAGTCAACAGTCTTTTGAGATGATATAACAGCAATTTTAAAAATTTATCTTGCCAAAAGTTGACAAAGTGCTACAATAAAAATCGGAAAATAATTATTAACCGAGGGCGAAAGCTCTCACAAAAAAAGTATTATGGAAACAAAAATTGGAAAAGTTTGTCTTATTATTGCTATGCTTGGCATAGTTGCTTTCTGGGCATTCGGTTTTAGCGGACATATGTCTGCCTCAGCCGCATCGTTTTTCACAGCCGGCGTTGCCGCGTTTTTCTGCCTGGCAAGTGAGGGCATAGCAAAGCTTCGTCGGTATCGGCGAGGTTTTTAAGACAAACCAAAAGACAAAAAAAGGTGGGATTTTATTAAGTCCCATCTTTTTTACTTTTAAAAATCATAATTATTACGATTGTTGAAAAATATTATATAGCTAAATAAAAATATTGACACCATTTATGTAATACTGTTATACCTAAAAAGTAATGCAATAAAGGAATGGTATGAACGTTTTTAATAACACATGTTTCTCTTCTGTTTTCCAAGCATCTCAGCTTGGAACAAATACCATTATTGCCGCTCAAATTCTAATCATCAACATTTTGGTCTTGTTGATTATTAACCTCTGAGCATTTTCATTTCATTTTATTTTTAGTTGGCTTGGGTGCTTGGAGGAATAAAAATCGACAAGCCGATTTCACGTGCGTTTAAATCAATCAGTAAAGAGAAATAAAATGAATGAATATGGTAAAACAGTTTTAAAATATAAGCCCGAATTTTCTTATTTAGATACCAGAGAACCCTTAAAAGCCACTTACTCGGATGGTAGCAAAGCCCCGTATAATCCGCAGGTTTTTCCGTATGCAAGAGATTTTTTATCAACCCTGTTGCAAAGAGTGTATAACACATATGCCGCCATCACCAAACCGGAAGACTGCGAAAAATTATGCAAAGAATTAGCCTCGCAGCTTAAGCAAGATTTTCGTTTTGATTTTTCCGATCACTTAGGTCCGATGCGTCAGCGAGATAAAAGAGGCGCCGACAGTGATGTTAAAGAAAACGATTATAATATGTTTCACTCTTGCTATAAGTTTGTCAATCAGGCGGCAAGAGCCAAAAGTTTTGGCGAGAAATTTAATTTATCTTTGATGTCGGGACGTGTTAATGCCGATAATCAAACCGGAGCAGAAATTTGTGATCCGTTTGTTTTTGGTCCGGCATTATATTTGTACAGCAAAGCTTATAGTAAAGTTATAGCCATGACTTTGCCCGGATTTGATACGCCTGAAAAAGTTATGTCGTTGCAGTTGCATGAAAAAGAAATGAAAAAAGATATGCTGGCTCAAAAAGCGCAAGCCGCCAAGGCGTTAAAAATGCGTTGGCACTTTTTAATCAATCAAAAATTTATGCCGGAAAATATGAGTTTTAAAGATTTAAGCATTGATACCGTAAAAGATTTATCTAAGTTGCATACAAAACTGCTTACTGAATTATCTTCTCGCATTGAGGGGCAATATCAAGCCGATGTCCATATGTTAAAAAAGGTTATGAAGTTGCTGCATAAACAAATGACATATCATCACGAAAAAGGCACACCGGCCAGCGAGCTCTCATCGGTACAATTAGCATCATTGCATGCTATGCAGGCAAATGAACTGTTAAAAGATAGTTCGGTAATTCAGGTAAGCATTGAAGCCGAAAAGCCTATATATTCATTGCTGGCGGAAATTTTACAAGATGACGATTCTTTAACGTCCAAAATTTTTGATAATCCGCAAACCAGAGCCGTTTTTGAAATGGAGATGAAAAAAATTCATACGGTAAAAGATTCTGACAGTTACGGTAATTTGTTAGATTGTATGATTTCAATAGATAGTAATAAAATGCCGGCTTATGCCAAAACTTCGGGAGGAGAGTATAGTCATTCAATGAGCCGCGAGCAAATGGTTGAGGCGCTTAAAAAAGGCGAAGCCATGCCCAAGGTTTCGTTTATGTTGGCGGTTTTATTAATGGAAACCGGCGCTAAAATTGAAGGCGGAAGTTCACAAATAGTGTATGCTAAACGCATTAAAGAAGCCGTTAATAAAGTATTTGACGTTGCAGTTAGTCAGCCAGAGTTTGATAACGCCGATATTAATAACCGCCGCCAGATAATCGATTCTTTCAATTATCGCACGGCACAGGCGCAAATTTGGGGCGTAAAAGAAGACGGAGAGGTGCTTGGCTATCGCAATTTAATTGACGGTAGTGTTAAAATAGATGATAATCTGCTGTCGGCAATAGCTGAGCTGCCTTCGCAAGATGCATTTGAAGCGGCTGCCGTTCACCGATTTTATGAATTTGTAAGTAAACAAAACATAAGTAATGAAGATATGAGTAAAGCCAAAACCGACTTAGGCAAACGATTGTTAACGTTTAAAGATAACAGCGATTACGCCGGTTTGTTATCAGACGGCAGTGAGATGTATCAAGAACTTGCCGCCATAATCAATAATGATGAAAATGTTAAAAAGCATCATTTTGCCGAAGCCGTCAAATTTAAGCAACAAGAGGGAAGATAACAATATGAAAAAAATAGGGATAATTTCGCCGTCTATGCCGCTGACTTCACCTATTGAAACAGCAGCGGCGGTGGAGCGTTTAAAACAGCATAACATTGAATGCAAGTTTTTTACGCAGGGTGATAAAATTGCAGAATTTGAAGCTTGCCAAAACAGTGATGTCGAGCTGGTAATGGCTTCGCGCGGCGGATTTAACAGCATAGAACTTTTGCCGCGGCTTAATTTTGGCAGCATAAAAAAACCGCTGTGCGGATATTCGGATATTACGGTGTTATTAAACGCCATATTATCGCAAACCGCAAAAGTGCAGTTTTTAGGACCTAATTTAAAAGCGCTTAATACGGATATTGAAGATTATGCAATAAATAATTTCATACAAACGGTATGGCAAGAACATCCTGTTGAATATGAGGCTTCCGAGCGATATATTGATACGCACGTTTCAAAAGAAAAAGAGTATTTAAACGTAGGTCCCGAAGTTATTAATAATGGTGAAGCCGAAGGTTATTTGGTGGGCGGAAATTTATGTTCACAGCTTATGTTGTGCGGCACTAAATATTACCCTGTATATAACAATATGATATTGGTAGCAGAGGAAGATGATTTATGCGGCGAGCATACGCTTGATATGTTTATGCGTAACTTATGGGCGTTATTTAATTATAGCTTTGCCGCAAATATTAAAGGTCTGATAATCGGCAGATTTATGCATAACAGCAAAGTAAATAAGCAAGAGCTTATTGCTAAACTCCGCAAGATGGAGGTTTTAAAATCCATACCAGTTATTGCCGATTTTGATACCGGGCATACCTTGCCGCAGATGACTTTACCGCTTGGTAAAAAAGCCGTTTTGAGCACCGTATCAAAACACAAGCTTAAATTTTAAATAAAAAAAGGGGGATTTTATTAAATCCCACCTTTTTGTTTTCTGTTGTTGATTTCATCATCAACAATCCGTTTTAGCCTTGCCTCCCGAAACGAGCCACCGTTTTCGAGGATTCTCTGCAAGAAAATAGCCTGGACTTGCAAATCTCCCAACGAAGCATTGCGGGCATACTCACGCATACGAGCTTCTTCTTTGGCAATGTTTTCCATAAATTCTTGCTGCTGCTGTTTTTTTAACTTTTCTTGTTTTTTACGTTCGGCAAACTTAATCATTTGGTAAACGGTAAACAAGAGGACGCAGCTTACAACGAATGCGGCACATAGTGCAAAAACAGCATCTAATAGACTGAAAGTTATCATAATTGTTTGTTTTAAAATAATACAACTTGTTGGATAAGAGTAGCAATAAATTCGTTGAGTGTCAAATAAAATAACGGTTAAGAATTTACGCACAATCCGGCTAAAAATTCTTGACTTAAAGCCCCCTCTAAAAATTATAATAAATCAAAATGTTAATTGTTAAGAGGAGATGCTCCATGAACCGACGCGAATTTTTAATGTCAACTTTGGCAGCCTTTGCTTTAGCTGCTTTACCACGCTTAACTTTTGCCGAAGTCATTCCAGTATCGGAAGCGGTAAAAAAGCAGATTAACCTTAAAAACAAACTCGGATTCGGCTTTATGCGCCTGCCTCTTAAAGATCCGCAAGACCAAACTTCCATTGATTATACAACCTTAAATAAAATGGTCGATAAGTTTATTGAAAGAGGCTTTACTTATTTTGATACGGCTTGGATGTATATGGGTTATGAAAGTGAAAACGCGTTACGAAAATCGGTAGTTGAGCGTTATCCTCGCAGTAAGTTTACGGTTGCCAGCAAAATGCCTATTGGTATGCTTAAAAGCGCCGAGCAACAGGAAGAAATTTTTAATAAACAACTGCAAAAAACCGGGGTTGATTATTATCTGGTGCACAACGTTAATGCCAACACCATAGATAATGCCCGAAAATATGATACATTTAAATTTATTGCCGATAAGAAAAAGGAAGGCAAAATTAAAAAAATCGGTTTTTCTTTTCATGATAATCCCGAACTTTTGGAAGAAGTATTAAAAGAGCATCCCGAAGTTGAGTTTGTGCAGTTGCAAATCAATTATATAGACTGGGATAACCCGAGCATTCAATCGCGTAAATGTTATGAAGTGGCTCAAAAATACAACAAGCCGGTAATTGTTATGGAGCCGATAAAAGGCGGCAGCTTGGCAGTTGTTCCGCCCAAAGTTGAACAGATATTCAAAAATGCCGAGCCGGATATGTCGGTAGCCTCTTGGGCAATCCGTTATGCGGCATCTTTAGACGGGGTTATGATGGTATTAAGCGGCATGAGCAACTTAGAGCAAGTTGAAGATAATACCTCTTATATGCAAAACTTTAAGCCGTTAAATCAAGGTGAAATAAAAGTGGTTGAAAATGCGGTTAAAGCGTTACATGATGAAGTAACCATACCGTGCACGGCATGCCGCTATTGCGTAGAAAATTGCCCGATGAAAATTGCCATTCCCGACTATTTTGCCTTGTATAATGCCGAAAAACAAGAACGAAGCGACAAACCGTTTACCGCTCAAGCCATGTATTACAACAATCTTGCCAAAACTCACGGCAAAGCCTCGCAATGTATAGGTTGCAGGCTCTGTGAAAAAAGCTGCCCTCAGCATATAGAGATAAGCAAGTGGATGAAGGAAGTCGCCAAAACTTTTGAGGCCTAAAGGTAAAATTTTCGCAGACTTATAAAAAATACTTGACTTAGAGTTAACTCTAAACATTACATTAAGATTCGGTAGTTAAAATTTATAAGGAGAAAGCTGTATGAAAATTATTTTAACTTTAGTTGTGGTTGTTGTTGCCGTCTTTGTCGGCTGGGAGGTTTATCGGTCTTTACATTGGGATAAAACCTTTGCCAAGAGCGATAAAGTAAATGTTAAAAAGGTAAAATTTACCAACCGTTATGGCATAACCTTGGTTGGTGATTTATATACTCCGGTTAATATGGAAGATAAAAAATATGCAGCCATTGCCGTAAGTGGACCATTTGGAGCAGTAAAGGAGCAAGCTTCGGGTTTATATGCTCAAACTTTGGCCGAACAAGGTTTTGTTACCTTGGCCTTTGACCCGTCGTACACCGGAGAAAGCGGCGGAAAGCCCAGAGATGTAGCATCGCCGGATATCAATACCGAAGATTTCAGTGCCGCGGTAGATTTTTTAAGCTCGCTTCCTGAAGTAGACGCCGATAAAATCGGTATTGTCGGTATTTGCGGTTTTGGCGGTATGGGTTTAAATGCCGCAGCTATGGATACCCGTATTAAAGCCACCGTTACCTCTACCATGTATGATATGAGCAGGGTCAATGCCAACGGCTATTTTGACGCTTTAACGGTAGATGACAGATACGCTTTAAGAGAAAAGTTAAACGCTCAACGCACTGAAGATTTTAAAAATCATACTTATGCCAAAGCTCCCGGACTGCCGGAAAAATTGACCGGCAACGAGCCGCAGTTTGTAAAAGATTATTACGGCTATTACAAAACTAAGCGTGGTTTTCATAAGCGTTCCATAAACTCTAACGGCAACTGGAACACAACATCATCATTATCTTTTATGAATATGCCGATACTTTCTTATTCTAAAGAAATAAGAAATCCGGTTTTGATGATACACGGTGCCAATGCCCACAGTCGTTATTTTAGTGAAGATGCGTACAAAAAACTCACCGGCGATAATAAAGAATTGTTGATTATTCCGGACGCTAATCATGTTGATTTGTATGATAACAAAGAAAAAATCCCGTTTGCTAAAATAACCGAGTTTTTCAAAAAGAACTTAAAGTAAAAAATAAAGGTCGTGCTTATTAAAAACACGACCTTTTAATTACAGCAAGTTAGCAATAAAATTATGCGAGGTTGAAGGATCTTTGACCACAATGGTGGTAACCGGTGCTTTGGAGTATTTACTAAATAAGAGCCCGTGTCCCAAGCAAAGTCCTAAGTTGATGTTAAATTCGGTTTGCCGAGAATTTAAGAATTCGGCCTGAGAAATCGGGTCGCAGCTCGGACCGCTCATCTCGGTGGATATTTCTTCGCCTTGCAATCCGCTTTCTTTGCAGTTAATGCTGTAAATATCAAAGCCTTCTTTTTGCAAAATGCTTATGAGCTTATCGGCATAAACTTGCATTGAAGAGCAGTTGGCAATACCGATTTTGTTAAAGCCGGAAATTTTAATAAAATCAATCAGCTCTTGCAGGCGGGACGGATTTTTAGCCTTGGCGGCAATTTCCATTTGCTTTTTGTCTTGTGATGAATATTGGCAAGTCATATTTTTCTCCTTAAAAAATTGAGTTGCATATAACTTAAAATAACTTAATATGCAATAATAAAAGCATAAAACAGATAATATTTGAGGTAATTTGATGAGAATTTGGCATATCTTAGAAATTTTAATGGCATTTTCCGGTGTTTGCGGAACATTATATTTAGGTTTTAGATTTTCCGATTTTTTTAATTTTAAGAATAAAATATGGCAAAAGATTGCCGGAGTAGTGAGTGTTATAGCTGTTTTAGGACTGCTTGTTTGGCAGATTAACTTTATGAATACGGTAATCTGTTTGGTATATACCACGGCCATTTGGTTGATATGCGATTTTATCAATTTTATTGCGGTAAAAATAAGGGGTACGGAGTTTAAGCGTTATTATTCGGGTATGGCAGCAGTTGCGATAAGCGTAATTTATTTGGTAAACGGCTGGTATCAGGCGCATCATGTGTGGGCAACGCCTTATGAAATTACCACAAGTAAAAAGATTGAAGATTTACGGATTATTCAGTTTGCGGATTCGCATATCGGGACGACTTTTAACGGGCAGGGTTTTCAAAAACACGTTGCCAAAATGCAAAGTTATAAACCCGATATCGTGGTTATTACCGGAGACTTTGTAGATAACGGCACATCCAAAGAAGATTTTATTAAAACTTTGGAAGCGTTGAGTTTACTTAAGAGCAGATTCGGCACTTACTTTGTACTGGGTAATCACGATAAAAGCTCCAACGGCAAGGCGTTTAGGGGTTTTGATAACGAAGAGATGATAAAAGAGTTGCAAAAATACGGCATTAAAGTTTTACAAGACGAAGCGGTGTTGATAAACAATCAGTTTTACCTTATTGGGCGTAAAGATGCCTCGGAGTCTGTAAGAGGCGGCCACCGTAAACCAATGAGTGAAATAGTGAATGACTTGGATACTTCAAAATATATGATAGTTTTAGATCACCAACCTACCGATTACGAAAATCAAACTGCAAGCAAGGTAGATTTGGTATTATCGGGACATACCCATGGCGGACAGCTGTTTCCGTTAAACGGTATCAGTAAATGGCTTAAAATCAATGACAATGTTTACGGCTACGAGCGTTACGGACAAACCGACTTTATCGTAACTTCCGGAATTTCCGATTGGGAAGTTAAGTTTAAAACCGGCTGTAAATCGGAATTTACGGTTATTGACATTAAAAACAAGTTATAAATTTGAGGCTTGATTATTTGTTGTTACGGGCATTTCTGAGCAGAACATGTTTGAACCATTTTTCCTGAAAAGCGACTTGTTGTTCAATTTCCTCATCGGAAACGGATAAGCCTAAAGGCACCACAATTAACTTATCATCATCGTCATCGGTACGGTGGATAACGGCAATACATTGCCCTTCAAAAGTTTCAAGCGGTTTGTCAACACCTATTACATAAGCGTCCAATTCCTCACCGTCACCGGATACGGTGTTAGGAATAAAACCGTAGTTAAGCTCATATACAAAACCGTGCTTGGGGTGTAAACTGTGTAGGGGACGGTCAATTTTTACCTTAACGGTTTTCCCTATATAAAGCAAAGCATTATCCATTTTTAGCTCCCGATAAGTTAAGGATAAAGTAAAAATAAATGAATATTAAACATAAATCAAGTCGTAAAAAGCTCTTTTACCATTTTGGAAAAGAGCTTTTTTAGATTAACGATTGAGCCAATATTTAAAGTGGTGTTTGGAAAACTGCCCCTCCGATACCCAGCCTTTTTGGGTGAGCCGAAAGGTCTTTTTTTGGTGCTCCTCTTTAATTGAGGAAATAAAAGACACTAACACCAGTTTGCGGCTCTCGGTAGCAGTAGTCTGATACTTTTTTACTACCATTAACTTTGATGAATCCGGCAATAACCTCTCCAGCTTTTCTACATCTTGTTTCAATCCAAGCGGGAGCAAAACAATGTTGCGATAGTGTAAGTGAAGATCAATCTTTTCAAACTTACCTTTGAGGGTATAAAAAGCCTTAAAGATAACTTTTTTTCCGTTCAGAAAGCCTTCAACTATCAACCTATCGTTTTCTTTGCGGTACTTGTGATTATAAGCCAAATGCCGGATTGACAACTGCCCGCCTTTTTTGACGGATACGGGACTTTTAAAACTAAATAATTTCATGACATAAATTTTAAGTTATCAGCGGGAAGTTATACATCAAAATATCGTTAATGCAAGATGTTTTGTTTGTTAAAATTTGCTTGTGTTTTTGTATAAAATTGGTAATCTTAAACCGCAGTGTATTATAAAGGAGTAAGTTGTGCAAATTATCAATATCAACGGGCCGATAAATTCCGGAAAAACCACAATATCTAAGCTGTTGGCACAAGAGCTTAATAAGGCTTTGTTTATTGAAGTGGATGATTTGTTATCGGATGATGAACAAGAAAAACTGGGCTTAAGCATGGAGCAGGGTTGGAAAGAACGGACCGACAGATTGGCTCAACTTATTGCTAAAGAAAAGTTACTGGCAAGGTATGAACATATTGTTTTTGCCTATCCGATTGCCGATAACACTTATCGGGAGTGGAAAAGTTTTGAAGATGACAATACAAAATTTATAAACATTACTTTAGCTCCTGCGTTGGAAGTTTGCATACAAAATCGAGGTAATCGAGTTTTAAGCAAGGCGGAAGTCGAGCGTATTAAGGATATGTATAAAGAGGGCTATCATAATCGCCCCTATGCGGATTTGATTGTGGATAACACTGGTCAAACCGCGCAAGAAACACTAAATAAGATTATGATGTTTTTAAAAACGGTAAAATTAAACAATAAGGAGAGCAGGCAATGAAAATAGTGGTGATTGGCGGCGGAGCAGGTGGAGCAAGTTTTGCGGCTCGTATGCGCAGATTAGATGAAAAAGCACAAATCACCATACTGGAAAAGACCTCGGAGACTTCCATAGCCAGCTGCGGTTTGCCGTATTTTATCGGCGGAGTGATTGAAAATCGCGATAATATGCAGGTGGCAAGTCCGGCATTTTTGAAGCAGTTGTTTAATATTGATGTTAAATTAAATTCCGAAGTAGTTAATATTGATACGGCAAAAAAAGAGGTTACCACGCAATCGGGAGAGGTTTATCCGTATGATAAATTGGTATTATCCACAGGAGCCAAGCCGTTTGTGCCGAAAATTAAAGGTGTGGAAAATATTGCCTGCTTTACGGTTAAACACTTAGCCGATGCCGATAAAATAAAAAGCTTTATTGCCAAAGAGAACCCTCAAAGTGCGGTGGTAATCGGCGGTGGTTTTATCGGGGTGGAAGTTGCCGAAAATTTGTGTCATTTAGGAATAAAAACTTCGCTTGCGGAATTAGCTCCACAGGTATTGCCTCCGTTAGATGCCGATATGGTAAAAATTGTTCATAAATCCATGAAAAAGAACGGACTGGATTTACACTTGGCAGATGGATTAAAAGAGGTAACCAAGGAAGGCGTGGTATTAAATTCAGGCAAAGTGCTAAAGGCCGATATGTTAATTTTAGCCATCGGGGTAAAGCCGGAAAGCGAGCTTGCCAAGAAGGCAGGTATTGCCGTAAATGAAAGAGGCGCCATTATTACCGATGAGTATATGCGAACCAATGTTGCCGATGTTTACGCCTGCGGAGATAGCGTGGCGGTAACCGATTTTGTATCGCATAAGCAAGTAACGGTAGCCTTGGCAGGTCCGGCTAATCGGCAAGGGCGTTTAATTGCCGATGTTATTGCCGGCAATCACCCATATACTTACGGCGGCACGCAAGGCACGGGCATTGTCAAAGTTTTTGAATTGACCGCAGCCTTTACCGGTAACAATGAAAGACAGTTAAAACAAAACGGTGTTGATTATGAAAAAATGATAATCATTGCCAATTCGCATGCCGGATATTATCCCGATGCCAAACCGCTGTTTTTGAAAGTTTTATATAATAAAGAAGGGAAAATTTTGGGAGCTCAGGCCGTAGGACAAGACGGAGTTGATAAACGCATAGACGTTATAGCCATGACCATGCGTTTGGGCGGTACGGTTACCGATTTACGAGATGCCGAGTTATGCTATGCTCCGCCGTATTCGGGAGCCAAAGATCCCGTAAATTTAATCGGCATGGCGATAGAAAATGCCCGTCAGGGTTTAGTTAAAGCTTATTTCGGAACGGATTTTGAAAATATGACGGTTATAGATGTTCGTCCGCCGGCAATATATGAGCAAGAACATATTCAAGGGGCAGTCAACATTCCGGCCGGACAGATTCGCAACAGATTAAATGAAATTCCGCACGATAAGCCGGTTTTGGTGCATTGTTTTAAGGGTTATACCAGTTATGTAGTGGCTCGTATTTTAATGCAAAACGGCTTTGATAACATTTTAAGTTACGCCGGAGGATGGGGATTTTATAAAACCCAGCAAGGAGATTAAACCCTAAAAAAAGCACTTTCTTTTACGAAAGTGCTTTTTAGTTATAATCTTTTCCAGGTGCGTTGTTTGTTTTTTTCTTCTTTATCACGAAATGCCTGTTCCAAATCAATACCGTGCATATTGGCAAGCGAGCAGATGTAAATAAAAACGTCTGCCAGCTCTTCGGCTACATCGCCGACTTTAGAGCCGGAACCGATTGAACCGGTTTTGGAGTTTTTTCTGACCGCCGAGATAACCTCTCCGCACTCTTCGGCAAACAAGCAGCATTCATAAAATTTATCAGTGGTGTTAAAACCGCGTTCCTGCTTCATTTTAGCAACATATTGCTGAAAATCTTGTAAGGTAGGTTTTTCTTTAAGGGTGAGAGTCATTTAAAAATCCCTAAATTTATAATCCGCCGTTAGAAGTAGATGAAGGAGAAATCGGCATGTAAGCGCCTACGCCTCCGAAGTATTTGCGGAAAAAGCCGATTTTATGCCCCGGAGTAGGGGTTGCTGTTTGATCTATGGCAATATCGCGACCGTCGGCTTTATCGTAAGTGGTTATTTTTTCAACTTTATTTTGGTTATCAAAAGTTATGGCCAAAACATCTCGGTTAACTTCCTGAGGTTCAAAAAAAGCCACTTTTTTGAGCGTTGAAGACATATAGATCCAAGTATTTCCGTCAAAAGAAGTAACCGATGAAGGCGAGCCCAAAATTTGCTGTACTTCGGCGCGCGATTGTCCGGCCTTTACCTGAGCTATTTTTTCTTGGGAGGGCATATTCCCGTTATGAGTTAAAAAAATATCACTGGAGCAGGCTCCGAGCGAAAGAGAAATAAAACTTAACAAAACTAATTTGCGTATTGACATCGCTTAATCCTTTAACGATTATAAATTCATTAACCAAGTTTATAACACAGGGAATTTTTTAATGCAAAAAGATTTTTCGTATCCTCTGAAAATTGATGAATTAAATCAACAAGAGCAACACCATCATCTATCAGCCAATGCAGAACAATGTAAGACATTAACCTCGATTTTACAAGTTGAGGATGTTAAAAGTTTTACAGCTGATATTTATCTTAAATTAAATTTACGTGAGCATCGTTTGGATGTATGGGGTACGGTAAACGCCGAGCTTGAATTAAAAAGCGTAGTATCGTTGGAAAATTTTGTAAAGAACTACAGCTCAGAGTTTAGTTATTACTATGATACCAAAGCAACATATAAAGATATCAGGGATATGGAGCCCGGTATTTATGATGAAATACCCGATATTATTGAAAACGGCGAAATAGATTTAGGTAACATTGCCATAGAGCAGTTGGCTTTGGTGATGGAAGATTATCCGCGTCAAGAAGGCGAGAAGTTTGAGTTTGTAAGCGAGTTTGATGAAGAGACTGACCGTCAAAACAATCCGTTTGCGGTTTTAGCAAAGCTTAAAAAATAAACAAAGTGTAAAAAAGTCTTGCAAATAAAGAAAAAATTATATAAAAGCACAACTAACAAGTCCGGCGGATAATTTTTCTTGCATTTAAAATAAAAGTGCATTAATAATAACGCCTGAATAAGTTGTTGTAATAATAACATTTTAGTAAAAGAGAAGAAAAATGGCTACACCAAAGAAGAAAACATCAAAATCACGTCGCGACATGCGCCGTTCTCATGATGCATTAAAGTCAAATGCATATCAAGAATGCCCGAACTGCGGCGAATTGAAGAGACCTCATAATGTATGCCCTAAATGCGGCCAATATGACGGTAAAGAAATTGTTGCTCAAAAGGCAGACAAAGAATAAATAAAACAACATAAATATGGAGCAGGTTTTGTCTGAAAATAATCTGGTCATATCTGTAGACGCAATGGGGGGAGATAAATCCCCCCAGGTCGTAATAGAAGGGTTGGCAATAGCGGCCAAAAGCAATCGAGATATACGTTTTTTAGTATTCGGAGATGAAGAGCAGGTAGAAGCCGAGCTCAAGAAATATCCGATATTAAAGGATGTATGCGAGCTAAGGCACTCACCTGAGATGGTTCATAATGAAGATAAACCTTCGCAAGTTATTCGTAACAAAAACACCAGCATGTATCAGGCAATAGATGCTGTCCGTCAGGGCGAAGCTCAAGCCGTAGTTTCGGCTGGCAACACCGGAGCTTTAATGGCTATTTCCAAAATGCTGTTAAAGACCATTCAAAAGATACATCGTCCGGCAATTGTAAGCATAATGCCGCATCGTTACGGTAAGTACGTAATGCTTGATTTAGGAGCCAATACCGAATGCAGCGCTGTTAACTTAGCAGAATTTGCGGTTATGGGTAATGTTTTAGCCAAACATGCTTTGGGTATAGATAAACCCAGAATAGCTTTGTTAAACATCGGTGCTGAAGAAATGAAAGGTAAAGAAGAGATTCGCCATGCGGCACAGATGATAAGAAATTCATCTATGGATATAGACTTCATCGGCTATATCGAGCCGCATGAAATACCGTTCGGTAAAGCCGATGTTGTAGTTGCCGACGGCTTTACGGGCAATGTGGCATTAAAATCTACCGAAGGCACGGCAAAACTTATAAGAAGTATGGTAAAAGATGCAGTTAAGAGCTCGCTTTTAGCAATGCTCGGTTTGCCTTTTATGTATTTTGCCATGAGAAAAATCAGCAAGACCATGAATCCGAAATTATATAACGGAGCTATGTTTGTAGGCTTAAACGGATTATCGGTAAAGAGCCATGGTGGAACGGATGCGTTTGGTTTTTCGGTAGCGATTAACAATGCAGCCAAACTTGTAAGACAAAACTTTGTGGCGACCATAAAAGAAGAGCTTGAACATATTGATTTAGATGAAATTTCGCAGGATATTTTCTATGAAGTGTATTAGATCTGAAATTATCGGATGGGGACATTATTTACCCGCCAAAGTATTAACCAATGATGATTTATCAAAAATGGTAGACACCAATGACGAGTGGATTAGTACTCGTACGGGCATAAAAGTTCGTCATATTGCCGAAGGTGAAACCACGGCTGATTTGTCGGTTAAAGCCAGCCAGATGGCTTTAAAAAGGGCCGGATTAGATATTAAAGATATAGATTTAATCGTAACCGGTACTTTAACACCGGATAACACTACCCCTTCGGTTTCAGCCAAAATAAGCGGTATGATGGGTGCTCGTCTTGGTATCCCTACATTTGACGTTGCTGCGGCTTGCTCAGGTTTTGCCTATGCTTTAACAGTTGCTGATAATATGATAAGATTAGGTCAGGTCAAAACAGCTTTGGTAATAGGGGCTGAAACTTTATCCAATGTAGTTGACTGGACAGACCGCAATACTTGCGTTTTATTCGGTGACGGAGCCGGAGCAGTTGTTTTAAGAGCTAAAGAAGGTGATGGAACTTCCCAAGATACGGGTATTTTAAGCACCAAGTTGTATTCTGACGGTTCTCAGTATAACAGTTTGTATGTTTCCGGCGGAGTCGCCACCACCAAAACCGCAGGTTTTGTGGTTATGAACGGTAAGGAAGTATTTAAGTTTGCAGTAGGCGCCTTAAGTGAAGCTTCCGAATGGGTTATGCAAGATGCCGGTGTCAGTGTTGAAGATGTTGATTGGTTATTACCTCACCAGGCTAATATCCGTATTATCGAAGGCGTTGGTCACAAGCTCGGTATGCCTGAAGAAAAAGTTATTGTAACCGTTGATCACCACGGTAATACGTCGGCAGCATCAATCCCGTTGGCTTTATCCGAGTCTATGGAGTCGGGCAAAATCAAAAAAGGCGATTTGGTAGTTATCAGCGCCATGGGTGCCGGTTTTACTTGGGGCGGTATTTTGGTTCGTATCTAAAAAGTCTGCAATTAAAAAAATTGTGAACGAAAATTTTACGGGCTTGAGGTTTGCCTTAGACCTGCTATAAGTAAAAAATCGAACAAACAAATTATAACTAAAAGTTAAGGAAGGAAAATGAAAACTATTACACGTGCAGATGTTGCAGAAACAATATATGAAGAAATCGGTCTTTCTCGTAAAGATTCCGGCGATATCTTAGATATGATGATAAATGAAATAAAAGCCGAATTGATTTCCGGTAAAGATGTTAAGCTTTCATCTTTCGGAACATTATCATTACGCAAGAAAAATCCGCGTATGGGTCGTAACCCGAAAACCGGTGTTGAAGCCGAAATTTCTGCTCGTACGGTAATATCATTTAAGCCTTCGCAAAACTTGCGTAAATCAATAAACGCTTAATTACGGGGGTAAGCATGGTTGTCAACAAATCTAAAGCAGCATTTCGGACCATAGCCGAGGTTGCGGAAGAATTGGGAGTGGCAACCCATGTTTTGCGTTTTTGGGAGACTAAATTCCCGCAAATTAAGCCGATGAAAGCCGGCGGCGGCAGACGTTACTATCGCCCGGATGATGTTGAAATTGTTAAGCTTATTAAAGAGTTTTTGTACGATAAGCGCTATACCATTGAAGGTGTGCAAAAACTGTTTAAGGATAAAGGCATTAAGGCAATTTTGGGCGGTGAGATTCAAAAAGATTTTTTTGAAACCGGCGATTCTGATGAACCGGCAAGCGTAGAAGTCAAAGAAGTAGAAGTCTTCAGTTTAACAGATAAACAGCGCAACCTGTTAAATGAAGCCAAAGCCGAACTTTCGGAAGTTTATCAAGTTTTGTCGGCAAAATAATTTAATACATAAGTTAAACAAAAGCCCTTTCTGTTACAAGAAAGGGCTTTTTGTTTTACGTATTTTTTTTACGAAGGCATAGGCACTTCGTAAAATTTAATCGGAAAGAGCTTTCTTAATTTTTTCAGCTCTTTTTGCATTTTCACACGTCTTGATAAATAAAACAAGACATATGCAACAAGAGAGGCGCCTCCGACGACGAGACATTCCTTAACCGGCAGAAATATCATCGCCAGCAGAGAACAAGTTATTATTGCCGACGAAAATAAAATAACTCCGGTGGTCAGATATCTGAGATTTTCTCTTATCTCAAGCTGTTGCCTAAGGGGCACCCATTTTTCTTCGGTCTCGGTAAAGAAAACCGAATTTTGAAATATATGCCCGATAGGAGCTCCCATTTGTCTCGGAGTAAACCCTTTAGAGTTAGCAAACTTCTGCTCAGCTCTACTAATTATCTGCTCAAAATAATCCATAATTGTAAATTTATTTGACAAAATTATAGCATTAAAAAGACAAAAGTCAATAATGATAATTAAAAATAGTAAGATGTTGCAAAATCAAATACCAAGCTTACATATAAAGAGATTAAGGATATGCAATGATACTGGTAAATGATAAAATGCAATCAGGCTATGGCTACGAGCTTCAAGAGGAAGAGGGCTGTAATTTTGCGCCCGATTTCAAGCCGGAATTAACCCCGCAAGAGATGTTGGAACTTGGAGTATTTGAAGGTCATTATCTCAATGACTGCCAAGATGAATTTCCGTCATCTTGGTTTGTAAGGGCTAAACTTTCATTATCAAAGCCCGATATCAGGTGTAATTGTTTTAAGGTAAAATCGCGTTTATCGTTATATGAGTGGCAGCAAAAAGGGTGGATATATCAGCCCGATGTCAGGGGTTGGTTTCAGTGGTATTGCCGTTATTATATGGGTAGAAGAATTCCCACCGTTGATGCCTTGCAAATTAAGAGGTGGAAGGCATTTAAAAGACATAAGGCGCAAATAGAAAAAAATTGCAAAATGTTTGATTTTGAATGTCGGCAAAAACAAAGGCAAGCCTTATTGCAGTGGGCATATAATCCTTTTTTTTAAATTAAAAAATAAGTTATAAATAAGTTGCTATTTAGGTTTAAATAGGTTACCATTAGACAAAATAATTTATTAAGGACTACATCATGGCAAAAAGACCGTCTTTCGGAGCTTTATATACACCGAATAATACTGTGTTCAGAGTAGCCTCGGAGCACGCCGAGCGTATGGAATTATGTTTATTTTCAGCCGATGAAAAGCACGAGCAGAAAATTCCCATGGAAAGGGAAGGTTCGGTTTGGCAAGCTGAACTTAAAGGCATCAAACCTGGGCAAAAATATGGGTATCGAGCCTATGGAGAATATAATCCGCAAGAAGGTTTATTTTTTAATGCGCACAAATTAGCCATGGACCCTTACGCTTTGGAAGTTTCAACAAGTTTTAAAAAATGGCGTGCCGAAGAATTGAGTGTTGAAAACAATATGGATTCGGCACATATTATGCCCAAAGCGGTGGTAGTTGATATACAAAGCATTTTTGATGAAGAAAAGTATCCATATTTAAGCAGTCGTCCGCATTTTGGCATTGGCGAAAACAGCATATATGAGACGCATATTAAAAATTTTTCAAAATTAAATCATGAGTTGGCAGAATTTAAGCGTGGTCGGCTGGCAGCTTTGGCTGATGATTGGAGCATTAAATATTTTAAAGAACTTGGGGTTAATAATATTGAGTTAATGCCGATAAATCCGACGTGCCCGGGTCGCCAGATACCTGAGATTGAAGGTCGCACAGACAGTTGGGGCTATAATCCGTATTGTTATTTTGCAATAGATCCGCGCTATGGCAATTTAGCTGATTTAGCCGCGGTTGTTAACAAGCTGCATCAAAACGGTATAAAAGTAACGGTCGATGCGGTATTTAATCACACCGGCGAACATGCCGCATTAGGGTACTGGAACCGCGCCTTATCGTTCAAATTACTAGATAGCCCCAATTATTATCGTTCTGCCGGAGACAACAAGTCAGACTATATGAATACAACCGGTTGCCATAACAATTTTAATCTGGATAGCCGTTTAGGTCATCAAATTTTGCACGATTACATAAACCATATGTATTTGCTTGGTTTTGACGGCATAAGGTGGGATTTAGGCGGAGATAATGCGCTTGATAATTACGGACGTTTTCAAGATAACGGCGCCTTTATTCAAGAGTTACGATATGCCAGCGAAAAACTTAATATGGAGATGTACGTTGAACCATGGAGCGCCATGGGCGGAAACTTTACGGGGCGGTTTGCCAATTTAATACCCGGAGTTAAGGAATGGAGCGATAAACGCCGTGATTTTACGGCCGATTTTTTCAGTTCGCGCGAGAACGTGGCAGGCGAGTTTGGTAATCAGGTATCGGGCTCGGCGATTACCGACGTTAAAAACGGCAAAAGTGCGGTGGTAGGTACCGCGTTTACTCACGACGGCTTTAGCCTGGTGGGAGCTTTTAAGCACCCCAAAGATACCACGCCTAACGGAGAAGAGGGTCGCGACGGCAGTGCCGATAATTACAGAAAGTCGTATAACGATGAAGAGTTGTTCAGAAGGGCAGCCAGTGCCGCGGCGTTAAACATTTTAAGCAAGGGGATACCTCTGTTAAGAAACGGCGATGAATTAAGTTATGCCAGCCCCAACAATAACCCATACTGTATAGATGATGAGAGTGTGTGGTTAAAGTGGAAAGAGTTAGACGGTAATGAAAAGAAACTGTTTAAGCAAATATGCCGCCTTAATGCACTGCGTCGTGAACACCCTGTTTTTACGGACTTAAGTTTATATACCGGTCAGGTAATGCAAGAAAACGGTGTTAAAGATATAACCTGGCTGCGTCCCGACAGTAGTGAAATGACGGAAAACGAATGGCGTCAACCGTTTCATAAAACAGGGGCTTATATGTTAAACGGAGCCGGTAACGGCAAGCGTAAAGCCGATGACGACTTTTTAATTATGGCATCAGGTGATAATTACTACACCATTAATTATAAGCTGCCGACCCCGCCGTCCGGAGGTAAATGGCAGTTGGTTTTAGATACGTCAAAGGGCGAGTTTGAAAAGGCGGTACAATATTTAGATTCCGGCAGCGAATATGCTTTAAAGCCGTATTCTTTTGTAATTTTAACATGCAAAAGAGAGCGTCAAGATGTGAATGAAAAACGGCTTACGGATATAATGATGCATAAAAAATCTGACCATACACGTTAAAAAAAGGCTTGTGTTCTAATGAATACAAGCCTTTTTATACTTCAGTACAAATCTCGGTAAAAGCGTTTTTGAAATAGGCGCTAAGCACCGTAAATTCCGTTTCCGAGAGTTCAATTTCACGTCCGTTAACAACTCCGTCTATAAGTTTTTCTTTAAGCGAGGTGTCAAATTTTCGAGTATCTAGGGCATCTGCTGCTTTAAGCATTTCTAACAGTTGACCGAATTGACAATCGCGAAAATTGTACACAGACCGCCCAGAGGTAAGCCAAAACGCCGTACCGTGATTAAAAGAAAAGATATTGCCGTGAGTATCTTTTATCGATGAGGTGGTTATTTTTTGCAAAGCCTCAGTCAAATATAAAACACTCTGTTCGTTGGCACGATGATATACGGCGCAATATCCGGTATACGGGTCGTTTTCATTAATCTTACGATTATAGCCGTAATTGCGGAGCATTTCATCAAAAGATGAAAACTTGCTTTCAAAGTTAACAGCCTCAACAAATGATAGTCTAATCATCTGCGGCATACTTTGATACACCAGCGTTGTGTTATTCAGCGCTAACGTAGGAGAGCTTATTTTAACTTTTCTCATATAATTATAATTAAAAATAATCGGTAATAAAAAATAAATATCTTGAAACAAATATAAAACAATTTTCATTTTTTGGCAAGAGGTTAAGCTAAGCTACCTTGTTTACAAAGCTCAAAAAAAAGTTCTTATGCAAAAAAATTTTGTTATCATCAAAGGGAAGGGGAAAAATATGACAGACAAATTTAATGATTTAGGCTTTGCCAAACTTGATATAAGCCGTCAGGAGCGTACGGGTATGTCGGAGACCGTTTTTTGCCAAAGTAAAACCAAAGAGCAGTTGGCAAAAATATATCAATCATTTGCCAAAGAAAAGATATCGGTTTTAGGCACGCGGTGCAGTACTGAGCAGTTTGAATATGTAAGAGAGGCCGGTTTGCCGGTAGAATACAGTTCTGTTTCGCGGATAATGAAAATGTGCTTTTCTCCGGCGCATAAGTTACCCGGAAAAATAGCGGTATGCACGGGCGGGACGTCGGATTTGCCGGTAGCCGAAGAGGCAGCACAGGTAGCCGAATTTTTCGGAGCGGAAGTTGAAAGATATTTTGATGTCGGGATTTCAGGCATTCATCGTTTGTTATCTAAAATAGAACAAATCGGCTCGGCACAGGCGGTTATCTCCATTTCGGGGATGGATGGCAGTTTAAGTACGGTAATTGCCTCACAAATTAAAGCTCCGGTAATTTCGGTTCCAACCTCGGTAGGCTACGGTGCTTCATTTAACGGTTTAACGGCTCTGCTAACGATGATAAATTCCAGTGCGGAAGGAATGTCGGTGGTTAATATTGATAACGGATTCGGAGCAGGGGTACTGGCGTGCCGCATTTTGCGAATGATAGAAAGTTATAATGCTAAAAAATAAAGCAATGAAAAAAATGCAAAATAATACTTGCTTTTTGTTTGGTATTATGTAAGTTAGAGGTCAGTGCCGGTTTAGCTCAGTTGGTAGAGCAACGCATTCGTAATGCGTGGGTCGTGTGTTCAAGTCACATAACCGGCACCATTCTTTTTTAAAGAGAGTTTAGCTATGAACAAATATGAAGAAATGGTGCTTGAGTGCCACAAAGCCATGGAAGTTGCGGTAAATGCGCCGTATTCGGTTGAACTTTTAGAGCTTCGCCGCCGCCTGATTAATGAAGAAGCGGCAGAGTTTAGTGCCGAGATAGATAATCTGATTAATGAATTAAAGACCCAAAATCAAGTAAGCAAAGAAACGGTTTTAAAAATGTATAAAGAGCTTGCCGATTTACAATATGTGGTAAGCGGCACGGTTGTAAGTTTAGATATTCCGATGGAAGAGGTTTTCAAAAGGGTTCATGAAAGCAATATGTCAAAATTGGTAGACGGTAAACCTCTAAAAAGAGCCGACGGCAAGTTTTTAAAAGGTCCCAATTATAAAAAGCCCGATTTAAGCGATTTATATTAAATAAGGTTTCGACCCAAGATAAACCCCCGAAATTAAAAATTCGGGGGTTTATCTTGAGTTATTCGGCGCTATCGGATTTTTTAGCGTTTTTCTTCTTAGCGTAGAATTGGGTTTCCGATTCTACGGTAGTATTACCGCGGTGAACAACCAGCTGCGGGAACGGAATTTCAATACCTTCTTCAATAAAGCGTCGGTTAATTTCATACCTAAGCTCACTGGGGATAACCCATCCGGCCCAAATATTGCTTGAATAACAACGCAGTTCAAAATCAAGCGAGCTGGCACCGAAGTTTTGGAACAAAACATAAGGAGCCGGAACCTTTAATATTTTTTTATTATTGCGAGCGCATTCAAGTAAAATTTCGGTAACTCGGTTAACATCCGAACCATAAGCAACCCCGACGGTAACGGATTGTCTAGTCCAGTTGTTGCCATGAGTAAGGTTGGTTAAAGATGTTGAAATAAGTGTAGCATTAGGAATAATTACACTGGTTTTTTTAAATGTTTCCAACTCGGTAGAACGAATATTAATCTGTTTAATTTGACCTTCTTCACCGTTAAATATGACCCAGTCACCGACTTTGAAGGGTCTCTCAAACAAGATGATAATACCGGAAACAAAGTTGTTAATAATGTTCTGTAAACCAAAACCGATACCAACTGATAAAGCACCGGCGATAACGGCCAAGCTTGTTAAATTACCACCCATAACGATAATCGCCAGCAGGGAAGCGATAATAAAGCCGACAAAGCTTACCCCGGATGAAAGGGAGTGCTTGATGCCGTCATCAATATCAAGTTTAGAAAATACGTTATTGGTTAAATTATTTTTGACCACCTTAACCAGAGCCAAAGAACCGAAGAACACAACGATTCCCAAGACAATAGCCAAGAGCGAGATTCTAACTCCGCCGACATTAAAGCCAAAGAGCAATTTTTTAACCATATGTAAAATCAAATCGCCGGACATACCCCATAGATTGAGCAAAACAAAGAGGAAGAATAGGGCGATTAATGGAGTTAAAATAAGGCTTAAACCAAAATCTACCTTTGCAAGCAATTTACGGCGCATTCTAAAGTTTTTAACCCAAAAACTCATCAGTAAAATACGTCTTACCAATTCAGATATAAGCTTATGAAAAATTATAAAAATACCCAACAATATGGCACTGGCGATATAACGATTAAGTATAAATTCTGATAATTCCGGGTAACCGAACAAAGCTATTCCGAAAGTAACGATACACACAAAAGATGTAATGAAAATAATTTTAAAGTGAGTACTCATAGTATCGTCGTCGGTAGTATCATCATCGGAGGTATTATTTTCTTCTTCAGGAGTATCTTCAGTTTTATCATCGTCCTCATGGAATATTTTGGCCACGAGCAAGATAATAACAAAGGCTTTAACGGCACAAGATGCGGCAGTCAAAAAATTAATAAGGTTTTGCGGATATTGAGCGGTTGAGGCAATATGTTCCAAAAGGGATACAATACCGATTAAAATAATGCTCAAATATAGGGCATGAACCAAGCTGACTGCTTTGGGAGTATCAACATTTATAAGACGCCATTTTTCATTATACGGAGCAAAAGTAACCCTAGCGACGGCTCTGGCAAGTATTACGTACAAGAGGTAATATAAAAAGCTGTTTATTACGATACCGAATAAGCCGATGGTAAATATCTGCATACCAATAAGCCATACCAGCAGTCCTCCAATAATAAGGGAAGGAATAACACCGTATGCAATCGCTACAAAAATCGCGGCACTGATTTTTTGACCATAGCGAGGATTTTCAATATCTTTACGGTAGCCCCAATTACGCATAATCAGCCGGCGCAGAATAAGACCGGCCCAAAAAGTACCGACCAATATAAAAATAAATGGAAACAAATAGGTTAATACGTAAGTTTTTGAAGAGCTGTCAAGAGTTTTATACCACAATATAGGAGATATAGCCATATCCCAAGCAAAGCTTATAAATGCTTTAATACCGGCCAAAAAGTTTTGCGGTTCAATTAAAACAGCTTGCTTATTAACCAGATTTCCAAGTAATTTTTGGTTACGCGAGTTAATAATTAAAATATTAAGCTCGTCGATTTTAACCTGAAGTATTTGAGCTTCGGCGATACGGCTTTTAAGAACAGCCAGTTCATTTTTAAACTCGGTACGCTTTTTGGCAATAACATCAAGTTCTTTCGTTCCGTCGGACGGAGGCTCACCTAAAGCATCAAGTTGTTTTTGCACAAACTTAGCTTCTTGTTCGTTGGTTTGCTTAAAAGAATTTAAGTCGCCGGAAACCTGATAAAGAAAATTAAGGTCGGTTTCAATACTTTGCAGAGTAAAGTTACCCGCTTTCATTTTTTCTTCAAGAGAGTTTAACTGTTGAGAAATAGCATCAAATTGTAAGGTTTCGCCCTGAGCGTAAACCGTTTTTACCGATAAGACACACAAAAACAACAGTACATAGAAGAAATTTTTGAAAAGCTTGAACATACCCTGTTCCTTTCGTATTTAGTTTTTAAGCAACAATTTCATAACATTAAAAGCATTTTTGGCAACCGAGGCTCTCAAGTTGTCGGCAACGCACCAAAAGCTAAAACCGTTTTCAACCGACAAATCTTGACGCAAGCGGCTAACATAAATATCATCTTCGCCCTGAACATCATTTAAGCTTACATAGCCGCCATCGACCTGTTTATCAAAAACGACTACACCTTTAGTTTTTTTCATTTCATTACGAATTTTATCAACATCTACCTCATTAACACACTCGGCATTAACATATAAAGCCGCACCTATAAAAACAGGAACAAAGGCGCAGTTAGCGTGCACTTTCATATTACCGTTCAATACTTTTTTAGTTTCGGCATTGACCATCCATTCAAACTTGGTTTCTTCGCCGATAAATTCTCCGACCTGAGGCAAAACGTTAAAAGCAATTTGTTTTTTAAATACTTGCTCATCATCTACCAAAGTAGTGTTCATATAAATTTTACGAGTTTGATTAAAGAGCTCGTCCATAGCATCTTTACCATAAACCGAGGTTGAAATATAGGCCGAGGCAATTAGACGTTTCAACCCGAAAGTTTCATTAACCTTAGCCAAAGGCAAAAGCATTTGTGTTGTTAAAGCTGAAGGTATGGATACAATATTGTGCTTAGCATTTTTAATATGTTCATCATTTAATCCGGCAACAATCATCGGTACATCGGTATCGGCAAAAGTAGCACCTGAACAGTCAATAATTTTAATATTTTTAGCTTTAGCCTTGGGTAGGTATCGTTTGGCAATTTCTTCGGTTGTAGCAAAAATTGCAATATCGGCCTGAGAAAAATCAAAATTATCCAAATTGAAAACATCTAATTCATCATCTTCACCGTAAGATACCAAATTGCCGAGCGGACTTTTAGGTTCAAGGGCAATAACATTATCGGCGGGAACGCCGTCGGCTTCCAAAAAGGTTAAAATTTCACGTCCTACATTTTCGGTTACACCGATTACGGCAATTTTACTCATTTTATCATCCTCTGTTAATTATTGATTATTAAAATTTCATTTTTTGGGTCAGTATACAGACAATTTATTTATAAAAGTATAATATTTAAGAGGTTAAAACAAAATATTTGCCCCGACAAAACGGTTGACAAAATTTATAAAATGATTACGATAATAAGTACAAAACTTTATACTTATGGAATATAATTTTAGTGAAATTAAAGATTTTACCGATTTACTGGAAAAAAATCCGGCGGATTGGGAATGGCAGACCAAAAGATGGTTGCAACTGCGCGTCTTTGCCCAAGCGCAGACTGAGGCAATTAACAATTTAGCCTCGAGCGATTCGGCAGAGCCGATGGATATTACGGAAATCAGCCGCATAGCGGAGAATTACCGAAGTACCATCAATGACAAGCTGCAACAGATTGATTTGCAACTGGCCGATAAGTTTTTAAAGGCGTACAACATGAGAAAACGCTTTGTCGGTCAGGTTCAGAGCCGTATTGTGCATCGTTTCTGGGGTGGTTTGCATCGTAAGAAGGCAGGCGAGGTAGCCGAGAGCAAAAGCTACGCTCGTTTCAACCAAAAATTTAGCCTTGAAGAGCTGGCGGCAGTTGCCTGTTATCGTTATGTTGAGAAAGGCTTAGGTGACGAGACTGCAGCAAAGAAGTATTTCTTTAGCTAAATTAAGTGATTGTAAAAACAGGAGATAACCATAAAGGGTATCTCCTGTTTTTGTGTAAAGAATATTAAAAACGGGTATAAACGGCAATTGAGCAAGAAGTTTCGGAATTGCAAGAAGAACATATATCATCAATTTTTTTTATATCAGCATCAACCAGACGGTTTTGTTTTGAAGAGTGCAAATTACCATTAAGGACTTTAGAAGAATAAGAACCGTTTGAATCATTTACGCGAAAATCAACCGCATAAATATTGTCGGCATTTTGTTTGGCAACCAGAATCATATTTCGGCATACCTCCTTAGATTCGGCACTAAAAGTGTTATTCGTAAGAGGAAAATTTGTGGTAAAAATATATTGCGCTGCACCACCTTCTTTATTGTAGTAGCTAACATTAATAAAGTTGCCGAAAATATCATAAAGCAAGTTATTTTTGCATTCCATACTATCTGGGGTGATACCTAATTTATCAAAAAGATTACAGTTAAAGTCAGAGCCGGATGATAATTTAGGTCTGACCTGCAGTATATTATTAATCAGTAAATTAAAGCTTTCACTGTAACGGTTAATTTTATATTTAAGCATTGCTCGTGAGTAACCGGCAATAGCGCCGACGGAAAGAACGCCGATTATTGCTAATACACCTAACATCTCTACCATACTTCTGCCGGCGGAAAGTTTGTATAAGGGCTCATCTAAAGGCTTTTTACGGGGTTTTAAGGTTACAAGTTGGCATAAAAATTTATAAAATTTCATCTAAAAACCTCCAAAGTTTGGGTTATTAAAGGTATTTAAACGAAATCATAAACTGTTTTTTTTTTTTGCAATCAAAAAGAGTCTCGACGCTGACTGTGTAGATAAGTGGGTTTTATTTTTAAAAAATTACGGAAACAAAAAAGCCTCAGATTAAAATCTGAGGCTGGTATTAGTTTTTTTGTGGTTAGTATGAGAGGTTATAAATTTTTTGAAGAAAGCTTTTCTCTTTCTTCCGCGGATACCTCGAACCCGCGATTTTTCTGTTTTTTGTTAAAGAACGGCTTATATCGAGCCATTCCATCGACGGTATCGGTCTGTATATAGCGGATGCCATCTATTTCGAACTCTTTCCCGATGTTCGTTTCTGATGCAACCGCATCCCCGTCTATGGTAGCCAGAGTGGTACGCTTGAGGTTAAATACTGCAAGCTTACCATCTTCCAGGGATTTGACCGCAGCCACAACCGGAATACCTACCGGAAATCTGTGGACCTTGTGTCTGAGTACAAGCTGTACCAGACGACATTTGTTCTCCTTTGCGGTCATTTTCTGCTCGGCGATATATTCGTCCATTTTTTTGTTAATAATGAGAACATTCGTGTTCTCCAATGAGATATTTTTTCCCATATTTGTATAATTAAAAATTAAACATAAAAGTAATTGGTAGAAATCATAAAAGCACATTTTGTCCACTATGTCAAGACAAAAAGACAAAAATATTTAATATCATTAAAGAAAAATTCTAAAAAAGACCTTTTGCTTATTTGAGCAAAAGGTCCTTTCAATTACTTTTTCAAAAACTTATGGATTTTTTCCAGAGTTTTTGCTGCTTCATCTTCCGTTTTTACGGCAACCAGAGGCATATGTTCCTTGGCTTGCGGTTGTTCCGGATAATTGTTAACCGGCAACGGTAAAGCTCTCTGAACTTCACAAGCTGCCCATGCCGACAATAACCCTGATATTGCCAAGCATCCCGTTAATAATATCGCTTTCATAAGACAGTAATTTAAGTGGTTCAAAATAGTATTTAATGTACCAAAATTAAAACATCTTTTTACATTAAACACAAGTAAAATTTACTTACAGGTAAGTTAAAATCATTCCGATAATCAGAGGTATTGATAAGTTATCGTCAATTTTCAGTTTATCTTCCCACAGCTCGGCAGCGGTTGCCGCTACACAGGCAATCAAGCTTATAAAGTTAAAAGCGACTAACTGATAAAAAATTGCGTTGATGATAAGGGCACTTACCAAAAAGGCCAAAGTTCCCTCTAGCGATTTTTGTTTGTAAATTTTGTGTTTGCCGAATTTTTTACCCACTAACGCAGCGCAGGTGTCCGAAATTAACATAACGCTCAAAGCAAGTGCGGCTATTTCTTTACCAAAGAGCAGGGGGCATAAAAAGGCTGCGGTTAAAACATATACCGAACCGCTTGGTAAAAAGCGTTGATGCGATGTTTCTTCTGCTCGTAAAGTTCTAAAAAAGAGTCTGCCGAAAGTTTTTCTGGCCCATTTATATCGTTTATAATTGGCATATTCTACTATCAAATCGATAACAATAGCTGTGGCGAATAATAGGCAAGCCCAGACTTTAGGTACAAAAAATATAAACAACGGCATCCACAGTGAGCTTAAATGAATAAGCTTGCGATACAATTCATATTTAAAATTTTTATCACTTACCATTTTCCAATCTCTAAAATAAAACACGACGGCTTAAACCGTCGTGTCTTTTTGTTATATTAAGCTCTTTACCTTAGCAATAGCCTCATCAAGTTTTGAAGCATCGGGGCCACCTGCCTGAGCCATATCAGGTCTGCCTCCGCCGCCTTGACCGCCGGCAACTGCGGCAGCGGCTCTTACCAAATCGACAGCCGAATATTTACCGGTTAAATCTTTGGTAACGCCGACCACAATTGAAGCCTTTTGGTCTTTGTCTGAGCCTAAAACCACAATTCCCGAGCCGATATTTTGATTAATTTCATCAATAAAGGCCTTAAGTTCTTTAGGATGAATATTAGGAATAATTTTTCCGACAAACTTAATGCCGTTTACGGTTTCAATTTTATCCTGATTATCGGCACTTTTATGACTTACAAAAGTTTTCTTTAAGTTAAAGATATCGGTTTCAAGCTTTTTCTTTTCTTCCATCAAGTTTAAGATTCTTTGTTCCAAATCATTAACATTGGTTTTTAATAAAGCTGAAATATGATGCAGTTTATCTTCAATGCCCTGTACAAATTTTTCGGCACCATATCCGGTAACACATTCAATACGTCTGATACCGGCGGCAACGGCAGATTCTGATACAATATTAAAATAGCCGATTTCACCTGTATCATTTACATGTGTACCGCCGCAGAGTTCTTGTGAATAAATTTCGCCGTCTTTTTCCATGCGAACAACTCTTACCTCATCACCGTATTTTTCACCGAACAAAGCCATAGCACCGCAATTTACGGCTTCATCTTTATTCATGATAACGGTATTTACATGATAGTTTTTACGAATTGAATCGTTAACCATATCTTCAATCTGTTGCAATTCTTCAGCGGTAATCTGCTTAGGGTGCGATACGTCAAAACGCATTCTGTCAGGACCTACCAAAGAACCTTTTTGAGCAATATGATCACCTAATATGGTGCGCATGGCTTTATGTACCAAGTGGGTAACCGAGTGGTTGGCACGCGTTCTGTTACGGGTAACTTCGTCAACTTCAAACGATGCGGTTTTGCCGGTTTTAACCGAACCGCTTACGAGCTTGCAAACATGGACGATAACGCCGTCGAGTTTTTTCTTGGTATCGGTAACTTCGGCAACAAACTCAGGCGATACAATTTTTCCTATATCACCAACTTGACCTCCGCATTCACCGTAAAAAGGAGTCTGGTTAGCAACCAAATAAAATTCACCATCGGTTACTTCATTTGTTTCTTTACCGCTTTGTACCAAAGCTGTAATCTGACCGTCGGCTTTCAAGGTTGTATAGCCTAAAAATTCGGTTGTTCCGAGTTTTTCCTGCAAATCAAACCAAATTTTTTCAACACCGGCATCACCTGAACCGGCCCAGTTTTTACGAGCTTCGGCTCTTTGTTTTTCCATGGCTTTATCAAAACCTTCGGTATCAACCTTAATGTTTTTTAATTTCAAAGCATCTTCGGTTAAGTCTAACGGAAATCCGTAAGTGTCATAAAGTTTAAATGCAGTTTCACCGCTTAAAGTATCACCGCTGTTTAATGATGAAGTTTCTTCATCTAAAAGTTTCAAACCTTTGTCCAAGGTTCTGCCAAAACGCGTTTCTTCGGCTTTAATGGTCTCGCGTATTAAGGCCTCATGACGATACAGTTCAGGATAAGCTTCGCCCATTTCTCTTTGTAAAGAAGGCAACAACTTAAACATCATCGGTTCATGCACACCTAACATATAAATATGCCGCATGGCTCGGCGCATAATTCTGCGCAATACGTAGCCGCGTCCTTCGTTAGAAGGAAGCACGCCGTCGGCAATTAAAAACGATGTTGCACGTAAATGGTCGGCAATTACGTTATAAGATGAACTGAATTGTTTGTTATCGGGTTCTGTTCCGGCAAGTTTGCAAACGTCGGCAATTAAGTTTTTAAACAAGTCGATATCATAGTTAGAGTGAACGCCTTGTAAAATGGCCGAAATTCTTTCAAGGCCCATGCCGGTATCAATACAACGTTGCTTTAACGGGATTCGCGAGCCGTCCGGTAAGTCTTCAAACTCATCAAACACCAAATTCCAAATCTCAATCCAACGATCGCCGTCTTCTTCGGGGGTTCCGGGCAATCCACCCCAAACTTCAGGACCATGGTCATAAAAAATTTCCGAGCAGTAACCGCAAGGACCCGTATCGCCCATTTGCCAAAAGTTATCTTTGGTGGCAATTTTAATGATTCTGTCATTAGGCAAGCCTGAAATTTTTTGCCACAATTTATAAGCTACATCGTCGGTATGAAAAACGGTAACGGCCAATCTGTCTTTAGGTAAGCCGAACTCTTTGGTAACCAATTCCCAAGCGTAAGCGATGGCTTCTTCTTTAAAATAATCGCCGAAAGAAAAGTTACCGAGCATTTCAAAAAAAGTATGGTGGCGAACGTCATATCCGACGCTGTCCAAGTCATTGTGTTTTCCGCCGGCTCGTACAGATTTTTGGGAAGTTGTAGCTCGCTTATAGTCGCGAGTTTCGTTGCCGGTGAAAATATTTTTGAACTGTACCATACCCGAGTTGGTAAACATTAAAGTCGGGTCGTTATCCGGCACCAATGAAGATGACGGAATAACCTTATGTCCGTTTTTGGCAAAGTAATCCAAAAAGGTTTTACGAATTTGTTTTACGCTTGTTGTCATTTTTAAATTTCCCAAAAATTGTTAATTTTAACCGTCCTAAAATAAAGCAATCTTTGGGTTATGTCTAGCAAAATTTTACAAATTTAACGCATTTCCGTTCAAATAGATAATTCCAAAGTTCATATATGCGGCAAACAAAAGCCAAATAAGGTACGGATACTGCATATAAGCGGCGGTTTTACTGTAAACGGCAAATTCTTTAATCATTAAATAAACGGTGATTATCATTAAAATGATTACGATTCCCGCATATGCAAAATAAGCCTGATAAAAGAATGCCCACGACCAAATAACCTGTAAAACGAGTTGTCCTAAAAATAAGGCGGCGGCTCGTTTAATTTTGGCAAACGGAACCGTTTTTAAGATAATGTAATAAGATATAATCATCAAGGCATATAAAATCGGCCAAACAATCGGAAACACCTGATTGGGCGGGGTTAAAGCAGGTTTTTGTAAGGCTCCGTAAAAAGTATCGACCCCGTATCTTGAAAATATTGAACAAAAATAGGCGGCAAGTCCGACAATAAAAAAGCTCCAAATAAATTTAATTACAGATTTCATAACGGCTCTCCTTTGCTGAAAATTTACAAAAGATATAATCACGTCGGTAAAAAAATCAATATTTGACATAATAAATTGTTGCTTTTTGTCAAAAAAGTTGTATATTGGAAACAACTTGTAATAAGGGGATAAAAATATGCAAAAACCACAAACTCTTTTAAAATTCATCGGCGGTGTTAACAAAGACAGAATAGGTGGTAACTGTTCAGTTATTGAGCACACGGACGGACAAGGCAAAACCACCAGAGTTATGTTTGATTTAGGAAGTATGTTTACGCCGGCAGAGTCGGGTTTTGTGGCGGCATACCCCAATGTGGACGAATATTTTGACCGAATTGATTTAAAAACCAAAGAAGAGATTAAAGCCTTAAAGCCGGTTGAAGCTTTATTTTTGACTCATGCGCATGAAGATCATGTCGGAGCGTTGATTAATTACGTTAAAATGGGTTACAAACTTCCCCCGATAAAAGCCGGAGGCTTTACGCGTAACTTTATACGTCTGGCATTTGCCAAAGAGGGGATGAGTGTTCCCGAAATTGATAAGATAAAAGCGGGTGACATTATAAAATTTGGCGATTCTGTGGAAGTCGAAGCTGTAGATGTTAGTCACAGCATTGTAGATTCAATAGGTTTTCATACCTTAACGTATGTAGACGGTAAGCCTTATGCTGCCGTTATGAATAACGGCGATTTTTTAACCGAGGAAAATATGCCTGTCGGTAATTCATTTAACGCGGAACAATATCTTGATGTTTTCAAACGCAAATCGGCGCCGACAAATATTGTTTGCTTAGATTCTACTTCGACAACGCCGAGCAGTAAAGAGCGGATAGGTTTTGAACAGGCTGTAGATAATACTTATCAAGTAGTAAAAGACAATTTGGATAGAAACTTAATAATATCGCCGGTAATTTCGCGTAGCGTGCAAAATATTGCCATTGACGTAGAAACGGCGCGTAAGTTAGGTACCAAAATCTTTTTAGACGGCAAATGGCTGCAAACTGTAAGAGATGCCATGATGTTAACCGGCTACAAAGATTTTGATGACGTTTTATACAAAGGCAATATACAAGGTTATTTGTCAGATAAAAAGATTTATCCCAAGTACATAGTATGCACGGGAGCTTTCGCGCAAGGACTTGAAGATTATCAAAACAATGTGGGTATGACTGCATATTCGCCGATAGCCATGTCTTCGGCGGTAAAGATGGCCCTTGACTTGCATCCCTATGTTAAAATCGGTCGTAACACGTTGGTACTGGCGCGTCAGCGCATTATTAACGAAATAAACGGCAACAGCGGACCGAAAATGTTACAGCTTATGGCAGCGCAGGGAGCTGAGGTGGTTGTAACCCCGGGTGAGAAAAAAGTAGGCGGTTTTAGAGAAGTCCGTATGCAAGATTCTGGGCATGCCAATGCCAAAGCCATGGAAAAATTAATGAGCGATGTAAAAAAAGTTGTTCCTGATATTATTGCCATACCGATACACGGAAACCCCGAGCAATGCGAAAACACCAAAAAAATTATGGATAAAGTCGGAGTTAAGACCCATATTACTGAAAATAACGAAAGCTTGATTTTAGGCAACGGTAGAGTCGAGAATGTGCCGGATAAGATTACACCCATGAGTTGGTATGCATTTAAACTTGTTATGCCGGATCCGTATGGTAACAAAGACGTTCCGCTTGATGGTATGACTGAATTTTGGGAGGTAACGGAAAATTATGAGCCTATACGTAAGTTGGCAGAAATTTCTAATGCTCCCAAGAGTGCCCCCAGAGCCAAATACAGTTTATGTAATAAGATAGAGGACGCAGAGAATTTGCCGTATCGTGAAAAAATGCGTAAAACATCAAAAGCTAAGAGCCCCAAAAAAGCTAAAGCTATCAAAGAAAACCTTCGTTATAATTTAAATAAGAGATTTTCCAAAGGTGGAAGATAGATAATTTTTTATAACAGTGCTATTGTTGCCGGTGTTTTGTAATTGACACTACAAACTACGGGTGGTATTGGTATTAAAAAAAGAAAGAAGGTAAAAAAATTGATAGTCAAAAAGAACGGTATAAAAATTTACGAAAAGGCCGATTTTGAAGGTATGCGCAAAGCAGGCAAACTTGCGGCCGAATGTTTGGATTATATAACGCCATTTGTTAAAGTTGGTGTCAGCACCGGAGAATTGGACGATTTGTGTCGTAATTTTATTGTCGAACACAATGCCATACCGGCATGTTTGGGTTATCACGGATATCCTAAAACGATATGTACTTCAATCAATCATGTAATTTGCCATGGTATTCCTGATTATGAGCGAAAGTTAGCCGAAGGAGATATCGTAAACATTGATGTAACGGTAATTTTAGATGGATGGTATGGCGATACAAGCCGAATGTATTATGCCGGCAAGCCGAAATTAAAAGCCACACGTTTATGTGATGTAACTTATGAATGTTTGATGAGAGGTATTGACGTTGTTCGCCCCGGAGCTCATTTTGGGGATATAGGAGCCGTAATTGAAGAGTATGCGCATAAATACGGATATTCGGTAGTTGATATGTTTTGCGGGCATGGTTTGGGTAGAGTTTTTCATGATGAGCCCAATGTAATGCATTGCGGCATAAAAGGAACTGGTCCGGTTATTGAAGAGGGTATGTTCTTTACCATAGAGCCGATGATAAACATTGGTAAAAAAGAAGGAACTATTTTACCAAACGGTTGGACGGCAGTTACCAAAGACAGAAGTTTATCAGCGCAGTTTGAGCACTCTTTAGGTGTTACCAAAGACGGCTGTGAAGTGTTTACTTATTCATTAAAAGGCTTAGATAAACCACCGTATAAAGTAGACTAGTTATGACAAAGAGTGCAGAACTTTCGAATAAGGCAACAGATAAGCCGCACTATATTGGGCATCGTCAGCGTTTACGTGAACGTTTTTTAAAAGACGAAGGTCGCAGTATGGCAGATTATGAACTGTTGGAATTTTTATTAACTTTGGCAATTCCGAGGCGCGATGTTAAAGAGCTAGCCAAAGGGTTGATTAAAGAGTTTGGAAGTTTTGCCAAAGTTTTGAGTGCCCCGCAAAATCAATTAGCCGAGTATGGTTTGTCGCAAACAACCATTGCGGCCTTGAAAGTAATTAAAGCAGCTGCAACCAAGATGTCTTGGCAAGAGCTGGCGGGTAAAGATGAGCCGATTATCAGTAACTTTGATTACATGGTAGAATATTGTCGTATGGCAATAGGCTATTCAGACATTGAGGAGTTTAGAGTTTTATTTTTAAATGCTAATTTAAAAATAATAAAAGAAGAGGTAATGCAAAGGGGAACTGTAAACAACGTTGCGGTACATCCGCGAGAAGTTGTAAAAGCTGCATTAGAAAACGGAGCAATGTCGGTTATTTTATTTCACAATCACCCTGGTGGTAATCCCAAGCCGTCTAGGAATGATATAGAAATAACCAAGCAGATAGCGGAAGCTTTAAATCCGTTAGGGATAAAATTACAAGACCATATTATAATAACCAATGACAATCATTTCAGTTTTCGTGAGAATGGATTGTTAAAATAGTTATAAAAAAAGCTTGCAATAAAAAATAAAATGTGTATTTTTTAAGCATTGCCGGTTGTTGAGCAAAGGAAGCTTTGCGAAACTTACGAAGCAAGACAAGATGCCGAAGGCAGCTTGCGACCAATGAGGGAAGATATTATTGTGATGGAAAGTAAAGAATAACGGGACATAGCTCAGCCTGGTAGAGCGCTTGCTTTGGGAGCAAGATGCCGATGGTTCAAATCCGTCTGTCCCGACCAAAACCCCGCCATTTTGTATGGCGGGGTTAACATTTTGTAAAAGTAATAACAAACAAATAATATAGTATATAGTCAAATAAAAAGACGGAATTTTTCTAATTAAGTTTGTTGGATACGTAAAAAAGATAAAGAGTTCCAATCATCATAATTATGGGAACTATATCTTGAGAGCCAAATATATCAGCACAAAAGCCCATAAAAGGTAAAAAAATTACAGCTCCGGATAGTCCGGTAATCATCAACGCAGATATTTCATTGGTCTGTTTGGGGCGATATAAAAGCGCTTGGGAAAGGATAATTGAAAAAATATTAGCAACACTTAGTCCAATAAAGGCAATGCAAGTATATAGCGGCAATTCATTATTAAACAAACACAAACCGATTAAAGCGGTAATAATTATAATTAAGCAGGTTGTAAAAAATTTTTTCATAGAACAAAACGCTAGAACAAAGGTTCCTATAAAACAGCCTATAATGCGGAACAAAAAGTAGAAACTCGTTATATGTCCGGCTTCCTCAAACCCTATATCAAGTTTATCCATGATTATACGAGGGGCGGATACGTTAGTACCTGAATTAATCCCAACATAACAAACAATAGCAATAAAATACATAAATATCTGTTTATCTGTAAGCAAATATATAATATCTTTAAAATTACACTGTTTGTTATTAATTTTTTCATGAGGAATTTTAATTAGCCACAAACTAGTTATAGCTATAAAGGCTTCTATGGCAAATACAACAAACAATAGTCTCCAATTGTCGAAATATAAAGATCCCCAGATGGCTATAATGGGAGCAATGAAAGATGATATAGACTTTAAAAATTGCCCCAAAGTTAATATTGGGGCAATTGTTTTATGACCAATAATATTAGAAACCAAAGGATTTACAGATACCTGCATAAGAGTATTACCTATACCAATAAAAGAAAAAGAAATGATAATAGAAATAAGGTTATAATGTATAATAGGAAGCGTTAATCCGATTAATGTAAAAAACAAACTCAAAATAACCGTATTTTTCCGCCCTATTTTATTCATTATAATTCCACTAGGTGGCGCACAAACCAAGAACCAGATAAATACCATAGAAGCACAGAGATTAGCGGTATAATTAGATAGTTGAAAATCAACTTTAACATAATTACCCGCAACCCCGACCAAATCAACAAATCCGGTCGCAAGAAAAGTTAACATAATTGGTATAAGCTGCAGATACGTGAGAAAGTATTTACTCGCCATACTGGCCCTTCTTATTGTAAAAATTCAGAGCTTCTTCCAGTGATATATCAATTTTTTGACCCATGTTGTGTTCAAATCTTTCCAATCTGCCGATGAACTCATAATTGCTTATCTTTTCGCCTCCGTGATAAGCAGCTCCGTCGCGAACAACAAATGTATTGTTGCTACCTAAGAACTCAATTTGCTTTCCGCTGGCGGTATTATATTCCGTTATGCTGGCATATTTATTTGCATAAGTAGTTGACGATAATTTATTTTCGCCGGACATACCGCTATCCTCTGTTTTTTCAACGCCCGGTAAATTTTTAAAAGTCTCTATAACATCATGCATTTTTTTCTGCGCAGCATCATAAGTAACCTCAGTAGCCTGCTTTGCAGCATCATCTTTGTGTATATCAGCTGCTTGTGCTCCAGCATCAAAACCACCTGCAGAAACCCCCAAAATGGCAGCGGTCAGTGTTGCAATACGTTCTCCAAGACGTTTTCTCTTCTCTTTCGCTTCTTCTGATTCTTTTGACATCGTAAATCCTTTCAGTTAATGCACCTCATATACCTATTGTATAACACAATTTAAAAAACAGTTCAACTATTTTGTCAATATCTTTTAAAAAACTGTCTGAAAAACAATCGCAGGTCAGATTATGTTATATAAAAGTATAGATTTTATTAATGATTATCAACCAGATGCTAAAATATAAGCCTTATAAAATCGACAAATATTTTTTAATAGCCTCAAAGGGTTATGATTGGTAAATATTCCGCCAAAGCGAGTTTTATTTCTTTTTTCTGCGGAAATTAAATACCGACTGCGGATATGTCCAAAAAGAGATACTCACGTCTTCAATATTAAGCTCTTTACATATACCCAAACGATGATGCCCTTGTAACAATTGGTCTTTATATCCCCAGTGCCGATTGAGTCCCACAAACATCGGATACTTCATATCATAGCCGTTTTTTAAAGAATTGTATAATTCATCAAAACGTTTTTTGCATTGTTTTAGTCCTGTAGGCTTGTTTTTTCAAAATGCAACTATAGTTACAGTGTAATTATAATTACATTTAAATATATAAAGTCAACAGTTAAAAACAAACTATGATACGAAATGATGCAGAAATATTAACCCAAAAAGTTGTGGCTATTTTAGAACAAGAAAGAGTTAGCCGCTGCATTACCAAACTGCAAATTTCCAAAGAAACGGGCTTAAGCCGCACGGCGTATACTTTAATTGTTGATAACAAAAACAGCCCGACTTTGCGAACTTTGTTTATGATAGCCGGAGCGTTGCAAACAGATTTAAAAGAGGTAATAGCTAAGGCAGAAAAAGAAACAAAGACGTTAAAATAAATCCCCTAATCTTGTTAAAGAGCAGGGGATTTATTTTTTAAGATAAGTTTTCAAACTACACTTCGGGAACTGAAGCCTTGGTGCGCTTTTCTTCACTTACCGGCGATTCTTTAGCTTTGTTGATTTTTTTACCATCAAGCAAATCTTTAATTTCTTCGCCGGTTAAGGTTTCATACTCCATAAGAGCCTGGGCCAAGGTTTCCCAATCTTTAGTTTTTTCTTTCAAGATTTTGGTAGCCTGAGCATGCCCTTCTGTAACCAGTCTTTTAATTTCGGCATCAACCAAACGGGCGGTATCTTCGCTCATATTTTTATTTTGCGTAACCGAACGCCCTAAAAAGACTTCACCGGAGTTTTCCGAATATAAAACCGGTCCCAAAGTATCACTCATACCCCATTCGGTAACCATAGAGCGAGCCAGATTGGTGGCAGCGGCAATATCGGAAGAAGCACCCGAAGTTACCGCATCATAACCGAATTTTAATTCTTCGGCGACGCGTCCGCCCATTAAAATCACCAAACGTGAGAGCATTTTGGCACGAGTATAAGAATACTGATCTTTTTCCGGCAGCTGCTGCACCATACCCAAAGCTCTTCCTCTGGGGATGATGGTAGCCTTATGAATCGGATCGGTTTCTTTAACATTAAGCGAGCAAATAGCGTGTCCGGCTTCATGGTAAGCGGTGAGCATTTTCTCTTTTTCATCCATAGCCATGGATTTGCGTTCATTACCCATCAAAACCTTATCTTTTGCATCGTCAAAATCTTGAGCGGTAACCTTACGTTTGTTTTTACGAGCTGCCAAGAGGGCGGCTTCATTAACAAGGTTTGCTAAATCAGCGCCTGAAAATCCGGGTGTTCCGCGTGCTACAACCGCCAAATCAACATCTTTGGCAAGAGGCACTTTACGAACATGAACTTTCAAGATTTCTTCACGACCTTTAATATCGGGGTTAGAAACGGTAACCTGTCTATCAAATCGTCCCGGACGCAGCAAAGCCGGATCCAAAACATCAGGACGGTTGGTAGCGGCAATTAAAATAACATTTTCGTTATCGTCAAAGCCGTCCATTTCCACCAGCAGTTGGTTTAAGGTTTGTTCGCGTTCATCGTTACCGCCGCCCAAACCGGCACCACGATGCCGACCTACTGCATCAATTTCATCAATAAACAATAGGCAAGGGGCGTTCTTTTTGGCCTGAGCAAACATATCTCTTACTCTGGAAGCGCCGACACCGACAAACATTTCCACAAAGTCTGAACCTGAAATGGAAAAAAACGGTACGTCGGCTTCACCGGCAACGGCCTTAGCCAGCAAAGTTTTACCTGTTCCCGGAGGGCCTACAAGTAAAACTCCCTTGGGAATTCGTCCGCCCAAGCGCGAAAACTTTTGCGGATCTTTTAAGAAGTCAACCACTTCTTCAAGTTCTTGTTTCGATTCGTCAGCACCTGCCACATCGGCAAAAGTAACTTTTTTGTTATTTTCTACCAATCTGGCTCGTGATTTTCCGAAACTTAAGGCTTTATTGTTGCCGGAGTTAGCCTGGCGCATAAAGAAAATCCAAACGCCAACCAATAGCAACATCGGGAACCAAGAAATAAAGATTCCCCAAAAAGTGCTGCCAGATGTATCTATCGGTTTAGCAACAACTCTCACATCATTTTGACGCAAGGTTTCAATCATGGACGGATCGTTAGGTGCGTAAGTATAAAACTCACGTCCATCGGTCATTTTTCCGTAAACATCTGCGCCGGAAATGGTAACTTCGCTTATTTGCTTATTTTCGGCACTATTCATAAAGTCGGAAAAGGCCATATTTTCCATGCTTGCCCGACGCTGCGAATTGCCAAACGAACCCAACATCGGTACGACTATTAAAAATATTAAAGCCCAAATTAAAAAATTTCTGCCAAGTTTCATTAAAAAATTCCTTTTCAATTACAGCATATTTTCAATATATAGGGTGTTTAAGCTTAAAACTCAAGAGGATTAAAGCGGTTTATCCCAACTGTCCGTTACGCATTTTAAAAACACCGTTTTCATAACCTTGTATAGATTTATCGGTTTTAGCTTGTTCCAAGCGGTGCAAAGCGTAAGCAACATATTCTTTTTCGCGTTCAATACCCAAATAGCGGCGGTTTAATTTTTGTGCGGTAACGGCGGTGGTGCCCGAGCCGACAAACGGATCGAATACCAAATCGCCTTCATTACTGGAGGCTAAAATAAGTTTAGCAATCAATTTTTCTGGTTTTTGAGTAGGGTGCGGAGTATTTTCGGGCATTGACCAAAAGGGTATGGAAATATCCGTCCAAATGTTAGAGGGATGGGTAAGTCTAAATTTTTTACCGTTATTCTCCGCCCAATCTTTCGGCTTGCCTTCAGTGTCGCGATAGGGGGCAATAACCGGCCGCATAATTTTTACGTTTTCTAAGTTAAAAGTATAGGTATCCGATTTTGTAAAAAACCAAATATCTTCCAAACAGTTTTTCCAGTTGTTTAGTGCGCCTCGACCTTTTTCTCTTTCCCAAGATATGCGGTTTTGTAAAACAAAATATTTGCAAGCAACTTCCGGAATGGCAATAGAAGTTTTCCAATCCGAACAAATATAAACACTGGCATTATCTTTTAAGATTCGCACGGTTTTTTTAAGCCATTCATCAAGCCACGAAAGATATTCGTTAAACTTCATGGCTTTAAATTGTTTACCGGCAAAATTTTTGGTAAGGTTATAAGGAGGATCGACGATCATTAAATCAACAAAATTATCTGGCAAGAAATCAAGAGCTTTAAATGTGTCTTGCCAGATTATTTTATTGCTGACATCTGCCTCTTGTGCTTTAAACGACAGTTTAATTGCACTCTTTGCATAGTCATTGATTTGTTTTTGGGTTAAGACGAGGGTCTTATTTCTAAGAGCTTTAGACACTAATCTTCACCAAATTTACAATTTACAAGGTTTGTAAGAGATTTTATAGCTTCCTCAGCTTGATTACCCTTAGCTTTAACATGAATAGTTGTACCTTTGGAAGCAGCAAGCATCATCAAGCCCATAATAGAGCATCCGCTAACTTGTTGACCGATACGTTCAACAGTAACATCAGCATCAAATTGTTCGGCGCACTTTACAAAAGCGGCAGCTGCACGGGCGTGCAAGCCTTTTTGATTTTTAATTTCTAAATCGGCACAAATTTCTTGAGCCGAGGCAGGTGTTGTGCTCATATTCATTTTATTGTCCTAACAACTGAGAAGCTATATTGATATATTTTTTGCCGGCCTCTTGAGCTCCCAAAACGCTGTCTTTTAAGGAGTTATCTTTTCTTAAGGTAGCAAGTTTAATAAGCATTGGCAAATTAGCGCCGGCCAAAATTTCGACATTAGCTTTATCCATAATAGATATTGCCAAGTTAGAAGGCGTTCCGCCAAACATATCTGTCAAAACAATAACACCGCTGCCGGTATCGACGTGATTTACTTTTTGCAAAATTTCGGCACGTCTGCTTTCCATATCATCCTCAGGACCTATGCACACGGCAGCTATTTGTTCCTGTGGACCGACAACATGCTGCATTGCCGATATAAACTCTTCGGCTAAATGCCCGTGTGTTACCAAAACTAAACCTATCATTTTCTATTACCGCCTGTCCAAGATCTGATTGCACCGAAAGATTTAATAACATCTTCTTTACTTTTTGCTTTAACCAATTCGTCTGCACGGGTTTGTTTGCCTTTAAAGACAATTTCTTCAACATTATCAACCGGAACGCCGTAAACTCGTTCAACTACATCGCCGGTTAATTCCACAATCATCACGAATTCCGACTCTGCAAGAACATTTCGAGTTTCGGGATCGATATTATCCAAACGTACAGCCAAACGATCATCGCGTTTCAAAAGAGCGGTTTGTTTACCGTCAAATTCCAAAACAGGCTTTTCAGGGGTTCCTGAACGAGCATCAATAAATATGGCGAGTTCTCCGTATTTATTTTCAATTATTTCATAAAAATCTTGTTTTTCTATGAGGGTGTAATATTGATTTTCCATATCTGCTACCTTTTAAAAGTTATCTTGGGTTATCATAATATATCTGTTTTACTCTGTCAATTTAGACTTTAACGTTATCGTCCAAAATCAAAATCTTTATCTTGTCGCACAACTTTTTTGGTCTTTTTGGGTTTTTGCTCCAAATTTTTAAGTTGCAGGTTATCTTTGCCTTCTTTAAACTTTTGTTTGCGTTTTTTTACATCTTGTCCTGATTTTTCTAAGATAAGTTCGGCGAGTTTAATATCATCTAATTTTTCTTCACCGGCCTTGACAATATCACGCATATCTAAATTTTTAGCGGCCTGCTTACCGCCTAATTGTTCAACCTTTTTAATGCCGCGTGCGGCCTGAATAATTTTACCGTCTTCAATTTTGCCTTTAATGCCGAGCTTGCCGGAAACTTCTTTTTTAATTACTTTCTCCTGCATTTCTTCGGGGCGGAATACGGCTTCTTGCATACCCAAGGCTACTGCTTTGCGGCTGATGTTTTGCAATCCGGCATCTTTTGCCAAATTGCTGGCAATGTGCAGAGCCTCCATTTTACCGGCGTTTTGTTGCATTTGCGTATTTTCAATAGTTGTTTTCTGATTAAACATACGCTTTTCATCTTCGGTTAAAGCGTTGAGCAAAGGATTTTCTTCTTCCTGAGCATATGGTATGGGTGCAAAGATGGTATCATTTTCATCATCATCTTCGTCTTCGTCGTATACTTCTTTGATTTTTTTGCGTAACTTTTTCAAGCCCAAAGACAGATTTTCGGGGCGAGGAGCCTTGGTGGGCTTATCTTTTTTGGCATTATAAGCCTCAGCCTCTTTAACATTAATTTTAAGGCTCAACCTTTCATTTTTATCAAAGCCGTTTTTTTTCCAATCGAAAAGGGCTTCTTGATCATCGGTTGCATCATCGTTTTGATCTGTAGTCACACTATCCTCGCATTTTGTTTAAGCAAACACTCAACATTCTAACTATGCCACATTGTATTAATATTGTCAAAATTAATTTACTGCATAAGTAATCATGAGCGATTCGTCGGAAAGAATAACCGGAACAACCTCAACTACTGAGCCGTCTTTTCTTTCCAGTCGAAAACGTGAGCATATATTAAGCAGATGTCTTAACATATTTTGCTTTAAGTTATCCCAATCATTATTTGCCGTCAGCAATTTTTTTTGCATTTCCAACACTTCGGTTAAAGAAGGCATATTTTGCATTTGAGCTAAATCGACTTTCCAGAGACGTTGGTAGGCTCGGTTGAAATACTTTAGTTTTTGATTAGCGGCAAAAATAATTACGGCATCGCGCGTATTATCTAAAATATTTTGCTGTACCGATACCAATTCGTTTGCCATACGGGTTGCGGCCAAACGGTCAGAGACATCTTCAAAAGCAAAAATCAAACCGTTGGGGTGCGGTGCCACAACTCGGCGGAAGGTTCTACCATCAGGAATATGCAGCAAATCTTCCTTTGAAGTTATAAGTGAAGTAAACATTTTTTCTTCATCATTTTTGTAAGAGCGAAAATCGGTAACTTCGGGCAGAGTTCTGTTTTCGCGTATAGCTTCCAAAAATTCGCCGTAAGACGGATTGTTGTCGGCAAATTCGGCAGGAAGATTCCATAATTTTAAAAACGATTTATTTGAAAATATGAGTTTTTGCTGCATATTAAAAATAGCAAAGGCGGTTCCCAGAGCAGATAATACTTCAAGGTGTGCATTTTGGTGAATTTTAAACGAACGCTTAACTTCATCTAATTCGGTAACATCTTGCAAAAATCCAACGGTAAATATTTTATCCAAATTGCCATCGGAATGAAACGGGGTTTCGGTAATTTCAAAACGTTTAGCCTGTCCGCCGACAATCAAATTAACGTAATCTTTCTGCACTTTATTGGTTTTTTGAGCCGTTTTGGCAAGAGTTTCGGCACTTGCGATTAAGTTGCTGCCGTTGCCTTCTTTAGTGGTCAAATCCGAGCCGCTCATTTGTGTATATTGTTTATTTTGGACGATTATATTAAGCTTGTCATCACGCAGCCATATCGGAAAACTTAAATGATTGATTAAAAGTTCTAATTTGCTGATTTTTAGATTCTGCAGTCTTTTTTCATCTTCAAGTTCTGCCATTTTAAGCATATCATCGCTTAAATCTCTGAACCAAAGCATATCGCAATATAAATTACCGTCGGTTCCGTTGATGCGAGCCCCGAAAATATTTATGGTTCGATTAACGTTTTTTAACAAAAATGTATCATCAAAGGGGATTCCTTCGTCTTGCATTAAAGATAAATATTTTTTTATTTTTAAGACATCTTGAGCGGTAAACATTTGCAGAACATCTTCAAAACTCGATTGATTGCCGTTTTTAAGATTAAGCATAACCGCCAGACGTCTTGAGCAGCGTTCACGAACCGAACGGCGCGGATCTTTAATACGTTCATCGGGATAAATAAACGCAAAATAGCCGTCTTTTGAGGCATACATAGTTTCGGCGTATCGCTCGCGGTCGCGATTTAGAAAATAATTTTTTTGCCGGAGTCGGGCTATGGTAATTTTAAAAGAGACCAAAAAAGCCACCAGCACAACACCGGTCAGCAAGCAAAAGTAAAGCATATCGTGTAATAAATCGTTACTCATTAAATTTTCTCAAAAGTGAAATAATCGTTGTTTGTTTTCAGATTCTATATTATAAAAGCAAATACGCAATTCAAATTTTAAGGTGGTGAATAAGTTATGTATACACTAGCATTTGATACAACCTCAAATTTTTGTTCAGTAGCACTGTTCAAAGATAAAGAGGAACAAGAACGTTTTGAAGAAGAGATGGATTTTGGTCAGGCAGAAGTTTTGATGCCGGAAATTGCCAGGATGTTAAAAAATCATGGTTTGCAATTTGCAGATTTATCGCTAACGGTCGTATGTACAGGTCCTGGTTCGTTTACGGGAGTAAGGTCTTCAATATCGGCGGCAAGAGCCTTTGGCTTGGCTTGCCCTGAGGTAACAATATGCGGAGTAAGTGCTTTTGATGCATATGCAGCAGAGTTTGAGCCCGAGGAGTTAGCCGAGATAAATGCAGTTTTAATAGAGACCAAGCGTGAAGATTTTTATGTACAATATTATGATAAAAAACTTGCTAAAATGGGAGCTCCGATGACGGCATTTTATGACGATATAATTCATTTTTTAAGTTCGCATCGAGTATCGCTTTGCGGCGACGGTGTGGAACGATTTTTAAACAAACCCAGCGGTTTAAGTTTGCATGCGGTTAAGATGCAGTATAATCCACCTGTTGACAAACTGGCATTAATAGGGTTAAACAAATACCAAGCCAAGAGCACGGATTTTCCAAAGCCGGTATATTTAAAGGCACCGGATGTCTGTGTAAAATGTAAATAAAGGTAGAAAAATAAAAAAATAAGCTGTATGTATCTAACAGATAATTGTTTTAACGCATAAAATAAAAGAGGAAAAAGTGACTAAATCAGAATTAATAGAAAAGATTGCAGCAAAAAATCCAAATTTGATGCTTAAAGACGTAGAAAAGATAGTAAATGTTGTATTAAACAAGATAATTGACACTTTAGCCAAAGGCGACAGGGTTGAATTCAGAGGCTTCGGGGCTTTTTCTGTACGCAAGCGTGCGCCTCGTGTAGCTAAAAATCCGCGTACCGGAGCCAAAGTAAGTGTTAATGAACGCAACATTGCGCACTTTAAAACCGGTAAAGAATTGCACGAACAATTAAATCAAAAGGCCTAATATCGGTTAAGGTGTCCGTTTTTTTAACATAATTTGAAAGAAAGGGCTTGAAATGAATTTTTTAAGAAAAATAATTGAAATTCCGCTAATTATCATAGTTGTGGTATTTGCGGTTATTAACAACGATTTTGCAACATTCAATTTAAAGCCCTTTGATTTAGACATAACGGTTTCGTTAAGTGTTTTAATATTAGTATTGTTTTTCGCCGGTTACCTTTTAGGTCGTTTTGATGCATTTGTAGCCAATGCTCCGCTAAGAGCCAATTTACGCGAACAAAAGAAGGCCAACAAGGTTTTAAACAAAGAGCATGAAAAACTGCATGCTAAGTTTTCTGATCTGCAAGAAGACTTTGCCGAGTTAAAGCACAGAGAGCCGGAAGAGCCGAAAGTACCGTTTAAGGAGAGGTTCGCCCGATTTTTTTCATTTAAGAAAGCAGAATAAAACAAGAAACAGTAAGGAAATAAGATGAATTGGTTTACAGATATCGTACGTCCGAAGATTCAGAAGACAACACCCAAAGAGATAGCCGATAATTTATGGGTTAAGTGTCCGGCATGCAACCAGATGTTGTTTTCCAAAGAGTTAAAAAAGTCGATGTATGTATGCACATCATGCGGGCATCATTTACGTTTATACGTTGATAAGCGTTTAAAGATGCTTTTTGATGATGAAAAGTATACGGAATTATCATTGCCTGTTATGCAAGATGACCCATTGCGGTTTAAGGATTCGCAAAGATATACCGATCGCTTGAGAAATTATCGTAAAGCAACCGGAAGCCAAGATGCAATTAAGGTGGCCAAGGGTAAAATCGGCGGTGTTGACAGCGTATTGGCAGTTATGGACTTTTCATTTATGGGCGGTTCAATGGGAACGGCCGTGGGAGAGGGTATCGTAACTGCAGCCGAATATGCATTAAAGCATAAGATTCCGTTGATTACGGTAGCATCATCAGGCGGTGCGCGTATGCAAGAAGGTATTTTATCTTTAATGCAAATGGCCAGAACCACAGCCGCTGTAAATCAGCTCAAGGAGCATGGTATACCGTTTATTTCGATTATGACAGATCCGACCACGGGCGGCGTTTCGGCATCGTTTGCGATGTTGGGCGATGTTAATATTGCTGAAAAAGGATGCTTAATCGGTTTTGCCGGCAAGCGTGTTATTGAACAGACGATACGAGAAAAATTGCCGGAAGGTTTCCAGACTGCCGAATATTTAAAAGACCACGGCATGGTAGATATAGTGGTTGACAGATCTCATATGAAGGAAGAGCTGGTTAAAGTGTTAAAAATACTTACCAATAAAAATCAGCAATTAAGTATAAGATAAATAAAAAGATAACTAAAAACACCTTTCTTAAATGAAAGGTGTTTTTTATATGATTTATGTTTTAAAAAACTTCTAGAACAAAGGCAAGCGAGCAGTTTTCTTTTGTTGAACAAGTTTGGCATTGTTGATAAATACCTTCCAGCGATAAGTTTTTCAAACACTGACGTTGGTCATTACAAGCCGTATCGCCATAAATTTTGTTTAAATTGGAGTCTGAGCCATTTTCTACACTAACTACACTGGTATAATATATTTGAGGACTATATTGTATGGCTGCTTGAAAAATATTTTGACAAACATCAAAAGTATTATTGCTATCTATATGATACATAATAACTACTTCATCAAAGGCAGGGGCATTATTATTCCGAATATCTATTTTTGAAGAAAAAACATCGTAGATATTATTGGTATCATTTCCTCGTATCATCTCAGTTGGAATTTCACCCATTTTAATATAATAAGGTATCAGATTGGTAGATTTAGTAAATTTCCATTCATGTAAATACTGAGAAACGATTCTAAATAAAGTATCTAATTGTTCAGCCTGTTTATTTAATTTATATTTTAGCATAGCCTTCGAGTATCCGGAGATGGCGCCGACGGAGAGTACACCAATGATTGCGAGCACGCCTAACATCTCCACCATAGAACGACCAAGTTCATTAAATTTCATCTAAAACCTCCAAAGTTTGGGCTGTTAAAGGGCTTTAAACGAAATCATAAACCGTTTTTTTTTTTTGCAACTTTAAAAGGAAAGAGATGTACATCTAAATATACCATCATTCTTGTTTTTTATGATAGATGCTATTTTAATGTTTAAGATAAATAATTATTGAATAAAGTGAAGGTTGACAATCAGTAATGGTATTAAGCTGTTTCATATCAGGATATGTTAAGTGTTGCGACATAGCTCCTTTAAACCTTTTAACCTCACTGGAGGTATAAAAAATTTCTAATTTCTGCAGGTTGTCATAATAGTTTTGAAGCATAGATAAATACTGCGTACAAAATTGCGAAGCTTCTGTACCGTTACCGTTTTTCCAATTAATTTGATATATAATTGAATCCGAGGCATTTAAAGTAGTATATACATAATTTTGGTTATTCAGAGAATCATAAAATATTTCATTATTTCTTTCAGTTTTATTTTCAGGTATTAAATTTAATTTTACAAAAAGTGGTATGAGATGATAAATTGAAGTATTTTCCGTATTTGAATACGGTAAATTATTAGCATAATATATAATTAAATGGATTATAGATTGGTTTTCATATATAGCATTATTAAGCCGATATTTGAACATAACCTTCGAGTATCCGGAGATAGCGCCGACGGAGAGTACACCAATGATTGCGAGCACGCCTAACATCTCCACCATAGAACGACCAAGTTCGTTAAATTTCATCTAAAACCTCCAAAGTTTGGGCTGTTAAAGGGCTTTAAACGAAATCATAAACCGTTTTTTTTTTTTGCAATCAAAAAGAGTCTCGGCTCCGTAATTTCTTACCAAGACCATAAAAAAGGCGGATAATTTATCCGCCTTGATAAAGCTATATGATTTTTTATACCAAAATGGTATCCAGTAACTGTTTAGCATAAGCCCGCAATTCAGGATTTTGCATTAATGCCAACTTTAAGTTAGATTTTGCCAAGTCTTCATTGGTACCGCAATCAAACCTGATGCCGTCGCACAATACGCCGGTCAACGGTGCGCCGCGTTCCACGGCTAAATTAATAGCATCGGTTAAGTTAATCTCGCCGTTAGAACCTTTTTTAACCTCAGGCAAAATATCCATAACCACATTAGGTAAAATATAAGGACCCATGCTGGCGTAATTAGAAGGTACTTCTTCCAACTTAGGTTTTTCTACCAAACCTCTGGCATGTACATTGTGTCCTTCGCGAACGGCACCGACTAAGGCTCCGTATCTTACCATTTCTTCACGCGGAAATTCCATAATGTTTTCAACTACGCCGCCGGTTTGTTCATATACATCACATAATTGTTCCAAAATACCTTTACCGTGAAAGTTAATGTACACATCGTCAGGCCACATTACTATAAAATCACGCTTGCCGACCAATTCCTTGGCCATTAATATTGCATGACCGTTGCCTAAAGGTTCTTTTTGTTCGGCAAATGAAAATTTCATTCCATTTGGGATAATATCGGTAACCGCTTTTAATAAAGCCGTCTTTCCTTTTTGTTTGAGATGCTCTTCCAGCCACGGATAGGGTGCAAAATATTTTTCAAACAAATGCTTACATGACTGATCACTGTAAATAAAAATTATTTCTTTAACGCCGATTTGTCTGCAACTTTCTACGGCATACTGAATAATGGGTAAATTGTTTAATGTTAAAAAGCCCTTATGTAGAACTTTAGTTGCCGGCAAATTACGGGTAGATAACCCGGCAACCGGAAGAATACAAACTTCTGGTTTGTTATACATGTCATACTCCAAATAATTAGGTTAATATTTATGCTCAAAATATATCATCTTTTTTTTATAAAGCAACCACCGTTTTCATAAGGTGTATAATCAGGTATAAAAAAGACGCTGACTTTAATACAGCGTCTTAAATGGTTTTAATTTTTTTTGGTAATCGTACCGCCTGAGGTAATACTATCTGAAGTAATCGGCTTCAACAGTCCTGAAGCAGGCTTATCGGTAAAGGCCTTTTTTTCTTGCACTTTTACCTCTTTTTTACCGACGGTAAGCGTTCCTGAAGGAGCGAGCTTTGACCGATACGAAACAATGTTTTGTGTAGGCTGATTTTTGGTCAAGACCTCCTTTAAATCTTGCGTAGTCTCAACTTTTGTAACATTGCTTTCGGCTTGTTGCTCAGGTTCCATAGGCTTTAACACCGTTGTCTGTTGAGGTTCTTCAACTTTAATGTCTTCAGGAGTTGAAGTTTCATCTTGCGCCTGTTCATTTATTGTCTCGGAAGTATCATTACCATATTCCGGAGCATTGTCGCCATACTCTTCTTGCCTTACCAAGTTGCGGGCATAAGCAAACAATTCTTCCAAACTGGTGTTTAAACGCTCCAATTCTTGCTGACTTTGTTTTAACAGGTCTTGCATAATTTTATGCAAATCTTCAAGCTTATTTAAATCAGATGTTTCTTCAATAGCAGTTCTTGTTTCGTTGGCTTGAGAATTGATATCTTCAAGTTTACGTATGGCTTGCTCAATCTGGCTCTTATAGTCAACGGTTTTGGGGTCTCTGTCCAAAACTACCATCGAGCCCAGTTGCAGCAAACGCAATACGTAAGCATCAAGCGTTTTTTGATAGTTAACCGACTTGATTTTTGAATTATCGTAAATGCTTTTAATAGTGTTATACGCATCTCCCGAATGCATCTTTACATCGTAAGCAAAAGTTTCATCAAGAGTTTTTACCATATCGGTAAGTTGCGGAGTAAAGGATTCGATTTTGGCATTCATCTCCGTAATATCATCATCGGTAAAGTCTTGTTTGGCTTTTTCAGCCATCATATCCAGCTGATTGTTAATATCGATGACTATCAAATGATTACTGTCATATCGGCTTTTAATATCGGCGTTACTGCTTAAAGGTTTATATTTTTCAATTCTCGGCAAAATTTCGGTTGCTACTTTGTTTTTAAGAGCAGCAACTTTAGTTTGTGCTGCCGACATTCTGTCTTTTAAGGCTTTAATTCGAGCCGCTTCGGCCTCACGTTTTTCTTTGGCAACTCTTGCCCAATACTCATCATATTTGTTTTTCAAATCCGTGGCATCAATTATAAGTACCGGATTAGTAAGCGAACCAGTCCACTTAAATTCAATCGGCAAAATCTTATCGCGTAATCTTTCAAATACTACCTTAAATACAGCATCGGTATTCCAGTCTTTTAAGCTGCCTTTACCGGCGACGTCAATGGTTACCAAACCCGAAGCCATAAGAGCATCTTTAAAGGTATATTCACTGTCTTTAATGTTTATTTCAGCTCCGATCAACTCAAAATTAGAACTTCCTTTTTGTAAGTTAGTCTTGAGCATTTCAAACAAATCATCAGAGTGGGTTCTCTTACTGAGGTCGTCTTCAATAAATTCCATATCCCAACCTTTGAATACGGCATTATCAATATCAAACGAAATTTTACCGTTTAACTTTGATATAAAATCATACATTGACGTTGCCGGTGCCGAAAACTCAGTCTTGGCGCGCAGCATACCGGAAGTAAAGGCATATTTGCTTCCACCCAAATTGCTTAAGTTGACATTGCTTAAGTTGATATTACCGCTTATTTGCGGAGTATCATTAACATTTAAGGTAAAGGCCCCGTCAACTAAAGCTTCATCATCGTTAAATTGTAATTTTTTAACGTTGATGACACCGTTTTTAATTTCTAGCGAAGTTTGTAAATTTTTGTAATAACTTGTGCCGTAATTAAAATCGACCACTTTAAAATCGCCAACCATGTCAAAGGTCTTAAATAAACTGTAATCAACGGCATTTTTATCAAACAGAGGCTTTTTGAAAAAGTCGGCATTTTCGCTGGCAAATTTCAATGTAATATTTCCGGCAGCCGGATTATAAATAAAACGGTCAAACTCAAACTTATTGGCGTTAATATCGGCAATAATGGTATTGCGTCCGTTAACTCTGGAGTTTTCAATTTTACCTGAAAAATTGTTAGTACCGACAAAGGCATTAAGGTCTACGGCTTTCCAATTATCAGCATTTCCGGCTATATCTGACTTAAATGTAAAAATGTTGGCCGGCATATTCTTGGGGTTATAGTTAAAGCCTAATTGCCTTATAAAATCGGTAAAATCAGGAGTTTTAAATTCCAAAGTACCGTTAAAGTTTAACTTATTTTCATAAGCATAAAGTTTACCGCTGTATACCGAATTAAGTTTATCAATAGCGGTAACGGCTTTAATTGTAGCATCATTCAAATCACCGGTAAATATACCTTTAGCACTAACCTTTTTAGCTTTTTGAATTAAAGGCCAGTTCGGTACCGGTAAATTAAAAGCATCATTAAATGCGGTAAAGTTTTCCGTGGCAAACTCATATTTCATATTTTCAAAACTTGGGTTGCTGCCTAAACCAGAAACATTTCCGCTGAGTTTTAAGCCGGCATCGGCTGCCTTGGTAAAGCTCATATCTTTAATAATGACGGTGCCTTTTTGCGTATCAAAATAGGTGTTAAGATTATCAAATCCAACCTTATTATAGGTAGCTTTTGCCAGTTTGGTTTCAAAATGCAAATCGTATTTATTTAAAAACTCAAACTTATTGAGAATAGATTTAATTCTGTCATTTAATGACATTTTTTTCAGCTCATCGCTTAACGGCGGCAAATAATTATCAAAATTAATATTGTCTGCCATTAAAGCGATAAAGAACTTTGTTTCATCCTTACGAATAATGCCTACCACACCACTGCCGGATGTTTTATCAATATTAAAGTTAATCGGCGAAATTTTTATTTGGTGCAAAGTACCTGAAACACGGGTATCAATCAGCGCGTTGCGATAAGTGGAGTTTTGATAAGTTTGTGGTTTGATATTTAGCCAGTTAATAAATTTCAGAAAATCTTGGCTCATACTCTTAACCTTAAAATCGTAAGAGAGTGTTTTTTCATTTTCAAACACGCTTCCCGAAGCCTGAAAATCGGTATCTCCCGGCAGTAATCCCGATAAAGATTTAACGGTTAAAATATCATCAATGATATTAGCCGACAAATTTAAATTACGAACTGATTGATTATTATAAGTTGCCTGTACGGCTTTTAAGCTGACATTTAAGTTAAAGTCAAGAGCCGGTTCAAAACGAGCATTCGGATCATCATATTTTTTAACAAGTTCTTTTAAAATGCCGACAATAGGTTGCAAATCAAGATCGGTCATTTCAAAGCCGGCTTCAACGGTAGCTTTATCCTCATCCATTTTAGGGCGTAGCGGAATTAAAATATTTCCGGCGCCGGCGGTATCATCACCATATTTTACAACAAAACTTGATAAATCGACTTGTTGCTTATTGGTTTTAATTTCAACGGAAACTGCCAAAGGATAGTTAAATTCTTGTGGCAAAATGGTCTGCCCGGTAATTTGATTAATAAATACTGAGGGCTTTTTCGATTCAATAATGAAGTTACCGCTTATTTCATTATTGCTGGGAAGCATGGAGCCATCAAAACGAGCATAACTTTCGGTATTAGGATGGGTTAAGACCAAATTAAGGGAGGTTGAAAAACTATCCGAAAGCGTACCGAGAGTAAGAGCAAAACCGGCAGGGTTATTATCTTTTACGAAATTACCGTCAATACGATAAGGACCGCGTAAGCTTTGAGCCGTAACTTCAGCGTTTAAGTTTTGCAAAGTCATATCAACGTTTAAGCCCGGATTAATAATCTGTACCGAAGCATCTTTAAGCATTACGCTGTTAAGAAGTACATCAATATCATCAAAAGTTTCTTGTTGAGTTTCAGAATTGTCAGATGCCCAGTTTACCTGTCCGTCTTGATCAAACTCGATTAAGATATTGGGGTTAAGCAAAGACATATTATTAACAACAAACCGTCCTTTAAGCAAAGGCATAAGGCTCAAATCGGTAACCATTTCATTAATAACGGCCAGTGGCTGAGGAGATTTAGATTTCGGATTATAAATTTTAATATTTTTGGCGGTAAGATAAGGTGTAGGAAAGATAGACATTGAAACATTACCATCAAATACCACACGTTTGCCGGTAATATTTTCGAATTGTTCGGCTATTTTGCCTTTATGCTGGTTCCAATCGATAGTCGAAATATAGGCTGAAATTCCGCCGATAATTAAAGCGAAAACCACAACTGCGCCAAGGAACAATTTTTTAATCACGTTACGTTTCTCCTGTAAAAACATAAAAAGTCTTTGCCAAATATAGGAATAATGTATAATATCCATATCATAAATCAACTAATTTTTGATTAAGGAAACAAAAAATGTCCAATCAAGATGCTTTATTTAATACGGCGTTAGCGTGTTATAATCATGCTTATGCTCCATATTCGAATTTTGCCGTAGGAGCGGCTGTTTTAGGCAGTAATGGCAAAATTTACGGCGGATGCAATGTTGAAAACGTTTCATATCCGTGCGGAACCTGTGCCGAAGCCGGTGCCATAGCCGCCATGAATGCCGATGGTGAACGTTTAATCAAAGAGATTGTAGTAGTTGCTTCCGGTACCGATTTAATTACGCCATGCGGAGCTTGCCTGCAGCGTATTTTTGAATTTTCAGATAGCTCGACTTTGGTCCATTTAGCTACAACCGACGGTATTAAAAAAAGCTATAAAATAGCAGAATTGCTACCGGTGTCTTTTGCTGAGGAGAGCTTGCGTAAATGATTGAAAATTATGTAAATGCTCTTCGCAATTTTTTGCAAAGCAGGCATCCTGAAACCCTTTTGATTTTAGGCTCAGGGTTAGGAAAACTGGCTGATGGTTTAACTGACGGCGCTAGCATATCTTATCAAGAACTTGGATTTCCGACCAGTACGGTAAGCGGGCATTCGGGTAAACTTATTGTCGGAAAAATCGGCGATAAAGAAGTGTTGTGTATGCAGGGTCGCTTTCATTTATACGAAGGTTACAAGCCTGATTTGATAAAAAATATTATCTGTGCATTTAAGCTTGTCGGAATTAAAAATTTAATTGTAACCAATGCATCAGGTTCATTAAGAACCGATATGCCGGCCGGTTCGTTAATGTTAATTCGGGATCATATTAATTTAAGCGGCAAAAATCCGCTTATTGGAGCAAATGATGATAATATGGGTCCGCGCTTTCCCGATATGAGTAACGCCTATGATGCAAAAAGCGCTGAGAGGTTATTAAAAATTGCTCAAGAACAAAAGATTAAACTTTTTGAAGGTACATATTTAATGGTGCTCGGTCCCAATTTTGAAACTCCGGCAGAAGTAAAAGCATTTGCTCTGCTGGGAGCCGATGCCGTCGGAATGTCAACCGTGCCGGAAGTAATTGCTGCGGTGTATGCCGGAATGAAAGTTTTGGGAGTTTCGGTCATTACCAATTTAGGCACAGGTTTGCAAGCCGGAATACAAACTCACGCCGAGACTTTGCAAAAAGCCTCCGAGGCATCGGAAAAATTATCGCATTTATTGGAAGAATATATAAAAGGAGAGTAAAATGTTTCCGCAAGAAATAATCCGCCGCAAACGCAATAAAGAAGTTTTAAGCAGGGATGAAATCAATTTTTTTATTCGTGGGGTGGTAAACGGCGATTTTGCCGACATACAAACGGCGGCGTTGACCATGGCCATATTTTTAAATGGTTTTAATAAAGATGAGACGGTCGATTTAACTTTGGCAATGCGCGATTCCGGCGATGTTTTAAAATGGGATTTACCGGCTCCGGTTATAGATAAACATTCCACGGGCGGAGTAGGCGATAAGGTAAGTTTAATGTTGGCGCCTATTTTGGCGGCTTGCGGAGCATTCGTTCCGATGATAGCCGGCAGAGGCTTAGGACATACCGGCGGTACGTTGGATAAGTTAGATTCTATTCCTGGTTATAACACGTTATCGTCAAACGAGAGCTTTGTAACAACGGTAAAAAACGTGGGATGCGCCATTATCGGACAAACCGGCAATTTAGCTCCGGCCGATAAAAAAATTTATGCCATAAGAGATGTATGCGGCACGGTTGAATCCATTCCTTTGATTACGGCATCGATTTTATCCAAAAAACTTGCAGCCGGATTAGAATATTTGGTAATGGACTTAAAGTGCGGAGCCGGAGCTTTTATGGAAAACTATGACGATGCTCAAAAGCTGGCGCGTAGTATTGTCGACGTGGCAAACGGATCCGGAACCAAAACCACCGCGGTTATTACGGATATGAATTCGGTTTTGGGTTATAGCGTCGGCAATGCTCTTGAGGTTAAAGAGGCTGTTGAATATTTGCAAGGTAAAAATGTTAATACTCGTCTTGATGAGGTAACTCGAAAATTGTGCCGTGAGCTGTTGGTATCGTGCAAAATGTGCGCCGATGAAAACGAGGCCGAGCATAAAGTTGCTGAGGCTTTATCGTCGGGTCAGGCTCTGGAAAAGTTCTCACAAATGACGGCAGCTCTAGGCGGACCGAAAGATTTTGTTGAAAAATATAATTCATATTTACCGCAAGCTAAAATCGTCCGCCCGGTATTTGCTAAAACTTCGGGGTATGTAAGTAAGATGGCGGTACGCGATATCGGTATGCTGCTTGTCGGGTTAAAAGGGGGAAGGGTTCACCCTGATCAAAAGCTTGATTACGCCACAGGCTTTACCGAGTTTTGCCAAATTGGCGATTACGTTGATGAGCATAAACCGCTGGCTATGCTTCATGCTCAAAGTGAGGAAGAATATCTTGCTGCGGCAGATATGCTCCGAGAGCTTATTTCGGTTGAAGATAAATGTGCCGAGACACCTATAATTTTAGGCAAAGTTGATTAAGCTCAAATCCGACTTATAAAAAGCCCCGATAAAACGGGGCTTAATTTATATTCTGAGATTATAAATATTTTAAATGGTTCCGGTTGTAAATAGATTATAATATTTATAAACCGAGCCGTCTGAAACGGTCCATGAAAAATCTTTTTTCATGGCATTAATGGTCATCTGCTTTATTAGTTCATGGTCATCATAATAACAATGTAAAGCCTTAAGTAAGGTTTCGGCATATGCATTAACGTTGTTTTTCAAACTTTGGGCCTGTAGGTTTGAACCATAAACGCGAATACCGTCGCTAAAAAAGACCTCGGTTTTAAAACCGTTCACGTTATCATCGATGGTATCAACCAAACCGCCGGTAGACATGGCAATCGGCAGACATCCTTTAGCCATAGCTTCCATTTGGGTCAGTCCGCAAGGCTCAAAACGCGACGGCATAAGGTAAAAATCGGCAGCCAGTTGCAAGGCATAGGCAAACTCATCACGATAACCGCGAAATACAAAAATGCGTTCTGCGGCTTTAGGACATATTTCTTTCACATCATTTTTTAGCTTTTGTAAAAGTTTATATAATTCAATATTACCGGCTCCTCCCAAAACAAAAATCGGAAATTCTTGTTTGGTTTCTTTATGCTCTTCAATTATTTTCATAATAGCATCGGCAGCAATATCGTAGCCTTTTTGTTCAACCAAGCGACTGGTTGCGCAAATAAACGGTATTTTATCGGCAGAAGCTGCAAGTTTGGCAATATTGTCGAACTGATAGATATCAATCAACGGAATAACTTGCTGCTTATATTTTTCATCAGTGGCTATTTTTGATAACAGACGTATGCACTCTTTTTTATTGTTGAGTTTATTGTTTAAGCTGTTTTCATCATAAACTTTAAAGTTAAACTCCTGAAAATAATTATTCAGATGAGCAATTTTTTCCGGGTTAGGAGATATCAAATGTTTATCATACCCGTTAACAATACCAAAGAAAGTACGTTGATTTTTTCTGATTTTAAGGATATCTCGAAAATCAAAACCGAAACTAAGTTCTTTAGAAACTTCTTCCATATAGTTTTTAGAAACGGTAACCACTCTATCGGCAAGATGAAAGCTTCCCGATGCTTGATTGTAACAGTCATAAACAATTAAGGTATTAGTAGCTCTTGGGTTGGCATTTTTAACGGCTTTGGCATTTTTAAGCACACACAATGCATTATGTTCGTAGAGCGAATTCAGAAGTCGTGCGGTGTTAGGATAATCCCATCCCTGATATCCCAAATGGTGAGCAATATGAACAATCGGTATATTTTGAATTCTGCGAGCAATCTGCTCATTTAAGGTATGATTGCAAGCTTCCATAATGGTATTATATTTGCACAAACCTGCTAAAGCCCCGCTATGCCAGTCGTTGGCAATTAAAACATTGGGTATAAGATACTGCAAATTTTTGTTAACGCAGCAGTGTTTAAGCAAAACATAGACAGCCTTTGAAAAGAATGCAAAACGCTCAACTTCATTAACATCGTGTTCATTTAAGACATAACAGCCATCTTGGGTTGATGGGTTATCAGGGTGTGGATTGATGGAAAAGAAGTGATCGTTAGCTATAAATATATAGTCAACATTGTTAAAAGTTCCCAGATAAAAATCGGTTTCATACTTAGTGATTTTGTTATCTTGAGGGATAAACATTATTCTGGTAGCAAGTATTTTTTTAAGTTCGATTTTAATACCTTCTGCGCCGCAATAAACCGAGCCGTCAAAAGAGGCGCTTTTTTTGCCGGTATTTCCGGTATATAAAGGAGTAACGATTGATATTCGGTTATGTTCGGAGCCAAAAACTTCATTAAAGCTTTCCGGCAATTCGGAAGCGACCATTCCCAAGCCGCCCCATTTCATAAAAGTTGCAGTTTCTGCCGACATCATCCAAGCATTAACGTTTTTAATTTCGTTCCAAGGTTTGCGCCCCATACATTGTATTTTAGCCAGTTTCTGCATAGATGAAACACCGGCGTTGTGCGATGGGGTAAAGACCTTAAAGTTTTTCTTTTTGTTAAACCCTTCGGCTAAAAACCCGCTTATGTTTGATTGTTTATCAAAGTTCATTATCATTACTCTTGTTTATGTAAATAATTAGTGCTTATGGTTCTATAATATAAATATATTATAACTTCGTAAATTTGAAAGAACAACATAAAAAAGCACTTAATATCTTGACTTGTGAATGTTTAATTACTAAGTTCATACAATATAGAGATAAAATGTAAAAAAATAAGAGGCATAAATGAAAAAAGAACACGAATTTAATGACAAGAAGCAAGAGCTTGACGATCAAGAAGCCAAAGAGGAAGAAGTTTCATCTGCCGATGAAAAAGAGGTAGAAGATGACATAGCAAGCAGTTTGCAAGCCATTAAAGAAGAAAACGAAAAGCTTAAAGAAGACTTTTTGAGAGTTCTTGCGGATTCGGAAAATGTTAAAAAAAGATGTGCCGCGGAAATTGAAAAAAATAATAAGTATGCGATATCGTCTTTTGCCAAAGACTTGTTGGTTGTAGCCGATAATTTACAAAGGGCGCTTGATGCGGCTCATAACGGTCATGATAATGAGGCTTTGTTAAAGGGTGTCGAACTGACACAAAGCGAACTTATGCACGTATTTTCTAAATTTGGTATTGAAAAAATCAATGCGATGGATTCGGTTTTCGACCCTAATTTTCATCGTGTGGTTCAAGAAGTTGAAAATAGCGGAAAGCCGGCAGGAACGATTGTCGCCGAGCTTCAAACCGGTTATATGATTAACGGTCGTTTGTTAAGAGAGGCAATGGTGGTTGTTGCTAAAGGCGGTAAATAAGTTAGTAAAAATAATAGACATTTATCAAAAAACTTGATACTCTGACGGCGTCAATAAGGAGTTTTGTTGAAGGATAATGTTTTTTAGACACCAAAAACTGCAATTTTTCGGTATTTTCTTGTGAAGTAACGTAAAATTGTAGTTTTTTTATTTTAAATATTTGTTTATACTCCGCGACATGAAGAAGTTAAATTCATATATTTTGCGGCAAATCTTTGTCGGTTTTTTGCTTATATCATTTTCGCTGTTGTCAATGTTGTGGTTGACGCAGTCTTTACGTTTTGTAGAAATGGTAACCAACAAAGGGTTGCCATTGAGTTTGTTCGTGGAGCTAACCTCACTTTTAATGCCGCGTTTATTTTCGATTTTATCCCCGATAGCGCTGTTCGCGTCGGTAATGTTTGTATATAACCGAATGCTTTCTGATCGAGAGCTGGTGATTATGCAGGCTGCCGGTATAAGTCCTTGGTATAATGCCAGAGCGGCTATTTATATGGGGCTTATTTTAACCGTATTTAGCGTATATACACAAAACATAGCTATTCCGCAGGCGGAAAATGCCTTTCGTAATTTGGAATGGGAAATTAAAAACAACGTATCACATTTAATGTTTCGCGAGGGCGAGTTTACAACCTTGCAAAATAATATGACGGTATTTATCTCTAAGCATGAAGCCGACGGTTCGGTATCGGGAATTTTGCTAAACGATGAAAGAAATCCGCAAAGTAAGGTTACGTTATCGGCCGAAAAAGGACGTATAGTTTATACCGAGAGCGGTCCGCGCATTTTGCTGGTAAGAGGTATGAGGCAAGAAGTCAATCGTGAAAGTTCGCAATTTTCATCATTAAAATTTGAGCGCTATGCTGTAGATTTAGGCAGTATGGGCGGTAAAAAAATGAAAGAAGCCTCCGTTCGTGAGAAAAATTTATGGGAACTGCTCAATGCCGATAAAGATACCTCGCTTGATGATGACGACAAACGTAAATACATTGTTGAAGGACACCGCCGATTGCTAACCCCATGGTATAATCTACTGTTTGCTTTGCTCGGGTGTACCGGACTTTTAATCGGCAACTTTAATCGTCGAGGACAGAGCAAAATAATATCCTGTTCAATAATTACCATGGTTGTTATTCAAGGACTTGATTTAAGCTTGACTAATTTGGCGGGACGAAGTTTATATTTTGTTCCTGTATTGTACATAAATTGTTTGCTGCCTATGGCTATTTGTGTATATCTGTTATTATTTTACAATCCGTATATGTTTAAGCACAAACACAAGGCGCTGTCAGATGAATAAAAAAATAATAAATAACGCATTGTTTTTAACTGTTTTATGTGCGGCATTTAGTGCATCTAAAGTGCAGGGCGTAGAAGTTGAAGCCGAACACGAACCCGTTGCCGGAGAAGTTTTAAAAGAGCAAAAAGTTAAACCCTTTGTTCAGGTTGAGCCTTTTAATATTACAAATGTTTTTGCCACGCCTTCTCAAGATGCAGAACCAAATATTTACTTTAATGCCGATGAGCTTGTAAGCAATGATAAAGAAAAAACCATTGAGGCCTTAGGAGAGGTTGTTGTCAAAAGAGAGGGACTTACTTTATACGCCGATAAATTGGTATATAAACAAACCGAAGACAGAATAACGGCTATCGGGAATGTCCGTTTGGAAGAAGAAACAGGCAATGTTATATATGCAGATAATGTTGAATTGTCAGACCAAATGAATTTTGCGCAAATGAACAAGATAAAAGCCATTTTGCAAGATGAAAGTAAGATATGGGCTGAGCATTTTCACAAAAAAGCCAATGACAACAAAGTTATGCGCAATGCTACATATACACCTTGCGATTTTTGTGAAGGTCAAGAAAGTCCGTTGTGGCAGATAAAAGCAAGAAAAGTAACACATGATGCTAAAAATCAAAATGTTAACTATAATGATGCTTTTATAGAATTAAAAGGCGTGCCGGTATTATATACTCCGTTTTTCTCGCATCCTGATCCTGAAGTAAAAAGACGGTCCGGCTTTTTGATGCCGAATATCGGTAGCAGTAACTATCTAGGCGGAACATTACAAATTAATTATTTTTGGAATATTGATGATTATTCCGACTTTTTGTTTTCGCCGATTTTTACTACCGATAAAGATGTTGTTTGGGGAGGCCAATACCGTAAATATTTTAATAAAGGCTATGTTGATATGCAAGGCACTTATTTAAAAGACGGTGCTGATAACCGCCCGGAGAACCGAGGCAATCTTTTTGCATATGGTCGCTATGAGATAAATGATTACTGGGTTGCCGATACCAACATTAATTATGCATCGGACAGCTTATATTTAAAAGAGCTCGATTTAGATCATGAAGATGATGCATGGTTAACTTCAAATGCGCGGTTGCAATATTTTAATGACCGAGATTACGCTTCAATAGAAGCTTATTATTATAAGCTGATAAGTTATGATTTACGCCGCAGCAATCAAACCGAATACGAAAGACGAAAATATAATCGTCCGTATGTTTTGCCACTGGTCGATTATGAGACTATAAGCGATGTAAGCTCCATAGGTTCATACTGGCAGAATAATTTTAATTTAGCATCGGTTTATCATGAAGAAGATTCTTCAAGCCAAAGAATGTCGATGATTAATGCCTGGGTACTGCCGTGGACCAGTCCTTTCGGTGAGAGGTATCGCGTTATGGCGTCGGTGAAATCTGATTTATATTATGTAGATAAATATCGAGCAGCCGATTCGTCATCTGATTTCAGCGGTGCGGTGGCAAGAGTGTTTCCACAGTTAGGTGTTGAATGGAAATTACCGTTTATCAGAGCAACTGAAACATCACGTCAAATTATTGAGCCGGTAGTAGTTGGTGTGTTGGCACCTAACGGTGGTAATTTATCGGATAAAATTCCCAATGAAGACAGTGAAGATGTAGAATTAGACGATACAAACATTTTAAGTTTGGATAGGTATTCAGGTTACGATCGCAATGATACCGGCAGCCGAGTAAGCTATGGTTTAAATTGGAGTTCATATGGCAATGTACTGGGCAGAACGTCGGCATTTATTGCGCAAAGCTATCAATTTAATAAAAACAGCAGTTTTACCAGCAATATTGACAACGAAGGTCACTTTACCGATTACGTAGGTCGTGTCTATGCATCACCGTCACAGTATTTAGATTTAGATTATCGTTTCCGTTTATCAAAAGATAATTTTGAACTACAATACAGTGAATTGGGAGCAAGAATAGGCAATAACCTGTTGAATTTATATGTATCGTATATATATCTGCAGGAAAATAAAAATTCTTCGGAATATTTTGACGAACGTAAAGAGTTATACACCTCAATCAGGGTAGCCTTAACCCGCGACTGGTCGTTAAACTTTTACAATCGTCAAGATTTAGCCGACAAAAACAGAGGTTCATTAGAGCACGGCGGCGATTTAATTTATGAAGATGAATGTTTTATGTTCGTAACGACGGTAAAAAGATCAAATTCCAACAATCCGGAGTTAGACGACGGTTACGAATTTAATTTCACGTTTTATTTAAAAACATTAGGTGGCTTGGGTGCTTAAGATTGCCCGATAGGAGATAAAAGATGCAAAAATTTATACTTGGTGCGGCACTTATTTTAATAAGCAGAGTATGCTTAGCGCAAGAGGGTTTAGCCAACAGTGTTATGTTTCAAAATCCGCGAAGCTCTGTATTATACAGTAATCAAAACCGCGAAGATGAAATTTTGCGTCAGGAAGAGGAGCGTCGCCGCAAAGCTTATGAGGAGCAAATGCGTCAAGAGGAAGAAAAGCGCCGCCAAGAGGCTATAAAAAAAGCCGAAGAAGAACGTAAAAAAGCCTTAAGACCGGTTAATTTGTTCGGCAATGAAATACGTATTTTTGCCGAAGTTAACGGTGAGATTATTACCAGTCAGGATATGCAGGAACGGGTTAATGCCTTTGTTGCCACCACACAAATTCCGGTAAATAAGCAAACCAAAGATATGATAATCGGCAAGGTATTGCAGTCGGCAATAGATGAAAAAGTCAAGATTCAGGAAGCACAAAAAAACGGCATAAAAATTTCGGATAAAGAGTTGGAAGAAGGCATGAAAAACTTTGCCAAAGCAAACGGGATAAGCCTTGCCAAGTTTAGAAATATGTTAAAAGAATCTGGTGTTAAAGAGAGTGTGTTTAAGGCGCAGATGGCTGCAGAAATGGGTTGGAGCCGGTTGGTACAGCGTAAAGCCGCTCAAGAAGTTAAAGTAACACAGGGCGAGGTAAATGATGCATTAAAACAAGTCTCCGAAGATATAAAGATGCCCAAGTTTATGGTATCGGAAATCGTTATTGCTAAAAAGGACGGCAAACATATTGAAGATTTGGTTAGCAATTTAAGACAGGACCCTCGTTTTGAATTATATGCCATGCAGTTTTCACAAAGCCCGAGTGCCCAAGGCGGCGGAAGGCTTGGCTGGATAAACAAAGGTATGCTGGCACAACCTTTAGAGCAAGCCTTAAGCAAAATGAAGGAAGGAGATATTTCTAATCCGATATCTTTAGGTTCTGACTACTATATTTTAAGATTAGATAAAGTGTATCGTCCCGGCATAGATAAGGCTCCGGAAGTTAATGAAACGGAAATACGCAATATGTTGACCTCCAAAAAAACCGAAGAAATGGCGGCAAAATATCTAAAAGATATAAGAAACAAGGCTGTGGTAAATATTAAAAATTAAGGCTGAGGGCGATGGATTTCGGACTATCATTACGACAAACGGTAGAAGCTTACGGTTTAATGGCTAAAAAAGCCCTTGGGCAAAATTTTTTGCTGGATAAAAACATTACCGATAAAATTATCCGTTTAAGCTTAGATAAGCAGCAACGGGAAGATTTTAAGGGGGTTAATGTTACCGAAATCGGTCCCGGTCCCGGTGGATTAACGCGTGCGGTACTAGAGCAAAACCCCAAGAGCTTAACGGTTATAGAAATGGATGAGCGCTGTATTCGCATTATGGAAGATTTAAAAAACATTACAAAAGCGAATATGCAAATAGTAAGCGGTGATGCCTTACAGGTTGATATAAGAGAGCTAAGCTCAGCTCCCAGACAGATAGTAAGCAACTTACCATATAATATATCGGTTCCGTTATTGGTTAATTGGTTAAAACAAATGCCCATGTTTGAAGCAATGACGTTAATGTTTCAAAAAGAAGTGGCAGACAGAATAACATCGCCGATAAAAAGCAAAGATTATGGTAGAGTGTCGGTTTTGGCACAATTAATTTGTCGAGTAGATAAATTAATGGATATAAATCCGGAATGTTTTGTTCCTGCGCCAAAAATTTGGTCGAGCGTGTTGTTGTTTCGCCCTTTGAATGAAGTTCCGGATATTAAGACATTGGAAAAAGTTGAAAAAATAACATCCATGGCATTTGGACAGCGTCGCAAGATGATACGCCAGAGCCTTAAAGGTTTGAAAGGTTTTGAAGAAATTTGCGCAGGGCTTAATATTCCCGTTACCAAGCGTGCCGAAGAATTGACCCCCCAAGAGTACCTTGAAATAGCTAGAAGAATATAAAATCATATAGTTTTTAAATTTTGTCAAAAAAATGTCTTGCTAAATAACAGTTGATGTGATAGCCTCTGAGATATCCACTAATTATTAACAAAAAAAAATAACTATGAATCTATCATTATGCCAAATGTACGTGGCCGGAAAATTAGCCATGCACGATGAGCTTCTGAACGAAGCAAAAAAGAAGACCAACGCCACAGACTTTAAGGCAATTGTCATGCGAATGCCGGTATCTGAGGTAAACAGAAAAGTCCTCGATCGTTGCCGCAAGGTAATTGAGAGAAAATTCAAGCTTGAGCACCGTCCGTTATTGTTCCCTTATCCTACCGTAGGTCAGTGGGTATCGGACGTTTGCAGAAACTACCAGTTCGATGACCTGGTGAATTTCTTTTCTCAGGCGACGGGTGTTCCGGAAGAGAGGATTCGGCGCGATAATATCGGCAGCACGCTGATAGATAGGCCGTATCTTATCTCTCTTGTCGAAAGACTTGAGAGTGCTACCGGAAAGAGCTTGCTTTCGTCAAGCCCGCGTCCGCTTGAATACCTTGGCAACATGCCTTATGTAGAGATTGCCCGGTATTTTGCATACGGCTCAGATGCCGTATCTGAAAGACGCCGCAATGCCTACCTAGATGAAAGGTACTTCTGCGGGAAATTCCGTAAAGATGCTCTCGTTGTATATCGGCAAATGGCTGATATCGATGAGAAAATCAGTGATGAGGAACTGATGAAGCGTCCTATTGCGGATTTCGTTCCGAAAGGCTTTGGCCCTTCTGACTGGGATCTCCCTGTTTTCTGGATGGAGGATATGCTGAAAATTCAGCTTCCTGCCGGCATAAAGGGCGAGACGACAGTCGGTCAATTGCTTGATATGGTAATGACCGAAAAGGTAAAAGAGCTTCATAAGAAGCTTGGCTAAAGCTCTAAAAATGTGAATAAAAAAGAGGAAGTTGTGATAACTTCCTCTTTTTTCATATGTAAAAAAATATGATGCTTAGCATTGAAAGCCTGTAAAATAAGATTACGTCAAAGGCGGATAATAATTTTATTTTATAAGGAGAAAAGATATGTTACAAGGTGTACGTTATCCGACTTTAGCATTTCAAACAGGTGGCGCCGGACAATCAGACGACGGTATTCCCCCTCAACCGTTTGAAACATTCTGCTACGATTCGGCATTAATGCAGGCTAAAATTGAAAATTTTAATGTAATTCCTTATACATCGGTATTGCCCAAAGAATTATTCGGCAACATTGTTCCGGTAGATAAAGTAGTTAACCAGTTCAAACACGGTGCGGTACTTGAGGTAATTATGGCCGGACACGGCGCCAGCCGCGACAATCACAAAGCCATAGCCACTGGTGTAGGTATTTGCTGGGGTAAAGATAAAAAAGGTGAGTTAATTGGCGGTTGGGCTGCCGAATATGTGGAATTTTTTGATACCCAAATAGATGATGAAATAGCCAAAGGTCATGCTGAGATGTGGTTAAATAAATCATTAAAGCATGAGTTGGAGATTCGCGGAGTAGAAAAACACAGCGAATTTCAAATGTACCATAATTATTTAAACATTACCCAACAGTTTGGTTATTGCCTGACCTGTCTTGGTTTCTTAAACTTTGAGTATGCTGATCCGGCCAAAGTTAAATAAACAAGGATAAAAGGATGATAAAAGGCAAGAGTACATCAAGCCAAAATCCGGCGGCGCCCTCCAAGGCGTCAGCCGGATTAGGCGTATGGGCGCTGGCGGCAATTGTTGTCAGCTCCATGATAGGCGGCGGAATATACAGCCTGCCGCAAAATATGGCAGCCGGAGCATCGGCGGGAGCGGTTTTACTGGCGTGGATTATCACCGGTTTCGGAGTTTATTTTATCGCCAACACTTTCCGAGTATTGTCGGAAGTAAGGCCGGATTTAACTGCCGGAATTTATATGTACAGCCGCGAAGGTTTTGGCCCGTATGCCGGTTTTACGATAGGCTGGTCATATTGGTTGTGCCAAATTTGCGGTAATGTGGGTTATGCGGTAATCACCATGGATGCTTTAAATTATTTCTTTCCGCCGTATTTTGCGGGAGGTAATAATTTAATCTCAATTATCGGCGGCTCAATTTTAATTTGGGGCTTTAACTTTTTGGTATTAAGAGGCATTAAGCAGGCAACCGTTATTAACATTATCGGTACCGTTGGCAAAATAGTTCCGCTGTTGCTGTTTATTATAATTACCATGTTTGTATTTCACAGCGATAAATTTAGTTTTGACTTTTGGGGTGAAAGTGTTGCCGCTAAAGCAAAACTTGGTGATTTATCGACCCAAATAAAGAGTACTATGTTGGTAACGTTATGGGCCTTTATCGGTATTGAAGGTGCGGTAGTAATGTCTAAACATGCCAAATCATCGCAAGACGTAGGTAGAGCTACATTGCTAGGGTTTATGGGTTGCTTGGTTATTTATGTACTCTTATCTTTAGTTCCGTTCGGCTACATGGATCAGGCTGAACTTGCCGCGGTTGCCAATCCGTCGACAGCCGGTATCTTGGAAAAGATTGTTGGTCCGTGGGGAGCATGGTTGATGAATATCGGCTTACTTATATCTGTATTATCCAGCTGGTTGGCGTGGACCATGGTAACGGCCCAAATACCGCAGGCAGCTGCCGAAAACGGCACATTTCCTAAAGAGTTTGCCAAAGAAAATGAAAACGGTGCGCCGTCGGTATCGCTTTGGATAACCAGCGGATTGATGCAGGTATTTATGCTGTTGGTATATTTTTCCAATAACGCGTGGAATACCATGTTAAGCATTACAAGCGTTATGGTTCTGCCGGCATACTTGTTCAGCTGTGCATATTTATGGAAAATGTGCGAAGACCATGAATATCCATCTAAAACCGACGTTCGCCGTTCCAATGCTTTACTGTGCGGAGTTATCGGCTCGGTGTATGCTCTGTGGCTGATATATGCCGCCGGATTGCAGTATTTGCTGATGGCTGTGGTATTTGTAGCTCTAGGTATACCGGTTTATATATGGTCGCGTCGTCAAAATGCGCCCGAAGAGAAGGTATTTAGCTCTAAAGAAGCGTATGCGGCGGGAGCTTTGGTGTTAATTGCTTTGTTTGCCATATATGCCATGTCGACGGGAATTGTCAAAATTTAAAAAAAATTGACAAATTGTGTTTGACAAAAAATATATAGCGTGCTATAAAGCTAGCACCAATAAAAATTATTAAAATTTATATACATATGGATAAAGATAAAAATTTGATAAGCATTCTCAAGGAGGGTGATTATCAGAAGTTTAAGAGTCTTATGCTCTCATCTGGAGCCGGCAGCATTTCCGAACATGATGAAGTGGAGTTTTTTAAGATTGCTCCTGAGGCATGGAAAAAACGGTATGTAAACACGATTTGGCCGCAGCCTGCATCGGAAAGATGTATGATGATTTCCGGTAGTATGGAAGTTCTGCAGTTATCCTACAGTATGTGGGGTTTCTGGCAAGAGAATGTGCTCTGGGTATTTGAAAACGGGAGTGTAGCTGCATGTCTGCGTGTTTTGCGCTGCCTGACGTCAAACCCGGGAGAGGATGTTGAAATAGCCATGCTGCATCGCAACGATGTCGATTTGCTAAGGTCATGGCTGGAAAAATTTCATTCTCTGAGAGAAGAAGGGGAGAGACTTTTGGCAGAGAGTGTGGAGCTCCAATCACTTAAGAGCGCCTACATAGATTATACGCTCGAGAAAGAAAGTAAAAGGGGTTCGGACTAGCGAACCCCTTTTTATTGTAACAAGAAAACCACGCGTTAGACGCGTGGTTCAGTAAAGCTTATAGCGATGAGTTTGACATAACGCTC
>CALXWE010000006.1 GCA_944392295.1 uncultured Alphaproteobacteria bacterium
TTTCATACCTGGCAGATTAAATGATTTATTTATAAAAAGCCGCCCTCGCGGACGGCTTTCTTTTTGGCAGGGGCAGTCAAGATTACTCCGCTTAGCGCTACGTTCACTGCGCTCATCAGCTAAAAGCTGACCGGTGTTCTAAAGCCCGCCTTTCGCTTGTAGTCGAACTCACTTACTCGTGAGTTCTTATCAACTTGCCCTAAATGCCAATAAAAAAAACCGCCCTCGCGGACGGCTTTCTTTTTGGCAGGGGCAGTAAGATTCGAACTCACGACACTCGGTTTTGGAGACCGATGCTCTACCAACTGAGCTATACCCCTATTAGTTATCTTTAACTCCGTTATTCATACACAGTTATATTTAATAAATCAAGTCTTTTTTTTATTGTGATTGTTATAAATTTTTTTAATAAAATTTCCAAGCAATCGCGCAGCTGTCAACTGTTTGGCAATCGCACAGATTGTAAACCTGCTCTAAAGTGCTGCCGGATATCTCGCGAGCTAAAATTACATTATCGGCAGAAACTACCTCCGAGGCTGTTAAACCACTCGTATCTACCGTTAAATCGCCATCGTTCTTTATACTTAAGGCTAAAAATCCTGATGACATATCCGATCCCCATTCCGAAATGGCTAACTCCCTACAAGTCTTGGCATCCAGACCATTGAAAATTAAAATGAAACTTCCATAAGGCTCATAGCCGTAGGCTGCCGCCGATACATATACAGAACCTTTGGCTTTGTTTTGAATATGAAGCTTATCCTCGCTTATCATCCAATCAGGGATTAATCCGGCATTTATTACCGTAATCTCGTTTAAACTCTCATAGTCTCGCGCTGAAAAATACATACTGCGTATGTTGGCGATAATCGTTGTTATTTCATCTTTTAATTTATTAGTTCTCATCGTATGGCTGGCAGTCATATATCCTGCTATACCGCCGATGCTTAATACTCCTACAATGGCTAAGACTCCTATCATCTCAACCATAGATCGTCCGAAATTATCAAAATTTGTATTCATTCGGGTTTCCTTTATCTGTCATAGTGATACGCTATCATATTTGTTTTTTAAAGTCTAATCTATCTTTAGTAATAGGTGAATTATTTTTTCTTGCATTTTGTCTAAAAAGAGGTAAGCTATCTTAGTAGATTTTATTTTTTTTATATTATGGATTCGATTATTTTCTTTCTAGACCAAAACTATATATGGGTAGTATTGGTAGCGTTTGTGGTCCTTGTAAAAAATGAGTTTGATGAGATATATGATAGGGCTCACGGGTATTTCTGGAAAGCTCTTTGTCTTTCTCTTATCGCTGCAATTTTTTTGCTGAGGCATTACGGTGTAGATTCTTTTGTGTTGCTATTCGTAACGGCAATGGGAATCTTTGGTTTTGCTTTGGTGGCAACTATTGCTATCGATTTTATCATCGCCTATATCGAGGATACAGATGATGATCAGCAAGAAAGTGAAAATTAATAAAAAGCCTTTTCTTAATTTTTTAAGAAAAGGCTTTTTGTTTTTTACGCAATTACTTCAGGTTTGGCGCGTTTGCGTTGTAACGGATCCAAAATCTTTTTACGCAGACGTAACGATTTCGGTGTTACTTCCAACAATTCGTCTGATTGAATGTAAGATAAAGCTTGTTCCAAACTCATCTTTCTGGGTGGAATTAAGTCAATGGCTTCATCTTTACCTGCAGCACGAATGTTGGTTAATTGTTTAGCTTTGGTTGGATTTACTTCCAAATCGTTAGATTTGGTGTGTTCTCCTATAATCATACCAACATATACAGGAGAGTTGTGCTCGACAAACATCGGACCTCTGTCTTGTAATTTCCACAAAGCATAGGCTACTGCTGTGCCGTTTTCACTTGATATTAATACACCCGTTCTTCTTCCTTCAATTTCACCTTTATAAGGTTCATAGGCATAAAATATACGGTTCATAACACCGGTACCACGCGTATCGGTCAAAAATTCGGAGTGATAACCGATTAATCCACGTGACGGAGCATGGAATATTAAACGAACTTTGTTGCCTAATTGTGACGGTATCATTTCTGTCATTTCGGCTTTACGTTGTCCTAACTTTTCAACAACTGCTCCGGAAAACTCTTCATCCACGTCTATTACAACTTCTTCAACCGGTTCTAATAAATTACCGTTTTCATCTTTTTTCATCAATACCCGCGGGCGAGAAATTGATAACTCGAATCCTTCTCTTCTCATTGTTTCAATTAATACACCGAGTTGTAATTCTCCGCGTCCGGCAACTTCAAACGAATCGGTACTGTCCGTTCGTGATATTTTTAAGGCTATGTTACCTTCAGCTTCTTTACATAATCTGTCCCATATCATACGGGAGGTTACTTTATCTCCTTCGCGTCCGGCTAAAGGCGAATCGTTTACGGAAAAGGTCATGGCCAGTGTCGGAGGGTCAATCGGTTGCGCATGAATATACTCTTCAACACTGTAATCGCAAATGGTATCGGCAACCGTGCCTTTTACAACTCCGGCTACAGCTACAATGTCTCCGGCATGAGCTTCGGTTAATGCCGTGCGCTCTAATCCGCGATATGCCAAAATTTTGGTTATACGTGTTCTTTCAACTTCTCCGTTGGCGTTAATTACTTTCACGGCATCGTTTAAATGTAATGTGCCGGATTGGATTTTTCCGGTTAAAATACGACCTAAAAATTTATCGGCTTCCAAGGTTGTTACCAACATTGAAAAAGGTTTATCTTTATCGCATTTTGGCTCACTTACGTATGATAAAATCAGTTCAAATAACGGAGTTAAATCTTTATGCTCATCATTTAAATCTTTTACAGCCCAACCATTGCGTCCGGAAGCATATAAAACCGGAAAATCTAGTTGCTCGTCGTTGGCGTTTAAACTTACAAATAAATCAAAAATCTCATTTAAAACTTCATCGGGACGAGCATCGGGTTTATCAGCCTTGTTGATAACAACAATCGGTTTTAATCCGATTTTTAAGGCTTTGCCTAATACAAACTTAGTTTGCGGCATCGGACCTTCAGATGCATCTACCAATAAAACTACCCCGTCTACCATTGATAAAATTCGCTCAACTTCTCCACCGAAGTCAGCGTGACCGGGAGTGTCTACTATATTAATGTGTGTGCCATGCCAATTTACCGAAGTGCATTTTGATAAAATGGTAATACCTCTTTCTCTTTCCAAATCGTTACTGTCCATAACGCACTCGGCAACCTTTTGATTATCTCTAAATGTGCCGCTTTGCTTCAATAAACCATCAACCAAAGTCGTTTTACCGTGGTCAACGTGTGCAATTATGGCAATGTTTCTCATACTCATATTTTATGTCCTCAAAATTTTGGCAACTTGTGACAACATATCAAATAGATATGCCGTACTTATTATGTCGCTTAAATGAAATTTTTTTTGTACATTACAGCGAAATTTTTAAATTTCAAGATTTTTTATAAAAAAATAAGACCCGCACCTGATGTGAGTCTTATTTTTGTGCTGTTTGTGTATTTGCTTAGGCTTTTTTGCCGTATTGTAATAAGCGATTGCGAACAAATCCGCGTAGCGAAACCTCAGGTCTTGCCCCGTAATGCGAAATAATTTCCGATGCGGCAATGCTGCCTATCATGGCGCATGTACCTAAGCTTCTTTCTCTTATCATACCATACAAAAATCCTGCCGCATATAAGTCACCGGCTCCGGTTGAATCTACCACCGTTTCAACCTTTTCGGCTTCAACAAAAATTTTAACACGGCCGTTTACAATTACCGAACCTTGGGCGTTACGCGTAATGGCGGCAATTTCAACCAAAGGCTTTACCATGTCTAATATCCCCATAAAGTCATCGCTGGCAAATAAGGCTTTTATTTCATGCTCGTTGGCAAACAAAATATCAATCTGTTCTTTTACAACCTCTAAAAGCTCTTCACGATGATTTTTGGTACAGGTCTTATCCGATAAACTTAGCACTACTTTACGGTTATATTTGTGTGCCAGCTCACAGGCTTTTAGTGCAGCTTGTTTGGCGTTTTCTTCTTCCCATAAATAGCCTTCTAAAAAGGTGTATTTTGAGGCTTTGATTATATTTTCATCAATGTCATCAACCGTTAAACGAGTGGCTGCTCCCAAATAAGTAAACATCGATCTTTCGGCATCGGGAGTTACCAAAACAATGCTTCGCCCAGTTGCCGGACCTTCTAATAATGCCGGTGTAAAAAAGTCAATCCCGGCGGCTCCGATATCGCGGCGAAAGTTTTGACCAAGCTCGTCATCATGAACTTTGCCGATAAAAGCACAGTCCGAGCCAAGCGATGCCATGCCTGCTACCGTGTTGGCGGCAGAACCTCCCGAAACTTCACGCTCGGGGATTATGTCTGCATAAATCTTGCCGGCCGTTGCCGCATCAAGTAAGGTCATGCCTCCTTTGTGAAGTTTTCTTTCAGTTAAAAATCCTTCGCCGACTTTGGCTAACACGTCAACCATGGCGTTGCCTATGCCTACTACATCGTAAATGGTATCTGTTTCTTTCATTAAGCCTCTCCTTTTATTACAGCTTTAATATAATTCCTACTGTTGCCGAGAGCAAGATATAAAATATCGGGCTCTTTTTGTAAAAATATATCAAGGTCGTAAATATAACAAAAATTATAGTCGTTTTTATATCAACAATACTGATACGAGCTATCTGCCATCCGGCAAAAATAATTAAAGCTAATACCCCAGGTCTTATTGAAGAGAGTAGGGTTTGGGCATGCTCGTTTTGCGAAAATTGTTTTAAAAGTTTTGAAATTAAAATAATGATGATAACCGATGGTAATACCAAACCAAATGTTGCAATAATTCCGCCTAAAATACCGGCAGTTTGAAATCCGGCAAACGTTGCCATATTGACTCCCAACGGTCCGGGGGTGGATTCTGATACGGCTATCATATCAGTTAATTCGGCAGTGCTGAACCATCCGTATTTTTCACTTAAATCAAATAAAAAAGGTATTGTTACCGCTCCGCCGCCGATGGCAAATAAACCGATTTTGAAAAACTCGAAAAACAATAACCAATATATCATTTTTTTGCCCTCCGCCAAAGCTTACCAAAGGTAGGTATAAAGCCTAAAACAGCTGCCAAAATTACGATAAATACGGCTGACGTATCGGCTAAGAGCAACAAACAAACCGAAAGTAAAAAAATAAAACTGTGTAATTTTTTGTTATTGCTCTCTTTAAAAATCTTTTTACCCATATCAAACATTAAGTTAATCAGCAAGGCAATAACCCCTAATCTGATGCCGGCAAAGGCGTTGCTGACTACGGATAAATGCATATAACTTTTTAATACCGAGGCAATAAGCGTTATTATAATTAATGAAGGTAATATCATGGCTGTGGTCGAAACTATTGCTCCCTTTATGCCCTTTAACTTATATCCGCAAAAGGTTGAAACGTTTACCGCAATAATGCCGGGAGTGCATTGCCCGATTGAAAAATAGTCCAGCAGTTCATTTTCGGTTACCCAGTTTCTTTTTTCAACCACTTCGGCTTTTAATAGCGGCAGCATGGCATATCCGCCGCCGAAGGTAAATAACCCGACCTTAAAAAATGATGCAAATAAACTGATAAATGTTTTCATCTTTATTGCCTTTGTTATAAAAACACTCGGATACTATATTACTTTTTTTTAAAATAAAAGTACTTTATTCAACAATTTAACATATTGACAAAAAATAAAAAATGTGTCAGCTTAACATTACGTTTTCTTAATTATTAAATCAAACTTTTATGTTATGAAAAAGTTTATGCTCATTGCTGTATCTTTATTGATTACAGCCGTGTTTGCAACCAATGCGCAGGCACAAAACAAAGATGAAAAAGCAACAATGCAGGCCGCTGCAGCTTCGGTTACTTCCGATACTCCGGGGATGGACGGTGTGCAAAACTTGCTGAAGTTCCAGAGCGGCGATCAAACGTACGCCGTTAACATTAACTCAACACGCCGAGTTCGTAAAAGCGCCGTGAAAATGGCATATGAACTCTACAAAGAGGGTCTGGTCTCTTATTCGGCATATCTTCAGTTTGCCGAGAGCCTTGCCATTAAGCCAAGGCGGGCGTAAATGTTGTAATCGAAAGGGAGTGCTTTATAAAAAGCCTCCCTTTTGTTTTGTCTGCTTTACGCTATTGTAATTTGCTTCTGATTTCTAAGGCGTCTTGCCCGATTTTGATACGTATTTTGCTTAATGCATCTTTTATGTTATCAGCCGCTATTTTGCGATAGATACTGCTCTCATCATATCCCCACCACATGGCAACATAATCGGAGTTATTTACGGTTTCTACATAGCGTTTAACAAGATTTTTATTGTTATCTAAAATATCGACTTCAACTTCTAACAACTGACTGATTTTATTTTGCGGAAATCCGAATAAATTTATGGTATACAGCGTGCAAAGCGAAACGGCCGGATAAATAAAAGAGTTATCTTCTTCAATGTAACCTAGTTTTAAGACAATATATCCTTTCTTTTCGCCGTAGGGATTGGTGATATTCTCAACTACTTCTTTTTCAAAAATATTTATGGCGTCATTAACTCGGCTATCTTTGTAATTTATACCCGAAGTGTCGGTAGTTTGCATCCAGCCGCCAAAATTATTGCCGCCGCCCATGCCGCCGATGTTATCGGAAACGGCGCTAAAACCTCCGGCAGAGTAGGTGGATTCTAAATTATAAATATCGGTTATGCTTTCTAACGGCGGCAGTAAAATGTTATTTTTTGCAATCATCGGATTTACATCACCGTATGATATCGATTTACATGAGGCCAGTATTAAACTCAAAAGTAATAAATATTTTTTCATTTTATCTCCTGCGTCAGTTAAGCATATAACAGATTATTGCCTGTATATATAAAAAGCAACCCACAATTTCGATTTGTGTGAAATTGTGGGTTGTTGTTAGGTGATAAATGTTGGCTAGTAACTGCGGGCGTAGATAACATCTAAAGTGGCATCTTCACCGGTTAACAAACATTTGCCTTTGGTTCCGCTTTGGTCAAACGGAATGCAGCGAATGTTGATTTTCATCTCTTTTAAGATTTCTTCGGTTTGAGGATTACCGCTCCACTTGCCGCGTACAAAAGCAACTTTACCTTTTTTACCGTCTTCTATCCACTCATTGGAGTTGGTAAAATAAGCCTTAAACTCTTCAGGGGTGGTAATATCGGTACGAATGTTGGCTTCTAAACGAGCTTTGGCTCTTGCAAACATTTCGTTTTGAATGTTTGCCAAGCGGTTTTCTATATTGGCAATAAAGTCTTCGGAGCCAACTAATTCTTTTCCTTCAGGTAAGCCCAGCTTCAAGCGTTCTCTTACCATCATGGCATTACCGTCAACATCACGAGGACCAATCTCGCAGATAATCGGAGCTCCTTTACGCGTCCATTCCCAGAATTTATCAACCGTTGATTTGTTACGATTATCAAGCTTTATACGCAACTTTTCACCAAAAGCGGTTTGTTTACGCAGCTTAGCATAAATATCGTTGATATATGTCATAACCTTTTCTTCGTCTTCGGCTTTTTTAATAACCGGAATTAAAATTACCTGATACGGAGCAACCTTAGGAGGTACAACCATACCTTCATCATCGGCATGAGTCATTATTAAGCCGCCGATTAAACGAGTGGATACACCCCATGAAGTGGTGTAAGCGAACTCAGGTTTATTTTCTTTGTTGATAAAGGTTATATTTGCCGATTTTGCAAAATTTTGACCTAAAAAGTGCGATGTTCCGGCTTGTAAAGATTTACCGTCTTGCATCATGGCTTCAATGCAATAAGTATCTACGGCTCCGGGGAATTTATCGTATTCCGGTTTGCGACCCGTAATAACCGGCATGGCCAAAGCATCTTCGGCTACTTGACGATAAACCTCAAGCATTTGTTTGGTTTCGTCTTCAGCCTCTTTGGCGCTGGCATGAGCCGTATGCCCTTCTTGCCATAAAAACTCACGAGTTCTTAAAAATAGGCGCGGGCGCATTTCCCAACGTACAACGTTTGCCCATTGATTGATAAGTACCGGTAAATCACGATACGAGTGAATCCATTTGGCAAACGAATCGGCAATAATCGTTTCACTGGTGGGGCGAACAATCAAAGGTTCATCAAGCTCCGAATCCGGAACTAACTTACCGTCTTTGGCTGTTAAACGTGAATGTGTAACTACGGCCATTTCTTTGGCAAAACCTTCTACGTGTTCGGCTTCTTTTTGAAAAAATGAAAGCGGAATGAAAATCGGGAAATAGGCATTTTCATGTCCGGTTTCTTTAAATTTTTCATCAAAAATATCTCTTATTCTTTCCCAAAGTCCATAACCCCAGGGCTTAATTACCATACATCCCGGAGATACTGAAGTTTCTGCCATGTCGGCTTCCGATACCACGCATTGATACCATTCGGGATAATTGGTTTTACGGTTTGTTTTAAGTGCCATTTTTCTTTCCTTTTATTTTTTTACTGTTGCCGGCAACCGCTAAGTTGCCGGCTTAATTTTTAGTTGCGTAATTCGCCGCCGGTCTTTTTAGAGACCTCAACAATAACCTTATTCATTAAATTTTCAATATCTTTATCGGTAAAGGTTTGTTCTTTAGGTTGGAAGGTCAAACTAATTGCTACCGACTTTTTATTTTCCGGCAGATTATCGCCTTCGTAGATATCAAAAATACGAACATCGCTTATGTAATTACGGTCGGCGTTTTTGGCTGCTGCAATTATATTGGCAGCATTTACATCTTTATTGACGACAAAAGCTAAATCTTTATCAATCGGTTGGAAAGCCGACATTTCAATTTTCTTTTTAGCTTTGTCGTGGGTGTTACGCGGCAAAGGAATATTATCTAAATAAACCTCAAAGGCCACTACATTACCCTTAATGCCGAATTGCTTACAAATAAGCGGATGTAACTGTCCGAAGTAGGCCAAAACATTTTTACCCAAACGCAAGGCTCCGCTTCTGCCAGGATGATAATAAGCCGGAGCATCACGAGTTATTTGCGGATTTTCAAACGGTCCGTTGGCTGCGGCAATGGCAGCTAAAGCATCGGCTTTTACATCAAATACGTCAAAGGTGCGGGCGGAATGCTCCCAGTCTTTTTTAGAGGTTTGACCAACACGAATACCGGCAGCAACCGTACATTGCTCATTGGGGTGGCGACCGTAAAATTCGGGTCCAACCTCAAAAATTGAAAAGTTAGGATAACCTCTTGCAATATTGTTTTTGGCCCCTAACAATAAATTAGGCAAAATCGACGGACGCATTTCATTTAAATCGGCTGCAATCGGATTTTGTAATAAAATCTTTTCTGGCTGATTGCTCTTGTGGAATTTCTCAGCCAAGCCTGAATCGGTAAAACTCCAAGTAACCGTTTCGTACATACCGCGGTCGGCAAGCTCATGCTTTACGGCAACGATGTTATTTTGACGCGGAGTTAATATCGGTTTGGGGAACTTATCATGAGGTAGACTTTCGGCCGGAATTTCATCTAAGCCAATCATGCGGACAACTTCTTCTACCAAATCATGTTCGCCTTCAATGTCGCCTCTCCAACTCGGAGATACTGCCTTGATTTTTTCGCCCTCAACTGAGGTTTTGAAACCCAAGTTATTTAAAATTTCAATAATCTTTTCGGCAGAAACATCAATGCCGATAAAATCTTTTAAGCGGGACGGACGAATGTAAGCAACTTGCTCGGGCATATCTTCTTTGCCGCAAACAATCATCTCGGCCGGTTCACCACCGCAAATATCTAATATCATTTTAGCGGCGTATTGGGCTGCCCACACATTGGATTTGGGGTCTACCCAACGTTCATAACGGTAACGCGAATCGGACTCTATACCGAATTTGCGTCCCGTGCGGGCAATGCACTCAGGCTTAAATAAAGCGCATTCCAACAATACGTCTTTAGTTTCGGGAGAGCAGCCCTTTTCGGCACCGCCCATAATACCGCCTAAACACTGAATACCGGCATCGTCGCAAATACCTAAACATTTATCGTCAAGTGAGTATTCTTTATCTTCTAAAGAAACAAACTTTTCACCGTTTTGACACATTCTGATGGTTAAATTACCGGTAATTTTATCGGCATCAAATACGTGCAAAGGACGAGCTAAATCGTAGTTGATGTAGTTGGTTACGTCAACCAGCGGCGAAATCGGACGCAAACCGATAGCCGTTAAGCGGTCCTTCATCCATTTAGGACTTTCGGCTTTGTTATTTACTCCTTTTATGTATTGTCCGACATAGGTAGGACAAGCATCGGGGCATTTAACCGTAATGCTTATCGGGCTTTTGAAGGTTCCGTTAATTTCGGGAATGTTCAAAGGCTTTAATCTGCCCAAACCGGCTGCGGCCAAATCTCTGGCAATACCTCTTACACCTAAACATTCGGCACGGTTAGGAGTTATTGAAACTTCAACTACGGGGTCAATGGCTAAAACCTCAGCGGCGGGCTTACCCAAAGGCGTGTCGCTTGAAAGTTCAATAATGCCGGTATGGTCTTGGCCGATACCCAATTCTTTTTCGGAGCACATCATACCGAAACTTTCAACACCTCTGATTTTGCCGACTTTCAAAACCTCGTTATAGCACGGAATAAGTGTGCCGACGGGTGCAAAAATACCGACTAATCCTTCCTTAACGTTGGGAGCACCGCAGACAACCTGTAATTTTTCGCTTCCGGTGTTAACCTCCAATAAATGTAAGTGGTCAGAATCGGGGTGCATCCTGACATTTTCGGCACGAGCGGTAATAAAACCGTTTAATCCGGATGCCGGATTGGTTACTTCTTCAACCTCTAAGCCGATTTTGGTTAAAGTATTAACAATTGTATCTAAATCGGCAGTTGTGTCTAAATGCTCTTTAAGCCATGATAATGTAAATTTCATCGTGTTTGTCCTCCGTTATTGCTTAATCCTCCTGTCATTGATGAGAAATCAAGCGGTGAGAAACCGTAATTTTTAAGCCAACGAACATCGGATTCAAAGAAAGTTCTTAAATCGGGAATACCATATTTTAACATAGCCAAACGGTCTAAACCTACGCCGAAAGCAAAGCCTTGATATTCATCGGGGTCGATACCACCGGCTTTTAAAACATTGGGGTGCACCATACCGCAGCCCAGAATTTCCAGCCAATCGTTGCCGGCACCGACTTTTAATTCAGTTTTGGTTTTTAAGCAACCGATATCCAGCTCTGCCGAAGGCTCGGTAAACGGAAAGTAAGACGGACGGTAACGTACCGGAATTTCATCTAATTCAAAAAAGGCCTTCACAAAATCATACAAACAACCCTTGAGGTGAGCCATGGTAGTGGTTTTATCAATTACCAAGCCCTCAACCTGATGGAACATCGGGGTGTGTGTTGCATCGTAATCGGAACGGTAAGTTCTTCCCGGAGCAATAATGCGAATCGGCGGTTTTTTGGTTTCCATGGTACGAATTTGCATACCGGAAGTGTGGGTACGGATAACATATGATTTATCCATATCAAAATCTTCATTTGCCGAGTGCGGAAGATAGAAAGTATCTTGCATTTGCCGAGCCGGATGATTAGGCGGCATATTCAAAGCGTTAAAGTTATGAAATTGGTCTTCAATATCCGGACCTTCGGCAACTTCAAAGCCCATTTGTCCGAAAATGGCAACAACCTCTTCATAAATTTTGGAAACAGGGTGAATACGTCCTTGAGTTTCAGGACGAACGGGGAGGGTTACATCGATAGTTTCGGTTGCGAGTTTTTTATTTAATTCGGCAGTTTCTAAAACTTCTTTACGGGCGTTAAGAGCTTGTTCGAACTCGGCTTTTAGGACGTTAAGTTTTTTGCCGGTTTCAATTTTTTGCTCTAAAGGTAAAACTCCCAAACCTTTCATTTGTTCGGTCAGAATACCTTTTTTACCCATAACAGAAACCCTTATTTCCTCCAAAGCCTTAATGTCTAAGGCCGAGTTAATGTTATTGATAATTTGTGTTTTAAGACTTTCTAAATCTTCCATTGTATTAAACCTTATAAACATAAAAAGAGTCATCTTGGATTGCCAAGAGGACTCTTTTTAACTTTTTTGATATTACTGTATCTGTGCTTACTTATTAAGAGCCGCTTTGGCAGAATCTACCAGTTTAGCAAAAGCTTGGGGCTCTTTCAAAGCGATATCAGCGAGGACTTTACGGTCCAGCTCAATGCCGGCTTTGGCGAGCCCGCTGATAAATCGGGAATAAGTCATATCATGTAAGCGAGTAGCAGCGTTAATACGTTGAATCCACAAAGCGCGGAAACTTCTTTTCTTAGCTCTGCGGTCGCGGTAAGCATATTGCAAACCTTTTTCAACTTTTTCAACAGCAACTCTGAATACATTTTTATTGCGACCTCTGTAACCTTTGGCCATATCCAAAATCTTTTTATGGCGGGCGTGAGCGGTCATACCTCTTTTAACACGTGACATCTCTAATCCTCCTTACAAATACGGTAAAAACTTTTTGACAATCTGAACATCAACTTCGTTTAATAAAACGGAGCCGCGAGCCTGTCTTTTCATTTTCTGAGATTTGCAGAAGAGGCAGTGTCTCTTGAATGCGTAATTTCTTTTTAATTTGCCGGTTCCGGTAACGCTGAAACGTTTTTTGGCGGCACTTTTAGTTTTTAATTTAGGCATTTTATCCTTCCTTTATAAAATGGATTGACATTTAAGCAGTCAGGCATGCCAATTAGCCCGAGCTACTCGTTCAAGCCCAGTTTATATACCCAAGTGTTATAAATTGCAAGCAAAATTTTATAAAAAAATCAAGGCGTAATAAAAAAATTCTGCCGAATGGTAATTTCGGCAGACGCAAGGGAAAATATAATTAAATTTATTATAAAACTTCAATATTGCCGGCAGCTGTGCGACCTCTGTCATCATAAATTTCATAGCTTACTTTTTGTCCGTCATATAGCTTTTTGAGACCTTTTTCTTCCAGTTTAGTTACATGAACAAACACATCTTTACCGCCTTCTTCAGGTTGAATAAAACCATAACCCTTTTTGGAGTTGAACCATTTTACAGTTCCCGTAGACATTCTTTATCCTTTCGTTAGATATACGTTAGTTTTAGCAAGATAAACCTTGTTATAGTCACGAGTATAGGTTATGACAAAAAGGTATTATTGTCAAGTAAAAATAGAGATATAATATATTATACACCTAAAGCGTGAATTAGAACTTTTATACGTTCCATTTGCTTTGGATGAGCATATTTTCGATAAATGCCAATCTTTCGGGTTGATTTTTATGTTCGTTCATATAAGTGCCCAAGATTTCAATAATCGGTTGTTGATATTGTGGTTTATTAACAGCGATGGTGCACAGATAATAAACTGCAGCCTCGAATATTTGTTGTTTTTCGGCACCCAAATGAGCAGCGATAACAAGATATGTTTTAGTATAGCCTTTTTCAAGGTCAGGATTAATATTTAAGTTAGCCTGTTTTTGAATTTGTTTAGCTTGAGCGGGGGTAATATCCTGATTTTTTTGCGGATTTTTCCACCACCAAGATTTAAAAAGTTGTAATATTTTTTCATTAGTTTTCATAAATATCATGTTATTGACCTTTAAGATTGGTTGATTAACGTAAAATAGCACAGAGATATTAAAAAAGGTTTGACTTATGAAATAAAAAAGCGTAAAAACTCTTCTGCAAGAGATTATTGCTTTGTCGTCTAATGGTAGGACAGCGGACTCTGACTCCGTTAATCTTGGTTCGAATCCAGGCAAAGCAGCCAATAAAAAAGCCTCCCCGAGCAGGGGAGGTTTTTTTATTGGCTGCTTTCGTCATTGGACGAGAGCCAACGGTTCGGAATCGCAGTGCCCGCCGGAAAGGTCGGCGGGCGTTAAGATGGCGTAGGGAAAGAAGTTCCCGGAGCCTATCCAGGCAAATCAAAAAGAGCCTCCCCGAACAGGGGAGGTTTTTTTATTGGCTGCTTTCGTCATTGGACGAGAGCCAACGGCTTAAGAATCGCAGTGCCCGCCGGAAAGGTCGGCGGGCGTTAAGATGGTTATAACAAGTAAATCGGCTGTTTTAAAACAAGCAACCCCCGAAAGTGTTTGTGCTTTCAGGGGTTAAGCTTACTCTTTTAGGCGGGTTAAAAATGTCTGGTAAGACATTTTTTCTACCTCAACATCGTGGTTGATATGGATATATCGTCCGACAATGTTCTTGGGCATTCCTTCGTATGGATATTCGCGTTTGTGAACGAGAACTCTAATACTTGGGTATCTGCTAAACTTTTGCGGAATATCGGATACCGAGCAAAGGTATACTTGTTCTTTGCCTTTTTCTCGTATGTAAAACGAAAGTATTCCGTTTTGCCATTTGCCGAGCGATACAAACCAAGCTTGTTCCAGATTTTTGGAAACCGAGCCGTAATCGAACAGCTTTAACATTTTTTTATCAAATTCTACCGGCTGAACCTGGATGTTTTTATCGGACAAAGACAGCAGTGTAACACTTGATTTTTGGGGAGAAATACTTACAAACAGCTCTTTTTGATTGTAGCTGTTTAACAGCTTTTTCTCGGCCTGCCGAAATTGAGAGCAGCGGCAAGCGGCATTTTTTAAGGGCTTTCCGCAGAACGGACATTCGGGCTCAACAAGTTGCAGACTCATGGAGCTAAACAAGCTTTTGAAAAAGTCAGCGTCGTTCTTTTTACTTTTGGACGACATTCCTAAAGATACTCTTATTTTCATAATTTATTATTTTAATTAAACAAAATAGTAAAATTTTGTCATATTATAATCGGTTATTTTTTAAAAGACAAGTAATAAAAAACCGCCGGATTAACCGACGGTTTTTTAAGGTTTTACCGTTAAAATTAGTAACGCTTAGCCATTTCGGAAAGCGGAACAACTTTAATTTTATCGGCATGACCGGCAGCACCGAAAGCAATGTAGCGAGCTTCGCAAACTTTTTGCATTTCTTCGATAGCCGGTTTTAAGTATTTACGAGGATCAAACTCTTTGGGGTTTTCAATAAACAAACGACGGATAGCACCGGTGATTGCCATACGGCAGTCGGTATCAACGTTTACTTTACGAACACCAGATTTAATACCTCTTACGATTTCTTCAACCGGGACACCATAGGTTTGCGGAATAGCGCCGCCGTAAGCATTGATTAAATCTTGCAATTCTTGCGGAACGGAAGAAGAACCGTGCATAACCATATGAGTGTTAGGCAATTTTTTATGGATTTTTTCAATTACATCAATAGCCAAGATTTCGCCATCGGGTTTACGAGTGAATTTATAAGCACCGTGAGAAGTACCAACGGCAACAGCCAAAGCATCAACATTGGTGTCAGCCACAAAGCGGGCAGCTTCATCAGGGTCGGTTACCAAACGTTTTTTATCAATAACGCCTTCGGCGCCATGACCGTCTTCTTTATCGCCTTTGCCGGTTTCTAATGAACCGATAACGCCCAATTCACCTTCAACCGAAGCACCGACGGCATGAGCACGGGCAACAACTTCTTTGGTAACTCTTACGTTATATTCATAAGAAGAAGGAGTTTTGCCGTCAGCTTCCAAAGAGCCGTCCATCATAACCGAAGAATAGCCGTTAACAATGGCCGATTGGCAAATATCAACCGAAGAACCGTGGTCTTGGTGAATACAAATCGGCAATTCGGGGAACATTTCAATACCGGCTTGTACCATATGGCGAATCATCGGGTCGCCGGCAAATTTACGAGCGCCGGTTGAGGTTTGCAAAATAACCGGGGCATTAACTTTACGAGCAGCCTGCAAAACGGCAATAATTTGTTCCATATCGTTAATATTAAAAGCCGGAACACCGTAACCGTTTTCGGCAGCATGGTCAAGAATCTGACGCATAGAAATTAAAGGCATAGTTTTCTCCTTACAATATTGTCAATAAAAATCTAGGCTGAATATAAGCCAAACGCATAAATTTGCAAGTTTAAAGTTTGGAAAATAAACAGCCGCCCTGTTTATAACTAAAGATATATATCCATACCGTTATTGACATTTTTAATTATTTTACGTAAGCTTAAAAACAGATAGCCGATTGGCTATTCGGAACTTAACAATTCCTTGATAAAGCATCTTACTTGGTATGAGGATGTAAAATTTTATACCTTCCGGCGGTGGCCGGAAGGCGGTAAAATAAGCCTTGCGGTGAATATACCGCGCTATTCTTTATCATAGTTGTTAACTTCCGGTCGCTTTTCAGTTTTGAAAGCGATTTTTTTATTAAGTAATCTTATTAAAAAAAGGAAGATAATTATGAAACACATTAATGAAAACGGTCGTTCTATGGTAGAAATGCTTGGCGTGTTAGCCATTATCGGTGTGTTATCCGTTGGTGGTATTGCCGGTTATTCTAAAGCCATGAACAAATATAAAATCAACAAAACAACTGATCAAGTATCTATGTTGGTAGCAAACATCAGAACTTTGTTCTCTTCTCAAGGTGATTATACGGGTTTGGACAATGCTGCAGCCATTAAATTTGGTGTTGTTCCTAATGAAATGTATGAAGCTGATGACGATACCGGTTCAACCATGAAAAACGCTTTCAATGGTTCAGTTACCATTACTTCTGCCGTTGCAAGAAGTGGTAGTGATGTACAAGATGCATTCATTATTGAATATAACGGTTTGTCTGAAGAAGCTTGCATCACCATTGCAACCGGTGACTGGGGTTCAGGTCAATCTTCTGGTTTGATTGCTATTGCTGCCGGTGTTGTTGAGGATTCTCCTGATGCCGGTACACTCAGCGCTATTGGTTCACAACTTGGTGCTGGTGAGGATGGTACCGGTGGTATATACGTTGATAATGTAGATGTGGCTGCTTCTGGTTCTGGTATTGCCGCTCCTGGTGCTGATAACCCGACCCCGATGAGCGTTACTGAAGCTGTTACCGCTTGTGGTGCAGATGGATCATCAGGTGCCAATCACTCTGTAGCTTGGAAGTACTACTAATTTTTAAAAAAGTTTGTATGGCGGTGTTGCTATCCCCTATATGCGATACTGCCGTATAAAAGAAAATATTATGTGTGAAGCATAATATTTTCCCCTAAAAAATCTCCTCAAATCAATTATGGTTTGAGGAGATTTTTTATGCCTTAATTTTTTAAACAAAAAAAATACGAATTGCTCTTGTAAAACGCTCAACTTGTTTTAATATAAATACCGTCGCCGATTGGCGATGGTGTCTCAAAAACACCTCACTATGAAACTCCTTGATAAGGGGAGTGGATGAAATAAGCGTATCTTGTGTACGGCGAATAAATCCGACTGTATAGTGACAGTTTTTGAGCTCCCCGCTTTGAAGTTTTCAAGGCGGTTTTTTATAACAAAAATATAGGAGCTGATTAATATGCTAAATAAACAAATACGTAAAAAAGCCTTAAGGCAAACTTTTTATGATTTATCTGTTCAACTTACCAGGTTGCGGCAAGACAAAAATTTATCAATCGCCGATTTGTCGGCTTTAAGCAAAATTCCTGACTTTTGGCTCGAATCGCTGGAAAGTAAAAGCTTTCCGTTTAATATCGGTTATTTAACACAGCTTGCCTCGTTTTATGATAAACGCATAAAAATTGAGCTTGTTGATGTTGTTGATGATAATAACTAGTTTTATCCGCCCCTTTAAGGGAGACTTATATAAACTTTGTTAAAAAAATCCCGACGATTGCATTTGATAAAATTTATAATAAGCTCCCTTTTTGTTCATTAAATCTTGATGAGAGCCGGTCTCTATAATCTTGCCTTTGTCCATAACCACTAATTTATCCATCTCTCGCAAGGTTGATAAGCGGTGGGCAATAGCTATTACTGTCTTCTTTTTCATTAGGCTTTGTAATGATTTTTGAATGTACATCTCGCTTTCGCTGTCAAGAGCCGATGTCGCTTCATCCAAAATCAGAATCGGAGCATTTTTTAAAATCGCTCGGGCTATGGCTATTCTTTGCCGCTCACCGCCGGAGAGCATTACTCCTCTTTCTCCAACTTTGCTGTTATACTGTTCGGGAAGGCTCATAATAAAGTCGTGGATGTAGGCTTTTTTAGCCGCACTTATAACTTGCTTATCGGTCGCTTTGGGGTTGCCGTAACGAATGTTTTCCATTATGGATCGGTTAAATAAAGTGCTCTCTTGCGGAATAACCGCAATGTTTTTGCGCAAACTTTCTTGCGTTACATCGGCAATGTTCTGCCCGCTTATTAAAATGGCTCCTTTTTGCAGGTCGTAATAGCGCAACAGCAACTTGATTAAAGTCGATTTGCCTGAGCCGGAATGTCCGACCAAGCCGATTTTTTCATTTTCACCGATTTGTAAACTAAAGTTCTTAAATAAGGCTTTGTTTTCTTTGTACTGATAACTTATTTTGTTAATTTCAATGTTGTTATGTTTTACTTTTAATATTTTAGCATCAGGTTTATCTTGCACTTCGCACGGTTTGGAAAGCAATTCCAATCCGTCGTAAATGTTGCCGTATACTTGGGCAAAGTTGCTGGCAAAATAACTCATGTTCCTTATAGAGCTGATTAACGAGGCAATCAATGATGTTGCTAATACCACATCAGCCACACTCATGTTATGTTTGTACCAAAACCAAAAAATTAACACATACGAGATAATAAACATAGAATCGAACAACAACTGCGAAAACCACCGCATATTAACATCTTTGTTCATCTCTTTACGTTGGGCTTCGGCTGCCTCGCGGGCAGCTTTGAAAAATAAGTGCTTTTCATAAAAGTAATTTGCAAAGCTTTTTACCAGTAAGCTATTGGTTACTCCGTCTACAAAAATGCCATTGGCTATGGAATTTTTATTGGCTTTCATTGCCACATATGAGGTGATGTGCTTGCGAATGTATATCGTAATACCCATAAACAGTAAATTAAGCAGCCCTAGAACCAGCGCTAACTGCTTGTTTGCAAATGCAATAAAACTTAAACTGAAAATAATTTCAATTATCGGCATGGATATACCAAATAAAATGTGATAGTATATATTTTCAACATTGGTCACAATGTTGCGGACTTTTCCGGAAATGTTGCCGGAAAGCTCCTCTTCAAAAAAGCGCACGGAATGTTTGTGTACTAAAGTAAATAAATCTTTGTACACCCTTAAGGTGGAAAAAGGCACAAAATAGGTTTCAAGCTTGCGCCTTAAATATTCAAAACCGTTTAAGATTAAAAATACCGCAGCTAAGGCCGCTAAGTATATAATTAAAGTTTGGGCAATGTTCTGGTATTTGTCGGTATCGGATAATACGCCGATTAACTGGGCAGAAATGTAATTTTGCAGACGCATTAAAAATGCCGTGATAGCAAATAATACCAAGAAACATAGGATAATATAACGGGCTCGCTTAATGTATTTAAATAAAAATTTCCAAACTTGCGGCTTGGGGTTTTGTCGCACAGGGGCGGTGTTAGTAGACTTGTTGTTCATAATCTTAATCTCTTAAATTTACCTTCTTAAAAAATCTACACTATTTTTGCACTTTTTACAAGCCGTAAATGTACCCTTTGCCTTGTTGACAGAAAGTAAAATTTTTGCTATTCTAAAAGTCTAAAAAAATTAATTTATATTTATTATGCTTACTTATATTTTATTTTCGGCCGCGGTTGCGGCAATCTTCTTTGGTTTAACATTTCGCAAAGAGGAGATAGTATGGAATGCCATACTTTCGGTAGCCATTTTCATAGTGGTCTGCATCTTCAACTATTTTTCTATGCCGGTTTTGGCATGGGGATGGACCGGTTGGATATGGGAGACATTGGCTTTTGCCTTTATTTCTTCGGTAATGGTCAATGTCCAGGAATATCACGATTGCCAGAAGGGTAGCTGGAATTGGGACTATGAAAAAAGACAAGATCACGAGCTTGAGGTAAAGAAGGCTCGTAGATCTATGTTTTTGAGCATCTATCTGACACTTGTTCCGGTGCTTTTCCTGATTGTAATCGGATTAGTGCCAAGCGAGATGTTCAACTCCTCAAAATACAACCATATGTTGGACGTTGAGGAAGCGGAGTACGCTAACTTTGCCTCGGATGTGGATGTAATCCCGACCGAGAAGATGTTGGTTGCCGATGAGGCAATCGCTCGCAAAGTTGCCGAGGACCTCTTGGAGCAGGATCCAGGGCTCGGTTCCAGATGTTTTGTAGGGGAAATGACCCTGCAGAACCTCAACGGAACATTCATCGTAAACGGTCAGGAAATGACCTTTAATGACGAGCTCGTCTGGGTAGCCCCGCTGGAGCATTCGGGATTTTTCAAGTGGCTTAATAATCGTGTTACCCCAGGGTACATGATTGTTTATGCCAACAACCCGAATGTTAGGATGATGGTTTCTTCCGTAGGTGGTGATGACCTTAAGTTGAAGTATCTTGAAACGTCTTGTTTTGCAACAGATATAGAAAGATATCTTCGTACACACGGTTACGCTTCCACCGCTATTGCGGAAGAAAAGTTTGAAATTAACAATGAGGGTCGACCTTATTGGGTGATTTCAATCTATAAGAAGACCATCAACGGCTTCGGCGGAAAAGATGCCGTCGGCGTTATCACCCTTGACGCACAGTCAGGTGAAATTGCCGAATACGGTATTGCCGATGCTCCTAGCTGGATTGATAGAATCCAGCCTGAAAAGTTCATCACTAACCAGATTAGAACCTGGGGTGAGTACAAATCAGGTTATTGGAATTCTATCTTTGCCAAGATAGGAGTACAGGAGCCAACTCCGGGCATGGTACTTGTTTATTCCAAAGGTGAATGCTTTTGGTATACGGGTATCCAATCCGCTGGTTCGGATGGAGCTACTTCCGGCTTCATGCTCGTTAATGCTCGCACCAAAAAAGCGAAATATTATCGCGTTTCGGGTGTAAACGAGATGGAGGCTAAGAAGATTGCCGAAGACCAGCAGTTTGCTAAGGCGTCTAGATATACAGCTACCTCTCCGGTGCTGTATAATGTAAGGGGTATTCCTTCTTACTTTATGACGTTTACCGGTGAAAGCGGCAATATTACGGGCTATGCCTTTGTTGCCGTTACCAGCCGTCAAGTTGTTGGCTGCGGTCTCTCAAAGACCGAAGCAGAAGCAAATTATTTAACGGCTCTGCGCAGGTCTAATGAGAAAGTTCAGGGTGGTGCCGTGGAGGCCGTTACGAAAGTGATGACCGTCCGCGATATTACTTCCGAAGGCAAGATGTATTATATCTTGTTTGATGAGGTAAAGGGCAAGGAATTTACCGCTTCATCGGAGTTCTTCCGTGAAGTTAGGTGGACCAAGGCCGGTGCCAAAGTTGAGGTGTCTTACGGGGAAAATGACAACGATGTCATCCCGCTGGATACTTTCAATAACTTGGATTTTGAATTCTAATTGAAAGAATCCCGCTTTGTATTTTTACAAGGCGGGGTTCTTTTTTTTGCTTATATATACGACTTGACTTTTTTATATAAAATATTACCCTAACGCCTTATCAATGTATTATTAAAATAACCGTTATGCTGATTGCTTTATTAACAATTTCATTGTTGGCAATATGTGGTGATTTTGTTTATAAACATAAGTTTATACGCCGTTTGATAGCGAAAATGTTGCAAATTTTACATAAAAAAACTTTGCCTAAAATTATTCAAACCGCCCAAAATACCCCTTTTGCCAAGCAGACCGGATATAAGGTATGCTCTTATCATATTTGTATTGTAAAAGGTCTGCCGGTTTATGGTATAACTTTTATGGATACATCCGGCACAATATGTGGTTTTGCCTACCTGTCGATAAAACATCCTGAAATTAACGGTTGCGGCTATTCGCAACAAGTTGCTAAGGAAAATTATTTGACAGCTAAAAATCTGGCACAAAACCATAATGCTTGAAAACCCGCCTTGTATACCTATGCTTACAAGACGGGTTTGTTGTTTTAAACCTTTTAAAAAGCTTAACGCCCTCAATTTCTTGAGAGCGTTAGCGTGGTTAATTACCATGTGAGAGGTAATTTCTTAATCCTCTCGGGCATGGCGCCTTCGTATAAAAGGCATTTTAGTTTTTGCCGGTCGGTCTCGGCATCGTAAATGTTGAGCCAGCAGCTGTCTTCAGCGTATAGCTCAAAAGCAGTTACTCTTTCTCGCAGTTCCTCGGGTATTTGGTATAAAACCTCAAATACCGAAGGTCTGAAACTGCCGCAGGCCGAACATTCGTGATAGGTATCAATCTCTCCTATCAATTTTAAACCTTTGGCCGGAGCTATGACACGTATCGGCAGAAGATAACTTCCGTTGCGTATTTTTGAGCTCTTAACCCAAAATTTTTGACCGCTCGGCTTTCCTTTTACACTTAAAGAAAGATCCTCAGGGTCGTCGCCGGATATAATCGGACGTATGCGGCGAGCTAGGGTCATGGCTTGGGTATATGGTAAATTTTTTTCCATACCCGATAAAATACGTAATCTGTCTGCGGCTTGTGCCGAGATTGCAGGGGCCTTGATTTCGGCTATTTTGAATTTTGGATGCATAATTGTTTATTTTATAATATTTAGTGTCAGTCAATATACGCTTTATTTGAAAATAAATCAAGACAAAAAATTGACAATTTAAATGACAATAGCCTCTCATCTTTCAAAAATGAGAGGCTATAAAGCTCAAAAATTACCATTTGGTATAGAGCTCTTCAACTTTTTTGGGCATATTACCTTTGTATAACAGGCATTTGAGCTGATGCCTTTTTAAACCAGGAATGTATGCGTCTTGAGCTTTTTCTTGTTCGGAGTATAGCTCAAAAGCAACAGTTTGCTCCATAAATTCTTCGGGTATTTGGTATAAGACCTCAAATACCGATGGTTTTAAGCTGTTGTCAATACCGCCGTGGTGATAGGTAGTTATCTCTCCGATGAGCTGTAATCCTTCGGCTCGGGTTATTGGCATATTTTCAAACGGATAGCTGCGAAAATATATTCCGCCGGTATCTACCCAAAACTTTTCTCCGCGCGGCAACTGCCCATAACAAAATTCAATCTGTTCGGCATCGGTTTTGCTCATTACCGGGCGGATTTTGTGCGCCAAACTTAAAGCTCGTTCTTTTGAAAGTTTGCCCTCTTTTAAACATAAATCTTCGTCTAAACAGGCAAAGTCCAGAGCTTGTTGTGTCTCGTAACCGGCAAGCTTAAGCCAGTTGTAAAGTTCAGTATTCATAATTGTTATAAAAATTGGTTTTCGGCAAACATTTAGACGCTTATTTGCAAAAAGGCAAGAAAAAACGCTCCATCAGAGCGTTTTTTCTGATATTTTGATGTTTAATTATTTTTCATCAAGATCAAGCTTAATGTGCAACTCTTTTAACTGCTTTTCGGTAACCGTGTTCGGAGCTTGCATCATTAAATCTTGCGCCTTGCCGTTTAACGGAAAGATAATTACGTCACGGATAATCGGCTCATCTAAAAGCAACATTACCGTACGGTCAATTCCAGGAGCGCCGCCGGCGTGCGGAGGTGCACCATACTTGAAGGCGTTAATCATTCCGCCGAACTTGTTATCAACTACGCTGTGATCGTATCCGGCAATCTCAAAGGCTTTGTACATAATCTCTGGCTTGTGATTACGTACCGCACCGGAGGCTAACTCTACTCCGTTGCATACCATATCGTACTGATAGGCCAAAATCTCTAATGGATTCTTGTTTAACAGGGCATCCATTCCGCCTTGCGGCATTGAAAACGGATTGTGCGAAAATTCTATCTCGCCGGTCTCTTCGTTCTCTTCATAAAACGGAAAATCTACTACCCAGCAAAGCTTGAATGAATTGTAATCAAACAAACCTAACTCTTCACCCAATTTGTTACGTACTTTACCGGCGAACTTGTTTAAAACTTTAACGTTGCCGCCCATAAATAATACGGCATCGCCTTCGTTAACACCGAAGATTTGCTTTAACTCATTCATCTTCTCTTCGGAAAAGTACTTGGCAATACCTTTGGCTCCGTTGGCAGATAATGCTACATAGGCCATACCGCCCATATTTTCTTCTTTGGCGTAGGCATCTAACTTATCAAAAAATGAACGCGGCTTGTCTCCGGCATGGGGCGCTACAATCGCTCTTATCTGCTCGCCGGCGGCAACTTTACCATCATAAACGCTAAAGCCCGAATTTCCAAAAAATGATGTTGCATCTTGAATAATCAACGGATTGCGCAAATCCGGCTTATCGGAACCGTATTTTAACATCGCTTCCTTAAACGGTATGCGGATAAACGGTGCTTGGTCAACCTTTTTGCCGTTGGCAAACTCGTTGAAAATTCCGCCCATGGTGTGCTCTAATACCTTAAATACATCTTCTTGCGTGGCAAAAGACATTTCCATATCAAGCTGATAAAATTCACCAGGTGAACGATCGGCTCTCGGGTCTTCATCACGAAAACACGGCGCAATCTGGAAGTACTTATCAAAGCCCGAGACCATCAATAACTGCTTAAATTGCTGCGGGGCTTGCGGTAAAGCATAAAAACGACCGGGGTTAAGACGCGAAGGTACCAAAAAGTCGCGCGCACCCTCAGGTGAAGAGGCCGTTAAAATCGGGGTTTGATATTCGGTAAAACCTTGCTCTACCATTAAACGACGCATCTCGGCAATTACTTTGGAACGAAGCATAATGTTTTTGTGAATGCGCTCTTTACGTAAATCCAAAAAACGATACTTTAAACGCAATTCTTCCGGCGCATCGTCTTCACCGAAAACTTGAATCGGCAATACATCGGCCTCAGAATATACAACCATCTTTTGAACTTTAATCTCAATGTCGCCGGTCGGCATATTCTTGTTAACGCTCTCACGGGCTATAACTTCGCCTTCAAAGCCGACTACGCTCTCAACACGGATGTTCTCAATTTTTTCAAATAAATCTGAGGAAGAATCTATAACGCATTGTGTTAAACCGTAATGATCTCGTAAATCGACAAAGCATAAACTACCTAAATTTCGTTTACGGTGTATCCAACCGGCAAGCTTAACTTGTTTGCCGATATCTGAACTGCGGAGCTCGCCGCAGGTATGAGTGCGATATTCGTTCATTTTTTCCTCATTATATTTATTAAAACAACTTTGTTAGTTGTAGAGCCGTTTATGAAGAAAAGCAACAATAAAATTAAAAAAATATTAAGCAATCTGCGCTAGTTTTAGCCTTAATTTAAGGAATACGTAAATGATGCTGATTGAAACTACTTCTGATTTGGAAAATTTGTGCCGTACTTTGGAAAATGAACCGTTTGTTACGATAGATTCAGAATTTGTCAGAGAAAAGACGTATTTTGCCAAGCTGTGCTTGATTCAGGTAGCATGGCCTGATGGTGCGGCGATTATTGACCCCTTGGCTCCGGACATTGATTTGTCGGCTTTTTTAGATATGTTACAGCGCCCCGAAATATTAAAAGTTTTTCATTCCGGCAGACAGGATATTGAAATTTTTTATAACTTGAGCGGCAAAGTGCCGTCGCCGATTTTTGATACGCAAATCGCAGCTATGGTGTGCGGCTTCGGAAACTCAATAAGCTACGGCAATTTGGTGCAGGCTATATGTAAAGTTGAACTTGATAAAAGCAGCCGCTTGACCGATTGGAGTAAACGCCCGCTTGAAAAACATCAGCTGGAATATGCCCTAAAAGATGTTACCTATTTGGTTGATTGCTATAAATACCTTGATAACTATTTGCAAGAGCATAAAAGACAGCGCTGGATTAAAGAAGAACTCGAAAACTTAAGCGATGAAAGTGTATATAAGCCGGATCCGGATAACGCTTGGCTTAAAATCCGCCATTCAATACATTCACCGCAGTTTTTGTGCGTGCTTAAAGAACTTGCCGCATGGCGGGAACTACGCGCTATTAAACATAATATTCCCAAGCATACCATACTTAAAGATGATATGCTCGTAAATATTGCCTCTATTGCTCCGCTTAATGAACATGAACTCGCAAAAGTGCGTAATATTCCGGCCGATGTAGTTAAAGGCAAGCTCGGTAAAGAAATTTTGGAGGCGGTAAACAGAGCCGTTAATATGCCGTTTTCTAATGAACTTAAAAAATTGGATAAAGCTCGTCAGGTGCAAATTCCGCCATCGGCCGCCGCTCTGGTCGAGGTCTTGAAACTTTTGCTTAAAATTAAAAGTGAACAAAATTTGGTGGTGTCTTCTCTTGTTGCCGATGAACAAAACTTGCGTGATATCGCCTGCGGTAATAACGATAAAACTAATCCGGCTTTGTTAAGCTGGCGCTATGATATATTCGGAAAATATGCTTTGGCGTTTCGTAAAGGACAAGCCGTTATAAAATATGATACCTCATTAAAAGATATTGTCATTGATACGTTTTATGAAAACTAATTTTGTGTCAATTTTTTGTTGATTTTGAGATAAAATAAATATATACTCACTACAAAACAATACAATTATGAGTACTATTCAATTTATTACGGCCGTTATTCTTATAGCGATAATCGCCGTTGTAGCTTATTTACGCTACAGAAAGGAACAGAAACAGAAAATAAAAAACAGCAGCAATGATCCTTTGCAGCAGATGCTTCTGGAGGTGGAAAAAATTGATGACTTGGAAGATGAGCAAAGTTATCAAATAGAGTTACCTTCAGGTAGATATCTGCCAGAGGAAGAGATTGTTCTCGGGTTTGATGAGGAAGATATTCGGAACTATGTACCGAACGATCAATTCTTTCTGATGAACTATTTCGGGAAGAGATATTTTTCTGAAATTGATGCCGAGAAAAAACAAGAATGGGAGAGATTGTACCAAATAGTGTACAAAGAACTCTGCCCATTTGAGAAATGACAATCTTAAGTTAAAGAAAAAGCTCTTCTTTTTTAAGAAGAGCTTTTTCTTTAATCTTTTAATTCAATATTGAGAACTTTGGCCATATTTTGGCGGTATTCTTCCGCCCATTTTATCATAGAATCGATTACCGGCTTTAACTCATAGCCCAGTTGAGTTAATGTATAATCTACCCGCGGCGGAATTTGAGCATAAACTTTACGTACTAAAATGCCCTTTTCTTCCAATAAGCGCAAGTTTGAAGTAAGAACTTTTTGGGTTATGTTGCCAAGTTCTTTTTTAAGCTCGCCAAAACGTTTGGTGCCGTCCATTAAATTTTGAATAATTAAAACTTTCCAGCGATCACCAACCATTTTTAAGGTCATTTCTGCTAGGGCATCAGGCAGATATTCAGACATTTTTTTAACTCCAAAGGCTTGAAAACCAACAATAGTTTACTTTGCGAAACTATAGCACTTTAAAGTGCGTACTTTATTTTTATAGCACAGCGCGGTAATTTATCAAGCATAAATTTATAAAAATTAAACAAAGGATTTGAAAATGATAAAAAAAGCAACTTACGCCATGGCCTTGGCAATGTGTTTTACGGCAGGCAATGTTTATGCTGCCGGCTACCAATTAAACGAATATTCGGTTACCGGCTTGGGACGTTCTTTTGCCGGCGCCGGTATCGTGGGTGATGATTATTCGGCTTTGGCGTATAATCCGGCAGGTATGACCTTGAAAAAAGGTGCCGGTATGCAAGCCGGTATTACGGTTGCTCAAATACATTCCAAAGTACACGGTGATAACGGTGAGCATACGAAAATGAATTTTGGTGTGCCTCTGCCAAATGCTTTTATGCAGTATCAGGTAAATGATAGACTGTTTGCCGGATTGGGTGTTTATGCCCCGTTTGGCTTAAAAACGCACTATAAAAGCAATAGTTTTGTGGCTCCCGAAGGTGTGGAATCTTTATTGGAAATTATAGATATTGCTCCGGCAGTTGCTTATAAAGCTACCGATAAATTATCTTTGGGTGCAACGGTTATTGCCAGATATATCAAAGGCAGAATGACCAATACCGTTCCGATGGCCGGAACTTCACTTGCTCCTTACGGTACGGGCTTTAGCGATTTTAAGTTAGATGGCTGGACAGTTGCTTGGAAAGTGGGCGCTATGTACGAGTTTACGCCTCAAACCCGTATCGGTGTGGCATATAGCGGCAAGAGTATGCAAACCGTTAAGGGCAGACACGCCGTCAGCGGATTTAACACATTGCCGACGCCGTATCCTAACTTAAATGAAGTTGTCGGAGACGGTGAAGCATCACCTGATTTGCCGCAGAGTGTTTTAATTTCGGGATATCATCAGTTAAACGATAAATTAGGTTTATCGGCTTCGGTGCGCTGGACAGACTGGAAAGATAGTTTCCAAGAATTTACATTGGCGTCAAGCTCGCAAATTTTACAGCCTTCGGGCGGCAAAAAGACCGTCGATGAAAAGTGGCGCTCAACGTGGACCATTGCCGTTGGTGCCGATTATTACGTAAATGAAAACTGGACATTGCGCGTTGGTACGGCTTGGGATCAAAGCCCGGTAAGAAATAAGTATCATCGTACAATTCGTATCCCGGACAGTAATCGTATATGGCTGTCTTTCGGTGCCAGCTATGAACACGAAAATATTAAAGTTGATGCCGGTTTTGCCCACTTGTTTATGCAAGACAGTACGGCAGCATATCATCCTGAATTGCAAGCCCATTATAAAAGCTACAGCAATATGTTCGGTTTGCAATTTCAGTACAAATTTTAATATAGCTAAAGTGTAAAGGTTAAAAAACTCATCGCTCGGGCGGTGAGTTTTTTTGTAAATAATGTTTTGACTCTTTTTTATTTACCGATATGCTTTAAGCAAGGTTAATCAAGGAGGTATTAATGAAAAAAGTTATTTTATGCTTAGTGGGTTTACTGCTTGTCGGCTGCGGGATTTATAACCACCAAGATACAAATAATATTAAAACCGTAAGCGGAACGCTGGTAATAGGGCACGAGGTAAGAGCTTTTACCGATAATCAAGACGGTAAAGAATACTGGGTTATAGATAAAAGCGGAAAATTAATTGCGGAATATAAAAAAACGATAGGTACGGATATTGTTAATTATGAGCCGGTAAAAGCTAAGCTAAAAGTGCAGCAAAAATCCAAAATGACCGATGGCTTCGGCGCCGATTACACCGGCACTTATGAAGTGAAAGAAATAATCTCCTTGGGTGGAAAGTAGGCGGTTAAGGCAAAATATAAAGATTATGCGAAATATTTTATGTAATTATGTTGCAAAATAATGTATTTTTGTATACAAATATTTTAGGTGTAGAGATGATGCATTTAGCTGTTGAATATCGTAATGTAATAATAAATACTGCCAAGCCTGTATTGAAATGGGCTGGCGGTAAAACACAGCTATTGCCTAAACTTAATGAATTGTTGCCGCCGAAATTAAAGGTAAATGCTATAAAAACATATATAGAGCCATTTGTCGGTGGGGCGGCAATGTTCTTTAATCTTTATAAAAGTTATGATTTTCAAAATGTTTATCTCTTTGACACGAATCAAGAGTTAGTCATTCTTTACAATGTGATTAAAAATGACGTAAGACAGTTAATTAAAGAATTGGCTAATATTTCAAATGAATATTTTGCATTATCTGAGCAAGAAAGAGATGAATATTATTATTTGAGAAGAGACGAATATAATGCTTTTAATAAAAATCTTGATGTAAATGTATATAGCAAAGAGTTCGTCAGAAGAGCCGCTTTAACAATTTTCATCAATCGTACATGTTTTAATGGTTTGTATCGCGTTAATTCCAAAAATAAATTTAATGTTCCTGTTGGAAAATATAAAAATCCACGGATTTTAGATGAAGAGAATCTTCTGAATGTTTCAGAAGCTTTACAAATAGCTGAAATTAAGCATTGTGATTTTTCTGAAACCTTAAAATATGCTGATAAAGATACATTTATATATTATGATCCTCCATATCGTCCGATTAGTAAAACATCAGCTTTTAACTCGTATTCAGTAAATGATTTTGATGATGATGAGCAAATCCGTTTGAAAAATCTTTTTGACCTGTGCAATCAAAAAGGAGCTTTGCAAATGGAAAGCAATTCGGACCCTACAAATTATATTGAAGATCTGTTTTTTGATAATTTATACGCAAAATATAAGATTCATCGTGTTAATGCGACCAGAATAATTAATTCAAATGCCGAAAAAAGAGGCTCAATTAGGGAATTGGTTATTACCAATTATTAGTCTATGAAGAAACCATATAGACTATATAACGGCGATTGTTTTAAGATTTTAGAAGATTTTCCTTCCGAAACATTTGATATGATTTTTGCAGATCCACCATATATGCTATCAAACGGTGGAATTACTTGTCAAAATGGTAAAATGGTTTCCGTAAACAAAGGAAAATGGGATAAAAGTAAAGGTATTGAAGAAGATTTTGAATTCCATAAGAAATGGTTGGCTTTATGTAAAAGATTATTGAAACCAAACGGAACATTATGGGTTTCCGGTACTTATCATAGTATCTATACCTGCGGATTTGCTATGCTTTTGCTTAATTATCATATATTGAATGATATTTCATGGTTTAAACCTAATGCCAGCCCAAATTTGTCTTGTAAATATTTTACGGCAAGTCATGAAAGTCTTATTTGGGCTAGAAAAAACAAAAATGCAAAACATTATTTCAACTATGAAGCTATGAAAAATGGTAACTTTGCTAAAGATTTTATCAAGAAGCCAAACACGCAAATGCGAAGTGTTTGGGCAATATCAACCCCACAATCTCAAGAAAAAATATTTGGAAAACATCCAACACAAAAACCATTAGCTTTATTAGAGAGAATAATTGAGGCATCAACCCAAGAAGGTGATTTAATTTTGGATCCTTTTATGGGAAGCGGGACGACAGGTGTGGCTGCGGTTAAGTTAAATCGACGCTTTGTTGGAATTGATGTTGAAAAAGAATACTTTAATCTGGCAGAAAAAAGGATTTGTGATAGCCTAAATAAAAAAGTAGCTGGTGAGGAATAAGCATGAAATATTCTAAAATTTTCAAAGATAAACTAAATTGTAATAGTGCTGATGAAGTTTTTAATTATCTTATTGATAATTTAAAAGAAACAATAAAAACATGGGATTATTTTGTAAATTGGAATAAAGTTATTAGAAATTACCAAGATGTAGAGATTTCTTTGAATGTGTTAAATACTCTAATCGGTAAGAAAAATGTAGAAGTTGCTGCTAAAAATTTGTTAAAGGAATATCCAAAGGTTATTGCTGTTATTCCCTCACTATTGGCTTACAGAGAAAGAAAAGTAAAACTGCTTTCTAATATTAAAAATTTTGAAACTACCGAATATGATTTTTCAAAGCCTATTGATTTAGATAAAGCCGTAATGTTTCTAAAAGAAAGCGGATTTTTAAAACTTGTTTCGGATAGAAAAATCAAGTCAATTCCAGATTACTTCATTGGTGTTGAAGTTGGTCTTGATTCTAATGGACGTAAAAATCGTAGTGGTACATCAATGGAAGATATTGCAGAATTTTTTATTAAAGATATCTGTCAAAGAAAAGGCTATGAATATATTTCTCAAGCAACGGCAGATAAAATAAAACAAAAATGGAATAAGAATATTACTGTTACAAAGTCATCAAAAAGAATAGATTTTGCGGTTAATACGCCGAATAAATTATATTTAATTGAAACAAATTTTTATGGAGGTGGCGGCTCTAAGCTTAAATCAACTGCCGGAGAATATGCTGAAATCTATCATCAATGGACAAATGATGGGCATCAATTTATTTGGATTACTGATGGTTTAGGGTGGCAATCAACCAAACGTCCTTTAAGAGATACTTTTGATAATACAGATTATATTATTAACCTAGACATGATACAAAAAGGTGTTTTAGAAGAGTTGCTTTATTGAGGGTATAATTCGAGGTATTGCTGAGTATTTTTAATACAAAATTGCCCCGCGTTGGCGGGGCAAAGTAAGACTTTGGCTCTTAATTACTAAACTTTCTATTTTCTCTCATATATTCCGATGAGGGTGGCTTGACCAAGAGCGTGGGCTTTTACTTCTTGCTCTACTACCGTCGGCGGAGTTTGCGGCTCTACATCTAAATGTTCAACGTCCAAGGCATATAACGTAAAGTTATAATGATGAATGCCGTGTCCGATAGGCGGGCAAGGACCTCCGTAATTGTTTTCTTGAAAATCGTTTATGGTCTCTACGGCTCCTGCTATCTTTTGCCCTTTGGCTATGCTCTCGGTTGTTGCCGGAATATCAACTACCAGCCAATGGTACCACCCGTTTTCTCGCGGAGCGTCGGGGTCATGGCAGATTAAGGCAAAACTTTTGGTGCCTTCCGGGATGCCTTGCCATGATAATTGCGGCGAAATATTTTGACCGCTGCAACCGTGCGCATTGTAAACTTGCGCGGTTTCCATCATTTTTCCTTCAGCTATGTCGCTGCTGCTTAAAGTAAAACTCTCCTGCTCGGCTTGAGCCGTAAAAACTCCGGCTATGGCCAGAAAACTACCGATAATAAATGATTTTTGCATATCTATACTCCTTTGTCTTTTGGGGCTTTTATCTTAACTTTTATATAGGCAATAATTAAAGAAATAAAGCCCATAATAAATACAGCGATACTGCACGGAATTATATACTTTATGTATAAAGGTAAATTATCTACTGAATCAAATAACTGAATATAGGCTAAAAACAATACAAAACAGATTACCATAAAATAAGGTATCCAGCCAAAAGACATTAAGTAATACGATGTTTTGGGGTACTTGTTTAAGGTATAAGAAATATACTTGGGTGTTTTGTTAAAGCAAAGCATAATGACACTGATTAAAAATATCAAAAATAAAATATCGCGTAAAACTTCCAGCCCCAGTAGGGCAAAAATTATCTCAAAAACGCAGTAAAGCCCGCCCAAAAGTAAGGTTTCATCTGAACATATTTTCATACTCTGCTCCTTGATTATTTCATTACCTTCCCGATTAAATCATCTGTTTTTTATATTGGCAAGAACTTTATGGCAGGTAAAAGGTTGACTTATGAAAATATCATATTATATTATTGTTTACATGGAAACAATAATGAGGGCAATATGGAAAAAATCTTAATACCGTGCTTTCTAACCTTTTGAATACTTTTGAAATTATCAGTACAGCCATGAAAAATTACGGAAATCCGCTGTTACAAGATTACGGTATTACGGAAATGCATTGTATTGAGCATATCGGTAAAATTACACACCCCAATGTTACAAAAATATCTTCCTCTTTGCACATAACTCGCGGTGGCGTCAGTAAAATTATTAAAAGACTGATAAATAAAGGGGCAATAACTCCTTATCATGAAGAGAGTAATAAAAAAGAAGTGTACTATCGTCTTACGTCTTTGGGACAAAAGGTGTTTGATGCCCATGAGCAACTTCATCGTGTGTGGAACGATAAAGATCAAGAGTTTTTTAAAAAGTTTAAACAGCAAGATATTGCCTTTGTTGAAAACTTTATTGAGCAATATATACAACACCTCAAACAAACCTTGAAGGAGAAAATGAAATGTTGATACATCAAATCAGAAATGCGACATTAATTGTTACTTATCATAATCAAAAATTTTTGATTGATCCGTGGTTAATGCCTAAAGATTATATGGCCGGTTTTGATGTGGGGATGAATCCGGAAGTTCGCCAACCCAGAGTGGATTTACCTATAGGGATTGATGAAATAACCAAAGCGGATGCCGTAATTTTAACCCATTTTCATCCTGATCATTGGGATGAGTTTGCTGCCAAAGCATTAGATAAACGGCTGCCGTTGTTTGTGCAGTCGGAAACTGATTTAAAAGTAATGCAAGGTTTGGGCTTTAAAGATGTTAGGGTAATAAATGAACATACCGTTTTTGAAGGAGTTAAACTTTATAAAACCGGTGGGCAGCACGGCAGAAGGGAAGTAATAGAACCTTTGTGTCGGCAAATTGATATGCCTTATGATGCTATGGGAATAGTTTTTGAGGCCCCTGATGAAAAAACTTTATATTTGGCGGGGGATACCATATGGTGCGATGAGGTTAAACAAGCCATAGATGAGTTTGCTCCGAAAGTTATTGTGGTAAATGCTTGCGGTGCCATGTTACAAAATGGCGAAAAAATCATTATGGATGCGGCAGATGTCAAAACCGTGGCAACATATGCACCATCGGCAGTTGTAGTTGCCAGCCATATGGACACGGTAAGCCATTTGACGGTTACCAGACAAGATATTAAAAACTTACATCTTGCCAATGTGGTTGTTCCCGATGATAATGAAATCCTTAAATTTTAGAATAAGGATGAGTAAAACATTTTCTTGTTATCCGTAATTTAGTCACAGCTGCCGATAGAGTTTAAAATATCGGCAGCTATGTATAAGAACTTTATGGCAGGTAAATTTATTAAATTAAAAGTTATTGATGGTTATAAAGTTTTCATCCGGAGAAGGGGCTTCAAAAGATTTTTTTATATCGTCAAAATGTAAAAAATTATGCTCGGCAATTTTTCCGGTTCGGGATTTTATTCTTTGTTTTAAGATGTAATCCGGTGCGTAAATATAGTAAATTATCGGCGTTCCGCCTAGCTGTTTAACTTTGGCAACTGCTTCGTTGCGTGAAGATTTGCTCCAAAACCCGACATCAAATATAACATCTTGGTTGTTTTTAATGTGTTTGCCGATTTCCTGCCATAAAAAATCAAGCGTTTGAGCAAAACAAGCTTCCCAATTGGTTTCATATTCTTCAGGTGAGTATTTTTGCACACATATTTCATCGGGGTTTAAATGGATGGCTTTTGTATCTTGAGCCAATTTTTTGGAATAAGTTGTTTTTCCGGCTCCGAGAAAACCGCAAATTAAATAAACCGTTGAATTATTTCTCATCCTTTTGTCGCCGCCTTCTGATTAAAATATTCATTTTTATATTTGTAAGAGTTGTTATATGCTTGTTGTGCTATGTAAAAATAAAAAAACCAGCTTGAACAGCTGGTCTATTTATTTTTGGTTGCGGGGGAAGGATTTGAACCAACGACCTTCAGGTTATGAGCCTGACGAGCTACCGGGCTGCTCTACCCCGCGATAAAATTAACATCTTATTAACTTAAGATGGCTCGTATATACGCTCTTTGTTTTCCCTTGTCAAGCTTTTTTTGTTATCTTTTGTTTTAATTAAATAACATCATCGCAATTATTACGGCAATGGCTATACACATTACGATAATTTGATGCCTCTTTTCCCACTCCATCCTGCTCTCCTTAATAGGTCAAACTGATTGCTATCGCAAATATAAAAACTATAATTACAATTATGTGCCATATCTTCATCTTCTTTCTCCTTCGTTTTTGCTTTATCTAATCGGTCATATTTTAATTACAAGGTTGATGCTATTTTTTTGTTTGAAAATATAACTCCTTTGTGCTATAATATGTCTTGTGTTAAGGGAGGTGCTATGGACTTTTCCGAAATTATTAACTATCCTTATCCCGATACTGCCGTAGAAAATGATATTACGGAGTGTCTTAATTCGGGAAAATATTTACCCTCTTATGCTTTCCATGTTCAGCAATATCTTACAAAAAGAATAAATCATTTCGCTCCCTATGTTAATGATGCCAAATATCAGGCTCATTTTGTGTTTATGCAGGATTTTAATTTACAAAATCTTGACCCCTTCATTGCTCAAACCCTTAAAGTTAAAAAGCCGATACGCAAAAAGTATTTAACCGAAAAGCTTAAAAAAGATATTCCTGCCAATATGGCGGGGAGTTACGTATTTTCCATTCCCGGCGATGATGATAAAATTCATATAATTGTGGGCTTGGGGTATCATGATAATCCGTTAATGTCGGTTTATGACGGAATTAAAGCCTTTATGTATACTATGCAAAGACGCAAAATTTATGCCGAATATTTTGAAAATATTAATCGTCAGCGGTGGATGTGGCGCGATGGCGGTATGAATGACAGTCGTATTGAGCAAATGCTTAAAGCCACTAATTTTAACTATGAAAAAGTCAGTAAAATCTATCAGACATACAGCACCATTCAAGCCGATGTCGGCGCCGGAGCTTACTTGCTGATTAAGGCTATGCAAACTGGCTCTCAAGAAAATATATTGAAGGTTGAAGATTTTGTATTATCTCATGCTGCTGCAAATTCCTCTGGATTAATTGATAACAATAACGGAACGGCTGCTTGTGAATTTCCGGTTATGCAAAAAATGATTAATCTTATTAAACAAAACGGTATATCCGTTTATGTTGATGCTCAAGGTTGGGTTAATTGGGAAACGCTTTATAACCACACCTTAGCGGAAACCAAAAATATCGGTTATACGCCTCATATGATGATAGATGCCAATAAAAAAGAGGGAGTGCTTCTTAAATCGCTTGATAAACAATATCCTGACCGCAAGCAACTTTTAAATATCTTGAAATGGACGCCTGAAGGTAAAACCGATAAAATTTTGCAGGATTTTATTACGGCTCAAGAGTTTTCACTGCAACACCCGTTGCCAAATAATAATTTGCAAAGTTTTTATTCATCTTTAGCGAACCCCGAAACGCGTAAAACGGCGGCAGGTGATAAAAAGTTTAATTTTCTTAGTAATATAAAGCAATATCGTCAGGTTTTGGAAAGCAAACTCTATTCTTACTAATCAGACTTTTCTTAAAAAATTACCCATGATTTTTTTGCGGCCGAATTTATCAAAAAAGACTTCGCATTTTTGACCTTCGACACTTAACAAAGTTCCGTAACCGAATGCCTCGTGAAAAACGCGTTGTCCTTTTAAATTATGTGATGATGAATAATATTCTTCATCGGGCTCATAGCTGTAATCATGTTCGGCGTCGGAATTGTAACTTTTGCGTTCTTGGTAACGGTTTTGATTGTAGTTACTTGTTTCCGGCTTGTGGCGGTAGGAGCTGAAGTTTTGATATCCGCCGCTGTAAAAACGATTGGCATTATTTATAAGCTCCAAACATTGAGTCGGCAGTTCATTTAAAAAACGTGACGGAACATTGGTTTGGCTTTGTCCGTAAATGCGGCGGGTAAGTGATGTTAAAATATAAAGCTGACGTCTGGCTCGGGTAATAGCAACATAAGCTAAACGGCGTTCTTCTTCCAGAGCACTTTGTCCGCCTTCATCTAAGCTTCTTTGGTGCGGAAATAAACCCTCTTCCCATCCCGGTAAAAAGACAACATCAAACTCCAGGCCTTTGGCCGAGTGCAGGGTAATTAACATAACCTTGTTCGAATCGATGGCGCTGTCGTTGTCCATAACCAAGCTTACATGCTCTAAAAAGTCGGCAAGTGTTGGGTAATTAGTTTCGTCGCTCATAACATTAACGAGCTCTTTTAAGTTTTCAATTCGTCCCGGAGCTTCGGCGGATTTATCGTTTTTAAGCATCTCCAAATAGCCGGAATCTTCCAAAACTTGTGAAGCCAGTTCGTCGGGGCTTACGGCTTGTGATACTTTTTGCCATTCGTCAAAATTATTCATGAGTTCCGTTAAACTGGTTTTAGCTTTGCCGCTTACCAAGCCTTCATCCAACATTTGCTTTACGGCAGCGTACATGGAAATATGATTTTGACGGGCGTAATCTTGAAATTTTTCGATACTTTTGGCGCCTATGCCGCGAGCCGGTTTGTTAATAATCCGTTCAAAAGCCAAGTCATCGGCCGGTTGAGCAATTACCCTGAAATAGGCCAATAAATCGCGGACTTCCTGTCGCTCATAAAACTTTGGTCCGCCGATAACCTGATAAGGTATGGCCTCGGCAATAAATTTTTCTTCAAACTCACGGGTTTGAAAGGCGGTTCTTACCAAAATGGCCATTGAGGAATAAGCAACGCCCTGATGTTTTAAGTTTTCAATTTCATTTGCTACATACTGAGCTTCTTCACTGCCGTTATATACGCTTATAACTTTAATCTTGTTGTTTGGGCATTTAAGCGCCGGACTGTTATCGGCTACTTTTAAGGTTTTGCCCAAGCGTTCGGCGTTATGCGAAATAAGCGATGAAGCGGCGGTTAAAATGTTGCCCGTAGAACGGTAATTGCGTTCCAAACGGATGATTTTGGCATCAGTAAAATCTTTTTCAAAACGCAAAATGTTTTCAATTTCGGCTCCTCGCCATGAGTAAATGGATTGGTCGTCATCTCCGACACAGCATAAGTTGCGGCTTTTTTGCGATAATAATCTTAAAAACATATATTGCGTAACGTTGGTGTCTTGATACTCATCTACCATTATGTACTTAAATTTTTCTTGGTATTTTTGCAAAACATCGGCGTTGGACAATAATAAAGTGAGAGTATATAGTAAAATATCGCCAAAATCTACGCAGTTTAATTCTAACATACGAGCCTGATATTTTTGATATACCAAAGTAGTAACGTTGCCCTTAAAATCTTGGCTGATTTTATCAACCGTTAAACCCTTATCCTTCCAGCGTTGAATTTTATCAACGAAGGCTTGCGGAGGATATTTTTTTTCATCAATTCCTTCGGCTTCTAAAATTTGTTTTATTAAACGTTTTTGGTCGTCTTCTCCCAAAATCGTAAAGTTTGGTTTTAAGCCAACCAGTTCGGCATGAGCTCGCAAAATTTTAACGCAGATACTGTGAAAAGTACCAAGCCATACCGAATCGGCAATAGAACCAATCATTTCCTGAACACGCGTCTTCATTTCTTTGGCGGCACGGTTGGTAAAGGTTACAACCAAACAATTCCATGGCTGGGCTTTCATGGTGGCTAAAATATAAGCCAAACGCGTGGTTAACACTTTGGTTTTGCCGGTGCCGGCTCCGGATAATACCAATAAAGGTCCTTCGGTAGTTTCAACCGCTTGCTTTTGTTCCGGATTTAGAGCATTAAGCCATGGATATTCGGGGCGTAGGGCGCTGATATTATCGTATATGGGAGCAGAACTTTCTTCTAAATCAAAAATGTTACTCATGGTTTGGATACTTCTTGTTTTTTTTTACGTTTAGCCATATATATAATATTATTCAGACAAAGAAAAGAGCTTTTATAGTTATTTATTAACAATTATGAGGAAGGTAAATATGGCGGAGTTAAGAGATAAAATTATCGGTCTTAAAAATTATATGGAAGAGCATATTATCGGACAGGAAGATTTAGTTAAAAAGTTAATTATTACCATGCTCGCCGGCGGTCATGCCCTGGTAGAAGGCGCTCCGGGACTTGCTAAAACCAAAGCTATAAAAACTCTGGCCGAAAGTATTAAGGCTACTTATAACCGTATCCAATTTACACCTGATTTATTGCCTTCGGATATAACCGGTAGTGATGTTTATGTAGCTTCAACCGGTAAGTTTGAGTTTAGAAAAGGACCGGTGTTTGCCAATTTGGTTTTGGCCGATGAAATTAACCGTGCTCCGGCTAAAGTACAGTCGGCATTGTTGGAGGCAATGGCCGAATGGCAGGTAAGTGTGGGAGGTAATCGCTATGAACTGCCGAAACTTTTTATGGTAATGGCAACCCAAAATCCGATTGAACATGAGGGAACATATAACCTGCCGGAAGCTCAACTGGATAGATTTTTACTCTATATCAAGATAGATCAACCTAATGCCGAGAATGAAAGAAAAATCTTAAAACTGGTCAGAAATGAAGATAAAAATCAAACAATATCTACACAAGATTTTGAAAAGCTTACGGTTGAGGAGGTCTTGGAAGCCCGCAAACAGATTTTGGAAGTTTATACCTCAGAAGCGGTTGAGGAGTATTTGGTCCAGCTTATTATGGGCACTCGCCACGCTGAAAAATATGAAAATTCGCTGCAAGGAATGGTTCGTTTCGGAGCAAGTCCCAGAGCCACGATTGCCCTTGATAAATGCTCCAAAATCAATGCTTGGCTTGAAGGACGTGATTTTGTAACGCCGGAAGATATTCATGCGGTAATTTATGATGTTTTAAGACATCGTATTGTGTTGAGTTTTGAGGCACAGGCCGAGGGTATTACCACAGATGATGTTATTGCCTCATTGTTAAAGGCTGTCCCGCTGCCGTAAGGATATAAGTATGGTTAATTTGCAAAAAATTGCCGATTTTATTAAATTTAAAAAGAACGCTGAGGTTGATACGGCGCTGGTGGCGGATTTTAAACAATTAAATTTTATGAAGAGGTATGTGCCGTACTTGAAAGAATTTAAGTTTAACCAAACCTCAGGGCAAGCCGGAGATTCACGTTCTTCATTTAAGGGCAGGGGTATGGAGTTTGCCGAAGTAAGAGCTTATAACTACGGCGATGATATAAGAGATATCGACTGGCGGGTGACGGCGCGTAAAAATCAGCCGTTTACCAAGCTTTATACCGAAGAAAAAGACCGCGAAGTTTATTTGTGGCTTGATTTATCAAAACATATGCGCTTTGGCACCAAAAAGGAATTAAAGTCGGTAACTGCAGCAAAAACAGCAGCCCTTCTTGGGTGGTATGCTCTTGAAAACAAAGACCGTTTGGGCGTACTGATTTACGACGGGCAAAAAACTTTGGTGTTCAGACCGAAAAGAGCATATGATAATTGGCTCTCGGTTTTGAAAAAAATTGAAAGCGTTGCCAAGCAGAATTTGTACCAAAGCGACGAATCGGCAAATATTGTACAGTCTTTGCAGGTTTTAAGGCAAAATGCCGCCAAGCATGCCATAGTATTTATAATCAGCTCCTTTGATGAGGAAAATGCCGAAATTATGTCGCAAATTCAGACTATAAGCAAATATAACGAGTTATATGCGGTTAATGTTTTTGATGCCTTGGAAGATATGGCTCCGCCGAGCGGCGAATATCTGGCTCAGTATAAAAACGAACAGCAGTTGTTGATAAGTGGCGGAAAATTTTTCGGAGAAAATTATAGACAATTTTTTGCACAAAAACGGCACAAAATAAAGAATTTTTGTGCAAAAGTTAATTGCCAATATCGAGAAATTCGGACAGATTTGCCCATTTATAAACAAATTAGACCAATTTAAATGTTTTTCAAAACTTGACATAAATAATTTATGATGATATTGTGCTTGTTATCAATTATTTTGTAACTTTAGAAAAGAGAAGGAAATGGTAAAATTGAACGATAATAATGCCTATAAAAGAGGACAAGAATTGTTAGACAGCGGTATGTATAAAGAGGCCGTTGCACAGTTTGATGAAGTTTTGAAAGAACAGCCTGATTCATGGAAAGCTATGAACTCTAAGGGCTTTGCTTTTCAAAAAATGAGTAAATATACCGATGCCGTTGAATGCTTTGATAAGGCTTTGGCAATTAATCCTAAATCGGTTGAAGTTTTAAACAATAAAGGCGTTACGCTTTCAATGCGCGGACTTTATAAAGAAGCTATTGAATGCTTTGATCAGGCTTTTGCTATTGACCAGACTTCACTTGAGGCCTTAAACGGTAAGGCTATTGCTTTACAACATATGTTCTTGTTTAAAGAGGCTTTGGATGTTTTGGAACAAGCCATGAAAATTGATAATAAGCATCCGCAGACCTTGCTCAGCATTGCCGTTACTTTGCAAAAATTAAAACAATATGATCGTTCAATCGCATTTTTCAAAAAAGTTTTGTCATCAGATAAAACTAATGTTAAGGCTTGGAACGGGATCGGAGTTACCTATCAGTTGATGGGTGATAATGAGTCTGCCTTGAAATGCTTTACCAAAATCTTAAACATTAACAGCAGTGAAATTCAGGCCTGGATTAGTATTGGTTTTGTTTACCAAAAAATGTTTAAGTTTAAAGATGCCTTAAAATGTTACAAAAAAGCTCAGCAGTTGGTTAACGGACGTTATCATCATAAGATGTATGACGGTTTGGCTTCTTGCTTGACCAAACTTTCTGAGTTTGACCAGGCTATTGAAGTTTACAAACAAATCTTTCAGCACGAAGAAGGTAAGAAAAAGTGGGATGCTCAACGCTCCATTAAGTTTGTAAATAAGTTAAAACGTAAAAAAGCCGTAGGTACGTTGCCCGATATTATGGCAGGTGCTCCAGAAAGTGCCGGCAGCGAAGACTAAAGTTATAAAAACCCTCAGTTTTAAATGAGGGTTTTTCTTTGCAAATATTGTACTGTTTTGAACAAAAACAGCTTTCATTGCTTGCGGAAAAAGCACCTTTAGGTAAGTTAATTTCTATTTAAGGCGTCTTGCTGCGTAAGTTTCGCTTAAAAATAATTCGGCTCAACAACTCCGCTACGGTCAACCGGCGGGATAGACTTGCGTCATCTTATCGGCTCGGCAGCGCCGACCGGCGTCTTGACATCCGCCTGCCGATTGCGATTCCGAACTCACTTGTGTGAGTTCAAATCTCGGAGCTTTCATCAATAAAAAAATACCTCCACGAGGGAGGTATTTTTTTATTGGCGCGCCCGGCGGGATTCGAACTCACAACCTTCTGATCCGTAGTCAGATGCTCTATCCAATTGAGCTACGGGCGCATCGGATGTATGCTTTAATAAATCAAAATATTATCTTTTGCAAGCATTATTTTTATTTTTTTTGCTTTTTCTTCTAACAACTTGATTCTTAAACACTTAAAAATAAAGACTTTGCCTAAACAAAGTCTTTATTTTAAGGTTTCGTCCTTTAGTCAACCGGCTTAATATGCCATATCTTGTCGGCATATTCCATAACCGCTCTGTCACTTGAAAAGTAACCGATGCGCGCAACGTTCATTATTGCCTTCCTGCACCACTTGGCTTTGTCCGAATATTCGGTCTCTGCCTCGTGAAGAGTCTTGTTAAAGTCTTCCAAGTCAGCCAGTACAAAATAGTAGTCGCGGTTTACAAGCTCTTCAAATATCGGCTTAAATAACAGTACATGGTCTTTTTCACAGAACATTGTCGAATTAAGCGAATTTAATATTCTCTTGATGTAATCGGACTGCTCGTATAATTCACGCGGCTTGTAGGTTGCTCTCATCGCTTTTATTTGCTCGTCTTTTAAACCGCATAAATAAAAGTTGTCTTCACCTACCGCTTCACGTATCTCTATGTTGGCTCCGTCATAAGTGCCTACCGTTAAAGCCCCGTTTAAAGCAAACTTCATATTGCCGGTGCCCGAGGCTTCAAATCCGGCTGTCGATATTTGTAAACTTACATCGGCAGCAGGTATTAATTTCTCGGCAAGTGATACTTTGTAGTCAGGTAAAAATACGACCTTAAGAGCATTGTTTACTCTCGGGTCGTTGTTTACAACATCGGCTACGTTGTTTATTAATTTAATGATGAGCTTGGCAAATGTATAAGAAGGCGCAGCTTTACCGGCAAAAATGTAAGTCTTGTTTTGTATCGGACGAGCGTTGTCTTTTACTATTGCTAAATAATCGCCGATTACTTGCAAAATGGTCATTAATTGACGTTTGTATTCGTGTATTCTTTTAGCATGCACAATATACATACTCTCGGAATTTACCATAATCCCGGTATTTTTAAATACATGAAAGGCTAAGTTTTTCTTGTTGGTACGCTTGTTCTCGGCAAACTTTCTTAAAAAGCTTTCATCGTCCAAAAATTCCTCAAGCTTGGTTAATTCGCTTAAGTTGGTTATCCAGCTTTTACCGATTTTGTCGGTTATTAATTCCGCTAACGGAGTGTTGGCGTGTAATAACCACCGACGCGGCGTAATACCGTTGGTTATGTTGATAAACTTCTCCGGCCATAATTCATAAAATTCCGGCACTAATGAGGTCTTTATCAATTCGGTATGCAACTTGGCAACACCGTTGACCGAAAATGAACCGACAATCGATAAGTTGGCCATTCTGATAATTTGATTATCGCCGTCGCCGGATACGATAGATACTTTTGCAACTTTCGGCGAATCGGCACCAAATTTTGATTTAGCAAACTCTACAAAACGTCGGTTGATTTCATAAATGATTTGCAAATGACGCGGCAGCATCTTGCCGAATATACGCGTCGGCCAAGTTTCTAATGCTTCCGGCAATAAAGTGTGATTGGTGTATGCAAAAATTTTGGTTACAATGTCCCAAGCGGCATCCCACTCTTGCCCGTATTGGTCGATTAATAAACGCATCATTTCCGCAATGGCTAATGCCGGGTGCGTGTCGTTTAACTGAATGCATACATACTCCGGCATTTTGTAAAAATCGTTGCTCTTTTCCAAAAAGCGGCGAATAATATCTTGAATGGCGCACGATACAAAGAAATATTGCTGAGTTAATCTTAACTCTTTGCCGGATTCAACCGCATCTGAGGGGTATAATACCTTGGAGATGGTCTCGGTTTTGATTTTATCTTTAACCGCTTCCATATAACCGCCTTCGTTAAATACGTTTATATCTAACTCCTCGTCGGTCTTGGCTGAAAATAATCTTAAATAGTTTACCGATTTACCGTCATAGCCGACAATCGGAAAATCGTACGGAACACCGTATAAAGTCTGGGTGTTTACCCAAGTAAAGTAAGGCTTGCCGTCGGCTCCCATATAGCTTTCTACGTTGCCGTAAATCGGTATGCTTACTTTGCGGTCGTTACGGGCAAACTGCCAGGGGGAGTTTTCTCCGAGCCAGCTGTCGGCTTGCTCTATCTGCCAACCGTTTTCAAACTTTTGCTTAAATAAACCGAACTGATAGTTTATGCCGTATCCGAATCCGGCTAAACCTAATGACGCCATTGAATCCAGATAGCAAGCGGCTAACCGGCCCAAACCTCCGTTTCCTAATGCAGGATCATATTCGGCATCAAAAATTTCTTCCATTGAAATGTTCGGAAAACCTTCAATGTGAATGTCTTTTAGTAAATTGAAAAGTTCAAGGTTGTGTAAGTTGTTTTCCAAAGAACGACCGATTAAATATTCAATCGATAAATAATAAACCCTCTTTGAACCGGCAGCATTGTAACGATGTATGGTCTGGTACATCTTGTCCATGGCAAATTCACGCACGGCTAACGCTATCGCCTCAAAGGCCTCCTCTTTGGTCAGTTCACAAGTCCGTTTTCCGATAAAATATTTGATATAATGCTCAATCGATAGTTTTAATCTGGCCTTATCAATCTCGCTTCCGGCTTTGTTTTCTTGCTTTTTCAACCCTTTTCCCTTTCAAAATTGTTTTTAAAATACTTATTTATCCAATCTAGTATACGAAATTGTTTGAAATTTGCTTAACAATTGCAAATTATTTTAAATAAATTGCAATAATTAAGGCTTAATAATGGTTGCAAAATGATAAAAAATGTACAATAATCCTTAAGTTAATTGAAATACGGGAATTTAAAATGAAGAAGACTTTTTTGTTTACTTTACTGAGTGTAACCGCAATGTCGTTAAATGCTAATGCGGCTACTATTTTTGAAGCTATGGGCAGCGCTTATACCAATAACCCGACACTTCAGGCTCAAAGAGCATATGTAAGAGCCGTTGATGAAAATGTGGCTATTGCAAAATCAGGCTTTAGACCGACGTTGGCGTTGCAGGGTTCTTATTCGGATGCCCATATTAATACCGATGCTCCGAATGTTCAGGATGGTTATGATGAATCTATCGCCGCAGTTGTTACTCAACCGATTTTTAACGGTTTTTCTACCAGAAACAGCGTTAAGGCAGCTGATCATACCGTAAAAGCCGAACAAAGCAACTTATCAAATGTTGAACAAGAAATTTTATTGGAAGCCTCAACCGCTTATCTGAATGTTTTACGTGATGAAGCAATCTTAAATTTGCAAACCAATAACGAAAAACTTTTGAAAAAACGTATGGAAGAAACCAAAGAGCGTTTTAACGTCGGTGAAGTTACCCGTACCGATGTGGCGCAATCTGAGGCGCGCTATTCTCAGGCTCGCTCAGACAGAATCGCCGCCGAAGGCAATTTGGCCGCTTCTAAGGCTGTTTACGTTCAGGTTATAGGTCAGCAGCCCGATAAACTTGAAGAACCTTTCGGAATTGCCGAGTTGTTCCCAAAGTCAATTGAAGATGCCATAAGTTATGCGCGTAATAATAACTACGCTTTGAAAGCCGCAAAAAGCGCCTTAAATGCTCAGGTTTACAATGTGGCCGCCAATACCGGTGCTTTGTTGCCGCAAGTTGATTTTTCGGCAACCGCCTCTCGCGGTCAGGAGCAGTATTACGGTATGCAGGATCCGGAAACCAATAGCTTTAAATGGGGCGTTAATATGACCGTTCCATTGTATGATGCCGGTTCCGACAGAGCTAAAATTCGTCAGAGCAAGTATCAAAAATGGCAGGCTCAAGAAGCTGTGCTTGAAGCCGAAAGAGCTATGATATCTTCAGTTAGCAGCAACTGGGAATATATGGTTTCAAACTTGGCCAGAATTTCTTCGGTTAAAGACCAAATCAGAGCTTATGAAATTGCTTTGGATGGTGTTCAACAGGAAGAGGCCTTGGGTAATCGTACGGTTTTGGATGTTTTGGATGCTTATCAAGCTCTCTTAAACTCTAACGTAGAGGAAGTTGAAGCTCGTCGCGATTACTATGTATCGGGTATGCAGCTCTTGCTTTCTATGGGTAAATTAACCGCAAAAGATTTGAAATTGGCCGTTAATCTCTACAATGCCGAAAAATATTCCGACGAAACCAGCGGTAAATGGTTGTCGATATCGGTTGATAAATAAATTTTTTCTGCTATGATAACAAAAACTGTTTGAAACGGAAAAAGTATGGCTGACGAACAAGAATTGTCAATGGAAGAAATTCTGGCTTCAATCCGGAATATCTTGTGGGAAAAGGAGGTAAATAAAAGTGCCTCCCGTTCTTGCATACGCGATTATGCCAAAGAAGCCGAAGGCGAGGTTTTTCAACTGACCAAGAGTATGCTCGTTAAAGGTTGGGCCTTGCCTTATGAATATTCTAATTGGGATTTTAATGATGTCGCCGCAAAAATTTTGCACAAGTATGCCAAGGTTTTTGCTAAAGATGATGTGTTGTCGGCTCCTAAAGATGAACGAGTGAGCGCAAAGGAAGGTTCGTAAAGCTGTAGCCTGAACCAGCCTCAGTATCTTTTTGCCCTTAAAATATGCGTGTTTTGAGGGCTTTTGTTTGAAATTGTGATTGTAACTTAAAAATAGGAAATTAATCAGATGTTAGATAAAAATTACAACCCGAAAAATTTTGAAGAAAATATTTATAAAGATTGGGAAGAATCGGGCGATTTTAAACCGGATATGCGCCAAAACTCAGAGGCTTTTTCAATAGTTATTCCTCCTCCGAATGTTACCGGTGTTTTACATATGGGACATGCTTTGGATGATACCTTGCAAGATATTTTAGTAAGATATAACCGTATGCTTGGTAAAAAAGTTTTGTGGCAGCCGGGTACCGACCATGCCGGTATTGCAACTCAAATGGTTGTTGAACGTAATTTGGCAAAAGAGGGAATATCTCGTCATGATTTAGGCAGAGAAAAGTTTGTTGAAACGGTTTGGAAATGGCGTGAAAAATCGGGTGGCACAATTTGTAAACAACTGCGCAGATTGGGTGCTTCTTGCGATTGGAGCAGAGAACGTTTTACCATGGATGAGGGCTTAAGCCGCGCTGTTCGTAAAATTTTTGTTTCGCTTTATAAAGACGGATTGATTTTTAAGGCAAAAAAACTCGTTAACTGGGATCCTAAACTCGGTACTGCCGTTTCCGATTTGGAAGTTGTTCAAAAAGAAACCGTTGGTAAAATGTATTACTATAAATATCCGATTGAGGGTGAAGAAGGTGAGTTTATTCATATTGCCACCACTCGTCCGGAAACCATGTTTGGTGATACTGCCGTTGCTGTTTCTAAAGAAAATGAAAAATTAAAGCATTTAATCGGTAAAAATTGCATATTGCCGATTGTTAATCGGGTCATTCCGATTATCGGCGATGAGCACGCTGACCCCGAAAAAGGTACGGGTGCGGTTAAAATTACTCCGGCTCATGATTTTAACGACTTTGAGGTCGGAAAACGCCACAATCTGCCGATGATTAATATCTTAAACGAAGATGCTACCTTAAATGAAAATACTCCGTTTGAAGGTATGAGCACTATGGAAGCTCGTGCTAAAACCATCGAAAAATTAACTGAGCTTGGTTTAATGGAAAAAATTGAAGACCATCCGATGGTTATTCCTTACGGCGACCGTTCCGGCGTTGTTATTGAACCGTTAATGACCGACCAGTGGTTTGTTGATGCTCCGAAATTGGCAGTTGAAGCCATGCGTGTGGTTGAAAACGGCGAAATGCAGTTTGTTCCGAAGTCGTATGAAAAAACTTATTTTGAATGGATGCGCAATATGCAGCCATGGTGTATTTCACGCCAATTATGGTGGGGACACCAAATGCCGATTTGGTACGGACCGGACGGTGAAATCTTTTGTGAAGAAACCGAAGAAGAAGCTTATAAAGCCGCTCTTAAGCACTACGGCAAACAGGTTGAATTAACCAGAGAAACCGATGTGTTGGATACTTGGTTTTCATCCGGGCTTTGGGCTTTTTCAACTTTGGGCTGGCCTGATGATACCGAATATTTGAAAACCTTTTATCCGACTTCGGTTTTGGTAACCGGCTTTGATATTATCTTTTTCTGGGTTGCCAGAATGATGATGATGAGTATGTACGCCATGAAAAAAGTACCGTTTAAAAAATGTTATATTCATGGCTTGGTACGTGATGAAAAAGGTCAGAAAATGTCTAAATCCAAAGGCAACACGGTTGACCCGATGGAAACAATTGAAAAATACGGTGCCGATGCTTTGCGCTTTTTTATGGCGGCTATGGAAACTCAAGGACGTGATGTTAACTTGTCGGAAGCGCGTATTGCCGGATATCGTAATTTTGCCACAAAATTATGGAATGCCGCTCGTTTTTGCGAGATGAACGAATGCCGTACAATGGCTGATTTTGACCCGTATACCGTTAAATTATCGGTTAATAAGTGGATTGTTGCCAAGGCTGATGAAGCAACAATGGAAGTTACCAAAGACTTAAATGATTTTCGTTTTTCGGATGCTGCCAATGCCGTTTATCAGTTTGTTTGGGGAACTTTCTGCGATTGGTATATCGAATTAAGCAAACCGATTTTTTACGGTCAAAATGCTCAAGATATTGCCGAAACCAGAGCTACCGCAGCTTGGGTTTTGGATAGAATTTTAGTTATTTTGCATCCGTTTATGCCGTTTATTACTACCGAGCTGTGGAATAATTTGGCAACGCGAAGCGTAAAATTGATACATGCCGCTTGGCCGCAAGTTAAAGAAGTTAATGCCGATACTGCCGAGATGGATTGGGCTATTGATTTAATAAGCACCATTCGTTCTATGCGTGCGGAAATGAATTTGCCGGCAGGCGCTAAGCTTACGATTTATCTTAAAGATATGAATGATAACTCTAAGGCTTATTTGGCAAATATGAAAACTTTGGTTTGCTCTTTGGCGAGATTAGAAAATGTTGAAATTTTCGGTCAGTCTCAAGAAATTACCAAAGATATGGTTCAAAAAGTGTTTAGAGAAGGGGCAATTTTGTTACCGCTTAAAGGTGTGGTTGATTTTGCTGCCGAAAGAGAACGCTTAAATAAAGAACTTGAAACATTAAACCGTAACTTGGAAGGATATGCTCGTAAGCTTTCTAACCAGAGCTTTGTAGAAAGAGCGCCGGCCAATGTGGTTGCCGAGGAAAAACGTCGTCAGGCGGAGGCTTTGGAAAATAAAGCCAAAGTTGAAGAAGCGCTGGCACGAATTGTCGGTTTATAATATTAATGACCGCCGCGGTTTTAACCGTCGGCGGTTTAATGTAAATTTTTAAGGAGAAAAGTTATGAAAAAGCTTTTATTATCATTTTTAATGGTAACTTTTTTGGGCGCTTGTGCCACCGACCCTTACACGGGTGAAAGCAAAGTTTCGAAAACGGCATGGGGAACAGGTATCGGAACTGCGGTAGGAGCAGGTGTCGGTGCTTTAATAGGCGGTGAAAAAGGTGCTTTAATAGGTGCCGGCGTGGGCGCCGGTGTGGGAGCTGCCAGCGGCGGTTATATGGATATTCAGGCTCGTAAGCTTCGTGAGGAATTACAGGGTACGGGTGTTCAGGTTGCCAGAGACGGCGATAATATTCGTTTAATTATGCCCAATGCCATAACTTTTAACACTAACGAATCGGTAATTAAAAGCAGCGCTAACAGAGTATTAGATTCAGTTGCCAAAGTAGCTGAAGAATATAATAAAACCTCACTGCGGGTTATCGGTTATACCGACAGTACGGGTAATGACAGTATTAATATTCCGTTATCACAAAAAAGAGCGGCAGCAGTAGCTCAATACTTAGAATTAAGAGGTGTTGCGGCAACTCGTATTACGGCAATGGGAATGGGTGCGCAAAACCCGATTGCTTCTAATGCAACGGCAGAGGGCAGAGAGCAAAACCGCCGTGTTGAAATTTATTTAATTAACAATGCCAACTAAGCCGCAAGCCTTAAGCCCCGTTCAAATATGGGGCTTAATTTTTTTGCTAAAAGTTGTAAAAAAGATGTGCAAAAAGAGAAGAAAAAAGCGCAAACTAAGGAATCGCGTTAGGGTAAAAGCTAATTTTATGGAGCGTTTAAGATGAAAAGAGCTTTGTTTGTTTTGGGTTTGGTGATGCTTAACTGTAATATTGCTTTATCAGCAAACTTTACCGATACACTTGGGTCAGAGTGTGCAAGGATATTGTATCATATGGATACGTATGATTATCCTGCAAGGTATGATAATATAATGAGCGTTGATTTTTAGCTTACAATATAGTACACTCTTATCCGTTAACTTGTAACAATTAGAAAGGATTACCATGTCAAGAGTTATAACTATGATTCCGGTTCGTATGGCTTCTACCCGTTTGCCTAATAAACCTTTGTTGGATATTAACGGTAAAAGTGTATTACAACGCGTGTACGAAAATGTTAAAAAAGATGTTCCGGGCGATATCGTTATTGCTGCCGGAGATCAGGTGTTGGTTGATGAGGCTAACAGAATCGGGGCTAAAGCCATTTTAACCGATCCGTCGTTGCCGAGCGGAACAGACCGTATTTCGGCTGCTCTTAAGCAAATTGACCCGGATGGCACAAAGTATGATATCGTAGTTAACTTTCAGGGCGATGGCTTGAATGTTGATCCTAAAGTAAATTTGTCTTTGATTGAAATGATTGAACGTACCGATTGCGATATTGCTACTTGCGGTATGGTATTTAAAAACGAAAAAGATGTTAATGACCCGACACAGGTTAAAATCGTTATGGGCTTGAAAGAGGGCGAAACAGAAGCTAACTGCTTGTACTTTACTCGTGCCGCAGCTCCGTTTATTCGTGATCCGCAAAAATGCAAAAATAAAGATTTTTATCATCATATCGGTATTTATGTTTATAAAGCTTCTTCTTTGCAAGAGTTTGTCAGCTTGCCGGTTGGCATATTGGAGCAAAGAGAATCGTTGGAACAATTACGTGCTCTGGAAAACGGTATGAAAATCAGAGCCCAGATTGTTGACAATATTAAACTGATAGACGAAGCTCCGGCTGATGTTAACACTCCGGAAGAATATCAAGAAGCTTTGAAATGGATTAAGTAAATAATCTGAATGCTTAACTAAAAATCCGCCGGCTTAAACGGCGGATTTTTTTTATAAAACACCCGTTTGAAATTTACTTCCAAACGGGTGAAACACCTAATGAAAACGAATCGTTACTTTGCCAAAATATCTAACAATTTTTTATTGGCAACCTCAACGGAGGTGTTATCAAATACGGCCACTTCGCTGGCTAACCTGTCCAGAGCTTGTTCGTAAATCTGGCGCTCGCTGTAAGATTGCTCGGCAATGTTATCATTGCGGTACAAATCACGAACTACTTCGGCTATGGCTACCGGATTGCCGGAATTGATTTTGTTTTCATATTCCTGCGCACGGCGCGACCACATAATCTTTTTAACCTTGGCTTTGCCTTTTAATGTTGTCAGAGCATCTTCAATGGTTGAGGCTTCGGATATTTTACGTAAACCTACTTGCTCAACTTTGGATACAGGTATCCTTAATGTCATTTTGTCTTTATCAAAATTGACAACCAATAATTCCAACTCAGAACCGGCAATGGTTTGTTTTGATACATCGGCAACTTTACCGACACCATGAGTCGGATAAACAACATAATCTCCGGAACTAAATACCAGAGAAGGTACTTTCTTCGTGCTCATAATTTCTCCTTAAAGGCTAGGTTTTCTTTGATAACATACGGACTATACCACATTTTGAGGCCTAAATCCAGCCCTAAAATGAAAAAAATTTTAAATTTTTAACTTTTCGGAAATAAATCGGTCTGTCTTAAAGCTTCGCCTACTACCATAACTGCAGAAACAGCTACATTTATGGAGCGGGCATGGGCGTTCATCGGAATTAATAAACGCGCGTCGGCAATGGCGTGAACCTCAGGTGGTACTCCGGCACTTTCACGACCCATTAAAATAATATCGTTAGGCTTAAATTCAAACTGTGTATAGGGTTGGCTGGCGTGCGTGGTGAGCAATACTATACGTCCGTACTCTTCAGGATGTTCGGTTCGGTATGTTAAAAAATCTTGCCAGCTGTTGTGGCGCCGGTAGTTGACCATATTTAAATAATCCATTCCCGCCCTACGCATCGCTTTTTCGTTAAATATAAATCCGCACGGCTCAATAATATCAAGAGGCAAATCTAAACAGGCACCGAGACGCAGCAGGGTGCCCGTGTTTTGCGGAATGTCAGGCTGAAAAAGTGCTAAACGCATATAAACCGCCTTTTAGTTTTGTGCCTGATTGTTGCCGTTTGCCGCTTTACGTGCCGCATATAATCCGGCAAAATCTACCGGGTTTAACATAAACGGAGGCAATCCGCCTTCAGTTAAACATTGCGTGATAACATTGCGCGCAAACGGGAAAATTAAATGCGGAATTTCAATCGCCAATACCGGCTCAATGTGTTCTTGCGGTAAATTAATGCTTACTACGGCGGCATACGATAATTCAATGATAAAGAGCTTCTCGTTTGCTACGTCGCCGTTGATGGCAATGTTTAAAGTAACGTTATAATCTCCCGAAGCCAGTTTTTGCGATTGTACGTTCATATCTACTTTTAATTCAGGCTTTTGGCTGATTTTTGAAAAAATTTCCGGCGCATGCGGAATTTCTAAAGATAAATCTTTTATGTATTGACTGTTGATTAAAACTGCCGGACGATTGGCTTGTTGATTGTTTTCTTCACTCATAATTTTTTCCTTTGTAATTTAACTTTTGGTAAATATCATCTGATGTAAACTTCTTAGCGCAAATATTCCTGTTCGTCAAATATAATAGTTGATAATCTTAATAAATGCGTTATATTTGTACATAGTGCTAAATTTTGAGGTGTAAAGATGTCTGCTTATTTGGATTTGATTTTTTTGGCTGTTATTGCAGTGCTGATTTTTATGCGTTTGCGTAGCGTTTTGGGTACAAGACCCGAACAAAAAACCGAAATAAAAATCGTTTCTAAAGAAGAGTTCGATAAAGTGCTTAAAGCGATGAAACAAGAAGTTGAAAAACAATCGCAAAATAATAATCCGACCTTTACCAGTAAAGAAGAACTGCAAGGCGTTGACAAAATCTTGGCGGGTATTCCCAACTTTAATAAAGCCGACTTTTGCCGCCGCTGTTCCAAAGTTTTTGAAATGGTGCTCTCGGCTTTTGCCTCCCATGATGAAGAAACCTTAAAAATGCTTACGGGCAAAAAACTTTTTGAAAAATTTAAAGAGATTATCAAGCAGCGTACCGAAGAGGGTATAAGCGCAGAAACCGACTTGATTAAAGTTGATGATTTAAGCATTAAAGATGCCAAAATTTCTTCTAAAGGAATCGCTCGTATTGCCGTACAGTTTGTTAGCGAACAGATAAATATTTTGAAAAATGCGGCCGGTGAGGTTTTGGAAGGCGATGAAAATTTTGTGCAACAAATTACCGATGTCTGGACATTTGAAAAAGATATTAACTCTAACTCGCCGGTATGGCTCTTGGTTTCTACAAAGAAAAACTAATGAAAAAGTTTGCACTCCTCATACTCTTTTTATCGCTTGTTTCCTGCACCGCGGAAAGAAAGCAGCCCTCGGCTCCGATTATCGGTCTTGAGCAAGGTTTGGAGCTACAAGCAGCTTCTTTTAATGAACTGAAAAATTTTAACGGCGATGATTTATCGCAAGCCGTTCCGGCTTTTACCAAAAGTTGTCAGGCGGTTTTGGAAAAGCCCGAAGTTTTGCAAAATGCCAAGATAAAAATTAACCCTAAGGCATACCTTAATATCTGTCGTGATTTTTTAGAGCAAAATATTACATCTTCAGATGATATGCGTAAGTTTTTAATTGCCAATTTCCGCCCGTTTTTAGTGATGTATAACTTAAATCCGAACGGAACATTTACTTCTTACTATGAAGCGGAATTACAGGCTTCGTATCAAAAACACGGCGATTATAAGTATCCGATTTACGGTCGCCCTAACGACTTGTTGGAAATAAATTTACGGGATTTTGACCCGTCTTTACCTAACAAGAGACTTTTGGGCAGAGTGCAAAACTTAAAAGTTGTACCTTATTACACTCGTGCCGAAATTTCTAAAAACGGAGTTGATGCTCCGGTTATCTTGTGGGGTAACGATGCGGTGGATATTTATTTAATGCAAATTCAAGGATCGGCGGTGGCGGTTTTGGATAACGGTTCGGAAGTGCGAATCCGTTATGCCGATAATAACGGACATAAGTTTATAGGCATCGGCAGTATTTTGCTTAAAAAGGGTTTGTTAAAACCGGGGCAAGCTTCTATGGATAAAATTCGTGACTGGTTAAAAGAGAATCCGCAAATTGCACAGGTTAATATGGATGAAAATCCGCGGTTTATCTTTCACCGTATTTCTGATGCCGACGGACCGGTCGGAGCTTTGGGTGTTTCTTTAACCGCCGGACGCTCTTTAGCGGTTGATGAAAGCTTTATTCCCTTGGGTAGCTTGTTGTGGCTTGAGACAATCGGCCCGGATAAAACACCCATAAACAAACTTATGGCGGCTCAAGATATAGGAGGGGCTATTAAAGGCGCCGTTCGCGGCGATTATTTCTGGGGACACGGTGAACAAGCTTTGCTTTCCGCCGGAAAAATGCACGCAACCGGCAGATATTATATTTTATTGCCGCGCAATGCCGAGGTGCAACTTGGTAGATAATAATCTAACCGATAATGATGATGCCGCTTGGCAAGAAGCTGTTAAGGGGATTAAACCGCTTAACTCTTCAAAAGTGGTTTCCTCTCCTAAAAAGAAATCTCCGTCTTATAAAGAAAAAGATATCAGCGTTCCGCTTAAAATTTATCAGCATGATTTAAGTCTTGGAACAACTGCGGATATTGACCGCTCTACCATGCGGCGCTTTAAACGAGAAGAGTTTGCGGTAGAAGCCAAGCTTGATTTACACGGTTTTACCGAAAATGAAGCTTATGAGGCGGTAAATAGGTTTGTTACCTCATCTTATTTGTCAGGTAAACGCTGCATTTTAATTGTAACCGGCAAAGGGCTTCCACATCAAGATGAAGATGTCTTTGCGCCCAAAGGAGTGCTTAAAGACCGTGTTCCGCAATGGCTTAATCAAGATAACTTAAAACAGCTTATCTTGTCATATATTCATCCTTCTCCGCGTTTGGGCGGCAGCGGAGCTCTGTATATTTTGCTGCGCCGAAAAAGAAGTTAATTTATACCTTATAGGGCAAGCGAGAATAAATAAAGTTACTTATGCAGTTAGGCAAAATTGCTCCCAACCATGATACAAAACGCATCGGCCACGGGAAAGCTATTAATCCGATATTTTTATCTATACGTTCGGCAATAATTTCTGCTGCATTTTCCGCTTCCATAAAAAACGGCATAGGGCAGGTGTTTTGGTCGGTAATGCGTGAGCGTACAAAGCCGGGGCAAACTACGTTTAACTGAATGCCTTCTTTGGCAAGTTGCAAGCGCATGGCTTCACCGTAAGCTTTGGTGCAGGCTTTGGTAGCACTGTATGACGGACAACCGATTAATCCGTGATATCCGGCCAAAGATGACGTGATTGCTACAATACGCGGTTTAGAAGTATCTTTGCGTTTGCGATAAATTTCTATTGCCGGAGTGATGGTATTTAAGGTGCCGAATACGTTAATGTTAAAGGTGTTATAAATATTTTCCTCGGTTTCCGTGCCGGTAGAAACTCCGGCATTGGCAAATACCAAATTAAGCGGGGCGATTTTATCGCATTTTTTTATCCAAGCGGCCGTTTTTTTACGGTCGGTTACATCTAAAATTTCAGTGTAAACTTCCGAGCCTAATTTTTCACATTGCTCTTTTACCAACTCTAAACGCTCTTTGTTGCGTCCGCATAAAAATAAAGTAACATTTTTGCGTTGGGCGTAATAAAGAGCCAAGGCCTCGCCGATGCCCGATGAGGCACCTGTTATTAAAATGTTTTTTATATTTTGCTTCATAATTTTTTCCTAGTAAAATATTAACCGCTGATGATGTATTTTATATAACATCTGAAAATTTTTACAAGAGGAGATTTGTTTTGATTCTTTCCAGTATGACAGGTTTTACCCGCCGCCAGGATGAAATAAACTTAAATGATACAACCTACCAATGGGTGTGGGAAATTAAGAGTGTTAATGCCAAAGGTATGGATATTAAAATCAAACTGCCGCAATGGCTTGCGGATTGCGATGAAATTGTTAAAAGGGTTTTGGGAAAATATTTTGCTCGTGGAACTTTTTATGCGTCATTGGATATAAAAACCGATGCTTGCGAACAAGAGGCGGAACTTAATGAACCTCTGTTAAATACTTTAATTGTCAAGTTAAATGAAGTTTATGTAAATAATCAGGAATTATTTACCAAGCCTTCACCTGCCGAATTGTTAAAAGTAAGCGGAGTGCTTAATATAAAAGAAAAAGTTTTAAGCTCAGATGAATTGCAGCTCTTAAAAGAGGCTTTGGAAAAGAGTTTTGATGGGGCGGCTCTGGATTTACAACAAAATCGTCGGCAGGAAGGGGCAAAAATTGCCGATGCTCTGGAAGGTATTTTGCAAAAAATACAACTTATTACTCAAAAAGTTGAGGATATTTGCAAAAATACTGCCGATAAAATGCGTGAAAAATTGCAAAAACAAATTCAAGATTTGGTATCATCTCCTGATGTCGCTCCCGAAAGGCTGGAGCAGGAAGTTTTGTTTTTGGTTATGAAAGCCGATGTCAGAGAAGAACTTGATCGTTTGGCGGTTCATGTTAAAACTGCCCGCGAACTTTTAGCCGAAGGCGAGTTTGTCGGTCGGCGTTTGGATTTTTTGTGTCAGGAGCTTAATCGGGAAACTAATACTTTGTGTTCCAAGTCGGCAGATATTGAACAAACCAAATACGGTATGGAACTTAAAGCTTTGATAGAACAATTTCGTGAACAAGTACAAAATGTGGAGTAAGTGATATGGCTGAAGATATTGTAAATATTTTAAGAAAAACACGCAAAGGCGCAATGTTTATTATTGAGGCTCCGTCTGGTACAGGTAAAAGTACGGTTATAAAAGAACTGTTAAAAAGAGATCCTAATTTGAAGTTTTCGGTTTCGGTAACTACGCGTCAGAAACGCGAAGGCGAGCAGGAAGGTGTTGATTATTACTACATAACCGATGAACAATACAATAAATATATGGCCGAAGATGCTTTTTACGAGTGTGTGGATTCACAATACGGCTCGCGTTACGGTACTTTGCGTTCGGAAGTTGACAGCTTTATTAATATCGGTCAAGACGTGATTTTTGATATGGACTGGGTAGGCGCAAGGCAAATGCGTAAAAAAGCTCCTAATGATGTGGTAACGATTTATTTGTTACCGCCGTCTATTAAAGAAGTTCGCCGGCGCTTAGAATCAAGAGGTACAGATTCTGCGGAAACTATTAATAAGAGAATGTCTTTGGTGTTGGAAAAAATTAAACATTGGGATGAGTTTGATTATGTAATTGTTAATGCTAATGTGGAAGAAACCATAGGTAAAGTACAACGCGTAATTTCCGGCGAAAGAATGAAGCGGGTACGCCAGGCAGGTTTACCGCCGTTTGTTGCCGAACTGATGAAAGAAGCCGAAGAACAATAAAAAATTTAAGGAACGGACATGGCAAAAATTTATAATTCCATAGAAGAAATGGTAGGTCATACGCCTTTGTTAAGGCTTAATAAAATGACCCACAAGCATAAAGTTAAAGCTCATATTTTAGGTAAGTGCGAATTTTATAATCCGTTGTTTTCGGTAAAAGACAGACCGGCTTTGCAAATGCTTAATGCCATAGATGCCAATAAAATTACCAAAGATACGGTCTTTGTGGAGGCAACTTCGGGTAATATGGGCATTGCTCTGGCAGCAATGTGTGCCGCCAAAGGCTATAAGTTGGTGATTGTTATGCCGGAAAATATGTCTAAAGAGCGGATAAAACTGATGCGCTTTTTGGGAGCGGAAGTTATTTTAACGCCTCAAGAAGACGGTATGAGCGGAGCTATTAAAAAGGCCGAAATGCTGGCTGAAAAAAATCCGAACGTGATTATGTTTAAGCAGTTTGAAAATGAAAATAACCCCAAGGCTCACAGCTTTACTACGGCTATGGAAATTATGGAAGATACCTCCGGCAATGTTGATGTTTTGGTTTGCGGTGTCGGAACGGCCGGAACCTTAAACGGAATTGCCCGTGCATTAAAATCTTGCAATCCGGATTTATATGTGGTAGCCGTAGAACCCAAAGAAAGTGCAGTCTTAAACGGCGGTAAAGCCGGAGTTCACGAAATTGCCGGAATAGGTGCCGGATTTGTGCCGAAGTTCTATGATAAAAAATTGGTAAGCGAAGTAATGGATGTTGCAAGTGATGATGCTATCAATACTGCTAAGGAAGTTGCTAAAACCGAAGGGCTGCCAATCGGAATTTCGGCAGGCGCGGCTATGGCTGCTGCTTTAGAGATAGGTAAACGCAAAGAGATGAACGGTAAAAATATTGTGGTTATTTTACCTGATGCAATTGAGCGTTATTTATCTTTGGAGTATTTTGACTAATCATAACACTAAAAAAGGTTTTGTATGAAGTTTAATTCCATATTGGGGCGATATCTGGCCAAGCAAATAGTCGTAACTTTCCTGTTGGTACTGGTTACCATTATGGGAATTATTATGATGTTTGACGGTATTGAGGCATTAAGACGCATCTCCGGTCGTGAAGATGTGGGTATGAGCTATGTCTTTGAATATATGATTACCCGCTTGCCGCAAACGGTTGATAAGGTTTTACCGTTCGTGATGATGGTGGCGGCCATGATTACCTTTTGGAAAATCAGCAAAAATAGCGAATATGTGATTATTCGTGCTGCAGGTGTTTCGGTTTGGGGATTTTTAAGACCGGTCTTGCTGGCAGTGTTTATGGTCGGGGTTATAAACGTTGCCGTATTTAATCCGTTCTCATCTAAAATGTTTGAACTGCACGAAACCATAAAATATCGGTTTGCCACACGCAACCCCAAAGCTATGCTTTTTTCCAGTAAAGGTTTATGGATAAGGGAAGCTGCTGCCGATGATAAGGTTTTGGTTATCCAAGCTAAAAATTTGCGCTTGGAAGAAAATGAACTGCTTTCCATGCGAGATGTGGTGGTTTTGGAAATGGATAGAGATTCGCAAATTTTAAGACGCATTGAAGGTTTGGTCGGAGAGTTAAAAGATAATAAATTTAAACTGCGGGGAGTTAAAGTTTTTGTAAGCGGAGAAGAAACCGAAACTTTATCGCAAATAGAATATAATACCAATATTAACCTTCAAAGAATAAAGGAAAACTTTATTGAGCCGGACGCAATTTCGGTTTGGGATTTGCCGGGGACAATTAGCTTTTATGAATCTTCAGGCTTTTCGGCGCAAAGACACCGCATGCGCTATTTATCGCTTTTAATTTCGCCGTTTTTATTAGTGGCAATGGTGCTGGTTGCTGCCATATTTTCACTTAAGCCCAATATGCGCCAAGGCGGGGTGATGTTTATGATTGTGGCCGGTATCACCACGGGCTTTGTGGTATATTTTAGTTCGCAACTGGTTTATGCCTTTGGTATTAACGGCTATATTCCGGTTTGGTTTGCCGCCATAGCTCCGACTTTGGTGGTAAGCCTTTTGGCCGTATCAACAATGCTGCATCTGGAAGAAGAATAAACTATTTTGCATTAAGCACCATTCATTTTTATTTGGCAGATTAACTTGCTTCAATATTTGTTTTGAAGCAAAGCTTTGGTATATAACTTTTTTATTATCAATGGTTAAAATTGATAGCCTTTTAAGTAATATTAGATGTTTAGTAATTTAATTAAATCCTTGCTTCGCTTGGTAAAAATAAGTATGTTGAAAAAAAGGAAAATTGATGAGTAAACATTATAATAACATAGTCGTTTTAACGGGTGCCGGAATATCGGCAGAATCGGGTTTGGCTACTTTTAGAAGCTCTAACGGTTTGTGGAATAATCATAGAGTGGAAGATGTTGCCACTATTGACGCTTTTGAAAGAAACCCCGAATATGTTCACGCTTTTTATAATGATATGAAACCTGAACTCTTAAAAGCTAAACCTAATCCGGCTCATTTGGCTTTGGCTGAGCTTGAACATAAATATGACGGCAAGGTTACCGTTGTTACTCAAAACGTTGATACTTTGCATGAAAAAGCCGGCTCCGAAAAAGTTTTGCATATTCACGGACAGATAAATCAGGCCGTATGCCTTAATTGCGGACGTGTTTTAGAAACTTGGGATGATGTTGACACTCAAACCGTTTGTCCCCATTGCAAAATTGCCGGTATGATGAAACCTAATATCGTGTTTTTCGGGGAATCGCTTTTGTGTATGGATGAAGTGGAAAAACTCTTAAGAACGTGCGATTTATTTGTTTCTATCGGAACTTCGGGCGTGGTTTATCCGGCAGCCGGTTTTGTGCAAACCGCAAAATATTTCGGCGCTGATACCATAGAATTTAATTTAGAGACAACTTCAAATAATTACTTGTTTGATAAACATATTTTTGGTAAAAGTTCGCAAACCGTGCCGGAGTTTGCGGCAGAGTTGTTGAAAACAAAAAATGAGGCTTAAATAATGGAAAATTGGGAAATAAAAAAAGAAGCTCGTAAAAAAGTAGGCTTAAAACTTATTCTTAAAACAATCGTCTATGCTTTTGCTATTTTCGGAGCCGTATTTATCGCTATCTTGTTAGCCGTGCTCACCATTTTGGGGTCAAGTGCCAAAGTGGCGGATGTTCCGGCTAATACAGTGTTGCAGATAGATTTTAATGCTAATTATGCCGAGGTTAGGGGCGATGAATTGTTTGCCGAATTTTCCGGCAGCTCCGTATATTCGGTTTACGATTTGATTAAAGCCATTAATATTGCCGCCGAAGATACTCGGGTGAAGGCTATTGCTGCCTCAATTAACGTTACGCCTTTGGGGTTGGCGCAAATTCAAGATATATCAAGATCTATTGAACTTTTTAAGAGCTCCGGCAAAGAAGCTTACTTGTTTTCTTCGGGTATGGGCAGCTTCGGACGTGGTACCAAAGAATATTATTTAGCCTCGTTCTTTGATGAAATATGGCTCCAGCCCAGTGCCGAAATCGGTATAACCGGCGTTAGCGTTGAAGTTCCGTTTTTTAAAAAAATTCTGGGCAAGCTCGGGGTTACTCCGGAATTTTATTCGCGCTATGAATATAAAACGGCGGCAGCTTCTTTGACGGAAAATTCTTTATCTAAACCCTATAAAGAAGAATTAAATAAATTGGGGCAGGGTTTGTTTAATCAGATGATTGATGCAATTGCCTATAATCGGCATTTAAGTCAAGATAAAGTTAAAACTTTAATCAATCAGGCGCCGTTGTTTGCTGATGAAGCTTTAAATGAGGGCTTGGCAGATAAACTCGGCTATCAACAAGAAATGGAAAGCTTTTTGGAACGGAGGTATCAGGCTAAGACCTTACCGATTGAAGATTATATGGCAAATTTAAGCGATTATCAGGAAGATGAAGCTCCTCTGGTGGCTGTACTGGCTCTGGAAGGGGCAATCAACAGTGGTTTGAGTTCAACTTCGCCGGTTAATGATATGGTTATCGGTTCACAAAGCGTTATTGAGCAGTTGGATGATTTAAGCAAGTATAATAATCTTAAAGCGCTGATTGTCAGAATTAACTCTCCGGGCGGAAGCTATACGGCTTCCGATGAAATTTGGTATGCCCTTAAAAGATTTAAGGCTTGGAAGAGTGTGCCGATTGTGGTTTCTATGAGCAACTATGCGGCATCGGGCGGATATTTTGTATCGCTTGCCGGTGATTATATTATTGCCGAACCGGCTACGCTTACCGGCTCTATCGGCGTTTTGGGCGGCAAAATCGTACTTGCCGATTTATGGAAAAAATTAGATATAAACTGGGCCGAACTTAAATATGGCGATAATGCCGGTATCTTAAGCGCTAATCACAAATTCAGCCCGAGTGAAAAGAAGGTATTTAATCGTTCGCTGGATAGAATTTATGATGATTTCACTGCTAAAGTGGCTAAAGCTCGCAATTTAGATATTAGTCAGATGGATAAGATTGCCCGCGGCAGAGTTTGGCTGGGTGATGAGGCTCTTAAATTGGGCTTAATAGATGCTCTGGGCGGGTTTGAAAGCGCTTTGGTTAAAGCTAAAGAGTTGGGCGGTATTAAGCCGGGTGAAAATTTTGGCTTGGTATATTATCCGAAACAACCGAGTTTTCAGGAACAATTGTCTAAGTATTTGGGTGCCGGTCGGTTGCCGTCGTTACAAGTTTTGGAAAAATACGGCATCTCGGTTGATGATTTAAATATGTTGTTCCAATTGCAATATGATGCTGTTTTGCCGCCATTTAAAATAGAAATGTAGTTTTAAATGCTTGCAAAATAAACAGCAGACTGTTACAACAACAAAAGTTTGATTTTAAAAGGTGTTTGATTATGGCAGTAGACAGTAAAACAGTACAGAAAGTTGCCCTCTTGGCAAAGTTAAAAGTTGATGATGATAAGGTTGAGGCAACCAAAGATGAATTTAATAAAATTTTGAAATGGATTGAACAACTTGACGAGGTTGAAACACAAGGAGTTGAACCCTTGGTTTCGGTTAATGAAGAACATCTGGTATGCCGTGAGGATAAAGTTACCGACGGTAATATTAAAGATGAGATTTTAGCCAATGCTCCGGAGAGTGAATTTGGCTATTTTGCAGTTCCGAAAGTTGTGGAGTAAAACAATGACCGATTTAACAGATTTAACTATTGCCGAAGCTTTATCGGCCATGAAAAGTAAAAAAATCAGTGCCGAAGAATTAACCAAAGCGTACATTAAAAAAACCGAAGAAGGTCGTAAATATAACGCCTATGTTTTGGAAACTCCCGAGGTTGCTTTGCAGGCTGCCAAAGTTGCCGATGAAAATTATGCCAAGGGAACCGAGAGAGCGTTGGAAGGTATACCGATGGGTATTAAAGATTTGTTTTGTACCAAAGGTATCAGAACAACGGCTTGTTCACATATTATAGATAATTTTGTACCGCAATACGAATCCACGGTAACTCAAAATTTACTCAATGCCGGTGTAGGCTTTTTAGGTAAGCTTAATATGGATGAGTTTGCCATGGGTGGAAGTAACGAAACCAGCTATTTCGGTCCGGTAATTAATCCGTGGAGTAAAGATGTTGATTTAGTCCCTGGTGGTTCTTCGGGCGGTTCGGCTGCGGCCGTGGCTGCCAAAATGTGTGCCGCCGCTACCGGCACCGATACCGGCGGTTCCATTCGTCAGCCGGCAGCTTTTTGCGGCATTACCGGCATTAAACCGACTTACGGTCGTTGCTCCAGATACGGTATTATGGCTTTTGCCTCGTCTTTGGATCAGGCCGGACCTATGGCTAAAGATGTTAAAGATTGCGCCTTGCTATTAAATGTTATGGCCGGTCATGATGAAAAAGATTCTACATCATCACGCAAGGATGTACCCGATTTTACCAAAGTTTTGGGTCAAGATGTTAAAGGCTTAAAAATCGGCATTCCGCAAGAATATCGTCCGCAGGGCTTAAATAAAGAAATAGAACAGGCTTGGGATAAGGCTATTGCCATGCTCAAAGAAAGAGGCGCCGAAATTGTTGATATTTCCTTGCCGCATACCAAATACGCTTTGCCGGTTTATTATATTATTGCTCCGGCTGAGGCTTCATCAAACCTGGCCAGATACGACGGTGTACGTTTCGGTGAGCGGGTTGACGGAGCTCATCTTGATGATTTGTACATCAATACTCGTACTCAAGGTTTCGGCAAAGAAGTTAAACGTCGTATTATGGTCGGTACTTATGTGCTGTCGGCAGGTTACTATGATGCTTACTATGTAAAAGCACAAAAAGTTCGTCGTTTAATCCAAAATGATTTTAAAAATGCTTTTGAAAAATGTGATGTGATTTTAACTCCGACTTCACCTACCGAGGCTTTTCCGATAGGTGATAAGACTATGGTTGAAAACCCCATCAATATGTACTTAAACGATGTGTTTACGGTTTCGGTTAACTTGGCAGGTCTGCCGGCTTTGAGCTTACCTATAGGTCTGTCTGCAAAGGGGCTGCCTTTGGGTATGCAACTTATCGGTAAGGCTTTTGATGAAGAAACCGTATTTAAAACCGCTTATGCGTTGGAACAAGATGCAGCTTTTAAAAGGATATAACAATGGCAGATTTTATTATTGAAACTCCGAAGGGAAAATGGGAACTGGTCTGTGGTTTGGAAATTCACTGTCAGATTGTTTCAAAGTCTAAAATATTCAGCGGTGCTTCTACCGAGTTTGGTGATGATGCCAATGTTAATGTTTCGTTTATTGATGCCGGAATGCCCGGTATGCTTCCGGTTTTAAATAAAGAGTGCGTTCGTCAGGCGGTCAAAACCGGCTTAGGCTTAAATGCCGTTATCAATAAATATTCGGTATTTTCTCGTAAAAATTATTTCTATGCCGACTCTCCGCAGGGCTACCAGATTACACAGTTTGAGTATCCGATTGTCGGCGAGGGTAAAATTACCGTTGATTTAAGCGACGGAACTTCTAAAGATATCAGAATCGAAAGAATGCATATTGAACAAGATGCAGCTAAGTCAATTCATGATATTAACCCGAAAAAGAGCTATGTAGACTTTAATCGGTGCGGCGTGGGGTTGATGGAAATTGTTACCAAGCCTGATTTTCGTTCTCCCGAAGAGGTTGGTGCTTTTTTGAAAAAACTGCGTTCAATCGTACGTTATTTAGGCACCTGCGACGGCAATATGGATGAAGGTTCAATGCGCTGCGATGCCAGTATTTCGGTGCGCCCGTTGGGAAGTAATGAACTGCGTGAAAGAGCCGAAGTTAAAAACGTAAACTCGGTTAAGTTTGCCATGCAGGCGGTAGAATATGAGGCTAAGCGCCAGGTAGAACTTTATGAAAACGGTGAAACCTTAAAACAACAGACTTGTCGTTTTAATCCGGCTACCGGCGAAACCAAATTCTTGCGCTTTAAAGAATTTTCCGATGATTATCGTTATTTTCCGGAACCAGATTTACCGCCGTTGGTATTAGACGATGCCTTTATTGAAGAAATTAGAAATAATTTGGTGGAATTGCCCGATGCCAAGAAAGCCCGTTTTGTTAAAGAATTGGGTTTAACTCCGTACGATGCTTCGGTTTTGTGCGAAAATAAAGAAACTGCCGACTTTTTTGAAGAAGCAGCTAAAGGACGTGATGCCAAAAAGGTGGCCAACTGGATTATGGGCGACTTTTTTGCCATGTTGAATGCTAAAAAACTTCCTTTGGAAAAAAGTCCGATTTCGGCCGAAAAATTAGGTCGTTTGGTCGATTTAATCAGCAAAAACGTTATCAACGGCAAAACAGCCAAAGATGTGTTTGCAATTATGGCCGAAACTTCGCAAGAGCCGGAAGCAATTGTTGAAGAAAAAGGCTGGAAACAGGTTACCGATACTTCGGCAATTGAGGCGATTGTTGATGAAGTTTTACAAAGTAACCCAGACAATGTTGCAGCCTATAAAGGCGGTAAAAATAATTTGTTGGGTTGGTTTGTAGGTCAAGTTATGAAACAATCAAAGGGTACGGCAAATCCGGCGATAGTTAATCAACTTTTGAAACAAAAACTGGGCTAAAATGGCAAAGAAAAAAGAACGCGTAATTCCCGAAGTGCTGTTGTTTACCGATATTAACAACGGCTACTTTGATGATTTGGCGGCACTTCCGGTTTTAGCCTATTTGGCAGATAAAAAACAAATTAACTTACGTGGGGTGATTACCGAAAGCGGAACATTTGAAACCAGACGTCGGAGAGCTTTATATGCAAAAGGCGCATTGTCTTTTGCCGGCTTGCCGTTTACCAGAGTAGTTCCGGGCGGTGATTATGAAGAACAAAATCCGGAAGTTGAAAACATATATCCCGAAAATGAATTTTCACTTTTGTTTGAACAAAACGGAGCTGCCATTTTACGAAGCGGTATGACTTTTATTCAGGAATATTTTAAATCGATAAAAGATAAGCGAATCGTTATTTTGCTTAATGCTCCGTTTGCCGATTTTGCCAAGTTTGTACAAGCTACCGAAGATGTGGTTAAGAAGAAAGTTAAAAAGATTGTGGTTATGGGCGATGTTGCCGATACAAAGGATGAAAACGGATATTATCTGCCCGCTCCGCAAAGTTTTAATTTTTCCATACAAGATGCGGCTAAACAGGTTTTTGCATACGCTCAGAGCAAAGATGTGCGTTTGGTGATAGTGCCTCCAGAGAGCGCTAAAGAGATGAAAATGGGATATGAGTTTTTAGATGTTGTGCCCAAGGTTAAAAATCCGCTCGTTAATCAGTTGTTGCAAGCCAAAAATGATAATCCCGTTTCCATGCAGTATGATATGTTATCGGCTTTGGCGGTTGCCGACGGCGAATTTAAAAAAGCCGGAGGTAATTTTGTAAAAGAAGAAGGTTTTGAGGGTAATGTGTTTTTTGCCAAAGTGGAAGATGCCCAATTGATGAGAGAGAAATTTACGGAGATATTTAAAGAAAAATTTACTCCGCAAAAAATTACACTTGCACAATTAACCAGAAAAAAAGAGGATGTGGAAAATGCTTAGTGTTTTAAGTAATCCTTCGGTTATAAACGGACTTTTGGCAGCACTTGTTGCCGGTTTGTTTACGGGTATAGGCGGTTTTACCATTTTTTTGAAAAAGCGTTATACCAAAGACAACATCAACTTAATGCTTAACATTGCCGCAGGGGTGATGTTGGCAGCCTCATTTTTTGCGCTTTTAGTACCGTCCATGAACGAGATTTTAAAGCTTGGCGATGATGTTCATGTCAGCTCTTTTTGGTACTGCTTGGCGGTATTTTTCGGGGTAGCGTTGGTATGGCTGTTAAATGATTTATTGCCGCATGAGCATAACAATATGGGGCATCACGGTCCGATGTTCAGCTTAAAAAAAGCCTGGCTGTTTATTATTGCCATCTTGTTACATAAACTTCCCGAAGGTTTAGCGGTAGGCGTTGCATACGGTGCCGAAAATTTGGTTAATCCGACCAGCTTGGTATTGGGCATTGCCCTTCATAATATCCCCGAAGGTTTAACCATGGCCATTTCTTTGGTAGGTGCCGGACAAAGCAAATTAAAAGCAGCTCTAACAGCTTGCGTTATCGGCTTTTTACAGCCGCTCGGAGCACTCTTAGGATTGCTGTTAATTGGAGTTGGACCGTTTTTAATACCGTTTGCCATGGCGGTTGCCGGAGGTACTTTGTTGTTTGTAGTCATAAATGAAATATTGCCCGAAACTTATGGCTATAAGCAAACCGAAAAATCTGCCTTTGCCGTATTTTCAGGCTTTATTGTCATGACTTATTTGTTTATGGTATTGGAATAATTTATGAAGCGAACTAAACATGAGGATATTAACGGTTGGGTAATTATTGACAAGCCGCAAGGTATGGGTTCAACCGATGTTGTAAATGTTACCCGTAGGCTTTTAAATGCCAATAAAAACGGTCACGCCGGAACGTTAGACCCTTTTGCCACGGGCGTATTACCGATTGCCTTTGGTGAGGCTACCAAATTAATACCCTTTGTAACCGACGGTAAAAAAGAATATGAGTTTGTGTTAAAATTTGGGGTTTCTACCAATACCGATGATGTTGAAGGAGAAGTTATAAGCGAATCGGATTTTATTCCGAATAAAGAGCAAATTTTAAACATTTTGCCGCAATTTATCGGTAAAATTACTCAAGTCCCGCCGATGTATTCGGCCATAAAAATCAACGGAAAGCGGGCGTATGCCTTGGCCAGGGCCGGCAAAGAGGTAAATATTCCGCCGCGTGAAGTTGAAATATATTATTTAGAGCTGTTAGAACAGATAAATCAAAAAAGTTTTCGGTTTAAGGTGGGATGCTCTAAGGGAACATATGTTAGGACTTTGGGTAAAGATATAGCCTTAAAGCTAGGCACTTTGGGGCATTTGACGGAGTTACGCCGAACAAAATGCGCCGTATTTTCGCTTGATGATACGATTTTACTGGAAAATGTAAAAAATATGGTGTATGAAGGTAAGCGACAAGAGTTACTCTTGCCGATAGAGACATCACTGCGCGACATCGCGGTGATTGCCGTTTCGCAAGAGGATGCTATCAAATTAAAACAAGGTCAGAAGATTTCGCCGAAGCTGTACGATACGAGTAATCTTATCGGGAAGGTTGCGGCGGCTATGTGTCTTGATTGTTTGGTGGCGGTGGTGAATGTGGAAAAATCCAAGATTTCACCTGTTCGTGTTTTTAACTTATATTGAAAAGGAAAATAAAGATGTCGATTTCTAACGAAAAGAAACAAGAATTGATTGCTCAGTACGGTACAAAACCCGGTGATACAGGTTCTCCGGAAGTTCAAATTGCTATTTGGACATATCGTATTAACTCTTTGATTGAACACTTCAATGTTCACAAAAAAGACTTACACTCCCGTTTGGGCTTGATGAAAATGGTAAGTCGTCGTCGTCACTTGTTGGATCACTTAAGAAGCAAAAGTGAAGACAGATATCAAACTTTGATTAAAAAGTTAGATTTGCGTAAGTAATTTTATACAAGTCGGAAACTGCGGAGCATGGGGCTCCGCAGTTTTATAAAATCCTGAAAATTTTTTCAGGTGAGGTTTATAGGAAAAAGGAAAAGAAAGGTAGAAAATATGATTGATTTTAAACAATTCCGCCAAGAGATGGATTGGGGCGGTCGTAAACTGGTTTTAGAAACTGGAAAAATAGCCCGGCAGGCAACCGGTGCCGTTGTTGCAACTTATGGAGAAACAGTCGTTGTTGCCACGGTTGTTGCCGCTAAGGAAGTTAAAGCCGACCAGGATTTCTTTCCTTTGACCGTTAACTATCAGGAAAAATATTATGCAACCGGTAAAATTCCGGGAGGCTTTGTAAAAAGAGAAGGTAAGCCTTCAGAACGTGAAATTTTAATCTCACGCTTGATTGACAGACCTATCCGTCCGTTGTTTCCTGACGCATTCAAAAATGAAGTTCAAATTATTTGTACAACTTTGGCTCATGACCAGAAAAATGATTCCGATGTTGTTGCCATGATTGCAGCTTCGGCAGCTTTGGCTATTTCCGGTATTCCGTTCTTGGGTCCTATCGGTGCGGCTAAGGTTGGTTACAAAGACGGACAATATATCTTAAACCCGACTATTGAAGAAGCTAAAACTTCGGAATTGGAATTGGCAGTTGCCGGTACCAAAGAAGGTGTTTTGATGGTAGAATCGGAAGCTAACGAATTGTCCGAAGAAACCATGCTTGGCGCTGTTATGTTCGGTTTTGAAAGCTTCCAGCCGGTTATTGATATGATTAACGAACTTAAAAAACAGGCCGGAAAACCCGCTTGGGAAGAACCGAAATTTCCGCCGGAGTTTGATGAGTTGTATGCTCGTATTGAAAAAGATTATGCTAAAAAATACGAAGAAGCTTTCAATGAAGTTGATAAGCAACAACGCTCTACCACTTTGGGACAATTAGCCGAAGAAATTAAAGCCGGTATTGATCCTGAAAATGAGCTGGAAGTTCGTTATGTCGGCGATGTTATTGAACGCATTATGCACAAAGTTATGCGTGAAAAGGTACTTTCTACCGGCAAACGTATTGACGGTCGTGATACCAAAACCGTTCGTCCGATAAGCTGTGAAATTGACGTATTGCCTACTGCTCATGGTTCGGCTTTGTTTACCAGAGGTGAAACTCAGGCGTTGGTTGTTACCACTTTGGGTACCGAAGATGATGCGCAAATTGTAGACGGCTTGATGAACGAATATAAACAAGACTTTATGTTGTATTACAACTTCCCGCCGTTCTCGGTTGGTGAATGCGGACGTTTAGGAACTCCGGGTCGTCGTGAAATCGGTCATGGTAAATTGGCATGGCGTGCAATTCACCCGATGTTGCCCAAAGATAAAGAAAAATTCCCTTATTCATTGAGAGTTGTTTCGGATATTATGGAATCTAACGGTTCTTCTTCAATGGCAACGGTTTGCGGTAGTACTTTATCTTTGGAAGCTGCCGGTGTGCCGATGAAAAAGCCGGTTGCCGGTATTGCCATGGGCTTGATTAAAGAAGATGACGGTCGTGTTGCCATTTTGACCGATATTTTGGGTGATGAAGACCACTTGGGTGATATGGACTTTAAGGTTGCCGGAACTAAAGATGGTGTAACCGCTTTGCAAATGGATATTAAAATTACCTCCATTACCAAAGAGATTATGAAAAACGCTTTGGCTCAGGCTCATGAAGGTCGTATTCATATCTTAGGTGAAATGGCCAAAGCCATTGCCGCTCCGCGTGAGCATGTATCACCTTTGGCTCCGCGTATTATCACTATGAAAATTCCGGTTGATAAAATTCGTGAAGTTATCGGTTCAGGCGGTAAAGTTATCAGAGAAATTATTGAAAAAACCAATACCAAAATTGATATCTCTGATGACGGTGTTGTACAAATTGCCGCTGCCAATACCGAAAACGGCGAAGCTGCTCAAAACATTATTTTAGATATTGTAGCTGTGCCGGAAGAAGGTAAAATTTACAAAGGCGTAATTACCAAGATTATGGACTTTGGTGCATTTGTTCGCTTTGTAGGTTCTACCGAAGGTTTGGTACATATTTCCGAAGTAAAAGACGAGAGAATCGCTTCTGTTTCTGACTTTTACAAAGAAGGCGATACCATTTGGGTTAAATGCTTAGGCGTTGATAACCGCGGTAAATGGAAACTTTCGGCAAAACGGGTTAATCAGGAAACCGGCGAGCCGAGATAAAATAACTTTTATCAGCTATGAAAAGCGGCACTTTCCGATAAAGGAAGTGCCGTTTTTTTAAGGAGGATATTTAAGTTAAACTTTTGATATCGTCTTCAATATCTACGAGCTCAATTTTGAGGCGTTTATCATAAAACGAGGCAAGATATGCCAAAGTCCCCAAATTAAACGGATAGCCCTTATTTTCAAAAGCCTCCAGATGATGAGTAGGTATTTTACTTTGAAGTGAAAGTTCGGTTAAAGACAAGCGTTTATCTCGTCTTAAGTGCCATATTTGTTCAGACAGGTCATTAAAAGTTTTTTTAAAACCGGCCCGATGCTGTTTTCTTGTAAGCATTTTTAGCTCCTTTCATTTAATTACATTCAGTCAATGAAAAACCGCTTTGAAAAAAAATCAAAGCGGGGAGCCACAAAACTGCAACAAGTCAGTCAGGTTTATTCGCCGTATATAAAATACGCTTATTTCACCTACTCCCCTTATCAAGGAGCTTCTTGTTGTTGGTGTCTTGTGGGCACCGCCGCCAATCGGCGACAGTGTTCATATTAAAGGAAGGTGCTTTTTTTGCAAGTAGTTTCTTTAATATGCGCTCCGATTAATGAAAAACCGCTTTGAAAAAAAATCAAAGCGGGGAGCCACAAAACTGCCTAAACTCAGTCTCCCTTATTCGTGCATAAAGCCTTATATCGGGAACTCCCCTTATAAAGGAGCTGTTCAGGTAAGGTGTCTTGTGGGCACCGCCGCCAATCGGCGACACCTCATATACTAAACATTCTTTTCTACTTTGCAAGTTTTTTATAAGCTTTAAAACTTAAAGCAGAACTTACTATGTTCGTAAATTCTGCTTTGTTGTTTTAGGAGTTGCTTCTTATTTAAGCGTACGGATTGTCCGCCTTGCGTACCGTTATGCGAATCGGAACTCCGCCTAGGTTAAAGGTATCACGCAGGCTGTTGATTAAATACCTTAAATATGATTCCGGCAATCCTTCGGGGTTGCTCGAAAAAATGTAAAATGACGGAGGACGCGTTTTGGCTTGCGTAATGTATTTTAATTTTATACGTCTCTTGTTTTTGCCTAAAGGCGGCTGATTTTGCTCTTGCACGTCAGCAAACCACTTGTTTAACGGTGCTGTCGGAATACGCGTGTTCCAGCGATTGTAAACCTTGAAAACGGCACTCATTAATTTATCGAGACCTTCTTTCTTTAATGCCGATATCGTAACCGTCGGAATACCGCTTATTTGTGTTAACGAGGTTTGTAATTTGTCATTTAACCTTTCAAGAGCTTCTTTGCGGTTGGCTATATCCCACTTGTTTACCGCTATTACCAAGGCTCGACCCTCATCAATTACCTGACGGGCTATGGTTAAATCTTGCTTATCAAGTACGGCATCGGCATCTAAAACCAAAATTACTACTTGCGCCATAAATGCCGCGTGCTTGGTGCTGGCTGCCGACATCTTCTCTAAAGAATCGGTTATGCGGGCTTGCTTGCGTAAACCTGCCGTATCTACCAAGTTAATCTTGTTGCCCTTCCAAACTAAAGATGAACTTACCGCATCGCGCGTAATTCCGGCCTCAGGACCGGTTAACATTCTTTCATCATTTAACAGGGCATTTACCAGTGTCGATTTACCAACATTCGGTCTTCCGACAATGGCTAACTGTAAAGGCTTTTCATTGCCATCTTCTTCATCATCTTCAGTTTTGTCGGGTAAATCTTTTATACAATCTTTTAAGCTTAAATATAAGTCTTCAATGCCTAAACCATGTTCGGCACTAAACGGTATGGGCTCGCCCAAACCTAACTTATAAGCCTCAAATACCGAATCTTCTTGCAATTTTCCTTCGCACTTGTTGGCAAGCAAAATCGTCGGTTTATGACTTTGCCTAACTAAACCGGCAAAAACTTCATCGTAGGGGTGAATGCCGCTTCGGGCATCAAACATAAAAAGGCAAACGTCGCTTTCTTCAATGGCCTTCTTAGTCTGCTCTAACATACGCTGCTCTATGCTGCCGGCTTTGGCATCTTCAAAACCTGCCGTATCTATTAACTCTAAGTCTAAATCCTTGAATTTAACAGATGTTTCTTTTCTATCACGCGTTACTCCGGGAGTGTCGTGCACAATGGCTATTTTGCGACCGGCCAAACGATTGAATAATGTCGATTTACCGACGTTCGGACGCCCGATTATTGCTATTTTTAATTTCATCTTTCTTCCTATTTGTATGCTTTAAGTTCGGCCTCTTCGGTGGCAAATATTAAATATCCGTCGGCTACTATCGGACTTAACGGAGTGTTCTCATCAAGCTCCTTACGACTCAAAACAGCCCCGTTGGTCGGTGATATTTTATATAATACCCCGTTAGATGCGGTTACTAATAATTCCGAACCGGCCATTATAGGACCGCTTAAATATATGTCGCTGCGCTCTTTTAGAGGATATTCGCTTAATAAACTTAGCGACCATATCAGTTTGCCGTTATCTTTATTTAATGCTACCAACTCATTATTGTTGGTGATTATGAATAAGTAATTACCCGATAACCATGGCAGATTAGTGCCGCCGATTTTGCGACTCCATTTTACTTCGCCGGTTCGATAATCAACCTTGGTAAGTAAATCGTTGTGCCCTATGGCGTATACATCTTGTCCGTCAATTATCGGTGAAGCTTTTATGGAGTTTATGCCGGTCGATAAATTGATTTGTGAGTTGTCAATTACCGGAACATTCCACGCCGGATAGCCGATGTCGGCACTAAAAGCCTGGATCTCACCGTTTGAAAAGCCTACAACTATTAAATTTTCGGCAACCGAACATGACGGAGCAGCGTTTCCGGCCAATACCGTATCTTCGGCCGAAATGTTGTATTTCCATACTTCTTTGCCGCTTTGTACATCAAGAGCAAAGAGACGATTATCTAAACTTTGAACCAGTAATTTTTGCCCGCAAACTGTAGGAGCCGTACGTAACGGGGTATTCAAATCGGTGCGCCATAAAATTTTGCCGCTTGCTTTATCCAGTGCAAATACACTGCCAAACCCGCCAAGAGCATATACTGCCTTATCGTCGGCAGTTAAACCGGCGCCGTTTAAACCGTTATCATTTTCATTTAATGTTTGTGGCTTTAACTTTTGTTTCCAGAGCTTTGCTCCATCTTTTAGTTCAAAGGCGCTGACCGTTCCGTTTACGTCTTGGGCAAATACTGTACCGTCATAAGCTATCGGTGCGGCAAGCAGTAAATTGCGTTTGGAACTGCCCTTGCCGAACTTGGCACTCCAGCTTTCGTTTAAGTCGGAATTTACACTGAAATTGCCGCCGGTGTGCATCTCGTTAACTCCGTTTTGTACCCATCGAGCATTAGTTGTCGGGGCAGGCAGTTGAGATGATTTTATCTCACCGTTGATGATTTCGGCAACGCCGTTGCGGTTTAATACAGATACTCTCTGTCCTTTAGGAAGCTCCTTGTCGCTTGCAAATATTGAACACGACGAAAGAGCCATAACTCCTAAAAGTAGTCCGGATAAACTACGTGCATTTAACAAAATTTTTCTCCGTTTTAATTAGAGGCTGTTTAAGGTTGACAACATATCCTGAATGCGGTTTTTAAAGTTTTCCGAAATGTTGCCGCTTTCCAATAAACCTTGGTACAGACTGCGTGCCGTTTCAATATCACCGTTTTGAATGGCCGACATGGCTAGCAAATCGGTTGCCAAAGGCGACCAAGAATTTTGAGCATCAATTATCGGCTGTAATAATGAATTAATCTCGGCATAACTTGCTGTATCTACCTCGTAGGTGGCTAATTTTAAAGCCGCTAAATGACGAATTTTGGGATTAAGTTCATCGTTGTCGGCAATGGTTTGCAACATTTGTTTGCCTTCGTCGTTTTTGCCTTGCTCAAATAAAATGGTGGCTATTTGTACACGAGCCAGCTCACTGTAAATGCCATTATCGGAAGCGGCAATCTTTTCTAAGGCTTTGAGCTGTACATCGTAATTGCCGGCAACTTGCAGCGACATTAAATAGTTTTCGGTTTGGGCTTGATATTTTTGATCTCTCCAGCTCTTGATTGTTTCAAAGCTTACGGCCGCACTTACGGCAATAACTACAAACAAAATGACAAATAAGCCATATTTATCCCAGAAAATTTTAAGATTGTCGTTCTTGACCTCTTCACTTACTTCTTGAATAAAGGCATCGGTCATTTCATCATCATAGGCTCTGACGGGAGCTTTTTTTACCGGAGTTGCCGTCTCTTTCTTGGTGGCATCGGATTTTGTCTTAGCGTTTCTCATATCTTAATTCCTTATAAAAACATACTGTTACTAATATAAAGCAATTTATTCTTATATCAATCGCTTTTTTTCATGTTGCTGATTATTTCGTTAATTAATGTGGCGCGAATCCAGCGTAAACCGTCAACAGGCAGCTTGTTGCCGAAAGTCGTGGTATGGTTGTCGGCAACAATGGCTAAGAAATATCGCTCCGAGGTGGGTGTGAAATTGATGTCTAAGCCCTTAATCGACTTAAAGTCTATCACTCCGTCGCGAATACGTACAAAACCTATTTTGCGGAATATAAATAACTTGTCTTTGGATATAACGATTATGTCCCGCGTAACTAAAGATAAGGCAGAGTAAACAATAATCGATAGTATAAAGGCGTACACAATAAGCACTAAATTATACGGCAAATGCTGCACGATAATTTGGTGATTGCAAAGAGCATAAACTAACAGAGAGCCCAATACGATTATGGTAAAAATGCTTAAAAAACTGTAGGCGTCAAAAAATAATTTCTTGACTTTTATCATTTTTTCACCGCTCTTCTTGCTCTTGAATGTAATGTAATCGGGCTTTTCAAATCGATAGGAAAAATCTTTTTGTAAATGCCAGCCGGATACAACCTCTTGATAGGGCTTATCTAACTCCTTAAAGTTGCGCGATACCATGCCTTTTTCTGATATGGTTAAGGCCGGCATATGCAGCTCTTGAGCATAGTATTTCCAGAGCTTTCTTATACGATGCTTGTTGGTGTTTATATATAGAGGAATGTTTTTAGATTCATCTTTATGATATAACTCAATTATAAATTTGTTTTTGTTGAAAATACCGAATTGGTAAAATTTTACACGCAGACGTACTCCGGAATAATTATAAAGAGGTTCGGAAAACGAGTACGAAGGACCAAATAACGGCTGTTTTTTAACCGTGAAAGTATTGCCGTCGAAAAAGATTATTTTGTAACGCAATGAATTTATAAAACTGTATATCATTATGCCTGAACCCAGTGCTACCAAAATGGCGGCAAAAATCGTCGGCGATACAAGAGTGTGAATCTTAATGTGCGTTTGCGGCAAAGTCTTTTCAATATCGGTTGCGCCTTCAAACGATAAGTTTAAAAGGTGGTATAAGCCAAGTACCAATAACAGGGCTCCGCATACGGCAGCAAGCAGCAAAATCCATCTGGAAAATCGGTCAACGGCTTTGGCGGGAAGCTTGTTGAGCTTTAATTTGAATTTGTAGCTGTAATGGTCAGGATAATATTGTGACATATGATTTTTCCTTAATTTTTAATTCTTGCACTCGTTATTATACACAAATTACCGAAAACTTCATTAACTTTTTTTGTGCTTATGAAACTTTTCGTTTGTTTTTTGCGGTTTTACTTAATATAGTACATATATCAATAGAGGTTTAAGAGTGGTTAATATGCTATTTTGGGATATTTTCGGCAATCAAACACAAATAATTATCAGTATCGGCGTTTTAGCTGTGTTATGCTTTGCTGCCATAAAAGTAAAAGATTTGAAAATCGGTAAAGGACTTGGACTACTGTTTTGGTCGTTGCTGATTATTGTTCTAACCTCGCTTATGCAAACTTATGTCGGCTTTCTTTATGAATATGCCGTGTCGGCTAAAGTGATAGCTCTTGCCGAAATGCTCTTGGTGCTCGCGGGAACCATGCTTGCCATTATGGCTTCCTCATATATTTTAATGAATGAGCCACTCAATTCTTCGGTGCTGGCCGGGTTTGTCTCTGTCGGGTTGTGCCTGATTTTGTATGCCATATTCGTCGCCGATAATGCTTATTTGGTTGCCGATATGCGTCAGATATTGCCGGTTATCGGTATGAGCTATGTCTTTTTGAGCTTGGTCTCAAAATCGAAAATTTGGAAGTATCCGGCCGAAATGGTCGCCGCTTTTGCCGTTGCCGGATTGATTTTGTTGATGCTCTGGCCGATGTTCTTTACACAAAAATATCCGTGGTTTGTGCCGGTTGATTTGCTCTTACTGCTGGCTTTTTCTTACTTCTTGTTTGTTTGGGAAGATGTTAAAAGTAAGCTGGTGAATTTACGCGAAACATATCGGCGATTGAACCGCAATATCGGAGTTATCATTAAATCGTCTCCGTTTCCGATAATCATTGCGCGCTTGAGCGATGATGCTTTGCTGATGGTTAATCAAAATGCTCTTAAATTGTTCGGAATAAGCGAAGATGAAGTAGCTCGCTACCATTTTAAAGACTTTTTTGTTGATGCCGATAATCGTAAATTGCTGATTGATAGAATCGAAAAAAATTGCGAAGTACACGATTTTGAAATTTTGGTAAAAACCGCAGCCGGTAATACTCCGTTTTGGCTGTTGGCTTCGGTTAACGTTATTGATTATAACAATGATGTGGTTCTATATGCCGCTTTTCAAGATATTACAACCCGCAAAAGAAGAGAAGCTATGCTCCAGTCGCAAGCCGACAGAGACCCCTTAACTTCGGTGTTTAATCGCCGCTATTTTGAAACTAAAGCTGCCGAAAAAATTGCTAAGGCTCATGAAAATAAAGAAGATTTTGCTATCTTGATGATTGATGCCGATAATTTTAAAAAAGTTAATGATACTTTCGGTCATAAAATCGGCGACAAAGTATTGATAGAATTAGCCTCGGTTTGTGAACGCTCCTTAAGGCAGGATGATTTGGTGGCTCGTTACGGCGGAGAAGAGTTTGTTGTATTCCTTTCTAAGGTAACGCCGCAAATAGCTAAATTGGTCGCCGACAGATTAAGACAAGCCATAGCTCAGGTCGTTGTATACGCCGATGACGGAAAGCCCGTAAACTTTACGGTAAGTATCGGGGTGGCTCCGTCGGGAATTTCTGATAATGTTAATGTTATGATTAAAATGGCAGATGATGCCATGTATGCCGCTAAACAAAACGGTAGAAATCGGGTTGAGGAGTTCTTGCCAAATATGAATTCTGGTCTGCAAAACCCTCAAGATGATGCAGAAAGATTAATGCATCCGGCTTTTGCTAAGGAAGAAAATGAAGAAATATCGCTGCTGGACGGAATTGAAAGTAATTATATGATTGAGGATTAGTATATATGGAGTGTGTTTATCAAAATATTTGCGGCGGATGTCCGCTTCGTGGTAACAGCGAACAAAACTATCGCCAAATTAAAGAACAAAAAGTTAAAGGCATTCTGAATGCAGCGCTTAAACAACAAAATTATGTATGGGAAAATCCGATTTTTTTACCCGACGGCACAAGAAGAAGAGCCGCTATGGCGTTTGAACTTAAAAAAGGTAAACTCAATTTGGGCTTTAACGAAAATCATAATGCACAAATTGTTGATTGCGAAAAATGTTTGTCGTTAACGCCTAAAGTTAACGCAGTACTGCCAAGCTTAAGAAGCTTTTTGGAAAAATTATGCGCTGTTAAAGTGCTTGCGAAAAATAAAAAGAAAAAACTTTTGCCTCATAATATCACAAAGGGAGATATCTTAATCTTAGAGGCTGATAACGGGTTGGATATCGTGCTGGAAACTGATGCTGATTTAGACGTTAATCATCGTATGGAAATTTTTGAGTTTGTTAATGCCGTTGATGAGGTTATTCGTTTTTCGTTTCGGAGAAATGCGCTTCTGCAAGCCGAGCCGATAGTCGAAAAGATAAAACCGGTGATTAATATCGGGCAATATGAAATTTTTGTGGCTCCCGGCACTTTTTTACAAGCTTCAAAAGAAGGGCAGGAAGCGCTTATAAGTAAAGTTACCGAATATTTGGGAGACGTGAGCGGAAATATTGCCGATTTGTTTTGCGGAATCGGAACTTTTTCGTATCCGCTGGCGCTAAATTCCAAAAATAAAATTGTGGCGGCCGATGTAAGTAAACCGTTGCTGAAGGGATTTGAAACCTCAATTAATAAAAATATGATACACAATATAGAAATAATAGAGAAAAATTTATTTAAATATCCGTTTACCGCGGCAGAACTGTCTAAGTTTGAGGCGGTTGTTTTGGATCCGCCGCGTGCCGGAGCAACAGCTCAGGTTAAAGAACTGGCCTTGCTTTCAAATGATGCTAAACTTGAAAAAATTGTTATGGTATCTTGCAATCCGCATAGTTTTGTTAACGATGCCAATGTGCTAATAAACGGAGGCTTTGTACTGCAAAAGGCAGTTATGGTTGACCAGTTTGTTTATTCAAATCATACGGAAATGGTGGCTTTATTTACAAAAAAATAATTATTGATAAATATAATGAATGAAAAACAAACAGGAGGCATAATGAAAAAGTTTTTATTAGGTTTAACGGCATTGGCGATGTTAGGCGCTTGTGCTTTAAAAAAAGATAATAGCGATACTTATATAGTGGTTTCGGGAACAGATGATACCTCGTATTTGAAAGATGTTGACGCTTGCCCCAAAGTACATATTCGTCAAGATGATGTTAAAATAGTGCAAGTTGCTGATTATAGGGAATTGTTTTCGGTTAAAGCCGTAGGATATGAAGGATTTTGCTATTTTAATGAAAAAGTACAAAAAGACAGAGCGGTGGTTAAACCTAGGTTTAGAATTACTCGTTTGGAAGACAGCGATGTTACTGATGTGCAGTTTTCTTATTATTTGGAAACAGTTGAGGGTCCGGAAGGTTTTTTGGGTAAGAAAACTTATTTTGCCTCCGTTAATGTTCCTCAAGGAGTTAATGAAGTTGAATTTACCGCAGATATCGGTGAGTTGAGTATTCCGCAGCCGGGAACTTATAATTTAGATTTGTTTTTAGGCTTGGTTGCCAATGGTTACGACTTGGAATATAAAAGAAAATAGGAGATTGTAATATGCAATATAATTACAAAGAGATGGCTAATGCTATAAGATTTTTAAGTGCAGATGCTATTGATAAGGCAAATTCCGGGCACCCCGGCATGCCGTTGGGTATGGCCGATGTGGCAACCGTGTTGTTTACCAAATTTATAAAAATCAATTCGGTGCATCCGGAATGGTTTGATAGAGACCGCTTTGTTCTTTCGGCCGGACACGGTTCAATGCTTTTATATTCCTTATTATATCTTTTGGGTTATGAAGATATTGATATCGAGGATATTAAAAACTTTAGACAACTTGGCTCTAAAACTGCCGGACATCCAGAATACGGACATCTTAAAGGGATTGATATGACTACCGGTCCTTTAGGGCAAGGTATTTCATCGGCAGTAGGTATGGCGCTGGCTGAAAGAATTATTAATGCAAAGTTTGGTGATGAACTTTGTAACCATCACACTTATGTTATTTGCGGCGACGGTTGTTTAATGGAAGGTATTTCCGAAGAAGCCGCTTCGCTTGCCGGACACTTAAAACTTAATAAATTAATTGTGTTGTGGGATAATAATAATGTTACCATAGACGGCAATGTTACGGCGGCAAGTTCAACAAACCAGTTGGAACGCTTTAAGGCTATGGGATGGAATACCTTGGAAATTAACGGTCATGATTATGCCGAAATTGAACAAGCTTTAACTGCGGCACAAAAATCAGATAAGCCGATGCTTATTTCTTGTAAAACGATTATAGGTTTTGGTTCGCCGATGAAATGTGGTACATCAAAATGTCATGGCTCGCCGCTGGGAGAAGCCGAAACCGAAGCTATGCGTCATGCTTTGGATTGGCCTTATCCTCCGTTTGAATTGCCGTTTGAGGTACTGAATGCTTGGCGTATTGCCGGTAAACGCTCTAAGGCAAGTTATGTGGCTTGGAGTGAGTTTGCTAAAAAGGCCGGGGATAAGTTTTTGAATTATATTTCAAATACCTTACCCACAAACTGGATGAAAGATTTAGATGCTCTTAAACAAACAGCCATAAAAGAAAAGACCAAAGTTGCAACGCGTAAAGCTTCGCAGATGTGTCTCGAAAAAATAGTGCCCAATATTGAACAAATTGTCGGAGGTTCAGCCGATTTGGCGGCTTCAAACTTAACGTTTGTAAACGGAATGAAGACCATTACAGCCGATGATTATAACGGTAACAATGTTATGTACGGTATAAGAGAGCACGCTATGGGTGCTATTATGAACGGTATGGCTTTGCACGGCGGAGTTATTCCTTACGGCGGTACGTTCTTTGTATTTTCCGACTATATGCGTCCGTCCATGCGTTTGGCGGCATTAATGGGCTTAAGAGTTATCTATGTTTTAACTCATGATTCCATAGGTGTCGGCGAAGATGGTCCGACTCATCAACCGATTGAACATTTAGCATCATACAGAGCAATGCCCAATATTTACACTTTCCGTCCTTGCGATGTTGTGGAAACAGCCGAAGCCTGGGAGATTGCTTTAGAAAGCGAAAAGACACCAAGTATTTTGGCATTATCACGCCAAGGGCTGCCGATGATAAGAGAATCGGCAAAAGAAAACTTAACACTTAAAGGCGGATACGTTATATCCGATGTGGATAAGGGTAAAAAACGTCAGGCTACGATTATTGCAACCGGCTCAGAGGTATCCTTAGCCGTAGCGGCGCAAGCTAAACTTAAAGAAAAAGGCATTGCGGCGGCGGTGGTTTCTATGCCGTGTACGGAATTGTTTGATAAACAAAGCCCGGCATATCAGGATAAAGTTTTGGGTAAATGTCCGCGAATCGCCGTAGAAGCAGCATCTAAGTTTGGCTGGGAGAGATATGTCGGTTTAGACGGAGATATTATCGGTATGGACGGCTTCGGTGCTTCCGGCCCCGGCGATAAGCTCTATGAACACTTTGGCATTACGGTAGACGAAGTGGTCGAGAGTGTAGAGAATTTAGTAAAATAAATTTTAACTTATAAATACAGCCGTAAATATAATCAGCCCCGTCAATTTATATAGCGGGGCTGATTGGTTAAAAAATAAGCTCACTGTGTAATGTGAGCTTATTTTTAGTATACTCATAATTCTTATGGGTTTGCAGGTATAATTGTCGAACACTTCATACACTGCTCTCTTGTAGTCCCAAGCTGAGTGTTTGAGCAGCCTTTATTAATGTTAGTGCAATCATATGCGTATCCTCTTGCGCAACAACTTTGTTGTACAGGAGGAATTACAATGGTACCACAACTTTTGCAAGTTTTGCCCTTATAGGTGCTTGAGTTACTGCAACCACCACCTACTGACTTACAATCGTAGCTAAATGATAATGAACAGCAATCAAGGGTGATTGAACCACCACCATTGCACTTTTTGCAAGTACTGTTTCCGGAATAACCGACAATGCTTATGGTGCCGGAGCAAACAGGTGTAATAGTATAACTTCCAGACGGGCAAGACTTAGCTACACACTTACCGCAGGTTTTGTCGCCGGCAGAGGCTGTTTGTACTGTCCAGCCGTTTACAAATAATCCTGTTGCACAATCACTGGTGGATGTGATATCTTCTGAATATCCGTCAGGGCACGGAATATCTACGCATTTAAGACAAGTTTTATCGCCGGAATAATAGCCGGTTTCTTGAGGGGTGCCGCCAACCGGACTGCAAGCTACCGTTGTTGAGCCCTCCACACAAGATTTGGCGGTACATTTGCCGCAAACCTTTTGCCCTGCAGTTACAGATTCAAAATTCCAGCCTTCGGGGTGTTCACCGCAGTTATCCACGGAAGTAATGGTATCGGAATAACCTTCGGGGCATTGTTCATCAGCGGGAGAACAGTCGTAACAGGTCAACCCTTTATACGATACTTGTACGCAGTTATTGGTAGTTTGAGTGTCAGTATATCGACCGTCTTCGCACGACCATTCGGCACAATGCCATTTTGAGGCATCAAACGGGCAAGCTACGCCCCCATACGGACACGATGATTTGGTGTAACCTAAACCGGCACAGTCGGCAGAATTGTTTTCAACGCAATTTTTGGCCATAGCCATGGTTGAAAACAAACAAGAAACTACAGATAACGTGAGCAATAACCTGGTCATAATACCTCCGTATTTAAGCTTTATACCTGCAATTTTAGCATAAACAAATTTTATTTGCAACTTCAATAATATATCATTAACTGCAAATATCAGAATAAGTAATTTTTATGAAATACAACAGGTTAGCGCGCGGTATTATAATACCATAAAGCAACACATTGTATTTTAATGTTTTTTTGTTGTTGACAAATGATTTTATTTAAGTATAGTAACAACCGAATTGAATAACCCTTTTTGGAAAGAGACAAAATATGAATACATATGCAACCAAACCCTCAGATATTGAGAGAAAATGGTATGTCGTTGATGCTCAAGGTGTTGTTTTAGGCCGTTTGGCAGCTGAAATTGCTAAAATTTTGCGCGGTAAACACAAACCTTGTTTTGTTCCTAACTTGGACTGCGGCGACTATGTTGTTGTTATTAATGCCGACAAAGTTAAATTGACCGGCAAAAAATTAACCGATAAAAAATATTTCAAACACACCGGCTGGATTGGCGGTATTAAAGAAACTACACCTGCTAAAATTTTGGCTGGTCGTTTCCCGGAGCGCGTTGTTGAGAAAGCTGTTGAACGTATGATTTCTCGTAACCCGATGGGTCGTCAACAAATGACCAAGTTAAAGGTTTATGCCGGTAGCGAACACCCGCATACAGCACAAAATCCTGAAGTTTTGGATATTGCTGCTCGTAACCCGAAGAATAAAAGGAGTGCTTTATAATGGCTAAAAAAATTGAATCTTTGCAAGATATTAAAGCTGCTACAACCTCAACAGAGGCTACAGAAGCTAAAGTTGTTCGTAAAGCAAATAAAGATAAATTCGGTCGTTCTTATGCCACAGGTAAAAGAAAAGATGCCGTTGCTCGTGTTTGGGTTAAACCCGGTAAAGGTAACATTACCATTAACGACAAATCTATTGATCAATACTTTGCTCGTCCGGTTTTGAAAATGATTATTAATCAACCGTTTGAAATTACCAACCGTATGAATGAATTTGATGTTGTTTGTACAGTTAAAGGCGGTGGTTTGTCTGGTCAAGCCGGTGCTATTAAACACGGTATTGCTAAAGCTTTGAACGAATACGAGCCGGAATTGAGAACTGTTTTGAAACAAGCCGGTTTCTTAACCCGCGATGCTCGTGTTGTTGAACGTAAAAAATACGGTAAAGCTAAAGCTCGTCGTTCTTACCAATTCTCTAAACGTTAATTGGTATTACGAAAATATCAAATGCTTTATGGGGGCTGCAATCTTTTGCAGCCCTTTTTGTATATGTTTATGAGGAAATATATATTGGTGTAAATATTGACATATTAGATGGTTGATTTAATGTTATTTGCAAATTATTTGTATTTTTGATGAGGTTGCCTAAAATGAAAATTTTAGATGAAAACATATGTAAAGAATTGAGAAAAGTTGTTAATTCATCACGAAATAAAATTGGACTTAATTTTTTACCGCTCAGATGAAGCGTTACGAAACTATAGTTATTCCATAACCGTTATCTTCCATAACAAAAAGCCCCGAGATGAACTCAGAGCCTTTGTTTTTAGCTTAAACTAACTAAACTATATTAGTAGTACTTCCAAGCTACAGCGTAACCGGAACCACTGTTAGCACCGCCGGAGCAAGCAGCAACGGCTTGAGTAACTGTAACAGGGGTAGGAACGGTTGTATCACCAGGTTTAGCAACAACCGAACCGTCACCGGCATCTGCGCTAGAAGGTGACTCGTCAATTGTAACGTCAGTTAACAAACCACCTACGGTACCTAAAGCAACGCCTGTAGGAGCGGTGTCTTCTTTACCGGCAGCAATAGCAATCAAGCCGGAAGATTGACCAGAACCCCAGTCACCGGTTGCAACGGTAACGCAAGCTTCAGATGACAAACCGGCATATTCAATGGTGAATGCTTCAGTACCAGCATCAGCCTCTCTTGCCTTAGAAGCTGTAATCAATACAGCGCCACCGAAAGCATTGGTGATGCTTGAGCTTGATTCATCGCTGTACATTTCATTCGGAACAACGCCAAACTTTTTAGCTTGTTCGTTTGTTAATCCGGCATAGTCACCTTGTGAAGAGAACAAGGTACGGATGTTAGCAACCAACATAGATACTTGGTCAGTTGTTTTGTTGATTTTGTATTTGTTCATAGCTTTTGAGTAGCCGGCGATACCACCAACGGACAATACACCGATAATGGCTAACACGCCAAGCATTTCAACCATGGAACGACCATTTTCATTAATGTGTTTCATAATATTTTCCCCTAAAAAATATTTCTGTTTACAGTATATACTGTACCGCAGATTGAAATCTCTAACAAGTCTATCTTTAGTAATAGATAAAGATATATATCTTTTTAAAAACCAGCATCTGGCGATACATTCGCTACACAGCATAGATGTTTGTTTGTTAAAAAACACTTAATTATTGCAAATTATCGTAAATTTTTTTAACAACTTTCTTGACTCCTTGGCGCAAAGTTATACTATGCAACTACTTTTTAACTCTTTTTATTAAGGTAGATTATGACTTTTAGTGAATTAGGTTTATCGCAAACTACAATTAAAGCTATTGAAGAATTGGGCATTAAAAAACCCACAACCGTACAAAATGACGTTATCCCTTCTATTTTGGAAGGCAAAGATATTTTTACCATTGCTCCGGGCAGATGCGGTAAAACTTGCTCTTATGTTTTTCCGCTTATTGATATTATTTCACAAAAACAGGGGCAAAATATTTTAATTGTTACTGCGGATTCTGCTCAGGCCGTTAAGGTTTCTGACAGCTTTGCCGTATTTAATAAGTATCACGAAATTAATGAACAGGCCGTTAACGAAGATAATAAGGACGTTGATAATGAGGCTAATGTTATTATCGCTGCGCCCGATTTGTTGCTTGAAATTGCCGCAGAAGGTAAAATCGACTTGTCAAAAGTTAACATCTTGGTCGTAGATGATATTAATTTAATTAAAAAACGCCGCCAACTTAAAAGCTTGGAAAAGGTTTTGGAAATGCTTCCGGCTGATAAACAAAATATTGTGTTTACCAACCGCCGCTCTAAAGAAACTCAGGATATTTTAGATAAAATCTTAAAAACACCGGCTGAAATTAAGGTTGATAAAAATAAGGAAGATGAGGCTCAAAATTATCAGGAAAATAGTAATCAGTCCCAACCGCAAGGCGCTGAACCTAAAAAAGAGGCTTTGCCCCATACTCCTTTGATTGATAAGGAAGCCATTGCTCTAGCTAATCAGTATAAAACATTCGGCGATAAAACGCCAAATTTCTTGCTGATAAAAGGCGAATTGGCTCGCAACGAATTTTAAGTTTTTGGTATTTTTATCAAAAAAATTGTTGCGCAAGGGCTTAGCTTGCGTTATAAGCGCTTTAACAATAATTTAGTTGAATATGGAGTTGAAATATGTCAGGACATTCGCAATTTAAAAATATTATGTATCGTAAAGGCGCACAAGATGCTAAAAAAGCTCGCGTGTTTGCTAAACTTGCTCGTGAAATTACCGTTGCCGCTAAAAGCGGTTTGCCCGAACCTGATAAAAACCCGCGCTTAAGATTGGCTATTCAAGCTGCTCGTGCAGAAAGTATGCCTAAAGATAATATTGAACGCGCTATCGCTAAAGCTACCCAAACCGCCGGCGGGGCTGACTTCGTTTCCATGCGTTATGAAGGCTTTGCTCCTAACAAGGCTGCCGTTATCGTTGAGGCTTTGACCGATAATAAAAATCGTACTGCCGGTAATATTCGTACTATCTTTGGTAAACGCGGCGGCGCTATGGGTGAAACAGGCTCTGTTACATTTAACTTTGAACGTATCGGTTATATTCAATACCCTGCTTCCGTTGCTGAACCTGATAAAATGTTTGAAGCTGCTTTGGAAGCCGGCGCTAACGACGTTGTTTCTGATGAAGAGTTTCATGAAATTGAAACTTTACCCGATGATTTGTCGGCCGTTACCGAAGCTTTGGAAAAACAATTCGGCACTCCGTCGGCTTCGCGCTTAGACTGGAAACCGACCGTTAAAACCGAAATTAATGATGTTGAAACCGCTCAAAAGTTCTTGGACTTTATTGAGGCTTTGGAAGATGATGATGACGTTCAACACGTTTATCATAATGCCGAAATTGCCGACTCGGTTTTGGCTCAATTAGAAAAAGAGTAGAACCTTGGTTAGAATTTTAGGTCTAGACCCAAGTCTTTCATCCACAGGGTGGGGAGTCGTTGATATGGAAAATAACCGTCTGCGCTATGTCGCAGACGGTTTTATTCCGACGGATCCTAAACTTCCTATTGAACAACGCTTAGATGCTTTATATCGCGCCGTTTGTAACGTAATCGAAACTTATAAGCCCGATGAGGCTTCCATTGAAATTATCTTCTTAAATACCAATCCTAATTCTACCTTAAAACTCAGTATGGCTCGAGGTGTGGTAATTTTGGCTCCGGGAACATATTCTATTCCGCTGTTTGAATATGAACCTAATAAAGTTAAAAAAGCTACCGTCGGTGTAGGCAAGGCGGCTAAAGACCAAGTTGAAACTATGGTCAAAATTTTGCTTCCGGGCTGTAAACCTAAAAATAACGATTCATCCGACGCATTGGCGATTGCCATTACTCATGCTCATTTTAGAAATGCTCTAAAGCGCTAGAGGATTAAAATATCTTCTTTTGGCATTTTCTCCGTTTTTAAGACGCCAATATTTTCTAAATTCACATAAACTGTTTTGTATATCGTGCAGGCTTAAAAAGTTACCGCCGCAATAATTGGGGTTTGTCCATCTTACTTTTTCCCAGTCTTTGCCGGTTTGTTTTTTTAGCTCTGAAAAAGCTTGAGCTTGTTCTTGCCATAATTGCCTACATTTTTCATCGGCTTGCTTTTTATTTAACTTTTTTCCGAAAATAATATTTAACCCCCAATGGGCTCCGGGACCGACAATTAAAAAGTCGTTTGATGTGTATGAAACTATGTTGTGGGCATAGGTGGCATCAAGCAAAATCTGACCTGATAAAAACGGTCCGGCCAGCGCAACGCTGCGGCTGATTATATTAATGCCTTCTTGCGGCGATGAGTGTTGAAGCTCTTCTATTACATCATGCAACTTAAAACGTAAGTCATTCAGCATTAACAAAATTTGAATATGCTTATCCTTGGCTCGATACTGCGGGTTATAGGCATGAGCCGTAATTAAATAAGCGTTTGAAAAAATATTGCCTTCTTTTTTCTTTTCATCAAAGCGTTTTTCAAAATACTTAAAATCAAAATTTTCGGGGTCTAAAAATCCGCCGAATAAATTTTCAATCGTATCACGGCGATTGAAAAAGCGGTAGGCTATAATATTAAACAGTTTGCGTTCAGGTGAAAAATCTTTATCTAAATATCGGGTTATGGCAAGCGTGCCGCCGTCAAGTTCACGGTATACATTGCAGAATTTGAAATTTTGCAAAACAACATCATCGCTCCACGGTGCGGGTTTACCCAAAAACGTACGATTGTACCATACAGCTTGGCGGTCGTAAATAAATTCAAAAAAAGCGTCTTTTATATCACTCATCAAAATCTTCCGGATTCATATTTAAAACATCACATACCGTCTCATAATCAAAACCGGCTCTTACCAATGTCCCCATATCTTTTTGCCGATTTAAATTACGGCTTTCTTCATCTGCACGGAACGGTCCGATTTTTTTCTTGCGGGCTAATTTTATGGCCATTTCTTTTGGGTCGTATTCTTGAGTTTGCAGTACGCTATCAATTTGTTCTTCGTTTATGCCTTTTTGTTTTAGTTTGTTCTTTATGTATCTTTCGGGTTTTCCGGCGTGCAAATAATCACGTACCTTTATTTCGGTATAACGCTCGTCATCTAAATATTTCCACCCTTGAAAGTCTTGCAAAAGTTCTTCAATCCAATTATAGGCTTCGGCTTTGTTAAAATCGGGGTTTTGATAAGCGTAATCATTAACACGCTTTTTTAATACCTGTCGCAGATTATCAACCGATGATTCAAAGCGCTTTAAATAATATAACCCGATGTTTTTTAAGCGTTGTTTGGTTATTTTTTTTAATGCCTTTTTTTTAGGCTTTCTATCTTCATCCGTAATCACTTGAAAATTCTTTCAAATCACACTAAATTACTCATTAAACCAACTACATTATATAAGGATTTAAAAAATTGAGTAACAAAAATTTTGACAGTTGTGTATCTTTTTATACGCACGGTGGTGCTTTTACCGGCAGAATCGTGCGCTTGAACGATGTTTTGCAAAATATTTTAAGTAGGCACCAATATCCAGTTGATGTTTCGTCGGCTTTGGCAGAAACAACGGCTTTGTCGGTTCTGCTTTCCGATGCCTTAAAATATAACGGTTTGTTTACTTTACAAATTCAAGGTAACGGACCGGTTTCGGTTTTGGTAACCGATGTTACATCCGAGGGCAAAATAAGGTCTTGCGCTAAGTTTGATGAAGAAAAACTGCAAGAAGCCAAACGCTTACGTAAAACTCAGGATATTGTTGAAGAGTTGCCGCATTTGGTCGGCGGCGGATATATGGCTTTTACCATTGATCAAGGACCGGAAACACAACTCTATCAGGGAATCGTTGATTTACAGGGTAAAAATTTAACTGAGCTGGCGTTGCGTTATTTTAAGCAGTCGGAACAAATTGACACTATACTAAAACTTTTTGTAAAACGTCCGGAAGGTGAAAGCCAAACTTGGCAGGCAGCCGGAATTATGATGCAAAAGGTAGCCTTAAAAGGCGGTAAAGCTCAAGAAATGACCGAAGATGAGCTGAAAGAAGCTTGGCATGAGGCTGAAGTATTTATTGAAAGTTTGTCGGAAAATGAAGTCTTTGATGCTGATTTAAGTTCTGCTGATATTTTGTATCGTTTATTCCATTTAAGCGGTTTGGAAATCGGTCGGGAGCGTCGGTATGAATTCGGTTGCCGCTGCAGCAGAGAAAAACTTCTCAATACTTTAAGCGCATTTCCCGAAGACAGATTAAATGAAATGCTAGAAAACGGTAAAATTACCGCAACTTGCCAGTTCTGCTCGGAAAAATATGTGTTTGATAAGTCGGAATTGATTAAACATTAATTCAAGACTTGCATATATTAAAAAATTGTATTACAAAAAAATATCCTTGTCGTTAAGACAAGGGTATTTTGTGATTACTTAAACGGATGAATGTGATGAAAAAATTAAATAAAATTTGGGCCTTCTTGGCTGTTGTACTGTTGGGAGCTTGTGCTAATAACTCCGATGTTGCAGAACCGCGTCGTTATGTCGAGCCGCGTTTTGACGACCAACCGAAAATTGAACTCTTGGTAAATAAAATTGATGTTGTATCTGAATTTACCCCTTCATTTACCAGACCGAATGTTGAGCATTTGTTCCCGATATCAATTGAAAAAAGTGCGCGTATTTGGGCTCATGACCGCTTGGAGGCTGTCGATTTTTCATCAAACAGAGTTGCCGAGTTCATTATTAAAGATGCCAGTGTAACCGAGGTTGAAGAAAAGGCTTCTCAACTCTTTCATAAAGACAGCTTAAAGTACAGAGCAACTTTATCCGTTGTTTTGAAGGTAAGTTCCTTGAACGGACAGTCGCAGGCTCAAACATCTATTGAGGCCTGGAGGGAGCTCACCATGCCGATTGATACCAGTATTGAAGATAAAGAAAAATACTGGAATGAAATGGTATATAAACTCTTTGATGAATTTAACTTACGTATGGAACAAAATATTCATCAGTACTTAAATATGTACGTTAAAGACAGCAAAAATATTCAAGAATATTAAAAATAAAAAAGCTCCTCTTAAAAGGAGCTTTTTTTACGGCACTTAACCTAAATTTAAATGCTTGAGTGCTTTAATGCCCTTATGATGGGAAAAATAAAAAGTATTTTAAATATATATGCCAATAAAAAAATGGCAATTATGACTGCGCTTGGTTTTGCCAGCGGTTTTCCGTTTTTGCTGGTTTTTAGCACTCTAAGTTTGTGGCTTAAAGAATCGGGCTGGACGTATGCGGCTATAGGGGCTTTCTCTTTGGTTAAAATTCCGTATGCGTTTAAATGGCTATGGTCGCCTTTGTTGGATAATTTGAAAATTCCATATCTTTGGAAACTCGGCAGGCGCAGGAGCTGGGCGCTTTTAACTCAAGCCATATTGTTTTTGGCTATTTTTGCCATGTCTGCGGTAAATCCGTCTTATCAACATAATATGATGTGGGTGTGCGCGCTGTTTGTTTGTCTGGCATCGGCTTCCTTAGATATTGTTTTAGATGCTTATCGCGTTGAATTGTTTCAAAAAAGCCCCGAAGAACAAGCTCCCGGAGCGGCTGTGTTCGTTTTGGGGTATCGTTTGGGACTTATATTTTCGGGAGCAGGGGCTTTGTGGCTGGCCGAAATTATGAGCTGGAACAGCGTTTATATGATTATGGCTTGCGGGGCATTTGTGGGTATATTAACCGTTATACTTATTAAAGAACCGCAAACTAATTTTGATTATGAAAAGCTAACATCTCAATCTTTGAAACATTTTTTAATCAATTCGGTTAAAGAGCCGCTTAAAGATTTTACCAAACATCAGCACTGGCTTGTGATTTTGTTTTTTATTTTTATCTATCGTATGGGTGATGCTTATTTTGCACCGATGGCTTTTCCGTTTTATGATGATATGGGTTTTTCTAAAACCGAAATTGCCTATGTAATTAAAATTTACGGTATGGCAGCTACCATTATCGGCGGACTGTTCGGTGGAATATTGGTTAAAAAAGTCGGTTTGTTTAAAGGACTCTATATTTGCGGATTTATCCAAGGATTGACGACTTTGCTTTTTAGTCTGCAGGCTCTGGCGGGGAATAATTTATGGCTGCTTACAGGGGTTATTACTTTGGAAAACTTTTCATCGGGTATGGCTACCACAGCCTTTGTTGCTTATATTTCGTCGCTATGCAACGTTTTATATACGGCTACACAATATGCTCTTTTGTCGTCATTAATGAGTTTGGCGCGCGATGTTTTTGCCGCTACCAGCGGATTGCTTGCGGAAGTTTTGCCGTGGTCGTGGTTCTTTGTGGTTGCCGCAGCATTTAGTATTCCGGGAATTGTTACCATTAAATGGTTGTGGCAAAAACAAATCGAACAAGAAAAATATAGTTTGTCAAAAAGTAAAAATTAGGTTATTATATCATAAGTTGCAATAGAGGGCTTGGCTATGTCGGGTTTTGATAAAAATAAATTTGATATCTCCGGTATTCGCGATAAAGTGAAATCCTCTCGTGATGACGTGGTCGACTTGGAAAAAATGTATGAAAACAGTTTTTCCTGGCAGGAAATTTCTCAAATTACCGGCAATACCTCATCAGCCCCTGCAAAGCCTAAAATGCATTATGATGATGCCTTAAATTTTAGCGGTAAAGTTCTGCGCGGCGGAAAATATGACGGCGAAAACTTAAAAGGAGCTTCGTTTTCCGGTTCTGATTTACGCGAAACTAATTTTTCTAAGGCCAATTTGGAAGGTGCCGATTTTACCGGCGCTGATTTGTCGGGAGCGGATTTAACCGAAGCTAACTTAAACGGAGCCGTCTTTTCAGGTGCAACATTAAGAGGAACCAATTTTACCGGCGCTAAAATGAACGGCGTTACTTTGGTTAATGCCGATATTCAAGATGCCATACTTCTTAATGTGGAAATGGACCAGATCGCCATTGATGAATTGCAGGCCTTGGTCGAGTGGCTTGCAGTTTACTACCCCCATAAGTTAAATCTGGCACGTATGAACTTAACCCTTTTGGATTTTTCGAAAATAGATTTACGTGCCGTTAATTTGCGCGGTGTTGATTTTACCGGTGTTGATTTTACCGGAGTTAATATTTTTGAACTGGATTTAAGCGAGTGTATCATTACACCCGAGCAGATTGCTCAGGCTCTTGGCAGAACGCCTACACCACTTGAGTTAAAACGTATTTTAGCCCCTAAAAAACGTGCTAAACGTTTTAAAGGAATCGATTTTATGGCATTCTTTGACAGCCGCGGACAAGCCGGCGTTTGGGATTTAACCAAACATCCGGGTATAAGTGTTGCCGATTTGGTAAAATACAGCAGCTTGGTATATAGGGCTATTGCCGGAAAACCCGAGCCTAAAGATGCCGAAATATTGGAACAATTTCATAAATCGCGTGATGAAAAAACCGATGCTATGGCTAAAGAGCACAACGAAGAAATGCGTAAAGTGATTGAAAACCGAAAACGCGAAGTCTTGGAACAGCGCCGTGAAGAACGCAAAGATCCTAAAATCATAGATGTTACCGATTATGAAGCTTATCAGCAGGCTCAACGTAGGGAAAAAGAAGAAAAACTCCGCCAAGCCAAAGAGCAATATAAACAAAATTCGCAGAACCAAAAAGTGGTTGATAAATATATGCAAAATGAAATTGCTTTAACTCGTACTCGCGACCAAAGAGGGCGGTAATAATTTTCAAAATTTAAGAAAATAAGTGTTGTTGCAATAAAATTTTGTGATATCATACAGCCAAATGTTTAAGTGGCTTAAAAAATCAGAAAAATGGAAGAAACGTTATTTTCAAATCAGGTCAAAAGACCCTTGGCAGACAGACTCCGCCCGCAAACTTTACAAGAGGTTGTCGGGCAAGATCATATTGTGGGTTCTAATGCCCCTTTAGGTAGAATGCTGGCCAGCGGTAAAATTTCTTCTTTTATTTTATGGGGACCTCCGGGGTGTGGGAAAACTACCATTGCCCGTTTAATTGCCGAACATACTAATTTGTATTTTGAACAAATATCGGCGGTTTTTTCCGGCGTTGCCGACCTAAAAAGAGTCTTTCAATATGCGCAAGAACGTAGAGCCAACCAGGGCAAAGGTACGCTGTTGTTTGTCGATGAAATCCATCGTTTTAATAAGTCGCAACAGGACGGTTTTTTACCCTATGTCGAAGACGGTACGGTAATCTTGGTCGGTGCTACAACCGAAAATCCCTCCTTTGAGTTAAATGCCGCTTTACTCTCAAGATGTCAGGTGTTTGTATTAAACCGCCTTTCTTCCGATGATTTTGAAGTGCTTTTACAAAGAGCCGAAAAAGAAGTAGGTAGAAAGCTGCCGGTAGATGATGAAGCCCGCCAATTAATGAAAGATACAGCTGACGGTGATGGGCGCTACGTGCTTAATTTGGCAGAAAGTGTTTGGGCATACGCCAAAGAAGGTGAAATTTTTGATAAAGACAGTATAATAAAGGTTATTCGCTCACGGGCTCCGATATACGATAAAGGGCGTGATGGGCATTATAACTTAATTTCAGCCGTTCATAAATCGCTAAGAGGCTCAGATGTTGATGCGGCTCTGTATTGGGTGGCTCGAATGCTTACGTCGGGAGAAGACCCACGCTATATTTTAAGACGTTTAATCCGTTTTGCCGTTGAAGATGTATCGCTTGCAGACCCTAATGCTGTTACTCAGGCTTTGTCTTGTGCCGAGGTTTACGAGCGCTTGGGATCACCTGAAGGTGAGCTGGCGGTTATGCAATTAACCGCTTATTTGGCAACGGCGCCTAAATCGGCAGGAGTTTATAAAGCTATGCATAAAGCTTTTGATTTAGCTAAACAAACAGGCTCGTTAATGCCGCCTAAACATATTCTTAATGCCCCGACCAAATTGATGAAACAACTTGGTTATCATGACGGTTATATTTATGACCAGGATTTGGAAGACGGTTTTTCAGGGCAAAACTATTTTCCCGACGGTATGGCAAGAGTTAAGCTTTATACTCCGGTTGAGCGCGGCTTTGAACGCGAAATTAAAAAACGTATCGATTATTTTGATAATTTAAGAAAAGAAAAAAACAAACAGAAAGCAAAGGATAAAACTAATGACTGATTATAATCATGTATTAATTGTAAGCCCGAATACGGCTGATAATTTGTCGGAAGAGATAATTAATAATGCAGGTTCATTCGGAGCTGCGGTGCTTGTTAATGATGAGGGCGGATTGCAGGCTCTTTCCGAGGGTTTTAAATCGGAAGATATGGAACGCTTGCAAAGAGTGCTGCCGGAAAATATTTCTACGGCTAAAGCTAACGGTGTTTTACATAAATTAAACTTTCGTCTTAATACCAATAATAACAGTTTGGCAAAGTCTCCTCGTTCCAAAGATTCTTCTCGTACTTACTAAATTAAGGAGCATTAAAAAATGTCGGGAGTGAGCTTTGTAAAAGTTAAACCAGAGGATGATGGTATACGCTTAAACAGGTGGTTTTTAAAAGAGTATCCATCTCTTAGTTTAGGCAGATTGCAAAAGTTATTACGTACCAAACAAATTAAAGTGGACGGCAAAAAGGCCGAAGCTAATACCAGACTTTGTGCCGGACAAGAATTGCGCTTGCCTCCGCTTGATAATGAAAAGGCAGTTAAAGTTCAAGATAATGTTTCTAAAGCCGATAGTTCGTTTATTCAGTCATTAGTTATTTTCAAAGACGATAATATTATTGTTTTAAATAAACCTTCGGGTCTGGCAGTACAAGGAGGAACCAATACAGATAGGCATATTGATGGTATGCTTGAAGCTCTAAAGTTTGAAAATACCGAAAAGCCAAAACTTGTACATCGTATTGATAAAGATACAAGCGGAATTTTGGTGTTGGCACGGAATCGCCGCTATGCCGAGATTTTAACTAAGGCTTTTAGAGAACACCAGTTACCCAAAACATATTTGGTATTAACTGCCGGACATATGGATATGGATGAGGGTGATATTAAAGCCCCGCTTCTTAAAGTCGGTGAAAAAATGCAAGTCGATGATGAAGGTAAAAAGGCGGTTACTCATTTTGAAGTCTTAGATACGGTGGGCGAAAAGTTTACGCTTTTAAGCGCCGAGCCCTTAACAGGAAGAACGCATCAAATAAGGGCGCATATGGAATATGCCAGTTGTCCGATTTTGGGCGATAATAAGTATTTTGGACAAGAGAGAAAACGCTTTCCAGAGCTTAGCTCAAAATTACACTTACATGCCTACAAAATTGATTTATCGGCAGTATATAATAAAAAACTGGTGCTGAAAGCACCTCTGCCGGATTATTTTAAAAAGGATTTGGCTTTCTTGGGTTTGAATTTTAAGGAGAAGTAAATTGTTTAAGTTTATCAAAATATTATTTACGGCATTATTTACCATTATTATCGTAGCCGCAGTTGCCGTGGTGGTCTTTATTAAAACGTTTGATTTAAATAAATATAAGCCGATGATTGAGAAATTGGTTTATGATCAAACCGGTCGGCAATTGACCTTAAAAGGCGATGCCGGATTAAAAATTTCACTTATACCGACAGTGGTTGTTAATGATATTTCTTTAAGCAATGCTCCTTGGGCAGCTAATAAAAATATGGTCGAGGCTCAAAGTGTTGAAGTCTCGGTTGCCGTATTGCCGCTTTTGCATAAAGAAGTGGTGATTAATAATGTAAATCTTGTAAAGCCGCAAATCTACTTGGAAAAGAATAAAGACGGAGCCGCTAACTGGGAATTTTCGGCACCCGTAGCTGACCAAAAACCTGATAACGAATCGGTTAAAACTTCCAAAGAGGTAACCGTTCAGCCTGAGGCTGTGGCGGCAGCTCCGATTTTGGCCGGTATTTTTGCCAAGAGCTTTACAATCAGCGATGCTTCATTAATATATGATGATAAACAAGCTTCTTCTTTAACCAATTTAACGGTTAACAGTTTTGAACTTACTTCCGAAAGTATGGACAGTAATGTAAATATTGCTTTTGATGTGGTTTATAACGGTGAAGATATTACGGGAACCGCAGTAGTCGGTTCTATTAATTCGCTTTTGCAAAAGGCAAAAGAATATCCCGTAAAGGCTGATGTTAAAGCTTTTGGTGCCAGCGCTCAAGTTGATGCCGTTTTATATGACTTGTTCGGAGATTTGAGTTTTAAGGCTTCTTTACAAGCTAATAATCCGCTTGGTAATTTTAGTGCTCCAGAAGTTACCGTTGATACCGATGTCTCCGGCAATTTGCAAAAAATTACTTCGGTGATAAAAAGCTTGAATGTTAACGGTAATGTTATTTCCGGTACGATTAACGCCGATTTGTCGCAAGCCAAACCATATGTTAAAGCCGATTTGCAAAGTAAATTGATTAATGTTGAAACATTAACTCTTACTACTAAGAAAACAGCTTTAGCATTTAATCTTATTCCTGCAGCTCAAGCTGCTCAGTTTGTACCGGCAACACCGTTAGATTTACAAAGCTTGAATCTGGTTAATGCCGACGCTAAATTGCAGATTTCGCAGTTGATTGTAAATAAAAATTTGCAGGTTAATGATGTTGTGTTTAGCGCTTCGTTAAAGAACGGTGTTTTGACGGTAAACCCGCTTAAATTAACTGCCGGTGACGGACAGATAAACGGTACTTTAAGCGTTAACGGCAACAATAATAACATTAATGTAGATGTTATAGGGCAGAATGTTATTTTGCAAAATCTATGGAAAGAGTTAGCCGTAAGCGACAATAAGACTTTTGGTATAATTTCAGGTGGTAAGACCAATGTTAAAGTTAAGCTAAGCACCAAAGGAACTACTTTGCGCCAATTGGCAGAAAATATTGATGGTCAGGTTATTGCCATTGTTGATAAATCGGTAATGCAAAGCGGTGAATTAAAGTATTTAACGGGTAATTTTGTATCACAACTTTTGAAAACTTTGAAGTTGGAGAAAAAGCAAAAGAATCTGGAGTTAAGTTGTGCCGTAGTGCGTGGTGATATAAAACAGGGTAATGTTAATTTTCCGAAGGGAATCGTATTTAATTCGCCGCAAGTTATGATTGTTAGCAATGGTACGGTTAATTTGAAAAACGATAAAATAGATTTAACAATCAGTCCGTTCAGCGGTAATTTAAGCGACACCAATATCGCTCAGGCTATATCATCGTTGGTAAAAATTGCCGGAACTATTGAGAGCCCGAAAATTGCCATAGATGAGAGTGCGGTTATTAAAAATATTATAGGAGTGGCTACAACAGGACCTGCTTTTTTGGGTTCGCAGTTGGTATTAGACGTTGATCCTGCTCCTTGTTATACGGCCTTAAAAGGTACCGAGTATCAAAATATGTTTCCGGCTCCGAGTGGAATGAAAGCCAGCTCTCAGCAAATGTATCAGGATACGGGTAAAGCCATTTCTGACGGAGTAACAATGATTGGCGATACCGCCAAAGACGGTGCTAAAGCCGCAGGTGATGCCGCGACGGAGAGTATTGATATGTTAACCAATACGGCAAAAGATGTATTTAATATGTTTAAAAGGAAATAAAGATGGATTTAAATTTTAAACAATTAGAGCAAGACATTACAAAGAATCGGGAAGATATTACCAAAAAATTGGTGGGTTTTGCTCGCGCGGATGCTCTTTTGTTTTGGAGTCCTGAAGATGATTTGCGTAAAGAGCAAGAGCAAAAATGGATGCCTGTAATCCATTGGGCGGATAATTTGATAAATGCTCGTTTTAAGGTTACAACCTCTCTTGAGGTTGAAAATGCCGGTGCGGAAACGGCCTCTGAATTGAAAAATTTTATGGATAAGTTATCCGCAAAAGAATTAACGGCTTTTTATTTGGCAGCCTTAAATACTCGCTCTGTGTTGCTTGCCACGGCTTTGGTTAAGGGACATATAAATGCAGATGAGGCTTTTGAATTATCGGAGCTTGAGGAACTTTATCAGGCTCGCAAGTGGGGTAAAGAAGAGGTAGCCGAAGCCCGAAGAAAAAGCATTAAAGATACTTTAAATAGTATTGAAAAGTATTTGGCAAAATGAAAGAAGTGTATATAAAAATTAAAGGTCGTGTTCAGGGAGTCGGTTTTAGAAGATGGGCAGAAAGAGAAGCTCATAAATTGGGCTCTCTTTCAGGCTGGGTTCGTAATGCCGAAGACGGCAGCGTCGAGATTTTAATGCGCGGCGAGGCTGATACGGTAGAAGCTATGGTTATGGCTTGTTACAAAGGACCATTGTTGGCAAGAGTGGATAATATAAGCTTTATGCCTTCGGTTACCAAATTCTTTTTACCGCCGATTGAAGACGGAGTTTTTGAAAGAATTTAAAATAAAAAAAGCGCCTTTGTTTATTAAAGACGCTTTTTTTATTAAGATGAGGGATTTTACTTTTTATCAGTATTTCCCTCGGATTTTTTACCCTTATTCGCCTCGTTTTGGTCTGCGGGGGGAATAGGTTTGGTAAATGCCACAAGTACTGATATGACACAAAAAAATACAAAAGCACCAAAAACAATCCATGAAATGGTATCCATAACTTTTTGTTTTTAGAATAATACATTGCTATCTAGATACTAAATAAAAAGAGCTTATAAATCAATAAAAAAGTCGTAAAAACCGTTAAATTTACCATATAAATTAAACCCTCTCATAAATGAAAGGGTTTAATGGGGTTAGTATTTTGTATGCTTATGCAGCCTGATTGATTAAGCTATCAGGAATAATCAACTGAGCATCGGTAGAATTGATGATATCTTCTAACGAAAATAAAGGATTGATTTCTTTTAGCAATAAACCGTCCGGAGTTACATCAATAACGGCGCGCTCGGTTACAATCATATCTACCTCATGAGCGGCAGTAAGGGGCAGTGTGCATTTTTGCAAAATGCGAGGTTCGCCTTTATTGGTATGTTCCATGGCAATTATAACTTTTTTGGCGCCTACTACTAAATCCATGGCGCCGCCCATACCGGGGACAAAGGCTCCCGGTATCATCCAGTTGGCAAGATTACCTTCGGCATCTACTTGTAAGGCTCCTAAAACAGTGGCATCAACATGGCCGCCTCTTATAACGGTAAACGACATAGCCGTGTCAAAAAATACGGCACCGGGCTTGGTGTTTACGGGCAACCCACCGGCATTTGTGATATGTGCATTACGAGGAGCTGATAAATCACGATGACCTACGCCTATCATACCGTTTTCAGACTGGAACATAACATGCACGTCTGCCGGAACGTAGTTAGCAGCTTCGGTAGGTAAGCCGATGCCTAAAGTGATAACGTCGCCTTCTTTAAATTCTTTGGCTATGCGGCGAGCGATGATTTCACGACATTGTTCTTTAGTTAATGTTATCATTTTTTCCTCATAAAGCTATGTAATCTATAAATACACCGGGAATGGTTATTTCATTAGGGTCAAGCGGCTCTTCGCTTAATTCTTCGGTCTCAACAATAACCGTTTTGGCAGCGGTAGCCATAACCGGATTAAAATTACGGGTGGTACCATCTAAAAAGGCGTTGCCGAATTTATCGGTCTTGGTGGCGTAAATAATGGCAAAATCGGCACTTAACGGAGTTTCAAGTAAATATTTTTTACCGTTTAGTTCAACCGTTTGTTTGCCTTCTTCAACAACGGTTCCTACACCGGTCGGGGTTAAAAATCCGCCTAAGCCGGCTCCGGCACAGCGAATTTTTTCAACCAAAGTTCCCATGGGGACAAGCTCAACCTCAATTTCTTTGTTGTGCCATTGCTTACCGGTTTCGGGATTGGTGCCGATATGGGTAACTATGGCTTTTTTAACCATTTTATTGACGATTAGTTTTCCTCTGTCCGAATCGGGAAAACCGGTGTCGTTGGCAATTAAAGTTAAACCCTTGGTTTTGTTTATGACCATTTCATCAATAATCTTTTGGGGCGAACCACAACATAAAAATCCGCCTATCATAACCGAAGCATTATCAGGGATAAGCTTTGCGGCATCTGAAATTGAAATAATATGTTTTATCAAAAATTTTTCCTTTTTACAAAATTGTCGCAACAATATAGCTTATTTTTTTGTTAATGTCATCAAATTTTGTGTAATCCTTGAAAACACTAGTATTTGCCGTTGGTACTGAATTTTTTTAACCACTGTTGCATAACTTCTACTGCTTCATTGCGGCATTCCGGTAATGGGGTAGCATAAACTCCGGGTTTTAACAACTCATATAAGTCATCATCTTTAAAGCCGATATCGGCAGCATCTTTGCGTGTGGCGGCAAAATAAATTTTATCAATATTTGCCCATTTGGAGGTCATTAAACACATCGGGCAGGGCTCACAGCTGGTGTATAGTGTGCAACCTGATAAATCCCAGGTGTTAAGTTTTTGGCAGGCGGCGCGAATCGCCTGAACTTCTCCGTGAGCAGAAGGGTCGTGATTGGCAAGTACATGATTATAACCGCCGGCAATAAACTCTCCATTTTTGTATATTACGGCGCCGAAAGGTCCGCCGGTCGGGATAGTTTCATCTTTTAAAGAACTGGCGGAAAGTTTAATGGCTTCTTGCATGGCTTTTATATCATCACTTTTCATTTTTAATATTCTCCTCTAAATTTTATTTGAGCCTAAAATAATGCATATTTTTTTTAATGTAAATATCAAGATTTGTTTTTAATGCTGGACTTTTGTCAAAATTTATGCTAAAAATTAAATAAATTTTATGATTATGAAGAGTATTTTGTCTTTTGTCAGTCTTATTCTGGGAATGGGGCTGATGACCAGCTGCGGTGCAGCTTATTATGCCGGAGGTTATTACGATAACTATAATGACGGCAGGGCTGCTTTATATCAGAGTATGGAGTACCCACAGTACTGCAGAAATGATATTTATTACCGAAATAGCCGCCTTACCTACGACGGTACGCGGATTGTCGGTGATAAAGGTTACCCAACGGGGCTGATTTGGCGCAACGCGTCGATGAGTAGAAGAGGAATGATTGTTACCTTCTACGATGCCAATCAGCGCATTATTGCCCAGTATGACCTGAGAGTCCCTCGGCAGAATGTTGATGACTGCTTTAGGGTAACCGGTCTTACCGGCAAGGCTCTGGAAGTTTGGGTCATTATTAAAGGCGGTCGGGGTAGTACAAACTACATTACCGTCTCTGATGGCGAAGAGGAACGAATTTATAATCTTCGCCGAGAATGAGCCAAGGGAGTTTATAAAAAACGTGAAACATAAAAGTTTCACGTTTTTTGTTATCTGATTAAAACAAAAAAGCTGAGCATTAAGCTCAGCCTATCTATTGGTAGGGGTGGTCAGACTTGAACTGACACTCCATTGCTGGAACAAGATTTTGAGTCTAGCGCGTCTACCAGTTCCGCCACACCCCCATGAACATGCAAGATACATATATTATTTAAATCAACTAGTCAATACTTTTTTTTATTAATTTAAATGTTTTCTTTTTTGTAATTTTGTCGTATAATCCCGCTAACTTTAATCGGGGGTAGAATATTTGAGCGTTCTTGAACAAAAAGCAGCCGCCCTTTATGGCGAAAAAAAATATCCTGAGGCTCTGGATATTTATCTTTCGTTGTATCAAAAAAGCCCTAAAACCGAAAAATATTCCATATTCTGCGGAAACTGCTTTGACGCTATGGGCGAACCAGAAAAAGCTATCGCTTTTTATAAACGAGCTTGCCGAATTAACCCGATTTCAACAACCTCACTGATTGCTTTGGCTAATGTTTACTATAATAACGGCGATTTTAAAAATTCGTCCAAGTTTTCACGCAAAATTTTAAAAAAATTTCCGGATAATGCCTCGGCCTTGCTTAATCTGGGCAATATCGCTTATTGCGAGGGCGATTTTGAAACGGCGTTGGCTTACTATGAAACGGTTTATAAAAATAACCATTCAAGCTATATAGCCGTTATTAATATGGCTAATACCTGTTACGATTTAATGCGCTATGTTAAGGCTCTGGAATATGCCAGAAGAGCCTTGAAACTCTATCCTTCAAGTGTTGATGCTTATATTATAAGAGGTAATTCTTACCTAGAGCTCGGACGTTACCAAAAGGCTGAAAGGTGCTTGGCGGCAGCTGTCGATTTACGTGATGATAATCCGTGGATTTATGTTTCTTTAAGCCGCTTATATCAAAAAATAGAAAAATGGGACTTAGCTTTGGAAGCCGGTTGGAATGCCATTATTTATGCCGGAGAGGCAATAGAAGAACAGCATATTAATTTTGGGTATCTGCTTTATGAATGTGCCGATGAAAAAGGTGCGGATATGGTTACCGATTATGCGCGGCGCTGGAAAGAAAGGTTTCCTGACAATAAAAAAGTTGAATATATGGCAAATGCTTTGCTGCAAGATACACGCTGCAAAAAGGCAGAACCCGAGTATGTAACCAAAATTTTTGATACTTTTGCACCAGATTTTGATGACACGTTGGCAACACTTGAATATCAGGTGCCGGAATATTTGGCACAAGTTGTGGCCGATGTTTTGAAAAAAGATATTTTTAAACCTTTTGCTTATTTAGATTTAGGGTGCGGCACCGGTTTATGCGCTAAGGCGGTTAAGCCGATTATCGGTTGGAGCAATGTTACCGGGGTTGATTTATCAAGAAAAATGCTCAAAGAGGCAAAGGCTAAATATGTTTATGACGATTTGGTAGAAGATGATATTGTGCACTTTTTGCAAAATTGTCAGAAAAAATATCAGTTAGTTACGGCCGGAGATGTCTTTACCTATTTTGGCGACTTGCGAGTGCTGATTGAAGAAATTGGAAAGGTATTGGCTCCCGGCGGTTTGTTAGTTTTTAGTATATCGGAAAATACATATAATACCGATGATTATTACTTAACACCTTCGGGGCGGTTTGTTCATGCCTCGGATTATGTGTTAAAGCTGCTTAAAAAAGCTGGCTTAAATAAATTGTATATGGATAAAAAACCATTGCGCAATGAAGGCGACCATGTAGTATATGGTTATATTATTGCCGCCGAAAAAGTTTTGGAAATTGAAAACGCTTAAAAATTTTTATCGATTACTTTCATTAATGCAAATACTGTTTTGAACCGTTTATGTTTGCATAATAAAAACGCCCAATAACAGGCGTTTTTATTGGATATGAGAAACCTTTAAGCGTGTTTGAGGCTTTTATTTGGCCGTTGTTTTTTTCTTAGAGGCGGTTTTTTTAGCTTTAGGCTCTTTGGCTTTGGTGTTTTTGGCCGCTTTTTTGGCGGTAGTCTTTTTTGCGGCAGTTTTAGCCTTGGCTTTTTTAGCGCTTACCTTTTTAGTCGGAGCTTTTTTTGCGGCAGTTTTAGCCTTGGCTTTTTTAGCCGTAGTTTTTTTGGCAGCCTTTTTCTTAGGTGCGGCTGCTCTTTCCAATTTTTCTTTGGCGGTAGTTAAAGCAGCATCTAAGTCTTTTTCGGAACATAAGCCGATAGCTACCGGATTTTTAGCTCTTAACGTTGCCATATCGGCACGGGTGCCGTTGCGAATACCCATAATGGTCGGCTTGGTGGTACCGATAAGTTTGCAAATTTGCGAATCGGAAATTTCCGGACAATTACGGATAACCCATAAAATGGCGGCAGGTTTATCGTTACGCTGTGAAGGAGAAAGAACCTTTTTGTTTTTGGCGTTATTTTCTTTTACGTTACGTTCAACAATATTGGCTACCAAATTGGCGGTATTATCTGCTTCGCAACGTTTAATTTCTTCTTCAGTTAACTGACCGTTGGAAATAGGGCTTATGCCGATAATGTTATAGGCAACGTCGCCATCGGCAATGGCCTGAATTTCAAGTTCATGCAGTTCACAAAATGTAGCAATCTGACGGAAGGTTAAGGTGGTATTTTCAACCAGCCATACCGCCGTAGCTTTTGGCATTAAAGGTGCTGTCATTTTAAGTTCCTTTCACTAGTATTTCTTTTAATAGTTTAACAATAGGCAAAAGTTAACTATTATACAAGAGATTTTTTTATAATTTTTTACCAAAGGGAAAAAGCCGGTATTTATAGCCGGTAACATTTCTTAAAAAAATAATTTTCTTGTCAGGTTAAAAAGAAACTGATACCTTACCAATAAAGGAGAAAAGCAATGAATGAAAAAGCAGATGACAGCAATCCGGTCGTTTTGGCACAAATGGATACTGCTATTGAAATTATGGCGACACGTATTAACATAACATCACTTCGGATTTTAGAAGAAGAGAATAAATCAGCTAATGTTCGTGATGAAAAATTATTAAGTCGTCTTCATAAGGAGTTACAAATTTTATTAAAAGAACGTGATCGGATGTATCAAGGTGACCAACAAATTAAAAATAAAATTTTTGAGCAATATGCACCGGAAGTTAAAGAATATTTTATGAGAAAGAAAAATAATGTTCGATGAATATAAACTTCCAGAAGAACAGCATGATAGAATTCTTGAACGTTTAAAGTTAAACGTTTTTTCGGGAAAAGAGCCGGTTTCCAATCCGCAGATTTTTATTTTGGGCGGTCAGCCCGGTGCCGGAAAAAGCGTTTTAACCAAACGGGTATATGAAAATTTTGGCAGTTCAAACATTGTAACAATCAACAGTGATGATTTTCGAACTATTCATCCGCAGGCGCAGGAAATTTTTGCTCTGCATGACAAGGATTTTGCCGCATATACCGATGCGGATGTGCGGTCATGGGGAAAATCGGTATTTGATGCAGCCATTGCCGGGCATTATAATATTATTTTTGAGGGAACCATGCGGACCACGCAGATTTGCGATACAATCAAACATTTGCAGGAGAAGGGTTATAAAATTAATATTTTGGCGTTGGCCGTGCCGGAAATAGAAAGCCGGATTTCCATTTATGCCCGCTATCAGGAGCAGCTTGACAGATATCCGCTGGCCCGCTTTACTTCAAAACTTTCCCATGACGCAGCTTATCACGGCATGCTTGACACGCTGCAAAAAATTGAAGATGAAAGGCTTTATGATACGATAACGATTTATAACCGCGCCGGTGAAATTATATTCAAAACCGGCGATAAAGGCGTGGTAAAAGCCATTACCGATGAGAGAGAAAAACCCATGAGTCATGAAGATGTCAGGCGCTATGGCGAGCTTTGCGATGTTTTGCTTGATAAAATGCGTGGGCGTGGTGAAGAAAGAGAATATATTGCAGATTTAACCGGTTTGCGCCATCAACTTACGGTGGGGCTTATTCAGAATGTACGTTCTAAAATTGCAACACCTAAAAACAATCAAGGTGATATAAAAGATACGCCGACTTCTCGCGGCGAAATTATTATCAGAAAAAACAATCAGAATACGCTATAAAATTTCCTTGCAAAAATCCTATAATTCTTTAATATAAGCACTGCCGTCGCTTGACGGTGGTGTCCACAAGACATCTTCATACCAAAAACTCCTTTCTTGGGGAGTAGACGATATAAGACCTTTGGGTACGAATAAGTCTGACTGTGGTATGACAGTTTTGTGGCTCCCCACCTTAAAGTAATTAAGGTGGTTTTGTAACAAGAAAACCACGCGTTAGACGCGTGGTTCAGTAAAGCTTATAGCGATGAGTTTGACATAACGCTCCAT
>CALXWE010000007.1 GCA_944392295.1 uncultured Alphaproteobacteria bacterium
CGCTAAGCAAAAAGGCAAGCAAATCTTGCCTTTTTGTCTGCAAGTTCTTTGTAACATCTTGGCAAGCAAGGAAAGCGACAGCAACCGCGGCGAGCCTAGATGCCAAAGAGAAAGAGCCGTTTAACGGCGTAGTCCTATACTCTCCGCCATAAAAAAGACCTCAATCTGAGGTCTTTTTTTTGTAATAAGTGCGTAATTAAGAGTATAGAACTCGAACCGAGAGGAACGCTAAGCAAAAAGGCAAGCAAATCTTGCCTTTTTGTCTGCAAGTTCTTTGTAACATCTTGGCAAGCAAGGAAAGCGTCAGCGACCGCGGCGAGCCTAGATGCACTGAAAACAAAAAAAATCCCAGACTTTCATCTGGGAATTTTTTAAAAGTTATCATTTATCGCATTTTAGAAAAATAAGTCTCTTTCGCCCTTCTCTATTCTCGATAATTTTGTAATTAACTCAATTTTCAAGGGATTTGTATCCGGAATATTTGCCAATTCTTCCTTAATACGTGCTATACCCTTGGCTTTTACTTCTGGAGATGCATAATCTATCAGATATTCCGTAAGAGTCAGTAAGGCATTTGGTGTGCAAAACCTCTTTACAAAACCAGGGATTGCAAACTCCATAAAATGTTCTCCGGTTCTTCCTAACCGATAACATCCCGTGCAGAATGAAGGCAAAAATCCATGTTCACAAAGCTCACCGATAACACTGTCCAAGCTCCGATTATCATTTAATACAAACTGGCTCTTTTTAGCACTTTCTACTTCATCTTCCTTACCATAAGCCCCAACACCGATATCCGAACCGGCATCGATTTGGCTTATTCCATACGAAATAGCCTCATTGCGTAAAGCTATCGGCTCTCGAGCTGTTAAAATCATACCCGTATAAGGGACGGATAAACGAATAACGGCAATCATTTTCATAAAATCGGCATCCGAGGTCTGATGAGGAGGACAGTCGGCAAAACTGGTGCCAATTGCCGGTTCAATACGCGGAAAAGAAATGGTATGCGGTCCGACACCAAATTTTTCTTCCAGATGGATTGTGTGATACAACATAGCCATAGCCTCAAACTTATGATCATATAAGCCGATAAGCGCACCCATGCCAACATCATCAATGCCGGCTTCCATGGCTCTGTCAAAAGCAAACAAACGCCACAAATAGTTAGATTTTAATCCGCTGGGATGCATTGCCGTATAGGTCTTTTGATGGTAAGTTTCTTGAAACACTTGAAAAGTACCGATACCTGCCGATTTAATTTTTCTAAATCCCTCAATATCAAACGGAGCAGCATTAATATTAACGCGCCTAATTTCACCCTTTCCTTCTTTAGTCTCATAGACTTTTCTGACTGTATCATAAATAAAATCGGCATCATATCGAGGATGTTCGCCGTATACCAAAATCAAACGTTTATGACCGCGGCTTTCCAAGGTACGAACTTCCTTTTCTAATTCGTTTATGGTTAAAGTTCTGCGCACCACATCAAGGTTGCTTTTCCTAAACCCACAATACACACAATCGTTTATACAGTCATTTCCAATATAAAGTGGAGCAAACAAAACAATACGATTACCGTAAATAGTGCGTTTTAACTCACGAGCCCCTTCTTTAATTTCTTCAACCAACTGAGGATCATCAACATTTAGCAAGACTGACATTTCGTCAGGATTCAAGCGATTCTTTGCCAAAGATTTAGCAATAATTTCTCTTACATGAACCTTATCGTTGCTTTTTTTAGAAAGTAGTTCATTAATTTTTTCTTCATCAATAAAAGAAGTTAAGCCTTCTACATCTAATTTAGGTAGTCCGCTAGCCATTTTTTATATTTTTATACCTCCTGAAAACATCAGGAAAAGGCTCCAACACCCTTTCCAATACACCTTTTAATTCTGAAATACAAACACCATAATTGGTAATCGGAACATTATTATTTTGGCATTGATTAATACGTTCCAATATTTGTTTGCGATTTTGCGTACATCCTCCGCATTGTATTACCAAATTATAATTAGCAAGAGTAGCAGGAAAATCACACCCCGAGACATGATCTATAATTAAATTCTTGCTTGTTTTACTCAGCAACCAGCGTGGAATTTTAACCGTTCCAATATCATCTTTTACGGCATGATGTGTACAAGATTCGGCAATTAAGACTCTATCGCCGTCTTTAAGTCCGGCAATAGCCCCTGCTCCCTCGACCAAAGAATTTAGATCTCCCTTCAGGCGCGCCATCAAAATAGAAAAAGTCGTACATTTGATATTACTTGGAGTTTCTTGTACCATTTTATCAACGACCTGCGAATCACAAACCACCAAATCAGGGGTTTTATTAAGCATTTTCAAGACATTAGCGTAGTCGTTTTCTTTAACAACCATTACGGTCTGATTATGATCCAAGCAATCACGAATAGCCTGTACCTGCGGTAAGATGAGTCTTCCTTTCGGGGCTTCATAATCAAGAGGAATAATCATAACAATCAAGCCGTGTTCCGGAGCCAAATCGCCTAGCAATGCCGGTGGATTAAGCAATTCATCGGGACAAACTCTGAGTAAAGCTTTTTTAAGCTCAGTCAATACATAATCACGTGATGATTTATCCAGTGAATTTACAACAATAGCCCCTTCAGTATTTTTAATTTTATGAACATCCGCCTTATTAAACACTACAATAAAGGGAATTTTACGAGCTTCAAGTTGAGTAATAATTTTTCGTTCGACCTGTCCGATTTTATCACCGTCGCATATAATAACGGCAACATCAGTTTTATCCAAAACGTTAAGTGTTTTTTCAAGACGTTTACCGGAAAGTTCGGTTACATCACCAAATCCGGCAGTATCAAGCCACAAGACAGGACCTACAGGCAAAAGTTCCTGAGCTTTTTCGACAACATCGGTAGTAGTTCCGGGAACATCTGAGGTAATAGCCACATTTTGTCCGGTTACCAAATTAAGAAAGCTTGATTTTCCGGCATTAACTCTTCCTAAAAGAGCAATATGCAGGCGCAAGCCTTTAGGTGTCTGTTGCATTAAAATATCCCCTGAAATAAAAGCATCTTCAAAGTTGTAGCAACATTAGCCGCAACAATCAATGTAAAAAGCAATTATGCACTATTATTTGACTTGCAAGAATTCCTCTCTTTTTCGTTCGTATCTTTCCAAAGTTTTAGGAAAGACTTCCAAGGTTCGTTCCAAAGTACCGTCGAGTTCAGATAGGCATAAACTGTAATTGGTAATCGGCACACCGGCCAAAGCACAACGGCTCATTTCCAGTAAAAACTCTTTATAGCTATGCATATGAAGTCCTCTATGAATAACCAAATTATAATTTTTAACATTTATTCCGTCACCTGAACCAAAAACATGATCAATAATAAGGTCTTTACCGGTTCTTTCTGAAATAAGTCGCGGAATTTTAACCGTTCCCATATCATCAGGCAATGTCTGTTGTGTAAAGGAATCTATAATTAACACCTTATCACCATCTTTTAATTTCCATAGTGCCAAAGCTCCGCCCACAATTTGTTGTAAACTTCCTTTCATGCGGGCTGTTAATAAAGTAAAGCTGGTACATTTAACTGTACTTGGTGTATAAGCCACCATCTGCCTTACGGCTTGAGAATCACAAACTACCAAATCCGGATTATTTTTCAGCACGGCAAGAGCTTTAGTATATTCCTGAGCCCGCACGGCTAAAATCATTTGTTGATGGTCCAGGCTATCACGAATAGCCTTTCTTTGTGGCATAATAGTTAATTCCCGAACCGAGGTATAAGTATCAGGAAACAACATAACAACTGTACCAAATGTAGGTACAAGATCGCTGAACATTACCGGAGGTATGAGTAAATCTTCCGGACAGACACGAATAAGCTCACGTTGCAAATCAGTTAAAAGCCTAGCTCTGGAATTTTTATCCAAAGAATTAACAGAAACAGCTCCTGCAGCATTACTTATATGATGAGTATCAGCTTTATTAAATATTACGATAGTCGGTATACGTTTTTTTTGTAAGAACGATAAAATTTCCCTTTCTGTTGAAGCAATATTATCACCCTCACATACCAGAGCAGCCACATCAGCCTCGTCCAACACTTTTGAGACATTGAGTAATTGATTTTGTACAGTTTTATTATCGTTAATTTTAAATCCAGGGATTTTCATCCACAGCACCGAACCTACCGGCTGTAAATCTGAAGTAATTTCAAGTACTCCGGCCGATAATGTAGAATTCTTTGCATCCTGCATAACATTTTTTTCCGTAACCAGTTCAAGAAAGCTGGTTTTTCCGGCGCCTTGACGACCCAAGACGGAAATTTTAATTTTAACCTCAGGTAAAGAGTCAGACATATTATTTCCCCTTTGCTAAATCAAGAATAACTTTATGAGCCATCATCAAGCCAAAAACGGCGGTAATGGTAGGTAATGAGCCCAAAATATTTTTCGTTTTATCCGGTGTTTTAATAATTGCCGTATTCGGCAGGGTTGTTTGTTCATCAGAAAAAACGCACGTTATATTTGTAATATCAACGCCCTGCTTTTTCAAGTTTTGGCGTACAACTTTTGCCATAGGGCAGTTACGAGTTGCCGAAAGCGGAGCGATTTTAACACAAGATATATCGGTTTTTAAGGCTGCTCCCATAGAACTTATAAAAGGCACACCTCTTTGTTGGAGGGCGGACATAAGCTCACATTTAGACTTTATGCTGTCTATAGCATCAACTACGTAGTCAGGATTGTGTTTTAATAAATTATCGATATTAGAAGAGTTTACAAAAACATCTTCAAGTACAACATTACAATTAGGGTTAATTTCCTTCACTCTATCTTTGGCGACTTCTATTTTCTTTTTCCCTAAAGTCGAAGTTAGAGCCAAAATCTGACGATTGATATTAGTTTCATCAAAACAATCAAAATCGACCAAAATCAAATTTCCGACCCCTGCTCTGGCTAAAGCTTCCAAAGCATATCCGCCTACAGCTCCCACGCCGACAACCATCACCGTAGAATTTTGCAAATTCTTAATGGCTCGAGTTCCTAACAAAGCTTCGGTTCGCATTAATCTGGGGTTAGTCATTTTTCATAATCTCCAGTGAGTTAGCGTATATCAACAAAGCTGTTTCTTCAAGGCTTTTATTACGAATTTCGCCAATTTTTTTACACAAAGCGGCAAATTCGTCAAAAGAGCTCTGGTAAGGAGCATCACTTTCAAGCAAAATACGATCATCGGGGATATATTGCAAAATGTCGGCAAATTGCTTGTTTTTAAAAATTTTCTGGTTAAAAGCGGCGTATCCTCCGAATTTAACGATTTGTTTTAAGAATTCCAAAGAGCCGTTAAAAGAGTGAATAACAAACTTTTGAGGAAGTTTTTTCCAATAATGCTCCAACAAGCTCTGAGCCTTAACGGCGTGAATAAGCAATGTCCGCCGGTAAGTACGCGCTAAATTTATATGAATATCAAAGACTTGTTGTTGCGTAGCAATGTCTTGATTTTTAAGGGTGTCAAAACCACACTCCCCAATTAAGGCTTGAGGATATTTAATAAGCAATTTTTCAAGTTCATCAGTCCAGTTGGCGGGTAAATTATTAACATACCACGGATGCACGGCAAATGCGGGAACAACTGCCGAAGTAAAATTATCGGTCCAAGCTGAAACCTTAGGCCAATCATCAGATTTAGCACTTACACATATACATTTATAGATATGATTTTCTGATAATTTTTGCATAAGAGCCTTAGGCTCAAAGGTGGTAAAATCTTGCAAATGGATATGGGTATCAATAAAGCGCATCATATTATATCCTCAAAATCAGTTTTAGGGTATAACCAAATTCTTTGCGATGCAACTATTTATTTTATTATATTTTTCAAGCTGTTTATCGGATTTAGATTTAAGGTTAACAAGCCATAAGTGTTCAAAGCGGGTTTGATATGACAATATGATGATGTCATGCCTTGACACCATGCGAAATGAGGGCTGTTGAATTCCCCGCACCGCTTCTTACGATGCTAAGCTTAAGGCACCGGCCTTAAACCTGCCCTTATTTTAACTGCTGATTTTTAAATTGCAATAACTATTCTTTGAATATAAATAAAAAATACCGACCTTACTTAATATCTTCCATAACCGCCTTTAAGCTTAAAACTTTTTCCAAAATGCTCTTGTCGGTAAAATAATCGGGAATTATCCGCTCTTGCGCTATATTAACTCCTTTATTTACCATTATCTCTTTGTTTTCTCTGTCAAAAACAAACTCTGTGCCCTCAACCTCAAACGCATCTTTGTTAAGCAACCGCAAAAAGTCGTCTACCTTGAGCTTTATTATCGATTTTACTTCTTTATCTACCAAATTAATATCAAAGTCATCGGCTTCGTTATGACTTTCTATTCCAAAAAAGTACTGAAATTCACGTATTTTGTAATCTGTTGCCGGATTACAGTTGCAAACCCGTATCCCTAAAAAAGTTAATTGCTCGTTCGTTACGGTTCTGCCTATCTCTTCTTTTAGTTCTCTTATACCGCCCTCTAAAATACTTTCATCACCCTCAATATGCCCGCCTACCGTAAAATCAACATAATCGGGGCGCTCAAAGCCGTAACTTTGTTTCGGAAAAATCGTCTGCAGATACAGGCTCCTTTCAGCCTTGTTATACATAATTCCGGTAAAAACCTTGTGCCATAAACCCTTTTGATGAACAATTTTCTTGTCTTCCGACCCTTGCTCGTTCATCTCTAAATCATAAATCCGTAACATTTTTATTCTCTGTAACTAAGTTTTTCTTATAAAAAGATTAATCATAAAAACTAAATAAATCCTTTATACTTTTGCAAGTTCGTTTACCTACCATAAAATATAAGCGGATACCTTTCGGCACCCGCTCATATACTTATAATTTAACAGACTATTCTCTGCCTTCCCTATCCTTTTTAACCAGAGGCAAAGACTTAGGCGGTAAATTAAGCTCGGAACAATCAATTCGTTTTCTAAAATCGTTTTGAAAATCCGTTACCGAATAGTCAGGCATTTGATCATGCTTCATATTTACAATATTGCTTATAACATTGTACTTCGTCGACAAGAAATTGTTAATATACTTATCGGCTCCGTCTATAAACAATTCTTTATGGTCTTTCCACATATTTTGCAAAGATTCAAGCCAGCCTAAACGTACTACCGAAAAATCTTCTTTGCAAACTTTGGTGGTTGAACTTTGCTGATGCTTAAAATAATCGTACATCGGCTTTTCTACGCCGGTAATTTTAGCATCTTTAAACAACAACATCGCTAAAGTCGGAAAATCTTCGCATACCTTCATCGCCGGAGAAACATCTTTGGGATATATACTCATATAACGTTTGAATATGTCTCCTTTTACAACCTTTGTCCAACCGATACTATCGACATCCGAAGCAATCTGCGGAATATCCGAAACACTTACTCCGCCGCTTTTAGAAAGTCTGTCTGCCATTAAATTATGAGGCAAGCCTCCCTGTTGATTAAGAGTTAAAGATTTATCTCCGACAATATTAAAGCCGGAAATACAAATATTTGCATTATCGCTTTTAAGCTTATTTACAGCCCGTTCAATAGCGTCAGGAGTTGTAAAATTATCATCGCTGTCAAGCATAACAAAAATATTGTCATCACGCATTTGTGCCGCAACGGCGCGACCTAAGCTTTCAAAAGCTCCGCCGCAGCCCTTTCTCTCAGCCCCTTCAATAAGCTCACTTTCAATGCCGCGGTTAGCAAACTTATTACTCCAAATTTTAACGTAATTACGCGACTTATCGGTAGATGCGTCATCGTAAACCACAACCTTAATATTTTTGTAACTTTGATCATTAACGCTCTTAAAACTTTTTGAGATAAATTCTTCATCATTACAAGTTCTTATACCTACAAAAACCCTAGGTTCGGTAATATCTGTCATAATTTTTCCTCTCGCCGATATATAATGTGCCAAAATATACCAAAAAATCAATTTTGTCAATTATTGTTTGCAAGATTTTCAATAATTTAAATATTTATCATAAAATCTCTTGCAAAAAAGGACAAAATAATGTAACAATATCATTGTCATACAATATTATTATAAAATACCACATTATGAAAAAGTTTTGGAAAACAGCCATCTGGATAGTTGGCTTGCTCGGCCTTATTTGGCTGACCTGTGCTCAGTTTGCGAAAGCAACTGATGAGGAGTGGATTAAAGAAAAGTATTTCGAAAAAGTCCACCGCTGCGAAATTTCTCATGGGGTTATTGACAACATCTCTCAGAAAATGATTGTTTCTAACACCGGCTCTGATTGGGCAGACATCTCATACCAACCCGTATTTTATGTTAACGGATGCGAGTATGACATGATACAGCCTTACGATTGGAAAGATAAGAGTACGCTTTCCATAGGCGATACGGTTTACATTCATCAATTGTTTGATGACGAGTGTGTCGCCAGTCGAGAAATTTTGCCGGCATCTACAATTGAAGGGATAAATTCAGAATCCGTTGCCGCACATCATATGCAATGGCAGCTGATTGCTCTGGTTTTTCTCCTGATTGCCTGGGCAATGTCAGGAGCAATCCTTAAAGATTAATTATAAGAAAAGCCTCAAGCATCGCTTGAGGCTTTTCTTACAGCGTATTTAAATTACAGCATTTTCATTATGGCTTTTACCATCTTATCGGCGCCTTCTGCTACCTCGGTAATGGAATGTGCCATCATATAAGCCGGTGTAGTTACAATTTTATGCTTTTCATCAACGGCAATTTCGGTAGCCTGACGAACTTCATTAACAGCACCCATGGCTTCAACTGCCCTGGCCGTCTGTTCATCGCTGCCGATAGTTATTTTTATACCGTATTTACCTAAAACTCTGGCCACAACCACCGGCGCAATACACATAGCGCCTATCGGTAATCCGTTATCGTAACACTTTAACATTGTATTGCTAACATCTTGATTTACTTCACAATTTACTCCTCTGTCGGCATAGTTGCACCAGTTGGTAACCGCGCCCAATCCTCCCGGGAAAATTACTGCATCAAAGTCTTTAACATTAAATTCCTTCAAATCTTTAATGTCACCGCGGCAAATTCGTCCGGCTTCTACCAAAACCGAGCGTTTTTCATTAGTCTTTTCTCCGGTCAAAATATTAACAACCGCACTTTGCATAATATTCGGAGCAAAGCACTGATAACTTCCGCCGTTTTTGGCAATCGCCAATAAAGCTGTTACGGTTTCAAACACTTCAGAACCGTCGGCACGACCGCAACCGGCTAAAACAACGGCAATTTTCGGACTTGTTGACATTTTCTCTCTCCTTTTTGTAATTATGATTGATTTATGCTATATGAGCTATATAATGCTGTCAATTAATAAAATAAATAGGTATAATAAAATGCAAATACAACAAACGACATTAGAAAACGGTCTACGGATTATTACTTCCGAACGTCCGCAAACCGAAACTGTATCTTTAGGTATTTGGGTAAATACCGGAGCGGCTTACGAAACCGAAGATATTAACGGTATATCTCACTTTATAGAACATATGGTCTTCAAAGGTACAAAAAAACGCAATTCCTTACAAATATCTGAAGAAATTGAAAATGTAGGAGGTCAAAACAACGCCTATACTTCACGGGAATTTACGGCATTTTATGCCAAAATGCTCAAAAATGATGTGGAGCTGTCTTTAGATGTTATCGCCGATTTTATTATGTCTCCGCTTTTCCCCGAAGATGAAATGGTAAAAGAAAAAGAGGTTGTCGTTCAAGAAATTAAACAAACTTTTGATACTCCAGATGATATTATTTTTGATTATTTTCAAGAAAAAGCCTTCCCTAATCAGCCTTTAGGGAGAGCTATTTTAGGGTCTGCTCAAAAAGTACGCTCTTTTAGCGCTGATATTATGCATAAATATATGCAAAGCAATTACGCCGCCGAAAATACGGTAGTTGTAGCCGTTGGTAACTTAAAACATGAAACTTTTGTAAATATGGTAAAAAGCCGTATGGATAGTTATCGTGCTAAAAAAACATTTACAGTTGAGCCCCAAATTTATCAAGGCGGTTTTTATGCCGAAAAGCGTGACATTGAACAAGCTCACGTTGTCCTTGGCTTTAAGGGAATAGAATACAGCAACTTGCAATATTATCCCGTTTCCATATTCTCCACATTGTTTGGCGGAGGAATGTCTTCACGTTTATTCCAAGAAATAAGAGAAAAAAGAGGCTTGGTATACACTGTTTATTGTTTTACCAATTCCCATACCGGAAACGGCCTTTACGGTATCTATGCCGGAACTTCCGGCTCCGAGCTCAACAAACTTTTACCGGTTGTCGCCGATGAAATTAAAAAGGTTGTACAAGAAAAAGTCTCACCAAAAGAATTAGATAGAGCTAAAGTCCAACTCAAAGCCAGTATGTTAATGGCTTTAGAAAGCTCATCGGCAACTGCCGAAGTTATAGCTCGGCAAATGCTGTTATATAATCGGGTTATTCCTACCCAAGAAATTATAGACCGAGTAGATGCAGTAAGTTTAGAAGATGTACAAAAAGCCGCACAAATGCTGTTTAGTACCAGACCAACTTATACCCTGCTTGGCGACATTGCCGGCTACCCCGATTATGAAAAATTGCAAAAATATCTGCAATTTTAAGCCTTTGTTATCAAAAAATATATAATATAAGGCAAAATAACTAACGGAGAAACACCATGTCACGTGCGGAAGATATTTTTCAAAAGCTGATTTACTTTGGCGAAGATGCTATTGATGAGTTTATCATCAACAACCAAACCGAAGAATTGTTCTTAGATTTTAAACAAGCCGTATCCACTGGCAAAAACTTTAATACTTTGCACCGTGACGACCGCAAAAATTTGGCCAAAGCCATTTCCGGTTTTGGTAACTCCGAAGGCGGAGTTGTGGTATGGGGCGTTGAGTGTGCTCGTGATACCGAGATTGGAGATGTTGCCCAGGCTAAAATTAAAGTAAAAAACGTGCATCGTTTTTTAAGCTGGCTTGAGGGAGCCATATCTGGTTGCACAATTCCCAGCCATAACAAGGTACGCAATCATATTATAAGCGCCGATGAAAACGGCGACGGCTTTATTGCTACCTATATTCCCAAATCGGAAATCACTCCATTAATGACTACTACCAACAGCACCATTTACATTCGCTCCGGCTCTAACAATGTGCCGGCACCTTACGCCGTAATTGCCGGTATGTTCGGAAAACGTCCGCAGCCTAATATTGAGCTTGAAATTAAAGATACCTCACTGGAAGTTTTGGATAATGTTGATGAGGATATGCTTTATCCTAAAACCATTGATAATCCGCCGGAAAAATACGTAAAAATCAATTTTTCCATACAAGCTCACAATAACAGCAATGCTATAGCTCGTGAACTTTATTTATCGTGTACCACTGAAACCACCGGCAGTGAATATAATAAAATACGTTTTTCCAATTATAATCAAATGGATGCCTTAACCGGCATTGTCGGACACACTAACCTTATTACGCGTCCCGAATTAAGGCTCCCTCCCCGCGGACGCTTAAAGTTTGCCAATGTCCAGATAATCTTATCGCCTTATATTGATGAAGATTTGCTCATTAACGGTGTAATCGGAGCCGAAGGAGCTATGCCCAAAGATTTTAGAATATTTATGGCTAAAAATCAGCTTCGTTCGTTTGTTGCCAAGGCCTTGAGGGAAGAAGACGAACATGAGATGCTGTTAAGCGAATTTTTCACTAACTTTTTAAAAAGCGAATAAAGTATGAAAGCCAGAATAGAAATATTTACCGACGGAGCTTGTTCGGGCAACCCCGGAATCGGCGGCTGGGGAGCTCTTCTCCGCTATAAAGACGTAGAAAAAGAATTAAGCGGAGGCGAAGCCCAAACGACCAACAATCGCATGGAATTAACAGCGGTAATTGAGGCCTTAAAAGCCCTTAAGACCGAGTGCAACATCACCTTATATACCGACAGCAAATATGTTATGAACGGTATCAATGAATGGCTGGAAAACTGGAAGAAAAACGGCTGGAAAACTTCAAACAAGAAAAATGGGGTTAAAAACATAGACTTATGGCAACAACTTGATGAACTGATTAAAAAACATGAAATTCGTTGGGTTTGGGTTAAAGGCCATAACGGACACCCCGAAAATGAAAGAGTTGATACTTTGGCTCGCAATGAAGTGCTTAAACTAAAAGAAGCCTAAGTGTATGGTTGTAGATACGAAAAGAGCAGCTTTTTAAGGCTGCTCTTTTAATTTTACCATTTTTCCCAGTGTACTTTAGCCGGATTATAACGATTTTCCGGCTGTTTGGGAGTTTCAGCCGGATATCCTATCGGTACAATGGCCAACGGACGAATATTATCCGGCAAATTCAAATATTTTTTAACACCGTCCATTACCAAAGGCATGGGAGCAGCCCCGCAAAAACAAGCCCCTAGCCCTTTGGCATGACAAGCTAACAATAAGTTTTGAGTAGCTAAAGCGCAATCAACATCAGCAAAATTCCAAACCTCATTTTCTTTTTCGCGATGAAAAGCTTCATCAGTATTGCCGCAAACAACAATTACGCATGAAGCATTTTTAGCAAAAGAAGTCCAGGGTTGAACCGAGCGGAACCCTGCCAAAACTTCCGGATTTTCAATAACTAAAAATTCCCAAGGTTGTTTATTGTGTGCCGAAGGTGCATATGAGGCCATTTTTAAAATTTCTTCAATATCCTCATGCGGAACTTTTCTCGTCGTATCATACTGACGAACTGATCTTCTGGTTAAAATTCCTTCCAATAAATCCATAAGTTACCTCCTTTAGTTAACTTTTCTCTGTAATTCATCTATACGCGGTAAAACCGAATTTTCAATAATGAAACTAATGGCCCTTTCTGCGGTTTTATCGGTATGTAAAACAGTTTTATAAATTTCTTCACCTTCTTTTTTATCTTTCAAGCGCTGCCCTAACTTTAAGTAAACCTCAGCAAGCTCGGATAAAGAATCTACAATCTGGGCAATATAGGCCGGAAGTTTTAAGTCGGCACAACCTCCCCAAAAGCCTTCCAAAAAACCTTCTTCAATCTCTTGATAGCGGATATCACACCATAAAATCAATTCGTTTTTATCGCCCTTGGCAAGGGTTACCTTGTTTTGCTTAACTAAAGCAAACATTTCATCCCATAAGCCCATAAAAAACTTAAAAAACAACTCAGCTTCTTTTTTGGTTTCGAGCCGCGGTTGTTTATCCTCTTCCCACAAGGAAGATATAACATCTGTCGGACGCAAATTAAGGTTTGGCGAGCATATGGCACCGGCAAACTTCATTTTGACCACTTCAAGCGATGAAGGACAATTGTAATGGTTCAAAAAATTTTTGAATTTATCATCACCAATATATTTATTTTCAATTTGCATTTAAAAACTTCTCGTATATTATGTTGTAAAATATTTACATTAATGTAATGGAGATTTTAAAATTGTCCAGTATAAAAATGATTACCGCAAGCTTAATTTTGGTTTGTATGTGCGGATGTTCTTTATTTGAGCCGTTTGTTGACCGCCGCCGCAATGCCGGAGCTCAAGACATAAACCGTTTATATGTCGGAAAATCAAAGACTAATGCTCCGGCTATTTGCTATAACGGTTTATGGACCGATGATAATACCTTGCAACAAATGGCTGACGCTGAATGCCAAAAATATAATCCCGGCACACATGCTGTAAAAGGCGAAGTTTCACACTTTACCTGCAAGTTAGTCTTGCCTAATCATGCGTATTTTAAATGTGTAAAATAACTAGGAAACAAAAGAAATGACATTATCAATAGAAAAAAACTTTAACCAAAAATTTGCCGACATTTTTCAAAAACTGGATTTAGATACCAAGTTTGCCGTCATAAAGCCTTCTGATAGGCCGGATTTAAGCGACTTTCAGTGCAACGGGGCTTTAGCTCTGGCTAAATCTTTACACAAAAATCCTCGAGAAATCGCTGCTTTAATTGCTGAAGAGTTACAAAAAGACAAAGACGTATCTTCCGTATCGGTAGACGGTCCCGGTTTTATCAATTTTAAAATATCCAATGAGTTTATTGCCAAATCTTTGAATGAAATGGCCGAAGATGAGCGCTTGGGCTGCTCTAAAGTTGCTGAACCTAAAGAAATCGTTATGGATTTCGGTGGTCCGAACGTTGCTAAAGCTTTACATGTCGGGCACTTGCGTTCGGCAGTTATCGGCGAGTCTATCCGCCGTATTGAAACATTTGTCGGCAATAAAGTTATATCAGACGTTCACTTTGGCGACTGGGGAACCCCTATGGGAATGATTTTGGCTGAGATTATCCATCAAGACGGTAATTTAGATAATGTCGAAAGCTATGATATTGCCAAGATTTCAGCAATTTACAAACAAGCCAACATTCGCTGCAAAGAAGATGAAAACGCCAAAGAAACGGCTCGTCAGATAACCGCCGAATTACAAAACGGTAATCCTGAATATCGCAAAGCATGGAAATATTTACGCGATGTATCGGTAGCCGATGTTAAAAAAACTTACCAAGAATTGGATGCCCACTTTGACTTATGGTTAGGTGAAAGCGATGCCCACCAAGCCTGTGGCGAAGTAGTTGAATTGGCCAAAGAAAAAGGAATATCTGAGGTTGATGACGGAGCAACCATCATCCGCCTGCCCGAGACCAACAAACCTATGCCGCCGGTCATTTTGGTAAAGACCGATGGCGGATTCGGTTATCAGGTAACCGATATTGCTACCATAAAAACTCGTGTGGAAGATTTGCATGCTCAAGAGATTATCTATGTAGTAGATAAGCGTCAATCCTTACACTTTGAACAAGTATTTCAAGTTTCCGAAATGTTAGGCATTGCCAAAGATGTAAAATTGGAGCATATCGGTTTCGGAACGGTTAACGGAGCCGACGGTAAACCATTTAAAACCCGCGACGGCGGAGTGATGAATTTATCGGATTTAATCTTAATAAGTAAAGAAAAAGTACGCAGCTCTATGCCTAAAGCCGGAGAAGTTGAAGGTTTTAGCAAAGATGATATTGAAAAAATGGTAACCCAAATTGCCATGGGCGCTATTAAGTTCCAAGATTTGAAAAACAATATTGCCTCAGGTTATGTTTTTGATTTGGAAGATTTTGCCAAGTTTGACGGCAAAACCGGTCCGTATATTCAATATGCGGTGGCCCGTATCAATTCTATTTTAAGAAAGGCCAAAGCCGGTGGTCTGGAAATCGGCGATATCGTAATCAGCAATGAAGATGAGAGAAACTTAGCCTTAAAGCTCTCTCAGTTTGAAAATGTAATTATGAGAGCTCATGCCGATAAAGAGCCGAGCATTATTACTGATTATGCATACACTTTGGCACAAGTATTCAGCGGCTTTTATAACACCTGCCCGATCATGAACGCCGAAGATAAAACTTTAGCCGTTTCACGATTAAAGTTAGCTTCATTGGTAAGAGATACCTTAAAGCAGTTGTTGTACCTGTTAGGTATTGAAGCCCCTGAAGTTATGCTCAAAGCGGCTTAATTATATCGATTCTGAATAATGTTAAGCAGCATCTTTAAGGATGCTGCTTAATTTTTGTCTCTTTGCTAAAATTTAAGATAGCATAAAGCGTATTCATAAAAAACCGCCCTTAATTGGGCGGTTTTCTTACTATTTCATGGCACGCTTTAATTTTGGGCGTCCCAATTTTTCGGCTCGCTCATTTATTTTGCGTAACTTAATGTTTGTATCATCAAAATACTCACCGATAATAGCAAACATCATCGGAACAAATAAAGTCGCAACAAAGGTAGACATTATCATACCGCCAATCATACCTGTTCCTATAGCATGGCGGCTGGCAGCACCGGCTCCTGTTGAAATTGCAAGCGGTAAAACACCGAAAGTAAACGCCAGTGAGGTCATCACAATCGGACGAAAACGAAGTTTAGCCGCCTCAATTGAAGCTTGTGCGTAGGTAAAGCCTTCTTCAACCTTCATAACCGCAAACTCAACAATCAAAATAGCATTTTTAGCGGCCAAACCGATTAATGTTACCAAGCCTACCTGAAAATATAGGTCGTTTTCAATACCCCTTATCCAGGTTGCGGCCAAAGCTCCCAAAACGGCAAAAGGTACGGAAAGAATAACCACAATCGGCAACGACCATTTTTCATATTGAGCGGATAAAATTAAGAAAATCATAATTAAACCGAACACAAAAGCCTGGGTTGAAGCTCCTCCGGTTAATTTTTCCTGATATGCCGAACCAATCCAAGATAATGAATAATCATTACCCAAGACTTCGGCCGCCACTTCTTCCATAGCGGCAATAGCCTGACCGGAAGAATATCCAGGAGCCGGATCACCCAAGACCTTTGCTGAAGGAAAGATGTTAAAGCGATTTATAAGTTCCGGACCTGTAACCCTTTCCACCGTAATAAGAGTAGAAAGCGGTACCAAATCACCATTATTAGATTTAACGTACACATAACGTAAATCATCAGGAGAACTTCTAAACTGTGATTCTGATTGCAAAGTAACTCGGAAATTTCTGCCCATATAAGTAAAGTCATTCACATATAAGCTACCGAAAGTAGACTGCATAACCGAATAAACACTATTAATCGGAACATTCAAAGCTTTAGCTTTCTCTCTGTCTAAATCAATACGGTACTGCGGAGTACTTACCGAGAAAGTTGTTTTAACATTAGAAAGTTCCGGACGTTTATTGGCCGCATCAACAAACTCTTGAGTCTTTTGCATCAACTCCTGAGAACTTTTACCTGTTCGGTTTTGAATATACCCTTCAAAACCTCCGGTCGTACTCATACCCATAATCGGAGGCATACTGAAAGCATAAGCAATACCATCATTTTGGCTCATACCATATCCGGTAAATGTTTTGGCCAAAGCATCTGCCGACTGTTCCGCTTTATTCCTTTTTTCCCAATCTTTTAAAGTAATAAAGCTAATACCGGAATATGTATTCTGACTGGAAGATAGCATATTAAAACCGTTAATGGTCAACACATCTTCGACATTGGGATTTTTCTTAACCATAGCGGATACATTTTGAGAAAACCTTTCAGTTCTCGGTAATGAAGAAGCTTCAGGCATATTATAGGCCATCAATAAGTTTCCTTGATCTTCCATAGGTACCAAACCGGTAGGTATAATCTTAAATAATCCGGCAATAAGAAGCAAAATCAACAAAAACGCCATAATTGCCGTTTTACGGTTATTTAAGAAGAACTTAACGCCTGAAATGTACCATTCGGTAACTTTTTCAAAAAAGACGTTAAACCATTTAAAAAATGCCATTGGTTCTTTTTTATGCCTGTTATTTTTAATAATTAACGCACATAAAGAAGGTGTTAGGGTTAAAGCCACCAAAGCCGAAATAATAACGGACACGGCAATGGTAACCGAAAATTGTTTATACATAACACCCGTCATACCGCCCAAAAAGGCAATCGGTAAAAATACCGAAGATAATACCAAAGCCACGGCAACAACCGGACCTGATACCTCTTTCATGGCCTTAATAGCAGCTTCTTTCGGAGAAAGTTTTTCTTCTTCCATTAATCGTTCAACGTTTTCCAGAACGATAATAGCGTCATCTACCACAATACCGATAGCTAGAATTAATCCGAATAACGTTAAAAGATTAATAGAAAATCCCATTAAGTACATACCGGCAAAAGCACCGATAATAGAAACCGGCACCGCCAATATCGGGATGAGTGTTGCCCGTAAATTTTGCAAGAACAAATAAACAACCACAATTACCAATAAAACTGCTTCAAAGAAGGTATGAATAACTTCATTGATGGAAACATTAACAAATAAGGTTGTATCGTAAGGAATTTCATAGGTAATGCCTTGCGGAAAACTTTTTGATAATTCTTCCATTTTAGCCTTAACCAGATTAGCCGTTTCCAAAGCGTTGGCTCCCGGTTGTAAATAAACTGCAAAAGCGACGGCTTCTTCGCCGTTAAAACGAGATGAAACACTGTAGTCTTGCGCACCGAGTTCAATTCTGGCAACATCTTTTAAGCGTAAGGTTCCTCCTATTTCATTACTGCGTAAAATAATATCTCCAAATTCTTCAGCATCTACCAAACGCCCTTTTGTATTAACCGAATATGTATAGGCAACTTCCGAGTTCATCGGCTCCTGTCCGAATTGACCGGCAGCAAACTGAGAATTCTGTTCCTGAATGGCAGCAATTACATCTTGCGGCGTTAAATCATATTCAGATAATTTATCGGGAGACAACCATATACGCATTGAATAATCCTGAGATGCAAACAAAGAAGCATCACCCACACCTTTAATACGCTTTAACTCATCAAGCACATTAAGCAATGCATAGTTAGACACATAAACGGTATCATACAACTCGGAGGTTGAGCGCATAGCAATAACCTGCAATATAGAGTTAGATTTTTGTTCTACTGTTACCCCTTGTTTTGTTACTTCTGAAGGCAGTTTTGATGTTGCCATTTGTACTTTATTGTTAACATCAATGGTTGCCTGATCAGGATCTGTACCGATACCAAAAACCACACCTATGGTCAAATATCCCGAAGATGTTGCGGTAGAATACATATAAATCATATTCTTAACGCCGTTAATTTCTTGTTCCAAAGGAGCGGCAACAGTATCAGCCAAAACTTCTGCAGTTGCTCCGGGATACACTGCCGAAACCTGAATTTCGGTAGGAACGATATTAGGATATTGTTCAATAGGGAGCACCTTCATAGACACAAGACCGGCCAAAACGATTATCAAAGAAATAACCGTGGCAAATATAGGTCTGTCAATAAAAAACTTCGAAAACATTTTTCACCTCAGTTTGATTTATTGTTCTTCTTTCACTAAAACAGCTACGGGAGTAGGATTAATTGTCATTTGCGGACGTATTTTTAACAAATTATCAACGACCACTCTGTCTCCTTTTTCCAAGCCTTCATTTACTATCCAATATTCTTTATTTACTGCCGGACCTGTTTTAATATTGGCAATTTCAACTTCATTTTTACTGTTCAAACGATAAACATAAGAACCTTTAGAACTTTGCATAACGGCCGTTTGCGGAACGATAAGCGCTTGAGATCTTTCCAAACCTTCTACCGTCAAGCGCATAAATTGTCCGGGACGCAAGCGATTATTCGGGTTTGGAAATACTGCACGTAATTTAATAGTTCCGGTTGACGTATCAATACTCGGATTTACGAAATTAATTTCACCCGGATACTGATAGACATCACCGTTTCCCAAGTGTAAAATAGCCTTCACCTCTCCTGCATTTTGAGGATTTTTAAGTTGCCCGCTTGAAACCATACGGGATAAAGTAAGCATTTCATTTTCAGACAATGAAAACATAACATAAATAGGGTCAATTTGTGTAATATGAGTTAATAAGCCGCTTTCGCCTGCTGTTGAAATTAAGCTACCTTCCGATTGAGCTTCCATACTTGTAAGACCGCTGATAGGAGCTTTAACTTTAGTATAATCCAAATTAAGCTGAGCGGCATCAACGGCAGCCTGGGCCGAAGACAATCCGGCTTTTAACGAGTCGTAATTAGCAACAGCATCATCATAAGATTTTTCGCTAGCATACTTCTGTTTATACAGTTTTTCCGTTCTATCTAATTGTATTTTGGCATTTTTTAATTCAGCCTGGGTCTGTTCCAAATTAGCTTTAGCTTGATTAAGAGCAACTTGATAAGGCTCCGGATCAATTTCAAACAAGACCTGCCCCTCTTGAACCTCTGAACCTTCAACGTAGTTACGTTTCAACAGAATTCCCCCTACTCTGGCTCTGACTTCCGTTTCTTTAGAACCCTGTGCCCGAGCGGCAAATTCAAATATTAAAGGTACATCCTGAGGATTCATTATTTCCACACCTGCGCTTAGTAAATTTTGTTGAGAATTTACATTTTCATCTTTACAGCCAACTAAAGTAACACCAACCAATAAAGCACACATTAAATTGTTTTTTAACGACATTTCAACCTCATAAAAAATTACAGTTACAAGCACTCTACATCAAATTAAAAAAATTTCCACAATCTTTACTTTTCATTCACTTTTTGTGGATATTTAAGAATGCCCTAAAACATAAAGATAATTAAGATTTATTTTTGACAAAAGTATTGCTTTTTGTAGAAAAAAAGACTATACTCCAATTATAAAGATATACATAAAGAGGAAAAAATGGCCGAAAACACTGAACAAAATTTGGAACAAAGCTATGCCACCTTCGGACACCGTGGTCCGAAAACTGCAGAAAATCCGTACGGATGGTACAATGTTCAAGAACTTGACCCCGACAAGCCGGCTGTGTTGATTTTTGGCGGACAAAGCACCACGACTGACCGCGCTGCCAGCTCATACTGCAAAATGGTTGAAGAAGTTTTGGATAGAAACGGCTGTAAAGAAGGCGTTAACGTAATCGGCGTTGTCAACCACTACGGCGATTCATACGATGCATTTTTATCTCGCTCTGCCGGAGTAAATAACGTTCAGGAATGCGATAAAGAAAAACTCAACGAAGAAACGTTAAATCCTCAGTATGTTAATGACATTTTTGAGTTAGCCATCAAAAATCGTTTAAGTGATAAAGACGGAAAGCGTCTGGATATCAAAGATGCTACTCAAAAAATGCGTAAGTTAAACATCTTCGTACATTGCCACGGCGGTAATACTTTTGCTCAACTTGAAAAATTAACCTGGCAAAAAATGAAAGAACTAGGCTACTCCAAAGAAGAGCGAACCCAAATTATGCAAGAATTAATGGTCGTAGCCTATGCTCCGTACACGGCTTTAGGTAAATCTAAGGCTAAAATGGTATCCTTTGTTTCAGATACCGACCCGGTCGTAACTTACAATAACCGTATAGAAGATACCATCAGATATCAAAAAGACATTAAAGAAGAAAAAACCCAGACTTGCTTTTTTGAAGGAGCTCTCGGTAACGTATTCAGAGCTCATAGCTTCGGTAATATCGACCAGCATGAGCTGGAAAGCCTATACCCGGATGAGAAAAAGTTAAATGCCGACGGTAAAAACTTTATGCATATGTTGAGAACCGCTCTGGTTAAAGGTGTAAAAAGCTCCTTATCCGGCGAAGAGCTCGGCAGCATACAAGACCTTGTAAGCCACAGCGAACTCGATAGAAGTTATGTCGACTTTTTAACCCAAAGCGGCGAAAAAGTATGGGATAATCTAACAAATATTTATCGTGAAAACACGGAACAAATTATGACTTATTCCCAAAACTTTAAAAAGCATAAATACTTTAATGAGCAAGAGGCAACCGCCGAAAGAATGGAGTATTTAAAAGAGCAAGAGCAAAAGAACTCTGCTTTAATAAAATCGCCCTATGCCAATGCTCCGATAGCATCGCGTTATAACATTAACCGCAGTAATGAGCTCTTGCGCTCCAGATTTTTAAACAGCGTAATGAACTGGACGCAAACCATACGCGAAATGCGGAAAGATGAACCTAAAGCTACACGGTCGCTTTCTTCCCCTGCATTGTCTAAGGTTACATCTAGAACAGTTTACAGAGCAAACTAGAAAAGTCTTAACCACTAAAAAAGCCGGATTAATATCCGGCTTTTAAGATTTTTAAGCGCAAACATCGCCGTATTTTACTTTAACAATTTTACTAAGATTATCCAGAGAGGTCTCTACCTGCATCCCTACTCTGCCGGCACTAAAAATAATTGTTGCAAAATTCTGCGCCGTTTGATGAATAACTACCGGAAAATTCTTTTTCATACCTATGGGAGAACATCCGCCGTGTACATACCCAGTTAAAGGGAGTAGTTCTTTTTGCTTTAACATATCAAGAGCTTTTTCACCGACTACGGCAGCAGCCTTTTTTAAATCCAGTTCTGCGGCAACCGGTATCATAAACACATAATGCTGCCTAGATTTAGCAACCGTAACCAAAGTTTTAAAAACCTGTGCAGAATTTTGCCCCAGTAAAGAAGCAATATCTATCCCCGTTAAAGAAGAATCTGGATTATAAGTATAACACTTATAGTCGGCTTTTATTTTATCAAGCATTCTTAAGGCATTAGTTTTTGTTTCCATAAATTCCCCCTTAAGAGGGATAGTTGTACTAAAAAGCTCTTTATGTCAAGCAAGAAAAAACACTTTTGTAATTAAAAAGCGACATTTTACTTGCCAAAATAAAATTTTTGTATCATAGTGAAAAGGTTAGACAAAAAATAAAGAGGTGCGAAATGGAAGAATATCAGGTTAAAAAAATTGTAAATCTTCCTAATGAAGAAATTGACTTAATTCAAAGTAGGTTAGATGCCGAAAATTTAGAGACTATTAATAAGGCTTATCAAGAAGGCCGCATCAGTGGTAACGACTGTGAATATCTCACCGATTTTTACAGCGATGGTATGGGTGTATACCGTGAAGTATACAGAGCCTTGTACGAATTTTTCAGAATCCCGGAAAGAGTTTGTGCTTTTGACACTAAAACCGGAAAAATCGACACCGATTCCAACGGAAACCCAATTCATTACGGATTAAAGGCCGTTACCCCTTTTACCTGCACCCGCCTGGAGTACGTTGATAAATTCAATAACCCGATTTTTGTTATTTGTCCACCTATGAAAAGTGCGGTTCGGGCCATTGAAAAATTGGAATGCGAATGCAATATAGACTATCATAAATCAGTTAGGAAAGCCTCAAATCTGGTTTTTGAGCAAGAAGATCGTGAAGCTTTTTGTGATGTTTTACAATCGCTGCAGCCAGGTAATAAAAGCTTAAATGATATATTGCGACTGACTATTACTTGTAAGTATTTGTCGGATGTTGAGCGTATTAAAAGGCTGTTTACGGAAAATCGCGGTGAATTAAAGCTCAATTTTTATATTAACGACAAAGAAACACGCGACAGATTTTTACTGCCGTTAAGTAAAAATGCCAAAAGATACTACGATATAAAAATGATTATGCACCAACTAACCAAAGATAAAAAACCGTTAAATGTAGAGGTACAGGTCAAAGTTCAGACACTTTATGAATATGCCGATTTAAGGACACATAAAATCTATGAACAAATTCGCAGTATTGAGGCTGAATTATCGCGCAAATCATACTTAATGGATTCTACGGAAATACGTCAAAAACAGGCTCAAATCCAGATTTTGAACAATCGTATTCGTAAGATTAATGAGACGGCTATTCATCAATACAATATGACCGTGGTAGATAAAGCACGTCGTATTGAAGATGAAGGCTATCGTCCTTTAAGAATCGGAGCCGATAATGTCGACGGGACATACAATCAATGCCGCCAACTGCTAAATAAAGATTATTTGGTAGAATCTTATGACGGTTTCAATCCAGATACGGCATTTAGCGCCGATAACGAAATCAATAAATTATGTTTTTTACGCTTAATCGGTAAAATAGATAAAGACTTTGATGAGTTTGGTGATAATGCCGGCAAGGTTATAAATAACAAATTTTCAAGGTTATCATTAGCCGAAAAAGAGCGTTTTAAGGGTATAACGGAAGTAGCTCAACGCTATGCACCGCTTATTCAGCGTAAAATTATGACCAAAGCAAATTCTGAGGTAAATTTAGGTTCTTCTCTTTCACCTACCCGCCAAAATTCGGGACGATAATCAGAGAAAATAATATTTATAATCACAAATTGCTTATCCATAAAATAAAAACACCGCTGAAAATCAGCGGTGTTTTTGTTTGTTACTGCAACCAATTATTCGGTTACTACGAGCTGAGCCATATGCTCTAAGATAGAACGTTTTTCTTTAACGTTTTCTTGAGCCTTATTAAGCAAAGTCTCATAACGTTCCGGATTAGCCTTATGAACAATCTGGAAACGAGTTTCGTTAGCCATATAATCAGCCAACGGTTTGGTCGGAGCTTTAGAATCCAACATCAAAGGAGCCTTACCTTCCTTAATGTTTTCCGGATTATAACGATACAACGGCCAAGAACCGGTTTCTACGGCATTTTTCTGGTGTTCTACACCGTCTGCCAAGTTAAAGCCTTGAGCAATACAGTGAGAGTATGCAATAACGATTGAAGGACCATTATAAGCTTCAGCTTCATTTAAGGCCTTAATAAGTTGCATATCGTTAGCACCGAAAGAAACCTGAGCAACGTAAACATTACCGTAAGACATGGCAATCATGCCCAAATCTTTTTTCGGTAAAGCCTTACCGGCTGTGGCAAACTTAGCCGAAGCACCCATCGGGGTAGCTTTAGACTGTTGACCGCCGGTATTGGAGTAAACACCGGTATCCATAACTAAGATATTGATGTTTTTACCCGAAGCGATGGCATGATCTAAGCCGCCGAAACCAATATCGTAAGCCCAACCATCACCACCTAAAATCCAAACAGATTTTTTAATCAGATAATCTGCCAAAACATCTAAGTGCTTAGCTTCTTCTGAGTTAATGCCGGCAAGTTTTTCACGCAATTGTTTAACATTATTGCGTTGCTCGTCAATTTCGGCATCGGTAGCTTGCGGGTTATTCAAGATTTTATCGGTTAAATCAGCACCGATTTTATCTTTTAAGCCTTCAAGCAACGATTTTGCAAAAGAAGTTTCTTGATCGATTGAGAAACGCATACCCAAACCGAACTCAGCGTTATCTTCAAACAAAGAGTTAGCCCAAGCCGGACCATGTCCGTTTTCATCTTTAGCATACGGGGTTGTCGGCAGGTTACCCGAGTAAATTGAAGAGCAGCCGGTAGCATTGGCAATAACCATTCTATCGCCAAACAACTGGGTCAACAATTTAACATACGGAGTTTCACCGCAGCCTGCGCAAGCGCCGGAATATTCAAACAACGGACGAATAAGTTGGGTTGTCTTCGGCAAGTTTTTAACAACTTCGGTTCTCTTAACATAAGGTAATGTGTCAAAGAACTTCCAGTTAGCTTTATCAGCTTCCAAATGATTTTCAATATGATCCATATTGATGGCTTTCTTGGAAGGATCAGCTTTATTCTTAGCCGGACAAACTGAAACACACAATCCGCAACCTGTACAATCTTCAGGAGAGATTTGCCAAATAAACTTCTTACCGGCAAACTCTTTACCTTTATAATCAGCAGATTTAAATGTAGCCGGAGCGTTTTTGAGTTCTTCATCAGTTGCAACCTTCATACGAATAACACCATGCGGGCAAACCAAAGAGCATTTACCGCATTGGATACAAGTTGAAGGATCCCAAACCGGAACTTCGGTAGCTATGCAGCGCTTTTCATATTGAGTTGTAGCTGTCGGCCAAGTACCGTCAACAACATCTTTGAAAGCAGAAACCGGTAATTTATCGCCCCTGTCGGCAATGATTTCGCCGGTAAGTTTTTTAACAAACTCAGGAGCGTTTTCCGGAACCGGAGGCAAGCGATGGAATTTTGAAGTAACTTCTGAAGGATATTTAACTTCATGTAAGTGTTCCAAAGAAGCATCAACTGCTTCAAAGTTCTTTTGTACGATAGCATCACCTTTTTTGCTGTAAGTTTTCTTAATAGCTGCTTTAATTTGAGCAATAGCCTCATCTTTAGGCAAGATATTAGAAATTGCAAAGAAGCAGGTTTGCATAACGGTATTAATGCGTTGACCCATACCGGTAGCACGAGCAACTTCAACAGCGTTAATAGTATAGAATTTGAGTTTTTTAGCGATAATTTCTTCTTGAACTTCAATCGGTAAATGATTCCAAACTTCGCTAGCTTCATAAGGAGCATTCAACAAGAAAGTAGCTCCCGGCTTAGCAATTTTCAAAATATCGACCTTGTTCATGAAGGGGAATTGGTGGCAAGCTACAAAGTCAGCTTTGTTAATCAGGTAAGCCGATTTAATCGGATTATCGGAAAAACGCAAGTGAGAAGTAGTCATAGAGCCTGATTTACGAGAATCGTAAACAAAGTAACCCTGACCGTATTTACCGGCATCTTCGGCAATAATTTTAATAGAGTTTTTATTAGCGCCAACGGTACCATCAGCACCCAAGCCGTAGAACACGGCACGAACAACATCTTTAGGCTCGGTATCAATAGAGTCATCAAACGGCAAAGAAGTTTTGTTAACGTCATCTTCGATACCAACCGAGAAACCGTTAATCGGTTGAGCGGCAAAACCGTTATCAAATACGGCTTTAACCATACCCGGAGTAAATTCTTTAGAAGAGAGACCATAACGACCGCCGACGATTTTGGGCATTGAAGCAATTTTAGAGTTAGCATATGCTTGGCTCAACGTTGCAACTACATCCAAGTACAAAGGTTCGCCGGTAGCGCCGGATTCTTTAGTTCTGTCAAGAACAGAAACAACTTTAACCGTTGAGGGCAAAGCCTTAATGAAAGATTCTTCAGGGAACGGACGATACAAGTGAACTTTCATAACGCCGAGTTTAGCACCTTGGGCATTAAGGTAGTTGATTGTTTCTTCAACTGTTTCTGCACCGGAGCCCATAATGACGATAACTTGCTCAGCATCTTTAGCGCCGACATAATCAACGACATGATACTGACGACCGGATATTTTAGCAAACTTATCCATTTCTTCCTGAACAATGCCTTCAACTTTTTTATAGTAAGGATTGCTGGCTTCACGACCCTGGAAGAACACATCAGGGTTTTGAGCTGTACCGCGGATTACGGGTTTTTCCGGGCGCAGAGCATGCTTAGCATTAAATGAATAATCAACACCTTCAAGCATAGCTCTTAAATCGTCATCAGATAAGAGTTTAATTTTTTTAATTTCGTGTGAAGTTCTGAAACCGTCAAAGAAATGCATAAACGGAACGCGAGAGCGCAGAGTTGAAGTCTGAGCAATAGCGGCCATATCGTGGGCTTCTTGTACGGAGTTTGAGCACAGCATAGCAAAGCCGGTTTGGCGGCAACCCATAACGTCGGAGTGATCGCCAAAGATTGACAAGGCGTGATAAGCCAAAGAACGAGCTGCAACATGCATAACAAACGGAGATAATTCACCGGCAATTTTATACATGTTGGGGATCATCAACAACAAGCCTTGAGAAGCGGTAAAGGTGGTAGTTAAAGCACCGGCCTGAATAGAACCGTGGCAAGCACCGGCAGCGCCTGCTTCGGACTGCATTTCCTGAACTTCGGGCACAACACCCCAAAGGTTTTTCTGTTTAGCTGCAGACCATGCGTCAGCCCACTCACCCATCGGAGACGACGGAGTAATCGGGTAGATAACGCAGACTTCATTCATGCGGTGAGCAACTGAAGCAGCGGCTTCGTTACCATCCATCATTTTCATTTTTACATCTGACATTTAAGCATCCTTAAAAGTTAAGTTAACAAATAAAAAAGCCTTCAAAACAGACGATTTAGCGCCTTATCTGCCGGCTTTTCGTTTACAGAAAATAAATTCTGCCAGCTGTATATCATATTATGCAAAATTTGCAAGTTTTTTTTCCTTTTTTTCAACGATTTTCCGCCATTTAAAGCCCGCATCAGCACCCATAACATAATTTAAACAAAAAACTGGACATTTTTTTGTATATATGCTAAACCAATAGCATAAATCAGTAATTAATAAACTATTATGGAACATCAACAATTATCACTAGCAAACTATGCGATTTACCGCAAATTGGTACCATGTTTAACCCTCGAAGAAGTTGGTATACTTCGTAAGCAGATAAAAGAAGTTGTAGAACAAATCGGTCAATATAGCTCAAAAGCCATTTCGCCGCAAAAATTACAACATCTTATTTCCGTAAAGCAATCGGAGATTAGAGGATTAGCGCTGTTCTTGCTTGATTTTCAAGGTTTTCACGATGAAATTTTTGAAAACATCCAAAACTCTATCAAAAGCTTTACGCATTTCATACTGATATTTGATATTCCGTTTTCCGATGTTGAATATCGACTTATCGAGATAAGTAAAGATCCAAAGCTTGCCGTGTACCGCCCGGAAAGACCCAACATTGCGGCATACATACTTCGCAACCTCAACGCTTACAGCCGAGATGATTTGCAAGAAGTGTACAAAAAATTAAAAAGGACTCCTTTGATAAAAATCAATGCAGATCCTACGGTAATTTTACTGTACAATGTCTGTCGCAAACAGATGCCGTTCTGGAAACGTTAAATTAACAGCAAAGAAAAAAGCACTTTTCAAAAAATGAAAAGTGCTTTTTTTACCCATCTGAGTTATGTAACATAAGCACTTGGTAGTTATACTGCAACCTTCCCCTTCAGTACTCCGTAACTTTCATAACCGACAAGCTCAAAATCTTCATACTTAAAGTCGTTAATGTCTTTAACGTTCGGATTTATCTTCATTGTCGGGAGCTTCAAAGGTTTACGCGATAGTTGCTCCTTTACCTGCTCAAAGTGATTATGATAAATATGCGTATCTCCCAAAGTATGGACAAATTCTCCGGGCTGTAAACCGCAAACCTGAGCAATCATCATGGTCAGCAAAGAATAGGAGGCAATGTTAAACGGCACGCCCAAAAACATATCACACGAGCGTTGATACAACATACACGAAAGCTTGCCGTTAGCGACATAAAATTGAAACATCATATGACACGGCGGAAGTTTCATCTCGGGAATTTTAGAAACATTCCATGCCGAAACAATCATACGTCTGTCATTAGGATTATTTTTTAAGCTGTTAATTACATTGGCCAGCTGGTCAATACCCTCACCGTTCCAGTTGCGCCACTGTGAACCGTATACCGGCCCCAAATTACCGTTTTCATCGGCCCATTCATTCCAGATTCTTACTCCGTTATCCTGCAGATACTTAACATTGGTATCCCCTTTGATAAACCACAACAGCTCATAAATAATGCTTTTAAGATGTACTTTTTTTGTTGTTAAAAGTGGAAATCCGTCATTTAAGTTAAAGCGCATTTGTCTTCCGAAAACCGATCTGGTACCTACCCCGGTTCTATCCATTTTATCAACACCGTTATCCATAATGTCCTGTAACAAATCAAGATATTGCTGCATTATTCTTCTCCCTGATTTTCAATAGCTTTAATAATATGTTTAATAACCATTTGGTCAACAAAATCACCTTTTTTAACCCAAACCGTGGTTATTACATTATCTTCTTCATACTCTTGCGAAATACGAAAATACTTTTCATTTAGTACGTTTATACAATCGGTTATATCAACTTTTTTACCTTGTAAATCAGGATTAAGTTCACCTAGATACATACTATCAACCACAATATCAGGCATTAAGGTATCACCGCCGGTCATAAAAGCTTTATATACGCTTGCCCCACCGGCAATATAGAGTTCATCATCTATGTCAGCAAATTCTTCAATATCGGACACTACAAAATGATTCTGTTCATCCGATACTTTATATTTGGCATTAAAAGTTAAAACGTAAATTTGACGATTCGGCAAAGTCCGATTAGGAAAACTTTCATAAGTTTTTTCACCGGCCACCAAGCTTTTGCCTTCGGTGATACGACGAAAGCGTTTAAAATCTGATGAAATTTTCCATGGAATATGAGGGCCTATACCTATAACATTATCATGTGCATGTCTGCACCAAACGGCAACTTTTGTCATTTTCCCTCCCTTGTGTTTATTAAAGCATACATAAGGGTTAAAAAAACTCAAATAGTTTTTTACACAAATCACAGATTATTTACTTAATTAACATAAAACATTAAGACTTATTTTAGATATTGGTTTTAATCTGTAACAAATTTAATTAATAAAGGAAAAATCAAATGTTTTTATCTTGGTGTGGAATTGAGGCTTCGGTATTATTAAGAGCCGGAGCGGCATTTTTTAGTTCATTGTTATTATCATTGGTACTCGGCTATCCTTTGATTAATTTTTTACATCATCACCAACATAAAGGACAACCCATTCGCAGCGATGGTCCGCAATCACATTTAGCCACCAAAAGGGGAACGCCAACCATGGGTGGATTGTTAATTTTAGGTACGGCTATAGTTTCGATTTTGCTGTTTGCCAACATCAGCTATCACTTTGTATGGGTAAGCTTATTGGTTCTTATCATTTACGGCATAACCGGTTTTGTTGACGATTATATAAAAGTTACCAAACAAACACCAAACGCTTTAACGGCCAAAGCTAAACTGTTTTTCCAATTTATGACAGCATTTGTTGCCGTAGCAATTATTGCAGCGGCAACTCCTAATGCCGTTGAAAGCGAACTTTCAATTCCGTATTTTAAAACGGCAATAAGTTTATCATGGTTATATTTACCATTTGCCGTAATTGTAATTTCCGGAACCTCCAACGGGGTAAACTTAAGCGATGGATTAGACGGCTTGGCCACCGGACTGCTTATCTTATCATTTTCATTTTTTGCCGTAATCGCTTATATCGCAGGTTCTCCGCTGGCAACCGATATGTCCATGCTCTATATTCCACGTTCTCAAGAAATAACCGTCGTTTGCTCTGCAATTGTCGGTTCCTGTTTGGGATTTTTGTGGTTTAATGCACCTAAAGCCAAAGTTTTTATGGGTGATACCGGCTCTTTAGCTCTAGGCGCATTATTAGGAACGGTCGCGGTTATTGTTAAGCAAGAAATTTTACTGGCTATAGTCGGAGGCGTTTTTGTAATAGAAACTCTATCAGTTATGATACAGGTTTTTTGGTATAAAAAAACCGGCAAACGCTTTTTTAGAATGGCTCCGATTCATCACCATTTTGAGCAACTCGGATGGAAAGAGACGACCGTAGTCTTTCGTTTTTGGCTGGCTGGTTTCATATTAGCATTAATCGGCCTATGCTCACTTATTAACTTTTAATGCGGAGATAAGTTAGTGTTTGCATTTTCAAGACTAAGCAGAGGAAGACTTGCCAATTGGTGGTGGACGGTAGATAAAGTTACACTTGCTTTGGTTATGATTTTAATTTTTATCGGGGCCTTTCTGGTTTTTTCGGCAAGTCCTTCGGTAGCTCGCCGCATCGGTTTTGCTGATTATCATTTTATAAAAAGACAAATCGTATTTATTTTTGTTTCACTCGGCATTATTTTCTTTTTATCTATGCAAAGATTAAAAACCATCCGCCGCATTGCCATTATCGGTTATGTACTGACCTTATGCCTTATGTTGGTAACCTTATTTGCCGGATATGAAACCAAGGGCGCTTCAAGGTGGATAAGAATTTTAGGTTTTTCCTTACAGCCTTCAGAATTTATAAAACCCACCTTTGTTGTTGTTTCGGCATGGTTGTTAGATGGCAGTAAAAAATTTGAGGAATTTCCCGGTGGTATACTTTCGGCCGGTCTGTTTGCCGTAACTGCCGGTATGTTACTGGCTCAACCCGATGTCGGAATGACCATAGTCGTATCTTTAATTTGGGGCTTTCAGTTGTTTTTAGCAGGTCTACCCATGATGTTGGTGGCATTACTGGGATTATTGGCCATTATCGGAGCGGTAGGAGCATACTTTACCTTCGGACACGTCCACGACCGTGTACAACAATTTTTAGCCTCCGGTAACGATTTAGGTTATCAAGTTCGTAAATCAATGGAAGCCTTTGCCAGCGGCAACTTATTAGGGCGCGGCCCCGGAGAAGGTGTGGTAAAGCTCAACCTTCCCGATGCACATACCGACTTTATATTTGCTGTTGCAGGAGAAGAATTCGGAGTTTGGTTATGTCTTATAATTGTTACCATTTTTGCTGTTATTGTCATCAGATCTTTATGGCTGTCGTTAAAAGATAACAACTTATTTATTGTTTATGCTTCAGCCGGTCTTGCTGCCTCATTTGGTTTGCAAGGTATTATCAATATGGCTTCAACCTTACACCTGATGCCCACCAAAGGTATGACCCTGCCCTTTATATCGTACGGCGGTTCGTCTTTATTTGCCTCTGCCGTAGGTATTGGTATGCTGTTGGCTATTACTCGCCGCAACTCATCAGCCGAAGACAAAGACGGACCATTTTAAGAAAGGATAAAAAATGTTTGAAAGTTTATTTCAAAAATCAATTATCGATATTTTGCCCAAAGTAAGAGGAAAATATTTAAAGAACGTACCGTTAAGTAAACACACCTGGTTTGGTGTCGGAGGTCCGGCCGAAGTTATGTTTATCCCGCAAGACATCGACGATTTATCTCATTTTTTAATCAACAAGCCATACAATATTCCGCTAAGTATAATCGGCGGCGGGTCAAACCTGCTGGTAAGAGACGGAGGCGTTCCCGGAGTTGTTTTAAAACTGGACAGCCCCTACTTTCGCCGTTATGAAATAAAGGACGATTGTATTAAATGCTATGCCGGTATGAAAAATATCGACTTGAAAAAGATTTTTCTCAATAACGGCATCGGCGGATTAGAGTTTTTATGTTCTATTCCCGGACACATCGGCGGTTCAATTAAAACCAATGCCGGATGTTTCGGAAAATGCATAAAAGATGTGTTAGTTTCTGCTGAAATAATGGATAGTACCGGCAAATTAAAAACCGTATACCCTGATGATTTAAAATTATCATATCGGCACAGCTTGTTTCCGGATGATTGGATTATTGTATCCATAACGCTTAAGGCCGAAAAAGCCGATGCTAAGTCAATTATGGAAACACTTGATAAGCAAAAAGAATATCGTATAAAAAATCAGCCATACAATGAAAAAACCGCAGGTTCTACTTTTAAAAATCCCGAAGGCTTAAAAGCTTGGGAGTTAATCAAAAAGTCAGGCTGCGACAAATTACAAATCGGCGGAGCCAAAGTTTCCGAAAAGCACTGCAACTTTTTAATAAACACTGGCAAAGCCACGGCTGAAGACATTGAAAATTTAGGCAATTTAATTGTTGAAAAAGTAAAAGAAAACACCTCCATTACTCTGGAATGGGAAGTAAAAAAAATCGGAATAAACAAATAGGAATAAGTAACTGATTATGCAAAGCGAGTGGTTAAAAAAAATCATCAACAAAGGTCGAGAAAAGCCCCTTCAAGCCAAGAATCGAGTAAGTTTGCCGGTTGAAATTCCTTATCGTTTTTTGGGTAATCTCTTATTTTTGGCAGCCATAGGGGTTGTTTCAGCCGGCATAGTAACCGTTCGCGATGATTTAATAAACAAAAAGTTTAACAATATAATGTCAGATTTTTTTGCTTATTCAGCAAATCACGGATGGGGTATAAATGATATTTTAGTCAACGGACGTGATAAAACAAGCTTGCAAGATTTAAGCTCAGTAATTAACTTTAACCGCCAAGATAATATTTTGAGCATTGATTTAGAGGAGTTAAAAGAAAATTTAGAAAAGCTGCCTTGGATTGAGCAGGCACAAATAAAACGTAACTTTTTCCCCAACACCTTAGATATAACCATCCGCGAAAAAGATGTTTTGGCGCTTTGGCAATACGGCAACAAATTTTACCCGGTTGACATTAACGGCAACCTGATTGAAGCTGAATTTACGCCGCATAAACCGATACTGGTAATCGTTGGGCGCAAGGCTCCCGAAAAGATAAATTCGTTATTAAAAATCACCTCTTCTACCCCGGAATTACAAAAGCGTATTAAGGCGGCGGTATTACATTCCGGACGACGCTGGGATGTTATTTTTGATAACATAGAACACGGCATTACGGTTAAATTGCCGGAAAAGAGCACCAAGCAAGCCTGGGAAAAATTTACGAAAATTGAAAATCAGTATGGCATTCTTAAACGTAAATTAACTTTCATCGACTTAAGATATGAAGATAAAGTAATTGTTGGCGTGAACGATTCTCCCGCATCTGCAGTGCGGAAAGAAAAATAACAGAGGAATAAAAAAGTGAATCATTCTTTTAACCGATTATCTACACTGGCTACCTTAGACATCGGCTCTTCGAAGGTGTGTTGTTTAATAGCGCATATCGGCAGAGATAAAAAGATTGAGATTGTCGGGCACGGTTACAACGCCTCTCACGGTATAAAGAACGGCATAATTACCGACATTAATCAGGCGACCTTATCCGTATGCAACGCCGTAGAAACCGCCGAGCAAATGGCCAACGAGCGCATTAATCGCGTAATCATCAACATCTCTGGTGAAAAAACTGCCAGTTTTATTCGTAACAGTGTTATTTCGCTGCATAAAAATCGTCCTATCGGCGATGCCGACATAGAAAAACTGATTGCCAAGAGCAACACCAAAATAAACGTCGCCGACAATGAGCTTATACACTGTTTACCGACCAATTACCGCGTAGACAAAGGAGAATTTATTAAAGACCCCCGTAATATTTACGGTGAAAATTTAAGCCTTGATGTGATGTTGGGCTTTTACCCGAGTATTCTTTATAAAAATCTGGCAAGCGTAATAGAAAACGCCCATTTGGAGATTGCTGAAAAAGCATTTTCGGCTTATGCCTCGGGCTTAGCCTGCTTGGTAGATGATGAAAAAGAGCTCGGAGCCACAATAATTGACATTGGCGGCGGCACGACCAGCATAGCCACCTTTAAGGACGGTTTTCCGATTTATTTTTCAACCATTCCCGTGGGCGGCAATAACATCACCAACGATATCGCCTGGGGGTTAACCACATCATTTTCGCACGCCGAAGATTTAAAAAACCGCCATGGCTGCGCTTTTTTAATCAGCCAAGATGAAACGGAAAGCATAAATGTATACCCGGTAGGCGAAGAAGACGATAACACCATTCGGCAAATACACAAATCCGACTTGATAAATATAATAGCACCGCGTGTAGAAGAAATGTTTGAAATGGTCGGCAGAAAGCTTGCCGATTGCGGATTAAAAAATGCCAGCAGTCATCGCATTGTTTTAACCGGCGGTTGCAGTCAGCTCCCCGGTATCAGAGACGTTGCCTCTTTAGTACTTGATAAACAGGTTCGCCTTGGCATTCCGCGCAACATTCCCAATATGCCAAAAGCCCTTTATAATCCAACATTTTCAACGGCGCTCGGTATGTTGCTTTTTGCCATTAATTACAATGAGAGAAAGCCCAACAAAGTCATCAGCCGCGGCAGCGGAGATATTGGGAGTTTCGGCAAAATTTTCAGTTGGATAAAGCAAAATTTTTAGAAAGCGATAAAATGCGTTAAAAACACAATAAATTAAGTTTTGGTAACCAAAACTTAATTTATTTTTTTTAAGGTAAAAGAAATTAAGAAAAATAATCATATTGGGAGTTTGATAAATATGTCAATTAACTTAGCCGTAGCAGATACAACCATAACCCATTTAAAGCCTCGGATTTCCGTTATCGGAGTCGGCGGCGGCGGCGGCAATGCCGTTAATAATATGATTGCCAAGAATTTGGAAGGTGTTGATTTTATAGTAGCCAACACCGATGCTCAAGCTTTGGCACATTCATCAGCCAGCCGCAAGATACAGCTCGGTCTTGAAATCACTCAAGGCTTGGGAGCCGGAGCCAGACCGGAAATCGGTAAAATGGCAGCCGAAGAAGCAAGTGAAGAAATTGCCAAAGAGCTTGAAGGCGCCAACATGGTATTTATCACGGCCGGTATGGGCGGCGGTACAGGTTCAGGGGCTGCTCCGGTGGTTGCAAAAATAGCCAAAGAAAAAGGCATATTAACCGTTGGTGTTGTTACCAAGCCCTTTGCCTTTGAGGGTAAAAAAAGAATGGAAACTGCCGAAGATGCCGTTTCTAAATTTACCCAAGAAGTTGACAGTATAATCATTATTCCCAATCAGAACTTATTCCGCATTGCCGACAAAAACACCACCTTGGCCGAAGCTTTTGTAATGGCGGACAATGTATTATATTCAGGTGTACGTTCCATTACCGACTTAATGATGATGCCGGGGTTAATCAACCTTGATTTTGCCGACATTAAAAGCATTATGGAAGACAAAGGCAAAGCGATAATGGGTACCGGCGAAGCCGAAGGTGAAAACCGCGCCCGTGTTGCCGCCGAGCAAGCGTTATCAAACCCGCTTTTGGACGATTGTTCAATGAAGGGAGCCAAAGGTGTATTAATTAACATAACCGGCGGAAGCGACATCACATTATTGGAGATTGACGAAGCCGCAAACATCATCAAGGAAGAAGTTGATGAAGATGCCAACATTATCTTTGGTTCCAGTTACGATGACAGCTTAGCCGGAAAAATCAGAGTTTCAATAGTCGTAACCGGCATTGAAGGCAAACCGGGCTCTCGGTTAAAAGAAAAGTTATTAGACACAGCCGCTTACTTAGATGAAAGTTATATGCCGGCAACCGACAAGCAAGCCATGCCTGCTTCAAACAATGCCGATACCGACGCCAACTTAGAAAGGTTTGCCGCCAATTCTTCGACCGGTAATGAAGAAGTTATGTCGGCAGGCAGCGTTGAAGAAAGTGCAACTGGCGACTCGGTATCTGACCTAAATGAAAGCGACGATATTGAAAGTCAAGATGAAGTTATTGCTGAGACCGAAACCGTTGTCGATGAAGAATTGCCCGAAGAGATTGCAGAGGAAGACTTCTCCAAGTTTGAAGATTTTGATATGTTAGAAAAATCACAATCGATTCCCGAAGCTCCGCAAGCTTCAGCTTTATTCAGTGCCATAATCAACAAGCCTGTTGAAGAGAGTTCTGAAAAAGCAGAGAGTGAAAAGAGCCTTGAAGATTTTATGCCCGATGACAAAGACGTATTTACCAGTCGGACATCAATCAGCACGGTTGAAGAAGAGCCGGTATTATTCCCCGAGAACGACACCACTCTTTTCAAAGGCAAAGTAGAAAAGAAGGAAGAAGTAGAAGAGCCTTCAAACGACAAGCCCAATTTCATTGATAAAATTTTAGGCATATCCAGAGCGCGTAAAAACCGCAAAGAGCAATACAGTGCTCCCGAGTACTCTACCCCGCGTTTTAGCGACAATTTGAGCGACAACACGGTATCTAACGATGATGAAATGGATAACTTAGACATTCCGTCATTTTTAAGAAGAAAATAGGTATAGCCCGAAGAATATAGATATAGCTTAAAGAAAACAGATTAAAGGCCCTCAGATAACACTGAGGGCTTTTAGTTTATGGGGTAGATAATAGATATTTAAGGTAATATAAAAGGGTGTGAAATTGTTTAAATTCACACCCCTTTCAACGAAGAAACACCCTACATCTGTAGATCGTATTTCTTCACTATCTTATGTCCACTGACAAATACATAATATTCGCCAGTCTCGGACTGAAGGACAACAGAGACCTCAAGCCCCCGACCATCATCCGTCTTGGCTCTGTAGAAGTCCAAGACTTGCTGATTGTCCCTCAGGTCATACGAACGAAGAACTATGCTCCCCGTTCTGACCTCAACATGATTCCCTCTTTTTATGATGTTCAAATTCTCCCAAGAGAAAATCTGTGCATCATCAAGACAAACAATAGATGTTATACCATCATTTGTCTTATTTATTTCCGAGGAAACTTTTTCATCAGCGTACGCCGATGTGCCCAAAACCATTCCTAGAACGGCGATGAGCATAATTTTTAATGTAATTTTCATAATCCTTATTTTTTCAGTCTTAAGTATAACATACCTTTTTAGAAAAATCTACAAAAAATTATATATCCTATCAGGCGCAAACTATAAAAAAAGAGAGCCCGTCTGCAAACAGGCCCTCTGCAATTAAAACAATCATCACAAACCGATATTATAACTCATCATCAGTCAAGCTATCATCGGTATCGTGATTTTCATTTTTCAACAGCAATGTCTCGTCTTCAATTTCCGACTTTCTTCTTCTGGTACGTTGTTTTTTAGCCGGAGTTCTGCGGTTTAACACATCTAGCACATAGTTGCCGGTAACTTTATACAAATCAACCAAATGATTATTGTACATATGGTCGGCATCTTCAATTAAAGCAAAATCTACCGAAATATTGCGCTGCATATTAAGCCTTTTGGCTAAGGCTGCTACACTGTGAGGATTGGCAATTTCATCAATTCCGCCCTGAACGATTAAACCTGACGCCGGACATGGCGCTAAAAACGAAAAGTCCTTTTCGTTGGCCGGAGGCGAAACTGCCACAAAATTATTAATATCTGGTCTTCTCATCAAAAGCTGTAAAGCAATCCATGCTCCGAAAGAATAACCGGCAATCCAGCACTGACGAGCATCAGGATTATCATGCTGCAGCCAATCAAGAGCAACCGTTGCATCGGAAAGCTCCCCCGGTCCGTCCTCAAAAACACCTTGCGAACGCCCTACACTTCTAAAATTAAAGCGTAATACCGAAAAACCTAAATCTTTGAAACAAGTAAACAGGCTATAAACCACCTTGTTGTTCATGGTTCCGCCATATTGTGGATGAGGGTGCAAAATTAAAGCTACCGGAGCATTGGGCTTTTCACTTTTATGGTATCTGCCCTCTAGCCTTCCGGCGTGTCCGTTAAATAAAATTTCTACCATTTATACTTCTCTTTATTATAAATTTACTTTTTATATGATACAGTATTAAATATAACAAAATGTTAATTTTTACGAGGAATATAACATAAAATGAAAAGAAAAAACAAGTCTTTAATTTTAGAAGACTTAGATGCCGTAATCTCTCGCGATCCGGCAACGTCGTCCCGAACCGCTGCAGCTTTGTTTTCTTCGGGTTTTCATGCCATCTGCTGCTACCGTTTTACTCATTGGCTGTGGCAAAAAAACTTTAAATATACGGCTCGCTTTTTATCGCAAACCGCCCGTTTTTTAACCGGCATTGAAATTCACCCCGGAGCGACTATCGGCAGCGGTTTTTTTATAGATCACGGCATGGGTGTCGTTATCGGAGAAACCAGCGAAATCGGCAATAATGTTACCTTGTATCACGATGTAACTTTGGGAGGCACCACCGTATTTGATAAAAACGGTAAGGTCATGAGCAAACGCCACCCGACTATCGGTAATAACGTTATTATCGGCTCCGGCGCTCAAGTTTTAGGACCTATCAAAATCGGAAACAATGTAAAAATCGGCTCCAATGCCGTTGTGGTTAAAGATGTTGCCTCTAACCAAACCGTGGTCGGAGTTCCCGCCCACAAAACCTTTAAGCAACCGGAAAAAGATAAAAGTTTTAAGGCTTATGCCGTTGATAAAGATATATCCGACCCAATTACGGACGAAATTAAAAATTTACAACAGCAAATTAAAACCTTGCAAGAAGAGCTGGAAAAATTAAAAATGAAACAATAATGTAACTATTATTTTACTAAAATGTGTGATAGAATAAGTTTATATGAATAGCGTAAGCTTAAAAGGAGATTGTCATGACACATCGTTTACATTTATCGGTATTGCTCGGCATGCTGTTATTTGCCGGCAGTGCCTATGCCCAATTACCGGCTAACCCATGGGTTCCGCAACCTCCTCAACCCAACGACGGATATTTTGGTGATAATGTCGGCAATGGTACCGGCGGCGATATAACCGATGCTCCGATTTACGGCAACGGTCCGACAAACGGCAATATTTTGCCGGTTGATCCTTGGGCTCGCGCCCGCGACCGCAGCGGTATAAGAACCTGGCGCGGCAGCGGACAACATGGTAAATTAAATTATATCGGTGAGGCTACAACCTACACTACCGCCATGGGTCAAGAAATGATTGCTCCTGAAGTTAACCGCCATAACATGATTGTAATGCTTGAGCACTTAAGAAATATGGGCTATAAAATTCCAGATTCGTACGATGAAAAAATTAAGGCCATGCCTTCTGAATATAAAGCCACATTGGAACGCAGCTTAAACGACGTGACCGACAACGCAGGAGATGATCCGTTAAGTCTGATGTTTACCAATGTTTACAATATTATGGAAGATTACACAGGTCTCGATTTTAATAATATGCTCATGAACACCATGGATATTCTCGGAACCGACTAACATGACCGATATAACTAAACCTTGTATTATTTTGGTGCGCCCGCAGCTTGCCGAAAATATCGGTATGACTGCACGCGCCATGATGAACTGTAATCTGGAAAATCTGCGCTTGGTAAGCCCTAAAGAAAGCCCCGTATCGGCAAAAGCTTTAGCTGCCTCTTCGGGAGCAGATGAAATTTTACAAAATGCGAAAATATATAATTCACTTGCCGATGCCGTAGCCGATTTACAGTGCGTATACGCAACCACGGCACGCCGTCGTAATCAAATTAAAGCCATCTATACCGCTGAAAGCGTTATGACCCCGATTAATCAAAATCTAAAAAACCATAACCGTTGCGGTATTTTATTCGGACCTGAAAGAACCGGGCTTGAAAATGATGATGTCGCTATCGCCGACGCCATAATTGAAATTCCGCTCAACCCCAAACATTGCTCGCTAAATTTATCACAGGCAGTGTTGCTGGTGGGATATGAATGGTATAAAACACAAATACAAACCGCAGATTATCAATTTATAACCAATGCTACACATCCGGCAAGCAAAGAACAGCTCTTTGCCTTTTTTAATTTTTTGGAACAAGAATTATCCGATTTTAAAAACTTAAAAGATAATGAAAAACGCCCTACTCTGTTACGAAATCTGCACAACATTTTCAATCGCAGTCAACTTACCGAACAGGATATAAACACCCTCTACGGTATTATAAAATACCTTGCCGACAAATAAAAAATGCAAGCATATTTTAAAACTAAAAGAGCCCTCGTAAGGGCTCTTTATTTTAAGGTTAGCGTTCGCTTTTAACTGCGGCAATATTACGCTTATATTCCAAAGTCTCTTCCGCATCTTCCAAATTTATCGGTAACCTTCTTCTCCAGTTCGGATATTTATCGACATCGGTTCCCGGTAAATTCTGCTGCTTATCCACGCCAAATATATCTTCTAATTGCAACAGTACCACTCGGCTCGGAGCCTTAGCCAAAAACTTATGCGCAGCCTCCTCAATGCCCTCGGGATAAGATTCACCGTAAATATAATTACCTTTTCTTAAATTATCGCTTGGCCAAACTTGGCTGTAATCAAGCGCCGAAAGCAACTTGTACCTATCGGTTTCGCGAACTTTATATTGCTGATATTTTTGCTCATCTGTTATCATATTAAGACTGCGGCTAAGCTCAATATCATACCCGAACCACCACATTTTTAAGGGCGGCATATCATGCGTTCCAACCGAAACAAACGCATCTTGCGGATAAGCTTCAGGCATTTTAAAATCACCTGAGCCCTCGCCCCAACGTTCAGCCCAAACTACGCTTATCGAATAAATGCCTTTTGCTTTTAATTTATCTAAAAATCCGTCAGGAACATTGCCGATGCTTTCACCCACAATCGTACATTTATGTAAATGACTTTCCAGAGCCAGCAAATCAAGCATATCATCAAAGTTATAATGAATATATGTTCCGCCGTTTTTATTATCAGGTATCATAAACAGACGCATCAAGCCCATCACGTGGTCTATACGCAAAGCTCCGGCATAAGCCATATTAGCTCTTAAAATTTTCAAATAAGGCTCATAAGCACGCTGTTTTAATTCAAACGGATTAAAAGCTCCCAAGCACCACTTTTGCCCAAACGGGAAAAAGGCATCCGGCGGAGCTCCGGCACCGGCATCGGCAATAAAGGCATACCTGTCCATCCAAAGTTCAGCACTGTCTTTACCGACGCCTACCGGCAAATCGCGATACAATCCGATTTTTAAGCCTTCATTTTGTACGGTTTTATAAACATCTTGCAACTGCTTATCTGCTTCAAACTGCAAAAACTCAAAAAACATAATTTCATCGGCAAATGCCTTTTTAAAATCATCAACGGCTTTAGAATGGGTATTTTGCAAATCTTTATCCCAATTCATCCATCCGCAGTTGCCTTTTTGCTTTTGCTCATGATAAATAGCCTGAAACGTTGCCAACATTTCCAAATCATAGCCTTTGCTTTTAACAAAATCGGTAAATTTTTGCATATACAACGGCTCGGATTTGATGTGTTCAAACAGTTTTTTCAAGACTTTTATTTTTAGCTGATATACCTTGGTATAATCAATTAAATCACCTTCTTTGGCGGCTTTAATTTCAGCCTTCAATGCGGCATCATTTACCTTATCAAATCCATAAACTTTTTCGACATCTATATAAATGGGGTTCAAAAACAAGCGGCTTATTGAAGAATATGGACTGGCATTTTCCGGATAGTCGTGGAACAGAGCATTAAGCGGATTAAGCCCGATAATTTCGGCGTTGGTTTTAGCACACATTTTCACAAAATTTTGTAAATCGGTAAAATCGCCAACTCCCCAGTTGTGTTTACTTTTAACCGAATAGAGCTGCAAAGCATAACCCCATAATTTGCCGTTATTTACGGCATCGGCACTATAACATTTATCAGGCACAACGGCCATTACCGACGAAGCCGCAACACCGGCGACATTAACTTCCAGCTTATAATAACCGTAGGCAAAATCTTGAGGCAATTTTACCGTAACCTTGTTAAGAACATCTCTGACAAAAGTTCTGGTTTCGCCGGTTTTTATGAGTTCAAAAGATATTTCTTTTTTATTTTTTTCATCTTCGGAAGATACGTAAATTTTAAGCTCAGAATTGAGTTGTTTATCGCTTAACACTGCCGTAAACGACATGTTATCACGATGCAAGATCACAATAGCCGGAAGCATGGTCTTCCAAGATAAATCGGCAAATTTTTCAAGTGATTCTTGAGCTTGTTGCTCGGTATCGGCTTTATATCCGTAGGCTTTACAAAAGAATTTTAAAATATCGTCATCAACATCATAAGCGGTTTTTTTTAAACCGGCATCGGAAAAGTGCCGAGCTATTCCCAACTTATCCGCCAACATATGTAAGTTATCTGCCATAATTTTCTCCTATACGGTTATTTCAATCGCCACCACCGACTGCCCGAAAATATTTAATATTTTTCCTGAGCCGAGTGGAGTCGCAGATTTTATTTTAGATGAACTGTCTAAAACAAGTTTCCACCTTCTGGCCTTTTTAACGGTAGGCAATTTCCAACTGAGCACTTCTGATTTTGCATTAAAAATCATCAGCAAAATTTTATTATTTACGTATGCTGCATACGACAAACATTTACGTTTAGCATCATGCCAATCATCTTTAGAAAATTCTTGTCCGAATTCGGTATACCAAGCTAAATCTTTATAGCCCTTTTCACCGATTATTTTGCCGGTAAAGAAATGATCTTCGCCAAAGACATCAAGTGCTTTGCGCAAATTAATAAGCGTGCGTACATAACGAGCAAAATCACGTTCTTTTTTAGAGATTGCCTCCCAGACCATCCAAGTTATTATATTATCCTGACAATAAGGATTATTGTTACCAAACTGAGTATGCATAAACTCATCACCTGAGCATATCATCGGAGTTCCGAAAGAAAGAAGTAAAGTTGCCATCAAGGCTTTCATTTTTGAGGTTCTGAGTTCATTAACTTTAGTATCATCGCTCAAGCCTTCAATGCCTGAGTTTGAGCTCCAGTTAGCATTAGTTCCGTCGCGATTATTTTCGCCGTTAGCCTGATTATGTTTATCATTATATGAGGCTAAATCATTTAAGGAGAAGCCGTCATGAGCGGTAATAAAATTAACCGAGCTCCACAAGTTACGATTATTATAATTAAACACATCGCTTGAGCCGGCAATACGACTGGCAAAATCACCTATCTGATTATCATCGCCGCGCCAGAAGCGCCTTACGACATCACGAAAACGATCATTCCACTCTGCCCACCCCGGAGGGAAAGCTCCGAGCTGGTAGCCGCCCATTCCGACGTCCCACGGTTCGGCAATAATTTTTACGGTACGTAAAATTTCATCCTGACGTACGGCGGCCAAAAAATTGCTAGCTTGCGAAAAACTATTATTAACACGTGCCAAAGAGGTTGCCAAATCAAGTCTAAAACCATCTACGTGCATTTCAGCTACCCAGTAACGAAGGGAGTCCATCACCAAGGTCAAAACATACGAATTTTGCAAATTAAACGATGCTCCGCAGCCTGTACTGTCATAATAAAATCTCTTATTGGTTTTATCTAAGGTGTAATAACTTTCATTATCAATACCACGATAACATAAGGTAGGCCCCAACTGATTTCCTTCGCCGGTATGATTATAAACCACATCTAAGATAACTTCCAAATTATTTTCATGGAAAGTTTTCACCATACGTTTAAATTCATCAATTTCACCGGCTGTGGTATACGAAGGTTCAGGAGCAAAAAACAACAGCGATTCATATCCCCAGTAATTGACACTTTCTTTACCGATTTTTTTACCGAAAAAAGCATGCACGGGAAGTAGCTCGATTGAAGTAATTCCAAGCCAGTTAAAGTAGTTTATAATACTTTTTGATGAAAGCCCCGAAAACTTACCACGATAGCAATCTTTAACTTTGGGATGCAGTCTGGTAAAGCCCTTTACATGAGTTTCATAAAGGACGGTACTTCTAAATTCGGTTTCTGGCAGTTCATCATCTTCCCAATCGAAATCGCCGGCTACCACTACCGATTTAGGCACATAAGGAGCACTGTCAAGTTCTGAAAAAGATAAATCTTTATCAGGGCTGTCAATATCATAACCAAAAATAGCTTTATGCCAAATAAGTTCACCCGTTACTTTTTTGGCATAAGGGTCCAAAAGCAGTTTATTGGGGTTAAATCTTTTGCCCTCTAGCGGCTTATAAGGTCCGTAAACTCTGTATCCGTAAATTTGTCCCGGTTCAACACCTTTAACATAAGTATGCCAGATACTGTGTTCATTTTCGGTTATTGAAACACGCAAAGTTTCTTGAGTTCCCGTTTTATCAAACAGACACAATTCAACCTTTTGCGCATGAGCCGAAAAGAGGGAAAAATTAACTCCCTCTCCGTCGTAAGAAGCACCCAAAGGGTAAGCTCTTCCCGAATAGACCTCGATTGCAGGCATAAGCCCTCCTAATATCTTATCGGCTTAATAACAATGGTAGAAAGCGGAGGCAATGTAACTTCAATTGAAAACGGTTTATAGTTCCATCCCTGAGATTGTACCTGTATCAAGCCCTCATTTTTAACACCGCTTCCCCAGTAGTTTACATCATCACTGTTAAAAATTTCTTGATAACGGCAAGCCTCATTAACACCTACTCTGAAATTATGTCTTACAACGGGCGTAAAGTTGCATATGACGATAAGATAATCATCAGGATTATGTCCTTTACGGATATAAGAGATTACGCTGTCATCGCAATCGGAATGGTCAATCCATTCAAAGCCCTTATAGTCAAAATCCTCTTCATACAAAGGCGGGTTCCCTTTATACATCAAGTTCAAATCGCGGACACAATTTTGCATACCCTTATACATCGGATATTGCAACAAGTGCCAGCGTAAACTTTCTTCGGCATTCCACTCCCAATCTTGAGCAAATTCGCAACCCATAAACAAAAGTTTTTTACCAGGATGCGTCCACATAAAACCGTAGTAGGCACGTAAGTTAGCAAATTTTTGCCATTCATCACCAGGCATTTTGCCAAGCATTGAACCTTTACCGTGTACTACCTCATCATGAGATATCGGCAGAATAAAGTTTTCATTAAAGGCATATAACAAACCAAACGTCAAAAGTCCGTGATGATATTTACGGTGTATAGGTTCATGAGATATGTAACGAAGAGTATCGTTCATCCAGCCCATATTCCATTTATAACCAAAGCCGAGACCGCCCATGGAGGTCGGACGCGAAACCATCGGCCAAGCGGTAGATTCTTCGGCGCAAGTAATTACGCCGCGATTCTCGCCATAAACGAGTTCATTCATTTTGCGCAAGAAAGCGATTGCTTCCAAGTTTTCATTTCCGCCATATTGATTAGGTATCCACTCACCGGGTTTACGCGAATAATCCAAATATAGCATAGATGCAACGGCATCAACTCTTAAGCCGTCGATATGATATTCTTTAAGCCAATACAAAGCACTTGCGCAAAGAATATTGCAAACCTCTGTACGACCATAGTTATAAATTTTGGTACCCCAGTCTTTATGTTCGCCTTTTCGAGGGTCGGCATGTTCGTACAAATGCGTACCGTCAAACTCAACGAGTCCGTGAGCATCTTTCGGGAAGTGAGCCGGAACCCAGTCCATAATTACGCTTATGTTAGCCTGGTGAAATTTATCAATCATATAACGAAAATCATCAGGCGTTCCGAAACGTGATGTCGGAGCAAAAAGCCCCGTTACTTGATAACCCCAAGAAGCATCTAAAGGATGTTCGCACAAAGGCAAAAACTCGACATGAGTAAAGCCCATATTGGAAACATAGGGTACCAAATAATCGGCCAATTCGCGATAAGTTAAGAACTCTTCCCCATGTTCACCTTTTCTACGCCAAGAGCCTAAATGCACTTCATAAATAGACATAGGCCTGTCAAAACTGTTATAAGCTTCGCGATAAGCCATCCACTGAGCATCATTCCAGTTATAGTGATTTAAGTCATAAACAATGGAAGCGGTCTTAGGTCTTTTTTCGGCATAAAAGCCAACCGGATCAGATTTAGTTAAGATATAATCTTGCTGTGTTTTAATTTCGTATTTATAAACTTCACCCTCGCCGATTCCCGGAATAAAGATATCCCAAATACCGCAAGTAGGATGTTTACGCATAACATCGACACGACCGTCCCAGTTATTAAAATTACCGATAACGGAAACACGTTTAGCATTAGGAGCCCAAACGGCAAAACCAACACCTTTAACGCCATTCATTTCCATAACATGAGCGCCGAGTTTTTTATAAATATCGTGATGATTTCCTTCTGAAAAAAGATACACATCTATATCACCGATAGTAGGTTGGAAGCGATAAGTATCTTCTGCAACATATGTATTATTTTGATCATTGGTAATTTTAAAACGATATATAAAATTTTCACCCATGCCCAAATTTATTTGATAAAAACCTCTATCATCAAGTTTGGTCATCAAGCCCAAAGAGTTATTGTTTTCATCTAACAATTCAATTTGTTTTGTACGGGGTTGATAGGCTCTTATAAACACGTTTTTAGAGCCCTTATCGCGATGAATACCGAGTACTGCAAACACATTACCGTGATCGCCGTTAATAACGGCATCCATCTCTTCTTTAGACAATAAATTTTCCATTTAACCTCCATTATGGTAAATCAAAATAATACAAAAAAATTTCCATTTAATTTTTACAATTATATCTATAAAGGCAACTCAATTTAAATGCAAGAGAATAACTCTGTTTTTTTCAAGAATAATTATTGACGTCTTTAAAAAACAAATATATAGTGCAAGTGTTAGTAATAAATTATGGAGTAATTAATATGTCTAACAATGAAAATTGTATAAGAGAAGCAGCTTACTATTTATGGCAAAATGCCGGCTGCCCTTCTGGTCAAGATGAAAAATTCTGGTCTATGGCTGTAGAACAGATTTCTTCTTGCTCAAAATCAACTGCAAAGAAATCTTGCTGCAAAAAATCTTGTGCTTCTTCAAGCTCTTCTTCCAAGAAAACAGCTTCCAAAAGCACTTCTAAAAGCAGCTCAAAAAAATAATATCAGCCAAGTGTTGATATGAAAAAACACTCCTAAATCAGGAGTGTTTTTTTGCTTTAAACCTATATCAAAAGCTACTGGCAGATTCTATCTTGCGAAGTAACTTCGGCAACAAAATCAAGTGTGATTTTTCCATTGGCGGGAACCTCAATAAGCCACTCATATTGGTTAGCATTTTTTAAGCTTCCGGCAATATTTTCTTTTATGATTTTGGTGTTTTGATTAATGTTTTGCACAAAGTGGATTGTAACTGGATTAATTCCCGAATTGTTAAATGCCACTTCGGAATTATAGTTACGAACGGTCTGATTTTTATAACAACCACTGATGACTGCAGATAATTTTTTCTCAGATACTTTATCAACAGAGGTAACTTTACCGTCAACAAAAACGTCAAAGAAATTACCTAAATCAAGTTCAATCTTTTCACCCTTAGCAATATGTGAAATATTGTTTTCACCGATGAACTGCATATTAGATTCGTTATCATTTTCATAAAAGCGAACAACACCTGCCGGCATAGGGATTCCTAAATTATCGGATTCTTCATTATTGATAATATAAAACATTTGCGGATGTTGTTTTTCAAACGATGCTTGATAGTCGCCGCCAAAATATAATGAAGAGTAGATTCGCCCTTCTTTTTGGTATTTAACATTTTGCTTTTCAAAAAGACTTACCTGTTTAGTTTGTTTGTTTTTAATATCGGTTTTATTGGGAAGCGTATAGAGTTGATATCCGCTTATTTGCTGGGGCACACCGGCTGCAGCATCGGCTGCGGATTCGCTAACGGCAGCTTTGGCAAGCATCATATTATTAGCTCTGAAAGCAGGTACTGCGACATTGTAAACCTGATTAACATCGCCGGCAATAAGTTGAACTTTAGCATCGTTATAATCAATGCCGGAATTATTATTTATAGCAACCCATGCATTTAAGTTAAGATTATCATTATCGACAACTTTGGCAACGTAGTTAGCCTTCCAAGATATACCGTTTGTAAGGTAAGCCAGCATCAAGTTTTGCACTCCCGAATTAACACTGAAAAGTGAGGCATTAAGCGTAGGCTTTTGGCTTAAACCTTCGGGTAACTTTTCAAAGACCAGACGCCCCGGAAAGCGGGTTTCAATACCGTAAGAAAACTGCAAAACGGTAGTTCCCGCGTTTGCACTTAATATAGTTGCGGTATCGAACATATTTTCACCGGTTGTGGGGTTTTCAACAACAGTTTTAACTTTTTTACCAACCGATTTTTCAACAATATTTTGCGTATTCAAGAGGTCGTAATTATAGTTATATTCCGTAACGTTAATACCCTGCCCGGAAATGAGCACGCTTTCAGGTTTAATTTCGGAAGCCACCCCCTCGAAAGCTACTTCATTTTGACCTGTTTGCAAATTTACTTCACGAATATCTTTAACAAGCGCCAGATTGTTATTATAGATACTCAAATTAAGTTCTTTAGTTAAAGCCGGTTCTGCCGCCAAAGCTAAGTTTGAGGCAGAAAGCAACACAGCCGTTGCCGAAATCATTAAATTAAAGCGCATAGTTTATCTCCTAAAATAAAAACTGTCTTTAGGATAAGTCATAAGCTTTACAAAAACAACAAAATAAATATGATATACAATAAATTGCAATAAATCTTTAAGGCTGCCTGTTTATGATTATATATATTATGCACAAAATAAGAGGAGGATATAATGAAGTACAAAACATTAAACACCGAAAGTAAGATGCCTTTAATTGGTTTAGGCACATGGAAATCTGCTCCCGGAGAAGTTTATCAAGCTATTCGCTGGGCATTAAAATTAGGCTACAAACATTTTGATTGTGCTGCAGCTTACGGCAATCAAAAAGAGATAGGACAAGCCTTTCACGATGCCATGAAAGAAGACAATTTAAAACGCGAAGATATTTTTGTAACCTCAAAATTATGGAACGATTCGCACAAACCCGAAGATGTATTGCCGGCACTTAACAAGACACTAAATGAGTTAGGTTTAGAGTATCTTGATTTATGGTTAATGCATTGGCCGATAGCCCAAAAGAAAGGTACGGGCGTACCGTTTAGCAATGAAGAGATGTTATCGTTAACCGAAGTTCCGCTTGAAGCCACCTGGCAAGAGATGGAAAAAGCCTATAATCAAGGTTTGGTAAAAGCTATAGGCACCTCAAACTTTGGGCCTAAAAAATTACAGCTTATTTTAGATAAAGGACAAGTAAGTCCGGCAGTAAATCAGGTTGAGTGCCATCCGTATTTACAGCAAAACGAATTACTGGATTTTTGCAACAAAAATATGATAGCTTTAACGGCGTATTCACCTCTGGGTTCTGGCGACAGAGCCAGCCGTTTAAAACACGAAAATGAGCCCAAACCTTTAGAAGATGCCACGATTAACAAAATCGCCAACCGTCTGAATGTAAGTCCGGCGCAAGTTATTTTAGCCTGGCAGATGCAACGCGGCATAATTGTCATTCCCAAGTCGGTACATGAAAAACGTTTACAAGAAAATTTAGATTCGCTGAACGTTACCTTAGATAACGAAGATATGCAAGAAATTGCCAAGTTAGATAAAGGATACCGATTTATTGACGGTAACAACTTCAAGTACGGAGAATATACACCTGAAAACATTTTTGCTTAAAAGTCATTAAGCTATTGTTAAATTATAAATGTTACATTGTATGCATCAATAACAACTGGTGGATAATAAGATGAAAGCAATAATTTATTTAATCGGTCTGATTGGGATTGTCGTTTTGATAATGTGGTTTGGTTACGGGATAACACCTGAAAATCAGTGGAACTGGGTTAAGGGTTATACCAGCAGTACCAGCTCAGAAATTTCGCAACAAATTGAAAACACAGAGAGCAGTGCCGGTAAGTTAAAATCACGTTTAGGAGAACGTTTTGATGAGGCCTCCGACGTATATCACGGCAAAGAAAAAGAAGACCCATTCAAATACAATCCGCAAATGTAACAACTAAAAAAGCTCCGCAAAATTCGGAGCTTTTTTAGGTTAAGGTTTGGGGTTATCAACCAAATTAATTTCCACTGCTTGATTATAAAAATCCAGCAACTTTTGATATTTGCGCCAATGGGCGCTTTTACAGCCGATTTCGATGCTGTCGAGTTCATGAACGGAAATATTAACGGATTTAGCAACATAAGCCAGATGCAGATTTCTATCTTGGCGCGATTTAGTAAGTAACCGCCCTAACCTGCGGCGGATAACAGAATTTAATTTCATAAGTTAAGCTCCTTTTTTTGTTAAACAAAACCGCTTTGAAAACTTCAAAGCGGGGAGCTAACAAACTGTCAGTATACAGTCAGGCTTATTCGCCGTAAACAAATACGCTTATTTCACCCACTCCCCTTAATAAGGAGCTAATACTGAGATGTTTGTTAGACACCATCGCCAATCGGCGACAGTGTTCATATTAATTAAACTTACACATTTTGCAAGCTTTTTTAAAAGCCCGATAAAATTATTATCGGGCTCTTTAATCGCAATTTAAAAATAATTATTCTTTGGTCAATCTTTCAACGTCTAATTTTCTGTGCTCAAAATCTTTATCGATTTCGCCGGTAATAACTACCGTATCACTCGGACTTACGGTTTGTCCGGCCCAAACTTTTTTACCGATTTCAACCGTCATTTCACCCGTTGCATCCTTAAAAATATACTTATCTTTTTTTACCTGCTTTTCAATGTTGCCTTTTAAGGTAACTATTGCATCATCAGGCATTCCCATAGCTTGTTTTACGGTCGAAATATCCGCCTGAGATTGTACAAATCCACCCATATCGCGATGCATCATTTTCATACAATCTTCATAATCGCACTTGGCAAATGCCGCACCAGAAGCAGCTACCGTTAAAGCCGTTGTTAAAGCTAAAAGTTTTTTGTTCATTTATCTTCTCCTTATTAAAAAAGTTTGCCTTAAAAAACATAATTGCCTTTTTGCTTTTTTGAAGATGTTACCCTTAAAGTTTTTCAGCCCCGTAGAAAAGTACCAAACTAAGCACTAAATAATTATATGTGATAAATAAAAAAGGAGTTGAAAATGTTTGAAGTAAAAATACAAGCCGCTAATTCTCCCCATGTCGGCTTATGGAACTTATTCTCGGGAATATTGCTTGTAGCATTGGGATTAATGGTTTGGTTTAACCCTATGGCCAGTCTTATGGCTTTAAGTTTATACATCGGTGTCGGTTTAATTTTAGCCGGTATCGGCTATGTTGCCGTATCTTTAGACTTTGCCTCGGGTTGGCATATGTTTGTCGGTATAATTGATATCATTTTGGGTATTATATTTGTTGCCAACTTAGGCGTAACCGCAGCTACCTTGCCTATTTTCTTGGCTTTGTGGATTTTAGCCATCGGTGCGGCTCAACTGGTAAGCTCTTACCGTCTTAAAAAATTTATGCTTCCTTGGCAGTTAAGTATGGTCTTAGGTCTTGCCGGCATTATATTCGGCTTTTTAATGCTCACCTACCCCGGTATCGGCGCCATTGCCATAAGCACTATTTTAGGCTTATATATCGTCTTATTCGGAGTACTGGCGATTATGGAATATATTTATTTCCGTCGTGCCGTAAAATAAGCTGCATGCTTAAATTTAATCAAGGGGAAAGAGTTATTTCCCCCTTTCTTTTTTTTAAAAATCAGCTATAATCGCAGGTAATGAAAAAGAACATAGCAGGGAAAAATTTTATGTCATACTCATCGGCTCAAGAAGTCTTAAACGCTCTTAAAAATGCCCCTAAAGGACAAGCTCGCCAACAAATATTGGCAGATTCTAAAAATCGTGATTTAATCAAAAGTTCGGGAGCTAACGTTACTTTGTTCTGCGGTAATGTTACAAGTGGTAAAAAGCTTGCCGAACAAATGAAAAATATTTATATCGGCCTTATCGCCCGCCTAAACTTTAAGACCTCTCAGCCCGACGGTATCGGCGCCTTGGGAGGCTTATCCGAGCGTACGGACGGTGCTGCCTTTAACACCCTCTCCGAAGCCGAAAAACGTGCCCTTATAGCCTATAAAGATGACGTAATATTGCAAAACGGACAAGCCGTCCTTACAACCGATATTAATATCATCCGTAAAAATAATGTTATGAGAGAAACACGTGAAGAATTAAACAACTTGGGTATTTATGATTACGACATTCCCTTTAATAAAATGCAGCTGGTTAAAATGCCCGACATTAAAGATGATAATTTTATAATCAACCGCTGGAACGGAGAAGGTATGGCTTGGGCTATTACACCCTACTGCCACCTGCTTGAGGTGCCGGAAAATCTGCTCGATTGCTTGGCGGAAAATTCTGCCGACATCAATCGTCATGAGCACAATTCCGAAGCCGCCGGTTTTATTAAAATGCCCTTGTTTGAAGCATTAAAACATTACGGCAATCATGGAGGAGAAATCCGCCTTGAAGACGGACGCAACGCTCAAAGCGACTACCGCTACCCGCATGAATGGTTGGCAGCTTGGTCTTTGGCATCAAATCTTTTAGGCCACGATGACAATAAGTTAATTGCCCTAAAGCAAGAGCTTCAAGCCCAAACTCCTTGGCATATAACTTTTAAACCTGCCGCCGAAAAAATGGGAAAAGATTTAAACTTTGTAGCCGAAGTGCTCAACGTTAAACCTGAAACAATCAGCGCCATGGAAAACGTTGCCGACAATTACGCATTACTTTCAAAAGCACAAAACTTACGATAAAACTTTTACCTCTCCTTTAAAAAAATCTTTTGCGGCATATATAAGCAACAGATAAGGAGAAGAAATATGTTTCGTACAGGCGTAATTAAAAAGGTCTCTCGCAGGACTTGGAATTTTTTAACCGGCAATGTCGGAGCCTTTTTCATCGGTTTTTCGGCACTTGTCATCGGCATTTATCAATTTTACATCAATCGACCGATTTTGGAGTATGACACCAACACTCACAGTTTTATTTCATCACAGAACAATAACAAATTTAAGGTTGTGGTAGAAGATAAAGAATATGGTGATTTATATCAAAGCGTAGTTATTTTACAAAACAACGGACAACAGCCGCTAGCCGGTTCCGATGTCTCCCGCATTGATCACGATCCCATTCGTATCATAGTCCCTAAAGATGCACAAATGGTGCATTACACTCTTGATAAACAATTAACTTCTCCGGCAATAGATGTAAAGCTGAGCTTGTATCGCGGCGATATTATTATCGGATTCGACTTTTTAAACCCCGGCGACCAAATAGCCGTAACTATTTTGCACGAAAAACCGGCTGACGATTTTAAAGTCACCGGCACTGCTCTCGGGGTTACCGACATCAGCCATGTTTTAACCGACAAGCAAATTTTATGGATAACGATAAGTATATTAAGCGGCTTATACCTCTTGGTCATTATATTAAGTTTGCTTGACCGTAAGGGCTATTTTTAAGCTCTGGCGATATCTTCAATAATAAACTGTACCGAGGCATTCCCCTGCCAAACATCTTTGTGCAGCACGCCTATTACGTTAAATTTTTCACCTCTGGCATTAAGCATGGTTTTGCCCACTTCGGTATCGGCACATCTAAAAGCGATAGCCTTAAGCGAGCCGCCCGTATCCGATGTTAAAAAGCATTTAACGTGTCCGTTGCCGATAATTGAGGCACGCGAAAACTTAACATTTTCAATTACGATTTTCGGCTCAGGATTACCGGCGCCGAAAGGTTCCAAGAGCTGCAGTTTTTCGGCCAAATCCAGAGTCGCTCCGCCAAGAGAAATAAGCCCGTCATATTCAATAATCGGTACCAAGCGCTCATTGCCCAGCTTTTGACTTATAAACTCTCCGGCAAACTTTTTAAAATCTTCAATTTTATCTTCGTTTAATGAAAAACCGGCAGCCATAGTGTGTCCACCGCCTTTAGTAAGCAAGCCTTGTTCTTTGGCGGCCATAACCAGAGCTCCCAAATCCACCCCCGGAATAGAACGAGCCGAACCTTTAACTTCATCTGCTTCAACCGACATAACAAAGGCCGGAACATTGTAGCGTTCTTTAAGCTTACCTGCCACAATCCCGATAACTCCCTGATGCCAATCGTTGCCGAAAACAAACGCCATAGGATATTCTTGCGGCTTGCCCTCAAGCATTTCAATTGCTTGCAACAAAACATAAGATTCGATATCTTTTCTTTCAAGATTAAACTGATTAAGCGCTTCGGCCAACTTTTTGGCTTCATCGTCGGTCTTTGCACACAAAAGCTTATTACCTATAGAGGCATCACCCACTCTGCCGCCGGCATTAATCCGCGGACCCAGCACATAACCGAGATGAAAAGCCGCCGGAGATTCTGAAAGTCCGGAAACATCGCTTAAAGCCTTAATACCTAAATTTTGCCGCAGAGCCATAATTTTAAGACCTTGCTTAACATAAGCTCTGTTTAAGCCCAACAAAGGAACAACATCACAAACCGTGCCCAAAGCCACCATATCTAAAAATTTTAACAAATCCGGAGCCTGGTGCGATGTATAAAACCCTCTATTTTTAAGTTCTCTATTAATTGCCACTACGGCTAAAAAAACTACACCCACGGCCGCTAAATATTTTAAGTACGGATAATCATTATTTTCATCTAAGCGTTTAGGGTTAACTACTGCCAACACATTCGGCAATCTGGTTTCAGCTTCGTGGTGGTCAAGAACAACAATATCAAAACCTTCTTTGGCGGCATTATCCAGCACTTCAAAAGCCGTGGTTCCGCAATCGGTAGTTACCACCAGTTTAATATTATAACTTTTAAATTCATCAAAAGCCTGAGTACTCGGACCATAACCTTCTTCGCGGTCAGGAATATGTACAATAACTTTTAAGCCGAAAAATTCCAAAAACTGCCGCAAGACCGAACTTGAAGTGGCTCCGTCAACATCGTAATCACCTATAATTCCGACGGTCTCATTATTGATTACGGCTTCGGCCAAACGCCTGGCAGCCACATCCATATCTTTAAGACACGACGGATTAGGCATCAGATTTTGCAATTTCGGATTAATAAATGCATCTAAGGAGTACGTATTAACCCCTCTTGAAGCCAAAATTCCGGCCACGATATAAGGTAAATTAGCAGATTGTGCCAAAGCCTCGCTCTGACGCTCATCGATTTTATTTTTAAGCCAAATATTTCCGCCTATTGATTGTATATTCTCTGTATTTATCATTTTAGTTTAAGTTATGCTAATCGTTAAATATATCGTATATATGTATCATTATAAAACCACAAGTACAACGTATTTTTTTCATAACATATTTTTAAGTTGCAAAAACAAATAAAACGTAATAGACTTTTGTTCATAAGATATTCTGCAAGGAGAAAACCGATGATATCTAAGTTTGTAAAATTATTGGCAGTAGCCCTACTCGTTGTTTCATGTTCCAAAAAAAATGACAATTTATCCGAGCTTGTCATCAATACCCAAGAAGGTCCGGTAACCTACTACCTTGAAACGGCTCTTACTAAAGATCAAATGGCCAAAGGTCTTATGGACCGTAAAGAACTGCGTGCCGATTCTGGTATGATATTTGTTCTTCAAGGTCAAGAAGATATTGCTATGTGGATGAAAGATACCTACATTCCGTTGGATATGGTCTTTATAAGCAAACAAGGCAAGGTTATTGCCGTATATGAGAATGCTGAGCCTTTATCAACTAACTTAATTCGCCCGAAAATAACCGAACCTTTGGGAGCAGTTATTGAGCTAAACGGCGGAGATATTAAAAAGAACGGTATCAAAGTAGGCGATAGCGTTAAAAATGAATATTTAAAGTAAAATAACTTTAGTCATAGAACAATAAAAAATCTCCTATCCAAATGGATGGGAGATTTTTATTGTTTTTGCAATATTAATTAAACTTTAATCGGTTCCAACCTTTAGGCTCTGTCTTTTCTGGTTTGGCAGTCGTTACGGCTGTACTCTGCGTATTATTTTTTTGCCAATTACGAACAGGTGCCTGTTGCGCCTTAGAACGTACCAATGCTCTTTGTTCATCGTTTTGCGGTACACCTATCGGCAAAAGTTGAGTTAATAATGCCGGAGAAACAAAATTCATTTTTTTCTTTTCATAAGCCTCAATAACGGCATTTAATGTTGCCGAAGCCGGAGTTGCATTAAAAGCGTTGACGCTTCCACCATAAAATACTGCAAACGAATGGCAAGGCGATGAAAATAAAACATCGGTAAAATCAACACCTCTTATAAAGCGCAGCATAACACGCGGCTGAATAATGCATTGTGCAACAACGTTAGAAACATTTTCATCTTTTGCCAAAAATTCTCGAACAAACAAATCTATTTCCGGTTCACTGAGCATTCCGCAAAAGCCAGTAATTGCCATACCGTCAATGGTATACCCCGTAAAACCTTCGGGAGTGGTTTCAATGGTATAACAAAAAGCCTGCTCGGCTTCTACAATATTTTTTAAGGCCGGTTTGGCAACAGTATCTTTTATACGCTGAGTTGCCTCGGGTCTTCCCTCGGGAGTTTCTTTTTTCTGCCAAGTCTGAGTTTTATCATCGGTGGTTTCAGTGCGCGGAAAAAGCGGAGACTGAGCTGCAACCGCCGCCGAATAAAGCGTGGTTAAAGTCATAATCGTTGCCATAAATTTTATATTCATTGGTTGCTCCTCTAATCAGTACCGTCGGCTCAACAAAAAGCAAGCATCTGGTTATTTATTAAACATAATTTTATAGGCAATTGACAATTTATCAATACCTTTTATATGAGGCTTAGGAGAAATTACTTCCCAGCCTCTGTTTTGCATAATATCAAAATAGCGTTTATAGATAAGTAAAATAATCTTTAAGGGTTTCATTTTTTTCTTATCTTCATTGGCAATTAATTTAAAAGATTCTTCAAAATCCTGTGCGGCTAATTTTGCCAGTTTTTCGCGCACGGATATTAAATTTTTATCGGTAATAACCGTTTTAGGGTCTGTTGAATTAATATTGGCTTGTTCAAGTAACTCGGAAGGAATATATAAATGACCGGCAAGCGCATCATCTTTAATATCCTTTAAGACATTGGTAATTTGCATAGCTCTGCCGAAATGTTGCGACAAGCTGCGCATATTTTCCTCACTCATTCCGCCAATAACAGAAAGCATTATATAAGTCGGAATTTCTGCCGTACCGTAACAATACTTATAAAAGGTTTCAAAATCAGGAGCCTGAAGCGGCTTAGGAAATTCCATCATTGCCGCTTTTAATATCTCCGAAAAATCTTCCTTTTTGATTTTAAAGCGCATACAGTTTTTATAAATTTTACGTCCGATATCGGTTGCCGGAACCTTCTTTTCATAAATATTTTCCAGCTCTTGTTGCCAAGCCGTTAAAAGCTCTTTTTTTTCTTTATCCGGTAAATTCCCGTCAACCACATTATCAATATGGCGGCAAAAAGCATACAAAGTGTAAATAGCTTCCCTTTGTGCTTTAGGCAGTCCCTGCACTCCCCAAAACAACGTAGCCTGTGATTTTCTTACCAACTTTCCTATCGAACTCATTTATATCCCTTCAGTATTTAATGATTTTGTTTTGGTAAACATCCACTTAAACGTACCATATATCATTGCTTTAACATAGTCAATCACATCAAGCTCGGCACGTTTATTTTTGTTTATTTTTTTAAAAAATATTTTTGTTGCCGCTAAAGCAATGCAAACTCTCAGCCTAAAAAGATGACTATAAACAATCTGCGGCAATATACGTGATGATTTAAACAACCCTTTTACTTTTTCTACGTATAAATTCTTATATTCTTCATCAGTTAAAAGCTCTAAATTTTCAGGCTTTTTATAATTACCGCTTACGTAATTATATACAAGTAAAGAAGCAACTCCCAGTGATGCAAACGGCAGATAAACCGATGGAGAAAGATTATTTAGCACCATAATCAAACGCACCATTGGCGAAACCGCCGATTGAAAATAATCTACCATCTGTGCCCAGGTTTTAAATTGTCCGTCATAAGAAGCCCGCACGGAAAAAACTTTAAAACAATCATTTAACAGGCTGAGTGACAAGTTTTGTTTAACAAAGTTAATCTGTAAATATTTTAATAAATTATTTTGAAAAGGACACGGGCGATAAATGCCTTTTTGCAATAAGGATATTTTTTTAAGTTTAATCTCGGTTGAGAGATTTTTATCGGCGGCCATATTAATACCCAGTTCAAAAAAGCGCAGATAATTTTTTACCAAAGTTTTATATTCTTTGGGAGTAAAAAACAGAACATTATTACGCAAAAAATTAAGCATATTAATATTCAAGAAACTTCTCCGTCCACGGCATTAAATCAGTCAAAGCTCTTTGGCAATAAGCTTCTTTGCGTTCCATACCTTTAAGTTTACGATATTTACCTTTAGGAGTTAATTGTAACGGAAGTTCGGGAAATAGTCCAAAATTAATATTCATCGGCTGATAATCGTCAACATTCGTGGTATCCGCAAGATGCGCCAACATCGAACCCAAAGCCGAGGTTCTGGGCGGTAAAAGCGGAGTGTTGCCTTTTGTAAGTTCCGCAGCAAAATATCCGACCAATAAGCCGATTGATGCACTTTCGACGTACCCCTCACAGCCGGTAATTTGTCCGGCAAACATAATGTGCGGATATTTTTTCATACGTAAAAATTCATCAAGCAGCAACGGACTTTTAATAAATGTATTTTTATGGATACCGCCTAATCTGGCAAACTCGGCATTTTCAAGTCCGGGAATGGTTCTAAAAATTCTTTCTTGTTCTCCGTACTTAAGCTTGGTTTGAAAACCGACAATATTACGTAAAGTATCTTCCTTATTATCCTGACGCAGTTGCACCACGGCATAGGGTTTTTCGCTTGAATGAGGATTGGTAAGTCCGACAGGCTTCATCGGGCCAAACAGTAACGTATCGGCGCCGCGCTGTGCCATAACTTCAATCGGCAGACAACCGTCAAAATAATGAGCACTTTCAAAATCATGAAACTCTACCTTATCGGCTTGTAACAAAGCATCGACAAAGGCATAATATTGTTCTTTATTAAGTGGACAATTAATATAATCGCGCCCATCACCCTTATCATAGCGAGATTGATACCAAGCCACATTAAAATCTATGCTGTCTTTGTAAACTACCGGAGCAATGGCATCATAAAAAGATAAGGTTTGATTATCAATTTGTCCTAAAATGCTTTTAATTAAAGGTTCAGAAGTCAACGGACCGGTTGCTACGATTACCGGCTCCTGTGCGTTAATCGGTAACTCGGTAATTTCTTGATGAACAATATTGATGTTAGGATGATTTTTTAATTTAGCGGTAACAAACTCTGCAAATGCGTTTCTGTCAACGGCCAAAGCACCGCCTGCCGGAACTTTTGTAGCATCAGCCGCCTGCATAATAAGTGATTTTGACCTTCTTAATTCTTCATGCAGCAAGCCTACGGCATTATGTTCAAAATCATCGGAGCGCAAAGAGTTTGAACAAACTAATTCCGCAAAATCGGTATTTTTATGAGCCGGAGAAAATTTATCAGGCTTCATATCAAACAAAGTAACTTTAACACCACGTATTGCCAACTGCCAAGCGGCTTCACTGCCGGCTAATCCGGCACCTATTACCCAAACCATATTTTCTTCAAACCTCAAATTAGATTATTTTGTTTGGTTGTACCTGTTTTAGGTTAAAAAGTAAACAAAAAAGTCTGGATATTTATTAAACTTTTTTTAAGGCAATGAATGTTAGTATTAGTTATTAATGTTTGAGGAATTAACATGAAAAGAACTTGGTTGTTAGTATTACTCTTGTACGCAGGCAATGCTCTGGCGGCAGATCCGCGTGCCGTGCCCATCAACTTAACCGGCACGGACAATTCTGCTCCGGGGCAATCACCAGCCCCGATTATGGCTGACGAAGATTTAAATTTTTCGCCGACGGTTGATGCCTTTGGCGAAGCTGTAAATTTAAATTCGGCTCCGCTTCCGGCAAGTGTGCAGAATTCTGCAGCTGACAACATTACCGTCAACACACGGCAAAGCTTGAGTGAAAATATTAAAGAAAACGCTCCGGCAGATATTCAAAATACAGAAAATCCGAGCAACAGCACGAACTGGGTCGGTCAAATTATTTCCACAGCCAAAGATACATTAAAAAATTCCAATCAAGAATCTAACCATCTTGCCAATATGCTTGAACAAAGCCAAGGTCAAAACAAACGCTCCAATGCGTCGGTATTTGATATATCTGGCGTAATGCTCAGAATGTCATATAAACAGGCAGAAGAAACACTAAACAAGCGTGGTTACCGCAAGACCGTTCAAAAAATGGATATTCCCAATTTCATCAGATGGCGCAATGAAGAAAAATGCCGTAATCAAGGTGTAATCGGTTATGAAAGGCTTGAAAATTGCGTAACCAAATTAGCTCAAAAAGAGCATTATCAATTTATATCCGAGGCGACTTTTAATAAGTTTGACACCAAAGAAACGGTAAAGATTTTTCTTACCAGCACCTTTACCAACAATAAAATTTACAAAATAACCTACCGCTCCGAGGCTGCCAACTTAACCGGCAACAGTGCCAAGGCTATGTATTTGCGCAACATTAAGGTTTACGATTTTTGGAAAAAGATAAACCAAAAATACGGCGTACCCGATAACAAAGACGACGTTATGTGGGGTTTGGGCGGCAACAAGCCGTATATGCGCGCCGCCACCGGATTTTTAGTTTTGGAAGATAATATGCTTCGTGAGCTAGATTACACAAGAATGTCGCGTGAAGACCAACGTTTTATGAATACCGATTTATACACTTTCTAGGATTTTTAAGCCATGACCAATAAATTACCGTCTCAAACCGTAAGTGAATTAATATGCACACGTATCAGCCACGATTTAATCGGCAATATCGGAGCCGTAGCCAATGCCGTAGAGCTGATGGACGATGACCCTGAAAGCGTAAGCGATGTAAAACCCATTTTGGAGGTAAGCTCTCAAACATTAACCGCCAGATTAAAATTTTTCCGTCTGGCATTCGGTTTAAAAAATACCGGCATTAAAAATATTACGGAAATTACCGAAGCTGCCGAAAAATATATAGCAACAATCGGCAGTCGCACCTCCCCCATCACCATGGAATTTAATATTAAGACCCCGCAACTTTATAAATTTATATTGCTTGGTATTATGATAATGGGAGATGTATTTATCCGCGGCGGAAAGCTGGAAATAAACGAAAGTGAGCAAGGCTTAGAAATATGTGCTGAAAGCTCATCAGCCTTATCAGAGAGTAAATTAAAGAGCTTAAAAGGCGTATTGCAAGGTATTGTTCCCGAAGATAATCCGGCACAATCCGCACCATTGTTTTATATGATGAGCTTGCTTGAAGATTCTAACATCAACATTAATCTGGAATATTCGGCAAATTATGCCAAACTCACGATTGCTTGATCCATTCTTTCCAAGGCTTACCGTTAATAATTAAATCTTTAACCAAGGGCTTGGCCTGACCTCGCACGACAAAGAGCATATCAACTTTTAAGTTTTCGGACATAAGTTGGTTATCCAGTTTTTTTGCATCAAACTCCGGTAAATAATAGCGATAAGTTGCGGCAAACAATTCTGTCGGGCAGATATTGCCGGAAAACTGAGAACAATCAGTATCTCCCCAAACCGGGCGCAGGTGTAAATAATGTCCCGATAACAAATCTTGAGGGTCAAAGCCGGTCATTCTGACAACAACCGTTTTTTCCGATTTAAGCTCGTGTTCGGTATATAAAGTCCAAGCCAACAAAAAAACAATCGGCAACATCAGAAAAAATACCAATAAACGTTTAACGTACATTTTTTGTTCTCCCATTTAAAACCGCCCCCAATTTGACCGATGATAAAGCAACTATTACAACCAGTAAGCCAAAAGTGATTAAACCCAACCCTGACGATAACAGACTTTCAAATATATCTGAGAATAATGCTAAAATTCGCCAAACTGCCAAGAATATAACAAGACTTAAGTATTTATTTTTTTGGTAACGATACGCATAATAACCGCTCACCGACAAAGCTGCGAAAGTAATAAAGAAGTAAATGTTAAACAGCGTGCTGATAAAAAGCAACAGCATGATTAACGGAATAAACTTATTGTTCGGTCCTTTGTAATCCAAATAAAAAGACAATAAAACCTGAAGCAATGGTATAGCAAGCAAAGCCATAACTTCTCCATTGTGATAATCTATGGCAGAAAATCCGCGCCAAGTTAAGCTACTGCCGGCATCGGCATCGGCAAACATGGATGCCGCACATATAGTAATAACGATGATTAAAACCGATTTTATGTTCTTAAATTTATCACTGCCGCCCAGCGACAAAAATTGATATACCAATACCCAAGCAAGCAGCCATATTAGATACGGAGATTCATCCCACAATTCATTAACTTTTTGCACAAAAGGCAAGTAAAACAAGCTATCAAAAGCCGAAAGCCACATAATCGGAATAACCAGACAAGACAAAAAAGGCTTTTTAGTAAAAAACAGTAAAGGAAACACCAAAAACGACCATAACAAAAAAGCTGATAAATCATTAGATTGTAATTGGTAGATTTGCGCAATTAAGCCGATTGAAGCCAATACGAGCAAAGCAAAGAAGAATAACGCTCCTTCAAAAAGCAAATTTTTATTACGGTCTGCGGCAAACAATACCGTAACAGCCGTAACCAGCAAGAGCGAAAAATCTGCCGACAGTTTACAAATCGGCGATATAGCATCCCAATTAGCAGCAACGACAGACACAATCCCTGCCCCAATAAAGAATACCCCCAACGCAATAAAAATGTATAATAAATAAGGCTTAGTTGCATTCGATTCGTAAATAGATAAGGCCTGAGCCTGTTTAGATGATATTAAGCCGGCTTTTTGCCAAGCGACAATTTTATTTTGGATATTCATAAAGCGACCCTCCTTATATGTAGGCTAAAGCATAAATAAGTAAAAACAAGCCTAAAGATAAACTACCCCCAATTTTCACCGCCATTCCTTTTAAAGTTGCAAAAAAAAACGGTTTATGATTTCGTTTAAGGCCATTTAACGAACAAAACTCGGAGATTTTAGATGAAATTTAATCAACTTGGACGGTCATTCTTCCGTAAAATGGTGCAGATACGCAGCAATTTTGTGACGACGTGTACAATAAAAGGTACACGAGGAGCAAAATTGCAAGAGAATGCGACTTTTTCCGGAAGTTTGGAGAAGAGTTTAGATAAAGTCGTTTCTAGTGGAGAAAAAATTTTAGTGTACACAAAAAGTACATGAATTTTTTTCAGTACCGTAAAACGGCTTTAGATGAGCACTTATACAAACTTTCCGCCGGAAGAAGTATGGTCGAAATGCTCGGAGTACTCGCTATCATTGGAGTACTTTCCGTCGGTGCTATTAGCGGATATTCTAAGGCAATGATGAAGTATAAACTTAATAAACAGGCCGAACAGTTAAACACTCTTTTTAGTATCATGGGAATATATAAATCACAATGGAAGTTTTCGCAAACAACTTACCTAAAAGATTACTACGTAAAAATCGGTTTAATACCTGAAGAAATGAATAAAGATGCAACATCTTACCTATATGATATATTCAACAACAAAATATTATTACGTAATAACGGAGCTCCGACATATGAGCAGACAGTTATGCAAATTTACCTTACCAATAGCTTTGCCGATAATTTTGCCATATGTCAAAATATCATAAATATAGCCCAAAGCCATAATGACAGTCTTTATGCTTTCATGGTTGCTTACACTGATAATGATAATATGGAAGGAGAAAGCGGCATAATATATGGCAATGATAGTTGTCAATATAACAGAAAATGTATCAAAGATATAAAATTAAACGATATAAATAATTACTGCCAATTATGTAATGATAAAGCCTCTTGCCGCTTTAATTTTGTATGGCCTATAAAATAACCACAAGAAAAAATATTTTTACGTATCATAACCATGCATTCTAAGCAATTTGCAATTTTGCTTACAAAAAAACTCCGTCACAAAGACGGAGTTTTTTACACAAATCAGCTAAAGCTTAGAACTTTTCTTGTAATTCAAAGAAGTAAGCTTGCGGATGATCGCAAACCGGGCATTTTTCAGGAGCCTTGGGGCTTTCTACTCTATGTCCGCAGTTACCACATTCCCAAATAACTTTGGTCGGACGTTCAAAAATTTTGCCTTCACAAAGAGCATCCAACAAAGCTTGATAACGTTCTTCGTGACCTTTTTCAATTTTAGCAACGGCTTCGAACAAATAAGCAATTTTGGTGAAACCTTCCTCGTGAGCTTCTTTAGCCATACGAGCATACATATCTGTCCATTCATAATTTTCACCGGCAGCAGCGTCTTTCAAGTTTTCAATAGTTGAAGGAACTTCACCACCGTGTAACAATTTAAACCAAATTTTAGCATGTTCTTTTTCATTATTGGCCGTTTGTTCAAACTTGTCGGCAATAATATTATAGCCTTCCTTTTTAGCTTTTGATGCATAATAAGTATACTTATTGCGAGCTTGAGATTCGCCTGCAAAAGCTTCCATCAAATTCTTTTCGGTTTTAGAACCTTTTAATTCCATATTAAGTCTCCTTAAAATAAAGTTATTGTTGGGTGATAAAATAACATAAGATTAACAAGTGTCAATAAAATAACATCGGTTGTAGCAAATTGTTATATTTTGCTAGGTAACACCGGCTCAACATTTAGTGTTTCTTTAGCTTCATCTACCTCGTTTATAGCAGAATTTGCCACTTCTTTTTCACCGTTTGATATAGCTTTAATTTGCGCCACAACCTTTTTGAACTCAGCAAGCTTATTGCCCTTAAGGTTTTCACCGGTAGCAGCTTTAATTTTCAAAGGATCAACTTTACGCCCGTTTTTAATAACCTCAAAGTGCAAATGCGGACCGGTAGAGCGTCCGGTATTGCCGACATAAGCAATCACCTGCCCTTGTTTTACTCTAACTCCCGGACGAATCCCCTTAGCAAAAGATTTCAAATGTCCATAAGCCGTCGAATACTCAGAATTATGTCTGATTTTAACATAATTTCCATATCCACCATACCATTTAGACATAGTAACTACACCGTCAGCGCTGGCGTAGACTTTAGTACCGGTAGGTGCAGCATAGTCAACCCCATCATGAGTTTTATAAGTTTTCAATATGGGATGAAAACGACGTCCGAAACGAGATGAAATGCGAGCTTTTTTAAACTCCATAGGCTTTTTATCTAAAGACTTTTTAAGAGCCAAACCTTTTTCATTATAATAATCGACATTACCGTTTTTATCTTCAAAACGGTATAATTCAAACTTATCGTTTCTAAGTTCCAAAGCGGCATACAAGATATCGCCGGTTTTAACCAAAGTACCGTTAGGAGCTCTTTGTTCTTCATAGCGAACTTCAAAAGTATCGCCAGCACGCATATCACGGCTAAAATCAAGGCTAAAGGCAAAGATATTAATAAAATTACCGATAATATTATTAGGTACACCGGCATTTTTCATAGCTGATGACAAATTACCGTTTACAACCCCGCGAATTCCTTTAATTTCGGTAGTTAAATCATCTTTTTCGATTCTGGATTTATAATCATCATCTCCAACTTTTTCAACTATATAACGAGTTCCTGCCGAAGGTTCTATTACGATTTTATCAATAGAGCTCAACTCATTATACTTAGAATCGATTGTTGAGGTGATGTGTATTTCTTGACCGATTCTTATATTTCTTGCATCATATATTTTTTTAAGTTCCAGATAGATAGCGTTTGCCTTAGCATAATCCAAACCCATAGCGGTAAGAACACCGATAAAGCTATCACCCTTAGCTATGGTAACAACATCTTCATTCGTCATCAAGTTTGGAGCGTTGAGCAAAGACTGCATATTCTGTGGCTCTGATTGTTCATCTTGAAAAACCACGGTATCTTCATTATCGTCATCATTTTGAGCTTCTGCAAATTTCAAATCATCATCCATAGATTCTGCAGAATCGTATTCTGAAAATTCCTCAGGAGCAATTTTTGCAAGTTCATAATCACCATGGACGGAAGCTTTAACGGCACTGTTATTATACATTGAAATTAACAAAGCCGCAGTAACGGCAACGGCATAGACCATTAACAACACCCGTTGATTACGAATTTTTACGGCTTTTTTCTTTAACTTATCAAAATCCATGGTTATTTAATCCTCATTTAAACTTTTATTACAATGCAATGTTACACCAAATTTTGCAAGCAGATAATAAAGTTATACCAGAAAAAGATAAATATAAAGTATTTACAATACGTTAAACGGCACATGAAAAAAAATTATAAAAATATAAAAAAAAGTCTTGCATTTAACATTTTTGTTATGTATAAGGTTGTCTGTGATTAGCTGGGGGCGTAGTTCAGTTGGTTAGAATACATGCCTGTCACGCATGGGGTCGCGGGTTCGAGCCCCGTCGCTCCCGCCAGTTTTCAAAGAGGTTGCTAAATAGCGACCTCTTTTTTTGTTTGTGCATAGGCGAGAACACGCGACCCCGGTCGCGGGCTTTGAGAGGAAAAAACACCACTGCTCCGGTGTTTTTTACCGAAAAAGGCGTAGTTTTATTAAGTTTGCCGAAGGGTATACGCCCGAACGGCAAACTTTAGAAAACAAGTGCCCGAAGCGAAGTTGTCTGAGCAAAGCTGGCTTTGCGAAGCCTACGCAGCAAGACGAGCCCCGTCGCTCCCGCCAGTTTTCAAAGAGGTTGCTAAATAGCGACCTCTTTTTTTGTTTGTGCATAGGCGAGAACACGCGACCCCGGTCGCGGGCTTTATTTATAACGTCTTTTCCATTTCTTGAAGTTGTGCATACAAATCATAAGCTGAATAGCAGCGATATATGTTATTTCCTTCACAATTTTCATTATAATGTGCATCAAAACAAAAACACGGGAAATAAGCCGATAATTCTTTTATATGTTTAGGCGAATCTTCTATCATCACATCTATATCATTATCCAAACAAGCCTTAAGTTTACTTCCGTTATTAAAAATTATTTTATGATACAAAATACCTTCCATTGTAAGCCAATTAGCTACCCAGTTTTTCATCACATCCATATCGACTCCCGCCGCGGCACGATTAGTTATAATAATTACATTATGTTCATCGTAAAGTTTACGCATTACCTCTGCTATACCAAGTCTTGCTTTATATTCAGTACAATAAACTTTAATATACTGATGCCAAAATTCATCTTCATCCTGTTGCGAACATTGAAACATTTCCGAAACATCGTGTTCGTTAATATTTTCGATATTCACATTTTTTATTTTCTTTTTCAAAAACTTAGCACCATATGTTGCAACAAAAGTTTCGAAATCCGTTAAAACACCGTCTATATCAAATCCTATGTTCATATTTTACCTACCTCAAAAGCAAACTCTTCTTGATAAAAAATTTTTTTCATCTTAATATACCGTCATCAAACAACAGAGAATATATACTATGGAAAAACATTGGTCAAACGTAGAATATTTACATCAAACGGTAAATAATCCTAATATTATAATCAAAGGCACCAAAAGCTACTATTCAAATGCCTATACGTCCGATTTTGAAGATTATGTTGTGCGTTATCTCTATGGGGATAAATATAGCTTAGAACACTTTTCGGCTCCTTTTGAATATGATAAATTATATATTGGCAACTACGTATGCATAGGTGCTGAAAGTATTATTCTTATGGGCGGCAACAACACTCACCGTCCCGATTGGTTCTCTGATTATCCGTTTATGGAAAAATTGATAGATTCTTATCAACAACGAGGAGATACCATAATAAAAGATGGAGTCTGGATTGGAATGCGCAGCATTATCCTGCCCGGAATTACAATCGGTGAAGGCGCCGTCATTGCTTCAGGCTCAATCGTTACCAAAGATGTTCCGGCATACACCGTTATCGGAGGCAATCCCGCCCGCCCTATACGACAACGTTTTGATAATAAAACCATAGACAGATTATTAAACTTAAAAATTTATGATTTATCTGAAGAAAATATAACTAAACTCATTCCGTTTCTTTGCCATAATGATATAGATGCATTAGAGCGGGCCGTGAAGCAGATAACAAATCAACTATAAACATAAAAGAAAATAAAAACATGATAGAAATTGCACTTGATAAAAATCCTGACAATACATTCAAAAACAAAGAATATCCTGTATTTGAAGTTCAGCAGTTTGCCGACAACAGTTTTAACACATATCTGTTTACCGCCCAAAACATAATTAATCATTTTATATCTGAGCCCATTATCATCATTAAAATCTTAACAGATAGTTGTTCGTTAAATTTTCTAGCCCTAGCCTTATTCATAAAATCATATCAAATAGAGAGCTGTTTGGAGTGCGTTGTCTTTAAGGTAACCGATTACGAACAAGCCTTACAGTCCTATAAACCCTTTATTGCCCTCACAACCGGCATACGTCTTGCTCTACGCCTATGCGATTCCCCGGCAGTGGAAATCTATCGTGAAATCGAAAATATGGGCTATTTAGGGCTAAACATAAAACGCGATTATCTTAAAAACATAATCAAGCTTGACCTAAATGGTAATAACACGCCTGTTCTTCAGCTTAATGCACAAACATTATCTCAAGCCGTAGTTACGGCCGCCAGCGTCAAAACTTTTGCTTTATTACCGCAACACGTTTCATGCACGGCTCAAATTGATATTGATAAAAACCCTCAGCCTCTTAATGCTGATTTAATCATCAATCAAATTCTACAAAACACCCTGCCCGTTATATCAAAGCAAGAGGTTACTTTTTAATTTTTTTACTTTCTTGATACAATCTGTTAACGGCAGTTTCCGCAAATACACGTTGTGAATTAGGAAGAATAGATAACTTTAAATCATTAGGCTCCAACTTTAAATTGCAGGCCAAATCAACAAATTCATCAAAATCAACAGCATATTTCGGACAAAGGATTTTAACTAAATTGTAGCAATCATATCTAATATTTGGGTCCACATAGATTCCTTTGGCACTTATAGCCGTAGGTATGGCCGCGCCTGAAGTTTCACATCCCGAATACGAGTCCATAGTATGTACAACCAACGTATTATCAAAACCTAAAATTCCCGGATAAATATTTCCTATTTTCTGCAAATTTTTAAACTCTTCTTCATATTTACCGGAATAAATACGCCATTTTGAAGGTTGTCTTTCTTCATCATTTACGGCAATTGCTTTACAATTTTGGAAAATAATATTTTTATTTTCTCGAGCTTTCTTATACAAGAAATCGGAAACATCATTAGGTGTACGAGGTCCATTTACAAAAATGACGCCATAACCGTTTTTAGCTAATTTTTCAGCTTGTCCATACAGGTGCTGAGCATAACTCACATCAAATAAAATTTCCGTTCCTTCAACCCTTCCTCCCAAGCAAAAAACAACTTTTTTGGAAGTTTTGGAAAAGTTAGAAAATTTTTCCTTAAATTCTTTTATCGGCTCTGCATCATCATTAATTTCACTTACTTTTTTCAAAAGTTCTGCATATTTAATCGTAACATTATTACGACTAAAGTTATTAATTGTTCCCAAGGTAAACAGCACCTTTTTACGTAATCCTCTGTTTTGTAGCAACTTCATACGTGAACGTAATGTAAGAAGATGCTTAGGAACATTTACTAAATCCACATATTGGTAATCATACAATCTACCGTTAATCAGAGCCGTCAAAACAAACCCCAAATTATTATGCTTATAATATTCTTTAACGGCTTTACATAACATATCCGCATTAAGGGTTGCCGAAGAATTTTCGGTCATATCATACGGAGTTACAAATACTCGTGGCGGGAATATAACTTTTTTGATATAAGCATCCATCATATCCCAAACGTATGATTTAAAAGTCTCATAATTTTCGAAAGAACTAAAAGTTATAGGTTCTTTTAGATCATAAACTCCATCACATCCATCTGGCAACAAGAAAGAATTTACAGCATCGTATTCTGCCCCGAATAAATCGGAAATTGAATGCAAGGCTCCTATTACCTGATTTAGATAACCTAAACGCGGTGTGGCCAGTGCAAAGGCCCGTATCTGCGGATAATTCATTTTACCTCCGATAATAATGCAAAACAATATGTAATTACATATATAGCATAATATTTAATAAAAACTTTACAGCAAAAGGGCTCTGCATTGAGGCAGAGCCCTTGGTTAGCTTAACCGTTAAATTCTAGAACTTATAGTTCAAAGAAAGTCCGAACAACTGTACAGAGTTAGAATATTCGGCACTTACATGAGAACCGCTATTACCGGTAAGCGCAGTATCAATATGAGCTTTGTGTGCGCTAATGTAAGTATAGGCAACATCAAAAGTCAATCTGTCGTTATACTGATAATTCAAGCCGGTTGAATACCAAATACGGTCTGAATCAGGAATACGCGGAGTTCTGTGTTGAACACGTACAGCACTCTGGTCATAAGCCAGACCCAAACGCCACTTCCACTGATTATCAATTTGGTACGAAGCACCTACTGCAAAGAAGTTAGTATCGCGCCATTTTTCCTTAGTAGAACTCAAGAAAGGAACATCCTCGCCGTAAATATCCAAGGTTTCAAAGGAGCTCCAGAATACGCGTTGATACTCAGCCATCACAGCCCATTTTTCATTTAACTGATGATAAATACCCATTGACAGCATTTCAGGAGTTGTCAAACGAGCATTAATATCCTGATTTAAGTTAGGTAAAGGCATTGACGCTGACAAATCACCTTTAAGCTTATGCTTAATCTGGCTACGATAAGCTACACCGACACGCGTATCATCATTAAACTCATACATAGCACCCAACTGGTAACCGATATCAAAGGCATCACCTTCCATAGCGGTTTTAATCATTTGATTGTTGGCACTGTTTGTCAAGCGAGCCCGAACATACTGCATTTGGAAACCGGCACCCACAGAAAGCTTATCCGTCAACTTATAAGCAGCCATCGGAGTAACGGTAGCGGTAATTACTTTCGATGTAATACCATGATCAGAACCAGCCCATTCTTCATCATACTTAGTAATCATTCCGTAAGGAACATTCAATCCAACGCCGATAAAAGCTTTTTCATTTATCTGATGAGAAAGAGTTGCATTAGGAGCAACAGCTGCGTGTACAATATTGTTTACGTCCGAACCGCGTGAACCATCTTGGGCTTTAACGTCAGAGGCTTCGGCCCTCGGAGAAATATAAGTTCCGCCTACATTAAGCTGTGTGCCTTTTTGGCGAGTTAAGCCGGCAACGTTAAAATAAGCATAAGATCCGTTTTCAGCTCCTGCGGTAGCACCGGCAAAAGCATTACCTTGTGCAGCTGCAGATTGCTCTCTTAAGTGGAAACCTGCTGCCTGCGCATTGGCTGCCAACAAAATTGTACCCAAGGCAGTCAAAGTTAGAGTTAAATTATTTTTCATTTATTTTTTCACTTCTGTTGTTAATCCAAAGCAACATAATATGCCCGATGCCTTACTTATTATTTATTGTAATATTTTGTAACATTTGCGGCATATTGAAATAAATGTACATAATATGTTACGTGGGGTGTTATAATCAAAAAAATATCAATAATCAAGCAAATTAAAAAGTTTTTTGGATAAAAGTGGCAAATATGTATATTATTCAATATGTTAGCCTATATCTTTTTGGCAACTTTCCACCATCCTATTTTTTAGCTTTACAAAACAAGTGTTTTTGTATACAAAACATTATATATCGAAAACAGTGGAGTAAAGATATTGAATAACTTTGTTAAATGGTGCCTCCGCACCTTCTTTTATATTTTCAAGACAAGATGTAAAATTGAATTTAATATAGATAGACTTCCTAATAAAGGCGTATACGTTTCCAACCATGTGTCATATTTAGACCCTATTTTGTTATACGCTTTTTTACCGGGCAATCCGGTTTTTGCCTTAAACGGGCATCTGTACCGCCGTCGGTGGATAAGGTTTTTTATGAAGTTTGCCGACACAATGCCTTTTAACCCAATTGAACCTGGAGATATTAAAGAGCTTATTGCTAAGGTTGACAGCGGTAGATTAGTAGTAATTTTTGCAGAAGGTCGCATCACCGAAAGCGGCGGACTGATGAAAATTTACGAAGCTCCGGGTCTGGTTGCAGATAAATCAAAAGCTCCGCTTATTCCGATATGGATTGATGGCCCTCAATATGGGTATTTTTCAAAGACCAAAGGTAAATTGCCGCACAGACCTTTACCCAAAATGCGCATTACCGTTGGTAAACCTCGTCCATTTAAGTTAAAAGATGAATTGCGTCGTCAAAGAGACCACATCAGCAATGAAGTTTATCAAATTTTGCGCGAGATGCACTTTGATTTTAATTACAACCCCAATATTTCCTTATTTGCCCAATTAATGAAAACCGGTAAAGTGCATTCCAAAAAGGGCTTTTTCTTCAAGCGCCCGCAAGTTTTGGAAGATATTCAGCGTAAACCCAACTCCTACAAAGATATAATCATAAAATCTTTTGCTCTGGGACGTTTCTTTAAAAAAAGAACAGCTCACTTTGAGCACGTCGGTTTAATGCTGCCCAATACCGTAGCTGCCGTTTGCACATTTTTTGGCTTATCGGCCTATGAGCGCGTTCCGGTTATGATTAACTTCTCGGTAGGTGCCAAAAACATGGTTTCCATGTGCAAAACAGCGCAAGTTAGAATGGTCATAACTTCTCTTACATTCATTCGTACAGCTAAACTTGAGTCAGTAGTTGAAGTCATGAAAGCCAACGGGATTGAAGTTTTTTATCTTGAATCTTTAGCTAAGCAAGTCGGACTTTGGGCTAAGATTGGTGCCTTTTTACGCTATAAGGTAAAAAGAGTTCCACACAAAGACGGTGGCAACAAAAAAGCTGTTATTCTGTTTACCTCCGGCTCTGAGGGAGCCCCAAAGGCTGTCGTTTTAAGCCACGCCAATATTATTTCAAATATCAAACAGATGGCAGCATTAGAAACAATCAATATGACCGATTTGGTATTTAACGCCTTACCGATGTTCCATAGTTTCGGTTTAACGGTCGGAACACTGTTTCCGTTGCTTGAAGGCTCTCGCTTGTTCTTATACCCCTCACCTTTACATTATCGTGTCGTTGCCGAGTTGGTATATGAGCTCGGAGCGACCGTTATGTTTGGAACGGATACCTTCTTCCGCGGTTACGGTAAAATTGCCCACCCATACGATTTCCATAATATCCGCTTTATGTTTGGCGGGGCAGAAGCCGTTAAACTTGATACCCGCAATATGTGGATGGAACGCATGGGCATCAGAATGATGGAAGCTTACGGTTCGACTGAATGTTCTCCGGTTGTAACAGCCAACAACAGCATTTTCAATCGCTTTGGTTCAATCGGTAAATTACTGCCGGCCATACAATACAAAATTGAGCCCGTCCCCGGTATTGAAAAAGGCGGTGAATTGGTAGTTAAAGGTCCAAACATCATGTTAGGATACATTATGCCAGACAATCCTGGCGTTTTAGTACCGTTAGAGGGTGGTTGGTATCATACCGGAGATGTTGTTGAAATTGACGAAATCGGCTTTGTATATATCAAAGATCGTATCAAACGTTTTGCTAAAATCGGCGGTGAAATGGTATCATTAAATGCCGTTTTAGAAATGGTTGTCAAAGCTTATGAGTGGATGGGTGCTGATTTTGTTTACGGTATCGTTGCCATTCCTCATGAAAGTAAAGGCGAACAACTTGTTTTGGTTACTAACAATAAACAAGTCAAACAAGAAGTTTTGCACGAATATATTAAAAACAACGGTATGTCTGAGTTGTTCTTACCTCGTATCATATTGTACAAGGATAATATACCGCTTTTGGCTACCGGCAAAACCGACAACGTATCTCTAAAGAAAATGGTTTTGGAAGAATTGAACGGTCAAGATTCTAAAGCTGCATAACTGACAAAACACATACTATATAACGTAACAAAAATCTCGGAATTAATCCGAGATTTTTGTTATTATAAGTTTCATAAATTTTCAATATTACGTTCTCGCTTGATAACTTCCCAATATATGTATATCATCACAAACATTCACCAGTTGTTGCTGTGCACGCTTGAATTCATTACTTTTCGCATAGGCTTCAACCTCAACATAAAATTGAGCCATAACAAAACCTTCATCAACCAAATAACTTTCTATTTTAATCAAATTAAGATTTTCATTGGCAAAACAAGCTAATGCCTTAAATAGTGCAGATGGAATATTCTTAGTCCTGAAAATCAATGAAGTCTTAAAATTTTCATTATCATTTACAGGATGCTTCTCCTCCATTTGTCGGCTCATTATCAAAAATCTCGTAGTGTTTTTAGAAGAATCTTCAATATTTTCTGCCAATTTTTGCAATCCGTAAAGACGTCCGGCTTTTTCGGAAGCTATTGCAGCAATAGAGGTATCATTCATTTCCGATATTTGTTTACAAGATAGAGCCGTATCTATTGCCGAAAAAGGTTTAATGTTATGATTATTCAAAAATCCAGCACACTGAGCAAGAGCTTGCGGATGTGAATAAGCTTTAGTAACATTTTCTAATTCAGTGCCGGACAATCCCCATAATTGATGGTGTATAGGTAAATAATATTCACCTACAACATATAATCCTGTCCTCGGAAGTAAAAAATGAATATCTGTAACTCTTCCAGCTTTTGAATTTTCAATCGGTACAACCGCTCTGTCGGCAACACCGTCGGCTACCGATTTTAATACTTTGGCAAACGTTTCACAGCCGATGTATTCCGCATTCGGATAAATTTGGGAAGCTGCCAAATGAGAATAAGCGCCTAAAACACCCTGAAAAGCCACTTTCATAAATAAAATCCTTATACTAATGAGCTTCCGCCCAGTTATTTCCTACCCCAACTTCTGCTACAAAATCAACATCAAAGCTCATAACACTTTCCATAGTATTTTTAATAAGCTTTACAACACGTTCAACCTCATTTTCGGGAGCTTCAAAAATAAGTTCATCGTGTACTTGGAGTAACATTTTAGTAGCGAAATTTTGTTCTTTAAGCAGAGTAAAAATTTTAATCATTGCCAGCTTTATAATATCGGCAGCACCGCCCTGAATAGGAGCGTTTATAGCGGCTCTTTCGGCAAACGAAACAATACGCTTATTTTTATCGTTAATTCCCATAACCGAGCACTTACGTCCGTACGGGGTTACGACAAAGCCGTTTTTATGAGCAAACTCTATGGTATCTGCCATATATTTTTTAATTTCCGGCATGGTTGCAAAATATGAATCTATGTATTGTTTTGCAACATCGGGAGTTGTATCGATTTGCTTAGCAAGACCATATTGCGAAATACCGTACACAATACCGAAGTTAATGGCTTTGGCATGGCGACGTAAATTAGCATCAACCTCCGATAACGGCACGCCAAACACTTTGGAAGCCGTAGCGGCATGGACATCAACCCCATGAGCAAAAGCTTCTTTTAAGGCCTTAACATCGGCAACAGCGGCAAGTAAACGCAGCTCTACCTGACTGTAATCGGCTGAAATGATTTTATACCCCGAACGAGCAATAAAGCATTGCCTTATTTTTTTACCTTCTTCGGTACGTATCGGAATATTTTGCAAATTCGGATTAGAAGATGCCAATCTGCCGGTATTAACCACTGTCTGGTTAAACGTGGTATGCACCCGATTGTTAGCATCCATCTGAGCCAGCAATGCCGAAGTGTAAGTGGATTTTAATTTAGCAAAACCACGCCACTCTAAAATCTTAGCCGGCAGCTCGTGTTCTTCGGCCAAACGCTCTAATATGTCAGCGCCGGTTTGAAAAGCTCCCGAGGCCGTTTTTTTGCCTTTTAAGCCTAATTTTGAGTACAGTACCTCGCCTATCTGCTTTGGTGAGCCTAAATTAAATTCTTCTCCTGCCAAAGCATATACCTGCTGTTCCAAATTTTTAAGTTGCTTTTCAAAATCATCATTAAGCAGCATCAAAGCCTTGGTATCAAGCATAATACCGGCATCTTCCATATTTTTTAATACATTAATTAAAGGTCTGTCGAAAGTTTCATATACATTAATTTTTTTCTCGTTGATAAGGCGTTTTTTTAATACTTCATACAACCGAAGGGTAATATCCGCATCTTCGGCAGCGTAATCCAAAGCTTTATCAAGGGCTACCTCATCAAAGGTTACTTTATTACGCCCCGAACCGCAAACTTCTTCATATTTAATAGTTTGGTAACCCAGCATAAGTTCGGCCAATTCATCTAAGCCATGACCGTGTTCGGAACTATCCAGAACATACGATAAAACAGCCGTATCCTCAATAGGGAAAATTTCCGCATCTTGACTGATAACTTGGCTTAAAAAATGCATATCAAATTTAATATTATGCCCTATTTTCAAAACCGAACGCGCTGTTAGCAGTGGTTTCAAGTACTTAGCCGCCGTTTCTAAAGATATTTGTTTAATTTCTTGAGCAGTAGTATTACCAAATAAATCTGCAGTTTGTGAAGTTGATTTATGAGCCAAGGGAACATAACAAGCTTTTCCCGGAGCAACGGCTAAAGAGAAGCCAACGATACTATCTTTCCTGGCATCAAGACCTGTTGTTTCGGTATCTATGGCAAACTTTCCGGCTTTAAGAGCCATATCACACCAACGTTTTAAGGACTGTTCATCATTCACGAGTTCGTATTGTTTTACAATTTCTGCCGGAACCGAAGTGTTATCATCGCCGCATCTTTGGGCCTGTTCGGCAATCCATTTTTCCATACGAGGACGAATACTGTTTAACTCGTAATCATCAACAAACTCCATAACTTTTTGAGAAAGCGGAGCCTTTAAGTGGTATTCTTTTATTTGATGTTTTACATCAACATCGTCTTTTAACTTTACTAAATTGCGTGATATTTTTGCATTTTCGATATTATTAAGCACCGTTTCGCGACGTTTGTTCTGTTTAATTTCCGATGCCCTTTGTAACACTTCATCAAGCGACCCAAATTGATTGATAAGTTCGGCAGCGGTTTTTAATCCTATCCCCGGTACGCCGGGAACATTATCTGTAGCATCACCCGCCAAAGCCTGAACATCAACCACCTTATCGGGATAAACTCCAAACTTTTCTTTTACGTCTTCATCGGTGAAAAATTTATCTTTCATACTGTCGTAAAATTCCACACCGGGGCGAATAAGCTGCATTAAATCTTTATCAGCCGAAACAATAACCGCCTCAAGCCCTTCATCCAAAGCTTTTTTAGCGTAAGTAGCAATCAGGTCGTCGGCTTCAAAACCTTCCATCTCCAAATGATTTAAGTTAAGTACTTCAACGGCTTGATGAATAATCGGAAATTGTGGAATAAGCTCTTCGGGAATTTCCTTACGGGTACCCTTATAATCGGGAAAAATTTCATTACGAAAGTTTTGTCTTTTAGCATCAAACAAGACCAGACAGTAATCACATTTAATTTTTGCGGTCAAGCGCATAATCATATTCATAAAGCCCAAAACGGCATTAACCGGCACTCCTTTAGAAGTATTTAAGGGGGGGAGAGCATAAAAAGCCCTAAATATATATCCCGAACCGTCAATTAAACATATTTTTTCAGCCATAAGCAATCCTTTCGCAAAATATACGGTCAATATACGCAAAAAAAAGCCTTACGCCAAGTATTAAAAAATTTTATTCCGTATAATTTTTTTTAATACATTTATGCTAGATTGAGTACAATTTTAATCAGCGGAGAGTAATTATGCTAAAAAAGACGGCTAAATCTAAAAAGAAAACATCAAAAACATCAAAAAAGAAAAGTTTTTTCAAAAAGCATAAATACCTCAAACCGCTATTAAAAGTTTGTGCGGTTATTGGTACCGCCTTAATGTTGTACATAGGGTACTGTTACGTAACTTTGCCTGATGTAGAAGATGCGGTTTCGCACACCCGTCAGCCGTCAACAACGATTATTGCCGAAAACGGCAATGAAATTTTTACCTTTGGCAATAGTTTTTCCGAGGTAGTATATTTAGATAATCTGCCCTATTATGTACCGGCAGCAATTATAGATGTTGAAGACAGGCGTTTTTATTCGCACTTTGGCTTTGATATTATAGGTTTTACCCGAGCCATGGTTGTAAATATTATGAAGGGTCGCTATGCTCAAGGAGCCAGCACCATAACTCAGCAAGTAGCAAAAAATTTATTTTTAACATCGGAAAAGAGCATAAAGCGCAAAGTACAAGAATTATTATTGGCTTTTTGGTTAGAGAGTCGTTTTACCAAGGAGCAAATTTTAACATTGTATTTAAACCGGGTATATTTAGGCTCCGGCACTTACGGAATTGAAGCGGCGGCCAACCGTTATTTTGGTAAGAGTTCACGAGATTTAAGTTTAAAAGAAGCTGCAATTTTAGCCGGAATGTTAAAAGCCCCTTCCCGTTACAATCCCTTATCCAATCCTGATAAGGCACAAGACAGAGCTAAAGTTGTTTTAAATCTGATGTACGACCACGGTACCATAAGCCGAAGTGAGTTTGAAGAGGCATTAAACGAGCCTTTGCATGACAGTAGTAAATATAAAGTTGAAGGAGCTCGTCATTTTGCCGATATGGTTTATAACGAGGTTAATGCCTATATTGGTAATCGCAATCAAGATTTATACGTAAGTACTACGCTTGATCAAGATTTACAGCAAAAAGCCGAATGGATTTTACAAGATACCATTGCGCAAAACAAAGATAAAAACGTAACCCAAGGCGCCATTGTCATTTTAGACCATAACGGTGCCATAAAGGCGATGGTCGGTGGTGTAGACTACAATGCCAGCCAATTTAACCGAGCTACACAAGCTTTAAGACAGCCCGGTTCGGCATTTAAGCCGTTTGTATACATTACGGCATTACAACATGGTTTTACTCCGCAAGATATAATCAACGACGTTCCCGTAACAATCGGCAAATGGAAACCTGAAAACAGTACCAAAAAGCATTACGGAGCCGTAACTTTGACAGAAGCTTTGAGCCGTTCACTAAACTTAGCGACCATCAATTTGGCAGAGCAGTTAAACCGTAAAGATATAATTTCAACTGCGCATAAAATGGGGATTACAACCGATTTACCTGACACTCCGTCTCTAGCCTTAGGAGCTGCTGAAGTAAAAGTTTTGGACATGGCGGTAGCGTACGCAGTCATGGCCGGTGGCGGTAAAGCAGTTTGGCCATATTCAATAGAAGAAATATATTCCAAAGACGGTATTCAGTTATATCAGCGCGACTATAGTGAGCCAATACAAATTTTAGATACCCAAACAGTAGATAAAATAACGGGTATGCTCAAAAACGTAATTGACTACGGTACCGGACGGCGAGCTCAATTACCGGTATTTGCGGCGGGCAAGACCGGAACATCACAAGACTTTAGAGATGCCTGGTTTGTAGGTTGGACAGATGACTATGTGGCCGCCGTATGGCTAGGAAATGATGACAATTCCCCCATGGATAAAATCGGAGGCGCCGGATTGCCGGCTCAGATATGGCAAAAAATAATGTTAAACACCATAGATTTAAGTTCTGATAAGACAGAAAGCGTATTTAAAAAGGGAAGAAAACTACTACCGTGGTAATTATCATAAGCTTACCATAAATTTTGATTACATTAACCAGACAAGACTCTTTTTGATTGCAAAAAAAAAAACGGTTTATGATTTCGTTTAAAGCTCTTTAATTTTAGTTAACTCGGAGGTTTTAAATGAAATTTTATCAATCGGGACGCTCTATGGTGGAGATGTTAGGTGTTTTAGCGATTATAGGCGTACTTTCAGTTGGCGCTATTGCCGGTTACTCTAAAGCTATGATGAAGTATAAACTTAATAAATATGCCTCTGATATAACTTTAATGCTGGCTGAGCTACATTCCTTAATGCGAGGAGATAATGATTTAAGCGGTATAGATGTTAAATATTTTGTACCGGAAAACCTGCTGCATACAGAGGTACATAAGACATCATTTACCGATTATTTCTATAACCGATGGGGTATTAACAATTACGGATTATTCGTTCGTATAGGCGGCGATGCCGATACTGGCACATCATCTTCAAGATTAGAAACCATAAAAAGCACATGTCAAATAATTTTCCAAAGTACCGTTGAAGCAAATTTAAAAGATGTAATTATATTCTTTCCCGGTGGAAATCTACAAATCTGCAACGACAGCTGCCAAACCAAATTTTCAGACCTTAATGTCACAACAATAAGCAACTTCTGTAATACCATCGCTACGGCACAAAATTCTGACGCCATTATGTATTTTCGTTTTTAACCCAACAAAAATAATTTTTTTATTGACAAGTAAAAAAGGTTAATATATAAGGAGCGAAGTTAAGCCGACATAGCTCAGTTGGTAGAGCAACTGATTTGTAATCAGTGGGTCGGGAGTTCAAGTCTCTCTGTCGGCACCATTAAAAACAAAATGCGTCTTTATGACGCTTTTTTTTATTTTTAAAGTCAGCAGAAAATTGAACTGCCGACCACTGGGTCGGGACGAGGAGTAAAAAGCTAAAAGTAATTAGCTTTTTACGACGCAGGTTACGCGTTTGTTAGCTTGAAAGACCGCGACAGCGGACGTATCAAGCGTTACATAGCGGTGACCGTAGCGAGTTGGCGAAAAATC
>CALXWE010000008.1 GCA_944392295.1 uncultured Alphaproteobacteria bacterium
CGTTTAGGGGATGCCAGTGTTAAAGGCTTATAGCCGCATATGAAGAACCCCGCGTTTTACGCGGGGGTTTCTTTTTTAAAATAAGACTTTAGTTACATATCCAAAGCTTTACGATAAGTATCAAGTAAGAACTCTTGTTCATCGCGATCGGCGGCATTCATTTTACGAAGCTTTAAAATAGCGCGCATAACCTTAACATCAAAACCGGCGCTTTTTGCTTCGGCAAAAACTTCACGAATATCGGTAGAAATTTCTTTTTTATCTTCTTCAAGTTTCTCGATACGCTCAATCAAAGAACGCAATCTGTCGGTGGCAATTCCTCCAACTTCAGCCATTTTAATACTCCTTTATATAAAAAATTAACCAATTTGTTGTTAAAGAAGTTAACAAAAATGATTATATTTTACAAGTGATAATTTTTGTTATATAGATAATAAAAATTAACAGAAGAAAGAGGAAAGAGATGCCAGAAAATACACATACCAAAATATTGGCAACGGTAGGTCCGGCCACGGCAACCAAAGAGATGCTTGAAAAGTTGGTTGAAGCCGGAGCCGATGCTTTTCGTTTTAATTTTTCACACGGAACACACGAAGAACATGCCGAGCGTTATCAAGTAGTAAGGGACATATCCGATTCGCACAAACGTCATATCAGCATAATTGCCGATATGCAAGGTCCAAAGTTACGTGTCGGTCGCTTTGCCAAAGGCAAAATTACATTAACAGCCGGTCAAGAGTTTGTGTTGGATTTAGATGAAAAATTAGGAGATGAACATAGGGTAAATTTACCGCATAAAGAAATTTTTGCAGCTATCAAAAAGGGGGATACCTTGCTGTTAAACGACGGCAATATAGCATTAGAAATAGTATCTTGTGACGATTCTCATGCTGTAACCAGAGTTAAAGTCGGCGGTGAGTTATCAGATCATAAGGGCGTAAATTTACCAAACATTACATTGCCTATATCAGCATTAACAAAAAAAGATAAAGAAGATTTGGAATTTGCATTAAGTTTGGGTGTTGATTGGATAAGCTTATCATTTGTACAAAAGGCACAGGATGTTAAAGAAGCGCGAGATATAATCGGAGACAGAGCATTAATTATATCTAAGCTTGAGAAACCGAGTGCCATAGAAGAGTTAGAAGATATCGTAAAGTTATCAGATGCGATAATGGTGGCTCGCGGAGATTTGGGAGTAGAATGTCCGATAGAAACAGTGCCTGTTTTACAAAAGCGTATAGTTGCGGCTTGTCGCAAATATGCTAAACCGGTAATTATTGCCACTCAGATGTTAGAATCAATGATAAATGCGCCGATGCCGACACGTGCCGAGGCTTCGGATGTGGCAACGGCAGTTTATGACGGAGCCGATACGGTAATGTTATCTGCCGAAACGGCGGTTGGTAAATATCCGGCTGAAGCGGTGGCTATGATGCACAAGATTATTTCTGAGGTAGAGCAGCATTCAATTTTATGCAAGTGTCAAGGAAATTGCGAAATCGGAGAATGTAACAGTGAATCTAAAGGCATTACATACGCAGCCAATGAGCTTGGAAAAGTATTGCCTAATGTAGCCGCCATCGTTACCTACACTTCATCAGGTTTTACAACGTTTTCTATGGCAAGAGAACGTCCTAATTTGCCGATTTTAGCAATTACTCCGAGTGTTAAAGTTGCTCGTCAGTTAGGTATTGTCTGGGGAGTAAGAAGCTTTATAAATAAAGATGTATTTTTAAGCTTTGATTTAATTGAAGAAATTGCCATACGTTATGTAAGGGAATGCGGTTACGGAAAATCAGGAGATTATATTATATCGACGGCAGGTTTCCCGCTTGGCAAACAAGGAATGACCAATTTATTACACACGATTCGCATTCCGTAGAATAAAAAATCCCGCTCCTTATGGGCGGGATTTTTTTGCAACAATTTAGAAATAAATGTTGATTGAAGATAGCAATATTTAAAGTTGTTTATTAAATTAAGTCTGTCATTATAAAGCCAGTAAAAATTACATTTGGAGAAAACAATTATGGCACAAAAAGATGTTAAAGTTGTAGATGAAGCAGCAGAAGAAAAATACATTGATGAGTTAGTTGAAAAAGTAAGCAAAGCTCAAAAGAAGTTTGCTGAATACACTCAAGAACAAGTTGATGAAATTTTTCGCCGCGTAGCCTTAAAGATGAGCTCTTTAAGAATTCCGCTTGCCAAAATGGCGGTAGAAGAAACCGGCATGGGCGTTGTGGAAGATAAAGTAATAAAAAATCACTTTGCTTCCGAATATATTTATAACAAATATAAAAACACCAAGACATGCGGTATTTTAGAAGAAGATAAAGATAATGGCTATATTAAAATAGGTGAACCTTTGGGGGTAATTGCCGGTGTTGTTCCGACCACAAACCCGACCTCAACGGTAATTTTCAAAACTTTAATAGCTTTAAAAACGCGTAACGGTATAATCTTTTCGCCGCACCCGCGCGCCAAGAAATGTACGGTAGAAACAGCTCGCTTAATGCTTGAAGAAGCCGTTAAAGCCGGCGCTCCGGCAGATATTATCGGTTGGATTGATGAGCCGACTATTTTGCGTACGCAATATTTGATGAAGCACCCCAAGATTGATACAATTTTAGCAACCGGTGGTCCGGGCATGGTAAAATCGGCTTATTCATCAGGTAAACCGGCATTGGGTGTAGGCTCAGGTAACGTTCCGGCCCTTATTGATGAGACAGCCGATATTCAAATGGCAGTAAGCTCTATTTTAATGTCAAAAACCTTTGATAACGGCATGATATGTGCTTCCGAACAATCTGTAATCATTGTAAAAGACCTTTACGATGCGGTTAAAGCCGAATTTTTAAAGCGAGGTGCTTATATTTTATCTGCCAAAGAAAAGGAAAAATTAGGCAAAGTTATAATGATTGACGGTAAGTTAAATTCCGCCATTGTTGGTCAAAAAGCCGCAACCATCGCTGCTATGGCAGACATTAAAGTAGCACCTGAAACTAAAGTACTGATTGCCGAAGTTTCTAAAGTCGGTAAAGAAGAGCCGTTCTCTGCTGAAAAATTGTCGCCGGTATTGGCAATGTATAAAGTTGCTGATTTTGAAGCAGGTGCTAAATTGGCCAAAGAACTCGTAACCTTTGGCGGTAACGGTCACACATCGGTATTATACACAGATCCGCATAACGATGAAAGAATAAAACATTACGGACACTTACTGCACACCGGCAGAGTAATGATTAACTGCCCGTCATCGCAAGGTGCAATCGGTGATATTTATAACTTTAGATTAGAGCCGTCTTTAACCTTGGGTTGTGGTTCATGGGGCGGAAACTCAATTAGTGAAAACGTAGGAGTAAAACATCTGATGAATATTAAAACAGTAGCTCAAAGAGAAGAAAATATGTTGTGGTTTAGAGTACCTCCGAAAGTTTATTTCAAACCCGGTTGCTTGTCATTTGCTTTAAAAGAATTGGCAGGCAAGAAGAGAGCCTTTATCATTACCGATAAATCGTTGTTTGATTTAGGCTATACTTCAAAATTAACAGATATTTTGGAACCCTTGGGTATTCAATGCCAGATATTCAGTGATGTTCGTCCGGATCCGGATTTAACTACCATCAACAAAGCCAAAGGAATGGTAGACAGCTTTAATCCTGATGTTTTGATAGCATTGGGCGGTGGCTCACCGATTGATGCAGCTAAGATTTTGTGGATTATGTATGAACACCCCGAATTAAAGTTTGAAGATTTGGCAATGCGCTTTATGGATATCCGCAAACGTATTTTTGAATTTCCGCATTTAGGTCAAAAAGCTGAGTTGGTAGCCATACCGACTACCTCCGGTACAGGTTCTGAAGTAACACCGTTCTCAATTATTACCGACGATTCTACCGGCATTAAATACGCCATTGCCGATTATGCTTTAACTCCAAGTATGGCAGTAGTAGATTCGGATTTGGTTTTGACCATGCCTAAAGGCCTTTGTGCCGCATCTGGTATCGATGTTATGACCCACGCTCTTGAGTCGTATGTATCATCTATGGCAACCGAATATACTCGCGGATTATCACTTGAAGCCGGCCGTCTGGTATTAAACTACTTGCCGGATTCTTATAAAACCGCCAATACTACGGCACGTGAAAGAATGCACCATGCAGCCACCATTGCCGGTATGGCCTTTGCCAATGCCTTTTTGGGTGTTTGCCACTCCATGGCTCACAAATTAGGTGCCGCCTTCCACATTCCGCACGGTTTTGCCAATGCGTTGTTAATTTCGCAGGTAATTCGTTATAACGCAACGGATTGTCCGGCAAAACAATGTGCATTTCCGCAGTATCGTTACCCGAACACCAAAGAAGCTTATGCATCATTTGCGGATGCTTTAGGCTTAAAGGGTAAGACCGCTGATGAAAAGGTAGATAACCTGATTAAAGCTATTGAAGATCTGAAAAAAGAACTCAATATCCCGCTTTCAATCAAGGATTGGGGAATTTCCAAAGAAGACTTTACCAAAGCCATGGAAACATTGCCGACCTTGGCGTTCGATGACCAATGCACCGGCTCCAACCCGCGTTATCCGCTGATTGAGGAAATTGAAAAATTGTATTGGTATGCCTACGAAGGTAACTACAATTTTAATCTGTAATCGGTATTGTTTTCAAATAAAAAGCCTCGCAATTATGCGAGGCTTTTTAGATTTGGCTTTTTATTCTTGTTCGGAATAATCTTTCATTTTTTGAGCGCTTATTCTTAAAAGCTCGTGTTCTTCTTTAGACAAGCGAGGATAAATAACGCGTTCGATACCGTTTTTATTAATAACCGAAGGCAAAGAAACGCAAACATCTTTAACTCCTTCAACATCTTCATGAAAAGAAGAAACGGTTAAAATGGCATTTTCGTTAGTGCTGATGGCTTGGCAAATACGGCACAAACCGCCGGCAATACCGTAGAAAGTGGCACCTTTACCGTCAATAATTTTATAAGCGGCATTACGAACATTATCGTCAATTTGTGCTTTAACTTCGTCAGTAAGCGGACGATTAATATCATTAGCCAGAGTATCAATGGATAAAGTTCCGGCATCGCCGTTAGACCAAACCAAAACTTCACTGTCGCCATGTTCGCCCAAAACATTGGCGTGAATAGATTTTGATGATAAACCTAAATGCTCGCCGAGCAAAGTTCTAAAGCGAGAAGTATCTAATATGGTACCGCTGCCGAATACTCTGTTTTTCGGAAGCCCCGAGAGTTTAAGAGCAAGATCGGTCATAATATCAACAGGGTTAGAGGCAAGTAAAATAATGGCATCGGGAGCCGATTTCATTAAAGGAGTAATAATGCTTTCCAAAATAGCAGTATTGCGAGCCAATAAGTCTATACGGGTTTCACCGGGTTTTTGGTTGGCACCGGCTGTAATAATCACAACTTCGGCACCTTTTAAGTCTTCATAAGTTCCGGCATAAACCTTGCTGGCATAAGCAAAAGTCGTAGCATGAGAAATATCCAAAGCCTCGGCTTCGGCCTTTTTTTGATTATAGTCAATTAAAACAACCTCATCGGCAACTCCGCGCATAACCAGAGTAAAGGCAGTAGCACTGCCGACCGAACCGACACCAATAATACCAACTTTCATTACAATTCTCCCAAAAAATACAATACGTTTCAAATTCACCTAAAATATAGTAATATTTTTTATAATAACAATCAAAATTATACACTATTTATAACTATTTGTTACATATACAAAATGCGTATTTTCAATAAGTTATCCACAATTTGTGGTAAAAATAGGCTTATATATGAAAAAAAAGCTTGTCAAATGATATAAAATTGTGCTAACAACTCAATCAAGGTTCTAAGGACCTGAAAAATTTGTTTTAATATTTATTGAGGTTTAAATACATGACTGATACCGCAAATCGCGTTAAAAAGATCGTAGCTGAACACCTTGGTGTTGAAGAATCTAAAGTTACCGAAAGCGCAAGCTTTATTGATGATTTAGGTGCTGATAGCTTGGATACAGTAGAATTGGTTATGGCATTTGAAGAAGAATTCGGTTGCGAAATCCCGGATGAAGCTGCTGAAAAGATTCTTACCGTAAAAGATGCTATTGACTATCTTTCTAAGAATGCGTAAGTCTTGTGGCTTAAATTAAGTGTAAGAACTCGCTGCGATTAGGCGAGTTTTTTCATATAGGATGTGAACAATAAACGAGGTTGATTAGATGAGAAGAGTTGTTATCACGGGTCTTGGAGTAATTTCGCCTTTGGGAAGAGGTGTTGAACATAACTGGAAAAGATTGCTTAACGGCGATTCCGGTATATCCAAGATAGAGGATATAGATTTAAAAGATATACCGGTACGCATTGCTGGCCGTGTTCCGTGGGGAGACGGCGAAGGAGAGTTTAATCCTGACAGCGTACTAGCCCCTAAGGATCAAAAAAAGAATGACCGCTTTATTCTTTACGGGTTGGCAGCTGGTTCCGATGCTATTCAAGATTGCGGATTTATTCCCGAAACCGAAGAAGAAAAAAATCGCTTTGGGGTAATGATGGGTTCCGGTATCGGTGGATTGCAAACCATATATGAAAACTCATTATCGTTTAATGAATCCGGCATCAAGCGTATATCGCCGTTTTTTATTCCGGCATCATTAATTAACCTTATTTCCGGAAATTTATCCATTAAATTCGGCTTAAAAGGACCGAACCATGCCTGCGTTACAGCCTGCTCCACTGGTACTCATGCCATTGGTGATGCGGCACGTATTATTGCCATGAATGATGCAGATATGATGGTAGCAGGTGGTGCTGAATCTGCAGTTAACGTTTTAGGTTTGGCAGGTTTTGCCCGTATGCACGCCGTTACCTCCGATTTTAACGATGAACCGACCAAAGCATCCCGTCCGTGGGATAAAAAACGCAGTGGTTTTGTAATGGGTGAGGGTGCCGGCGCCGTAGTTTTGGAAGAATTAGAGCATGCTAAAGCCCGTGGCGCCAAAATTTATGCCGAAGTTGTTGGTTATGGTATGAGCGGAGATGCTTACCACATTACGGCACCTTCCGGCGACGGAGCATATCGCGCTATGAAGATGGCTGCCGATCATGCCAAAGAACATGGGGTTGAATTAAAAGACATTAATTATATTAATGCTCATGGTACATCTACACCGGCCGGTGACGTTGGTGAGGCTTTAGCCGTTAAAAGACTGTTCGGCGATGATATGAAATATGTTTCCATGTCATCAACAAAATCGGCAATTGGGCACTTATTGGGTGCTGCCGGTGCGGTTGAAGCCGTTTACACGGTTTTAGCTTTGCGCGACCAAGTTTGTCCGCCTACCTTGAATTTGGAAGATGTTGAAGATGAAGTTGCCGATATCGATTTAGTTCCTTTAAAGGCTAAGAAAAAAGAAATTAAAGCCGCAATGTCCAACTCCTTTGGTTTTGGCGGAACCAACTCATCTTTGGTATTAAAAAAATATCAAGATTAATCAATATTAATAAAAAAACACCTCAGTTAATAATCTGGGGTGTTTTTTATATTAAATATATTAACGACTTTTTATATCATTCATAGTTTTTTGAACTTTTTGAGTATCGGTTAACCCCTTATACTCCTGCGCTTTTTGTTCTAATTTGTCAGATTGGCGTTGATTGTTCAATCTGGCTTCATGCTTTTGTTCGGGGGTCATGTCTTGGGTAATTTTTTCAATTTTGGTATTTGAATTTATTCCCAAACGTTCCTTAGATAGCTTTGAAAGTTTATTATGATGATTAGCTAAATGTTCTTTAGCCTTGCTCAAATTTTCTTTTTGTCTGTCTATTTCTGATTTAGCTATTTGAGTATCGGTAATAGTTTTATAGTCACGGTTAAAATCTTGTTGTTGAGATTTAAGTTTGTCCACAGAATCTTGTTTCTGAGCTTCAGCCATTTCTTTAGCTTTATCGCTTAAGATAATACCGTTATATCGTTCTTGATCCGGAAAAGCGGTTTTAAATGCACGTTGCGAATTAATTACAATATTTTTTAATTCTTCATTAAAGCCACGAATTGCTGCATCAAGATTATTACGTCTTAGTTGTTCTTCCTTTCTGCCGATTAACAAAGGCAAAGACTTCTGTTCAGGTAGTTTCAATTCCTTTTTATCGCCTTTAATGTAAGCGCTTATGTGTTTTTCAACCATCTCTTTATTTAAGAACGCTTCTTGAGCATTAGGAATTCCATTTTTAAAATTAGTTTGTATAGCATGGAATTTTTGTTGTAATTTATTTATAGCATCGGCTACAAAGTTATTTTTTTCAACTTGTTTATACTGCTCATTTAGTGCTTGTTTGTCTTTTTCATAATTCTCAAGACGTTCTTGTAAAGTATTATACAAGCTTGCTTGGTTATTAAGTTTACTTTCTGCTGCTTTAATAAGATCTTGTTTTTCCTGTAAAGATAAATTTTTCCTAGTAACTATGTCCATAACACCAAATTGTTCTAAAAGTTTTTCTCTATTTTGAAGTTTGGTTATGATTGTATTTTTTGGTGAAATTTCCAAGTGTTTTTCAGCAATTATATTTTCAGGTATTTTCCGTAGGTAATAATTATGTTTATCGTTTTTGATAACCATTTGCAAAACTTCGGCATCTAATTTAGCAGCATTGCCGTTAATTATATCATTTTGCGCAATCATCAACAGCCCGCTGTTAAAAAGTTGACTATTTTGACACTTAGGGGCAATTTCTTTGCACATATCCAAATAACGCTGGGTTAGGCTTTTTTCTCTGCCATAATTGTTGTAGTCATGAGGATTTTCCTTTTTAGTAATTTTAAGCATGGCGCTCATGATTTTGCGATAATGTGACGGAAAGATATTGGCATTTTTCTGTTGTTGCGTAACCGCCTTGGAGGTATCGATAACATGGGTCGGAACGGAAATATGCTTGCTTTGTAAAACTTTACCCAAAAGCTCTTTATCGTAGAATTTTTCATTGAGCGCATCTAACAAGTGGGTAATATTGGAGGGACTATAAAAAATTTGTTCGGTAATAAACGAACGAAATTCCGAAGAAGCCTGTTCATAATTTAAGAACTTGCTTACTGCGGTATCCTTAAAAAAGCTCTCGGCGGCCGATTTAACATACGGATTATCATTTCTGGCGAAAGCATACATATTATTTTTGCCAGAATAAAATATATTAAACAAATCATCTACATAGCGCTGGTTCTTGGGAGATAATTTTGTTACGGTTCCGGTACCGAGAAAACTGCTGATCAAAGTATTTCCGTTAGTAGTTATCATGGCATATATAATCGGAAGATTATCTTCAAAAGAGCGTTTGGACAGCTCTTGAGAAATGCTTTCATACAAAGGAGAATATGAAGAGTGTCCGGCGGTAGTATAAACATTAGCGATAAGTGCCGGGTGCTCTTCTGCAGTATTTATTAAATCTTTTACCAAATTTTCGCTATGTTCACTATATACTAAATCTCTAGCCAAAAACCTATACTGGGCATCAGACAAGTCTAGTTTACGACCATTGCTGTCAATTAATATATCATCTAAAGTAAGCGACGGATCAATACGAACCAAATGTTCATTAGCATCTTTAACTTCTAACAAGTACTGCTGAAATTTTTGTAAATTATCGCGTGTTACCAACGAAATTGGTTGATTATTATCATCTACTAAAGCGGCCATTTTTACTCTCCCGGCAAAAGGCATTATTGTGTATGCTACAATTTTTATACTAGCATATTAAAAAAATGCGCAAGCTTTTTGTCCAGAAAGAGTTTACGGGATAAACTGTTAAAATAAAGTAAAATGGTGGAGCCAGGGAGGATCGAACTCCCGACCTACTGATTGCGAACCAGTCGCTCTCCCAACTGAGCTATGACCCCATTAAAACAAACACAGTGTGTTATAAAACAAAAACCAACTGAAAGCAATATCTATTTTTTCACCAAAAAGGTCCCGCTAAAACTGCGGGACCTTTAGTGATTGTTGAAGTTTAACCGATTATGAGTTTATCATTATCGGCAGTTATTTTAACTTCGCTGTCATCACGGATATCGCCGTTTAGGAGTTTAATGGCGAGAGGATTTTCAACCTCTTGCTGAATAAGTCTTTTTAGAGGTCTTGCACCAAACTCTTTATCATAACCATTGTCTGCAAGCCAGTTCAAGGCTTTATCGTCAAATTTTAAGGTTATGTGATGATCGTCTAACCGTTTTTGCAAACGAGCCAGCTGAATTTCAACGATTTTTCTGATGCTCTCTTTGCTAAGTGCATTAAAGACGATAATTTCATCCAAACGGTTAATAAACTCCGGACGGAAGAAACCCTTCAAAGCTTCACGAACATCTTTAACGTTCGGATCAGCAATCAGGTTAGAGGTCATGATAAGGAAGGTGTTTTTAAAATCAACCGTTCTTCCCTGACCATCGGTCAAACGTCCGTCATCCAAGACTTGCAACAAAACGTTGAATACATCTGGGTGAGCCTTTTCAACCTCATCAAACAAAATTACCTGATAAGGACGACGTCTGACAGCTTCGGTTAAAACTCCGCCTTCATCGTATCCGACATATCCCGGAGGCGCACCGATTAAACGAGCCACGGAGTGCTTTTCCATATACTCGGACATATCAATTCTTAAGTAAGCGTTTTCCTCATCAAACAAGAACTCGGCTAACGCTTTGGCAAGTTCGGTTTTACCGACGCCCGTCGGACCCAAGAACAAGAACGAGCCGATAGGACGGTTCGGATCGCTTAAGCCCGAACGTGAACGACGTACGGCATTGGCAACGGCCGTAATGGCTTCATCTTGTCCGACAACACGTTTAGCAATAGCCGTTTCCATATGAACCAGTTTTTCACGCTCGTTACTCATTAACTTGTCAACCGGAATTCCCGTCCATTTTGAAACGACCTGAGCAATAACATCCGGGGTAACGGTTTCAACGGCCGTATGCTCTTGAGCATGGGCATTAATTTCATTTAAGCGTTTTTCCAAATCCGGAATTTCTTTATATTGCAGTTCTCCGGCTTTTTCGTACTGTCCGGCACGCAAAGCCTTATCAACCTCAATACGAGCTTTATCCAAAGATTCACGGAGTTTTCCGGCTTCTTGGACGCTGCTCTTACTGGCATTCCATTTAGCATTTTCATCAGCCGATTCTTTTTCCAGCTCTTCAATTTCCTTTTCAATCTTTGCCAAACGCTCCTGAGAAGCTTTATCGGTTTCTTTACGCAAAGCTTCACGTTCGATTTTGAGCTGAATTAAATGACGATCGATTTCATCCAAGTGTTCCGGCTTAGAGTCAATAGCCATTCTTAAGCGGCTGGCTGCCTCATCAATAAGGTCAATGGCCTTATCGGGCAAAAACCTGTCGGTAATGTAACGGTTAGACATTACCGCTGCGGCTACCAATGCGGCATCGGAAATTCTAACACCGTGATGCAACTCATATTTTTCCTTAATACCACGCAAGATGGAGATGGTATCTTCAACTTGCGGCTCATTTACAAATACCGGCTGAAAACGACGAGCAAAGGCTTGATCTTTTTCAATGTATTTTTGGTATTCTTTTAAGGTTGTGGCGCCAATACAGTGCAATTCACCACGAGCCAAAGCCGGTTTTAACAAGTTAGAGGCATCCATAGAGCCCGACGTTGCGCCGGCACCGACCACGGTGTGCATTTCATCAATGAACAATATAATCTGTCCGTTGGCGGCACTTACCTCTTGTAGTACGGCTTTTAAACGTTCCTCAAACTCACCACGATATTTAGCGCCGGCAATAAGGGCCCCCATATCCAGAGCCATCAAACGTTTATGTTTTAAGCTTTCCGGGACATCGCCGTTGACGATTCTTAAAGCCAAGCCTTCAACAATAGCGGTTTTACCGACACCCGGCTCACCGATTAAAATCGGGTTGTTTTTGGTTCGCCTAGAAAGTACCTGAATGGTATGTCTTATTTCTTCATCACGTCCGATAACCGGGTCAAGCTTACCTTGCAAAGCTCTTTCGGTATAGTCGGTGGCATACTTTTTTAAGGCATCCATAGTGTCTTCGGCGCTGGCGCTTTGAGCAGTTCTGCCCTGACGCATATTGTTAATTACTTCATTAAGCTTTTTTAAGTCCACACCGTACGATTTTGCTGCCAACAAAGCCTGCAGGATACGCTCTACGGTTACAAAAGAATCTCCGGCTTTAAGAGCGTTTTGCTCGGCTAAGTCAAGAGCTTTGAAAAAGCCTTGCGAAGCTGAAACTTGCACTGAACTTCCCTCAACTTTGGGAAGTTTATCAACATCTTCATTAACCAGCTCGCGTACTTTTTCAACATCGGCTCCGGTTTGGGCAATCAAGGATGAAGCCATGCCTTCTTTGTCATCAAGCATAACTTTAAGCAAATGCTCGGGGGTCAAAAACTGGTTAGAGTTTCTGGCTGCCAAAGATTGAGCAGCTTGAATAAATCCTTGTGATCTGTCGGTTAATTTTTCCATATTCATGTTTTTAATATCCTTTCATATCATTAAATATAGGAAGTGATATTCAAACCTGCAAGGTCGGGATTTATGTTAAATTATAAAAATATGCTTGCAGGAGAAATGGTTTTTATAGTACAATCATACATTATTATAAATAACCGGCGGAGATTGATTATGAATAAAAAAACTATCGTCGTATTGGGTATAGGCCTACTGGTGTTGGTGTCGGCTTTAATTAGACAGTTGATGTTTAATAAAGTATTTTTATATGCCGGTACCATAGAAACCACAAAAGTTATGATATCTTCAAAATTAAGCTCTGACATTGTTGAATATAAAGTAGATGAAGGTGATACGGTTACTAAAGGACAGCTTCTTATAGAATTAAGCTGCGATACCTATAAAGTTGCCGCTCGGCAGATAAATAACGATTATGAACGTGCGGCAGCCTTGGTCAAAAAAGATCATATTTCCAAAGCCGCTTACGATGTTGCCGAAAAAAATAAACGCGATAATGATTTAAAATTACAGTGGTGTAAAATAACTTCGCCTTTAGATGGCACGGTTATTACCAAATTTAGAGAAAACGGCGAGGTTGTTGCCGCCGGCGAAACATTGATTTCGGTTGCCGATACTTACGATGTTTATGCCTACTTTTATGTTCCGCATAATGAAGTTTACAAATTAAAAGTCGGGCAAAAAGTTATCGGTATTTTGCCCGAAGATAACAATCGCCGTTTTACGGGGCATATTACCAAAATCAGCGAAGAGGCGGAATTTACGCCCAAAAATGTTCAAACTCGTGAAGAAAGAACGCGTTTGGTATATGGTATAAAAGTAGAGTTTGATAATCCGGATTTAATCTTAAAAGCCGGTATGACCATAGAAAGTTCTTTAAACGATGAATAACTTTGCCATAGAAGTTAAAGATTTATGTAAAAGGTTTGGCGATATTGAAGCGTTAAATAAAGTTTCTATGAACTTTCAAACCGGCAAATTGTATGGCATTATCGGACCGGCAGGAGCCGGCAAGACCACGCTTTTTAGAATAATGCTGGGCTTGATGAACAAAGACAGCGGCAATATTTGCTATCAATTTAACTCAAAAGATATTACGGTTGATGAGTTTCGCAATTATACGGCATATATGCCGCAAACACAGAGTTTATACGCTGACTTGTCGGTAGAAGAACATCTGGAATTTTTCAGGGATTTATATGGTATTTCCGGTCAAGATTATTTGGATAAAAAGCAAGAACTTCTTAAAATGACGCGTCTTGATAAGTTTTTATCTCGTCCGGCCGGACAATTATCGGGCGGTATGTATAAAAAGTTAGGTTTGATGTGTGCCTTATTAAGATCGCCCAAAGTTATGCTGTTAGATGAGCCGACCAATGGGGTTGACCCGATAAGCCGTCGAGAATTTTGGGATATGCTGCATATTTCAGTAGAGCAGGGAATTTTAGTTTTAATGACAACAGCCTACATGGATGAAGCCGAGCGATGTTCGGAAGTGGTGTTAATGGAAGAAGGGCATGTTTTAGGCAGCGGCGAACCCAAAGAATTATTACAAAAAGCTAACGTTAAAGATTTTGACGAATTCTTTTTACAAAGAGGAGGCGTCAAAAGATGAGAGATTATATTGTTGAAGTAGAAAATTTATCGGTAAAATTCGGCGATTTTTATGCGGTAAAAAATATATCATTTAAGGTAAAAAAAGGCGAAATATTCGGCTTTTTGGGAGCAAACGGTGCTGGAAAAACCACCACTATTCGTGTTTTATGCGGATTATTACCGGCAAGCAAAGGTAAAGTTATTATAGACGGGGTAGAGTTTGTAAAAGGTAAAGAAAATATCATCAAACAAAAAGTCGGCTATATGTCGCAACACTTTACCTTATATGATGACTTGTCAATTAAAGAAAATATGGATTTTGCCGCCGGTATTCGTAAGCTTGCCAAAGATGAGTATGAAACTCATCGGCAAAAATTGCTGGAATTTATAGATTTTAAGCAGGATTTATCAACCGTTGTCAAAGATTTACCTGGAGGTATTAAGCAAGAAATAGCTTTGTGTCAGTCGCTTTTGCATAACCCGCAACTGGTATTTTTAGATGAGCCGACTGCAGGTGTGGCACCGGCGGCGCGTTACCGTTTTTGGGAGCTTATTCGAACTTTGGCTCATCAGGGTAAGACCATTTTTGTAACCACTCACTATATGGATGAGGCGGAAAATTGCGGCCGTATAGCCTTAATGCGTTCCGGTGAGCTTATAGAATTGGATTCGCCGGAGAATTTGAAAGCCAAAACTTTTAAGCGGCAGATGTATAATTTTACTCCCAAGGCAAAAGATTGGCAATTGCCGGATAAAAAAGACTTTGCCATTTTTGAACCTTACGGGCAACATTATCATGTTTTGTTTAATGATAATGCCGATGAAGAAAAGCTTTTAAAAAAGCTGAGTACAGATTTTGAAATTGAAAAAATAAGTCCGTCATTGGAAGATGTTTTTATTCGTGTGGTGGAGGGACAAAACCGATGAAAATGTTTTCTTATACACGAGCCGGAGCGATTTTTAAGAAAGAATTCAAGCACATTTTTCGTGATCCTTTTACTTTGATGATGGCACTTTTACTGCCTCTTTTAATTGTATTGATTTTGGGAAATTGCATAGAATTTAATGTTCAGGAAATAGATTTAGCCTATTGGGACCAAGATAAAACCGAAAGCTCACGCAAATTGGTAGAAACTTTCGGCAGTTCGGATTATTTTCGTCCTTATGAAGTAACAAATCCGGATAAAGGCTTTGCCGATGTTGTCTCCGAACACGCCAAGGCGATGCTGATTATACCTCCCGAGTTTGAAAAAAATTTTGTAACGGGCCGCAAGGCAGATGTGCAAATCTTGTTAGACGGTGCAGATAATTCCTCCATTTCGGCCATTAACAATTACCTTAACACCATAAATACCGATGCCGTATATAAAATAAAAGATATTCCGCCGGAAGATAATTCATTGTTGAAATTTAAAACACGGTATTTGTTTAACCCGGAATTAAATTCCAAATGGTTTTCTATTCCCGGAATTTCGGCGGTAATTATTGCTTTAGTGGCGATTATGTTAACGGCTCTGACCATTTGTAAAGAGTGGGAGCAAGGTTCTATGGAAATGCTGCTTTCTACGCCGGTAACATCAACGGAAATAATGTTTGGTAAGCTTCTGCCGTATGCGGTTTTAAGCTTTTGCGGATTTATAATTGTATATGTGGCGGCGAGGCTGATTTTCGGTATACCGTTTGTCGGAAGTTATTTTATTTTAATTTTGGCTACCGTATTGTTTATTTTTGATTATCTGGCATTAGGATTATATGTTTCGGTCATAAGTCATGAACAGCAGGTGGCAATTCAATATGCGGCAACGATAGGTTTGCTGCCGACGGCATTATTATCGGGATTTATTTTTCCGATTCAGTATATGCCGCAGATATTTCAGTGGGTATCGGCTTTGTTTCCGGCCCGATTTTATATTGAGATATCCCGAGACCAATTTTTAAAAGCCAGTAGTTTTGAAGATTTAATCGTTCCGTTTACGGCACTTTTTATTCAGGCAGTGGTATTAATGAGTGCCTGTGTTTGGCGTTTTAGGAGGACCTTGGAATGATTTTATTAAGCTTTATAAAAAAAGAGCTGATAAGCTTATTAAGAGATCCGGTTATGTTGGCCGCCATTTTGATTATGCCGATGGTACAAGTTGTGGTGTTAAGTCAAGCCATTACCATGGAAGCCCGCAATTTGCATTTGGTGGTAGAGACTAATACCGATGATTATGTGTTAGACCGTATTTACGACCACGCCTTAGGTTCAGGATGGTTTGAGAAAGTTGAGCCACTTAAAGAAAGCGCCATGGAAGCGGTACAGTCAGGTAAAGCCGATGTTGCCATAATAGCACCCCCGGGAGGGTTGACTAAATCATTATTAAGAAACGAAGGAAGACTGCAAATTTTAATTGATGCCACCAATGTACTGAAGGCTCAAAGCATTGAAGGATATTTGCAGGCTATTATCTCTCAGGTTATGCAAGAAGAAATGCATATAAAAGTATCACAGCCGATAGTTTTTAATACGCGAATTTTATTTAACCCGCAACTTGATACGCAACATTTTTTAATTCCGGCGATTTTAGCCATTTTGGTATTGATGTCGCTTTTAACTTTGATATGTATTTCCTTAACCCGAGAAAAAGAAAAAGGTACGATAGAAACTTTAATTTCGGCACCCATATCCAAATATGATATTATTTTCGGTAAAGTTATTCCCTATATTTTGGTAGCACTGGTTAATATGTTTCTTATTCAAAGTATCGGTGTGTTGATGTTTGCCCTACCGTTTAAGGGTTCATTTTTAATGTTTATGGCCTCGTTTATATGTTTTTGTATTCCGGCAACAGCGACGGCGGTATGGCTTTCTACCTATACGCATACCCAACAACAAGCAATGCTTGGTATGATAATTATTTTATTTTTATCCATGATGTTATCGGGAGCCTTATTCCCGATAGAAAATATGCCGTTAGCGTTACAGTATATATCTAAGTTAAATCCGCTAACTCATTTTACTTATTTAACCCGCAACATCATCTTAAAAGGGGCGGGATGGAACTACTTTTTTGAACATGCCTCGGTAATGTTGGGAGTGGGAGTATTTATAGCCTTTTTTGCCATAAAAAGATTTAAGACAACCCTATAGCTGTAAGCTTGCTTGACAAAGTGCAGGTGATTGATTAGTTTAAATCCGAACAAAAAAGGAAGACAGATGAGAAGATTTTTAGTTAAAGGCTTAATGGTTTTAATTGCTTTACAGATACCGTTTAGTTTTTTTAACTGGCAGGTAAACAAGCCTTTGCCTATGACAAGCCCGATTGTGGTAGAAATGCCCAGAGGTGGCAATGCCGGAGTGCTGGGGAATAAGTTAAAAGAAGAGGGCGCAGTAAAATTTCCGTTATTGGTAAAGCTAACTTCACGAGCCTTTGGGTATGATAAAAAATTAAAAGCCGGAGAATATGAATTATTACCCGGAATGTCGTTATTAGATGTTTTAGAAAAAGTATCATCGGGCAAGGTAGTTTTACACCGCTTAACTTTACCGGAAGGTTTAACCACAAACCAGATGCTTAAGATTATAGAAAATAACGAGTTATTGACGGGAACTATAACCGAGCCGATAAAAGAGGGTGAATTATTGCCGGAAACTTACAGCTTTCATAAAGGAGAGAGTCGTAATAATTTTATTATTAATGCCAAAAATGCCATGAAAAAGGCTTTAAGTGAGGCATGGGAAGGAAGAGATGAAAACTTACCTCTAGATTCCAAAGAGGAATTATTGATTTTAGCCTCGATTATTGAAAAAGAAACGGCAGTATCCTCAGAAAGAGGGACGGTAGCATCGGTCTTTATCAACAGGTTGAATAAGGGAATGTTACTACAAACCGATCCGACGGTAATTTATGCAATTACCTTGGGAAAGGGAGACTTGGGAAGAAGATTAAAGAGAAAAGATTTACAGGTGGAAAGTCCTTATAACACTTATAAAAACAAGGGGTTGCCGCCGACACCGATTTGCAATCCCGGACTAAAATCGTTACAAGCTGCGGCACATCCTGAAGATACCGATTATTTGTTTTTCGTAGCTGACGGTAAAGGCGGTCACAATTTTGCCAAGAGCTTAAACGAGCATAATCGCAATGTAAAAGCTTGGGTAAACAGTTTAAGGAAACAAAAATGATAAAAAACTTTATAAACGAGTTTAAGAAGTTTGCCTTAAGAGGCAATGTAATAGATATGGCGGTAGGTATCATTATAGGAGCCTCATTTGGTAAGATAGCCGATTCTTTGGTAAAAGATATAATAATGCCGCCGCTGGGCTTGTTGCTAGGCAAGGTAGATTTTAAAAATTGGTTTTTAGTATTGAATGATGGAGTAGTGGAAGGTCCTTACGCATCATTGGAAGCGGCCCAAAGTGCGGGAGCCATAACCTTAAACATCGGTTTATTTTTAAATACATTGCTAAGTTTTGTTATTGTGGCATTTGCGGTGTTTGTGTTAATCAAGAGCATCAATACCTTGCAAGATAAGGTACTGGCAGCTGAAAAAAGGGCAGCAGATAAAGAAGAAGCGGCAACAATAAAAGTTTGCCCGTATTGTTGCAGTGAAATACCGATGCAAGCCACACGCTGCCCGCATTGCACCTCAAAGTTAAAGTAGGGATTATCATTGAAAATTATAAATGTTTCTGGTAGTGTATTTCCAAAGGAGATGTGGTATGAAAAAAATTTGTTTGTTTTTATTATTCCTACTAATAACATCTTGCTCGACTATTGATACTTTAGAGGAAATAGGTGTTGACAATAAAAGATGTATTGGAATTCGTAGATTTAAAGTCCTACAGGCGGTATATCATAATACGGGATTAGCTTTTGAATGTTTTACTCCTGACTGTAGTGATGCCTATAGAAATAACCTAGATTTTATTTTAGGGGACAAAGTAAGTGAAGATTTATATGATGGTATGATTTACGAAGTTCCTACAGATAAATGTGCTGTTAGGGACGGTGTGTTTAAATACGAAACTAAAGATGGGTTACAGAAAACAGTTTCCAAAATTGTTTTTGAGTACAAAAATGATTATCAATCAGAAGAAGAACATCAAAAAAGAATTTATAAAGCAAAAGAAGATATAGCTTCAATATGTATTAATAGGTACGAAGATGAAAATTTACCAAAAGATGAAAAATATTGTACTTGTTACGCAAACAGTTATGTAAATAATAGTGGTGATGCTCAATCAATCAAAAAAGAATGTGGCAAGTTGCCCGATTTTTTACCACATAATTAAATTGTTTAAGGGAAATGACGAGTATGGATAAATGGGAAAAATTTTGGAAAAGTGATGAAAATAAAAATTCATTGCCGGATGATTTTTTTAAAAAAAATGATGAAAAATACGATTACACTGAAGAAAAGTATGAATATACGAAATCCTTAACTGAAAATGCTATCCAGAGAAACTGGATAACCCCTACACAGTTTTTGTGTTGTCCTCAAAAAATTAGTAATACACCGTTAAATGATTACCTGAATAATTTACAGATTGATAAAATCTTTTCTAATAATCAATACGGACAATCAAAAATAGTTAAGTTTGGAATGTCTAAAGATAAAAAAACAATAGTAGTACAAACCTATACAGAAGGTGGTGTAAAAAATCTATATATTGCTAAAATAACCTTTGAAAATAATTTGTTTGTGCATACAAATGGTGGTAGTTATTTTTCGGATGAAGGTGCAGAAAAGTATTATACCTTAGCTTTAGGGGAAGAATGGACTGGAGGAGAGGTTTTAGACGACTATTGCTAATAAAAAAGACCATTTTCTATGGTCTTTTTTATTGGAGCTGGTAAGGGGAACGCTAAGTAAAAACAACCGCTGCTCCGGTTGTTTTTATCTGCAAGTTCTTTGTAACATCTTAACGAGCCAGGGAAGTATAGAACGACCGCAGCGAGTTTAGATGCCAAAGAGGTATTCCCGTCCGCAATCAAAAAAAAGACCATTTTTCATGGTCTTTTTTATTGGAGCGGGTAACGGGAATCGAACCCGCATTAAAAGCTTGGGAAGCTCTCATTCTACCATTGAATTATACCCGCAAATATTACCGCAACAGGCAATCTTTACCACGATATTTACGACAATATTCTTACCAATTCAAGCGCTATATCCAATTTATAAACACGTCCGTTCTGCTCGTTCTTAGGATACATCGGTACTAAATCAAGTGCAAATATGTTGGCTTGCTGATTGATAAATTCGTGTCCGTAGGTTATGACCGGAACATTCGATTCTAAATATTTACGTAATTCATCGATTTCTTTGGTCTTGTTTTTAGATGAACCTGAACGTTTCATAAATAATTCCGAATATTCAAAAATAACATAAACAATACCGGCTAATACCAGAGAGCTGATAAGTTTAATGTATATGCTCATAAACAACACCGCCAGCACAATGAAAATTGCCGCAAAAGTTTTAAGAGCATAGCCGGTTATTTTAGATTTATATTTTTTATTCAAGACCCAAATATAAAAGGCGATTGTTAAGGTCGATGAAAACAAAATCAAGCCGGTTTGTAAGGGGTTGATTCCCAAATAAGCAATGGCAATTTCGGTTAATATAAGCATACCGATACTAAACAACAAATAACCGATGTTAAGTTGTAATGACAACATTTTTAAGGTAAGCTTGGCACTTTTTTCCATAATATTTTCGGCACGGTTAAATTTAAGCATATTTGCATCATTAGCCGTAATTACCGATTCTTTACCCAAAAACAGATTGTTAATTACATTTTTTTCAGCTCTGCTTAAAGTTGACATATCATCTGTTTTTTTAATAAGCAAAATTGAACCGTCTTGTTTTTGAATATCAATAATATTCTTTTTATACATATCAAGTAAAGAGGCGACAAAAGCCGTTTTATCAAATTTTCCTGTCAATAAAAAGCGAGAAATAGGAGCAGTTTGCTTAAATGAAGTTTTAAGTTTAAGCTTATTTCTTTGCAAATATTTCCAAGACAAGATGTAAGAAATGAGCACGGCGGCAAGTCCGGCAAAAGCAAACAGAATATCGCCGTAATCGGTAACAAACCAAACAAAACGTCGGCTTGCACCCGGCTCCATAAATACATTTTTATCTAAAGATACCAACAAATACATACCCTCGGCGGGCAATAGCGGAGTAGTAGAGGCAAAGCCCAAAGCGTTGGTATCTAAAGCGGCAACAACGGCGCGGTTAAAAGACAATCTTTTTGGGTAGCCGATGATTACGTTTTGTGATAAAAAGTTCTTTCCGTCCGGGATTGAAACTATGGCATTGGCCGAAGTAACAACTAAGTTTAAATAACTTCCCGCCACATCCCAGTAAAATTCGGTAAAGTCATCATAATACCAAAGTTTACGGTCGACCAAATAGTTAAACGTATAATTATAAACACCGGGCTGTAAGGAGTATTCTTGTTGGGGCTTTATATAAATATTGTTGCCGATTTCTTCTAATACATAAGGAACTTGTTTGCCGTTGACGGAAACATTCATAAGCTGAATATCAAGTTTTTTCTCCACGCCGGCTCGCGATTTTGAAAACTTAGGCAATACTTTAATTAAGCCGTGTTTTAATTTTTGACCGTTGGCAACTACGGTAATATCTTCTCTGACCTGAATCAAGCCGGAAGGTAAAATGTTAAATGAAGCCAAGAGGTATGGAATATGCTCTTTAGCCGGAGCCAAGATATTTCTTCCGGTAGGCAGCGTAACATTGACGACCGGAATGTTAGGTTGCGAGAGTTCTTTAACAGCTGCTTGTTGCTTTTCGGGAGCGAGCTCATAAAAGGTAGTAGGAGAAGTAACGGAAGCATCTTCACTTTCGGAGCCGGAAATACGCTTCATGGCTTGGTCGTAAATTTTTTCAAATGTGGATTTGTTTTGTTCCTGCATTTGGGCAATATATTCGGCGCTGTGCTGTACGCTCATCGCGTCAGACTTACTTAAGTCTCCTATATCGGAGATATGGCTCGTTGCAGCGTTTTCAAAACGATTTTTAAAAAAATCGATAACCTCTTCGGTATTTTGAGGGTTGGGCATACCTTCGACCTGTGTCGACTGCGATACATACTCAGGCGAAGGTGTCTGAGAAATCTGATTTACTTCCACAATGCGGGCGTGAGCAGTATTTTGCGCCAACAGCAATATATTGAAACAAACTGCAAGAAAAAGTTTTTTCATAAAGAGTATCCTTATGTTAACAAATAAAACATATTTGGTATGATATACCGCATATATTAAAAGATAATGAAAAATTATAAGGAGAATCATAAAATGAGTAACAAAATCGCAGCAGTAATTTTGGGAGCCGGTAAAGGTACACGTATGAAGTCAGATTTACCTAAAGTGATGATGCCGGTGTGCGGAAAATCTATGATAAAACATATTATCGATACATTGGAAGATATGAAAGTAGATGAGATTGTAACGGTTATTTCGCCCGACGGAGAAATGGTAAAAAAAGAAGTTGCTCCATATAAGACCTGCGTACAAGATAAACAATTAGGTACCGGTCACGCCGTAAAATGCAGCGAAGAGTTATTAAAAGGTTTTGACGGTGCGGTTATGGTTATTTTCGGCGATACTCCGTTAATCACGAAAGAAACCTTTATGCGTTCGGTAAATAAGGTCAGAGAAGGTTATGCAGTGGTAGTTTTAGGCTTTAAGCCGGAAGACGCTGCTCGTTACGGACGTTTGAAAATGGACGGTGATGAATTAGTTTCCATTGTTGAATATAAAGACGCCACCGAAGAAGAACGCAAAATCAATTTTTGCAATTCCGGCTTTATGGCATTTGACGGCAAGTATTTGTTTGAAATTTTAAATAAAATCGGCAATGAAAATGCCGCCGGTGAGTATTATTTAACAGATGCTATTAAAATTGCCCGTGATATGGGTTTAAAATGCACGGCCTTTGAAGGCGACCCTCAAGAAGTTGCCAGTGCCAACACTCGTGAAGAATTAGCTTTATTGGAAACTTACGTTAAGAATAAACAGAATGCTTAATTTTATAAAAATACATTGGTTTGGACTTATTTTATCGGTTGTAGCCGTATTTTACACGGCTGTCTTTGTAATGGTATTTTTATCGCCGCGTCAAGATGAGCTCAAAAGGGGATTTATACCTTGTACCGAAATTTTGGTACAAGATATGTTTGATTGTAACGGTAAGGCGTGGTGTATGAGCAAAGCCATTGTTAAAAACACCGGCTGTGATACCAAAATCGTTTTGGAAGGTTTGGGTAATTGGGTTAAAGGCAAACAGTCAACACCATGGGCTAATTATTTGTTTGAGCCACGCATAGATAAAGAAAATAATCAAGACGAGAAACATCCCGAACTTGAAGAATTTTACAGAGATAATCGCGATATAAAAGCCGATATGGAAAAGTTAAACAGACAGTGGCAGGAGCTTGAAAAATCATTGCCTAATGATAAAATAACTGAAGTTCCCGTCAAAGAACAAGCTGTAAAGGAAAATAAGGAGGAAGTAAAAGATGAGCAAACAGCAAGTAAAGAATAATCTTCCGGCATGGGATTTATCGGATTTATATAAAGGCATTGATGATCCTAATATTAACAAAGACTTAGAAACTTATCGTAAAACTACCTTAAGCTTTGCCAAGAAGTATAAAGGTAAGTTGGGCTCACTAAGTCCTGATGAAGCTTTAAAAATGTTTAAAGTTAAAGAAAAACTGGCAATTTTGGGAGGACGCTTGGGAGGCTTTGCTTATCTTAATATGTCAACGCAAATGAAAAACTCCGAAGCCATGCGGTTTTATCAAAATATATCTGAAAAATTGACTGATTATGCCAAGCCAATGGTATTTTTCAGCCTAGAGTTTAATGCTCTGCCGGAAGCCAAAATCAAAGAATGGCTCAAAGATAAAAAGGTAGCTTTTTACAAACCGTACATTAAACGGATTCGTAAGTATAAAAAATACGAATTAAGTGAGCCTGTTGAAGAAATTTTGCTTGAAAAATCCATCACCTCATCGGAAGCTTGGGTTCGGTTGTATGAAGAAATTTCATCTCGGTTAGAGTATCATGTTGACGGCAAAACTTATAACGATGCCGAAATTAGCAAACTTACCTTAGATGCCGATCCTAAAGTTCGTCATGCCGCCGGAGCGGAAATCAATCGAGTTTATAAGCAAAACTCTCCTTTGTTTACTTTGGTTTATAATATGATTATAAAAGACAAAGCCATAGAAGATGAGAAGAGGGGCTTTGCCAAACCTGTTTCGGCTCGTAATTTGGCCGAAGATGTACCGGATAAAGTTGTTGATGCCTTGGCTCAAACCGTAAAAGCCAATTACAAAAATTTGGCACATCGTTTTTATAAATTAAAAGCTAAATGGTTAGGTGTTAAAAAAATCAGTTATTGGGACCGAAATGCACCGCTGCCGTTTTCATCAGATATTCATTATGAATGGAATGATGCGGTTAAAACGGTATTAAACGGTTATTACAATTTTTCGCCCAAACTCGGCAAAATTGCCCAAGACTTTTTTGACCATCCGTGGATAGACGTACCGCCCCGCGACGGTAAAAGAAGCGGAGCTTATTGCAGTGGACCTTTGGCAACCAAGCATCCGTATTTGTTTTTAAATTTTGTGGGCAAGCAAAACGATGTTTTGACTTTAGCTCATGAATTAGGTCATGGCTGTCACCATCAACTTCGTACCAAAAACGGAGAGTTAAACGAAACCTCGCGTATGACTACCGAAGAAGTTGCTTCCGTATTTGGCGAGATGTTGGTTTTTCAAGATATGCTCAAGAACTTGGATGATGATAAAGATAAATTATGCTTAATTGCTTCCAAGGTTGGCGATATGTTAAATACGGCAGTTCGTCAGATTGCCTTTCACTTTTTTGAAACTCGAGCCCATGAGGAACGTAAATCTGGAGAACTTTCCGAGGAAAGATTAGCCGATATCTGGCAAGAAGAAATGGGTGAAAGCTTGGGCGAATATGTAGAAATGGGAGATGATACGCGCTATATATGGTCTATGGTCGGACACTTTTTCTTTTTACCGTTTTACGTGTATGCTTATTCCTTTGCGGATTGCTTGGTAAATTCACTTTATCAGGTAAAGATGGAAGGAAATGTTGAAAACTTTGCCGATAAGTATTTAAAACTGCTGTCGCAAACGGCTATCGGTGAATATGAAGACATTTTAAGACCGTTCAATTTAAATCCGAACAACCCGGATTTTTGGCAGAAGGGATTAAACTTAATTTCATCATATATAGATGAATTGGAACGACTTGATAAAAAGCTTAAGCTGTAAAACAAACACCCCGATAAAAAACACCCCCGAAAGTTAATTTCGGGGGTGTTAAAATTTTTAAGCTAATCTTAAAAAAAAGAAAGGAGAGTGTTAAAAAACACTCTCCTTATCTTTATCATCGCTACCAAACTACCAACGATGTTCGTCAGTAGTATTCTTGAGGTAGTCAACAAAAGCGTTGATGTTGTCTCCGCCTTTGTATTTTCCACCCAAGAAGGTCTGGTAATTCTCCAAATCAGCCCTGAGCTCACGCTCATAGCTTTCTTTGGAGAAAGCCCCCCTGGCGTGGAGATCGCTGAGGATGAGTTCCAAGACGGCGTCCTTGTGGGATACGCCATAGAGCATTTCTGCTCCGTTAGGCCAGCCCATATTGTTGAACTTACGGATAAGCTGAACAAATGTGGACCAGTCGGCATCCTCAACCCCCGGCATCAGGTACCGCTCAGGATTTTGAGAGGTTGTTTTCCCCTCAAAAGTTACGGTATCCTTTTTGAGTGGCCAGATGGCTGCTGCAACATATCCGAGCATTATTTCGGACAGGCGCCCGTCAACGACCTCAAGGTCGTCAATAATCGGGCAGTGTGCCAGTACGAAGTTCATCTTCGCATCGGCATACCGGACGTCTTTTGCCTTTAGCAGGAATTCTGCCAAAACGCGTTTGTCATAAAACGCATTGCCGGAGCAGAGCACAAATGTCACCTCTTTACCTGCCTCTTTAGCGAACTGGTAAAGCTCGTCAAAGTTACCGGCGGTATCGGTATCCTGGCACACACGCTCGTTGGCGCGAACGTAACTTCTTGGAGCAAGTTGCTCCAGAAGATTGATGTATGTCTTGTACTCGGCCTGATACATGATACCAGGCTGATTAAAGACTTCTTCATAGAGGCCTTTATTTCCGCCTAAACCAATAGGCAGAACCGGCAGCAGATCATCTGTCTGCTTGGCGTAAAATCGCACCATTTCCATGGTACAAAGATGCGCTGTCATAATCCCTGAGAAGCATACGGCAACCGGGTTGACCATATTTTTTGGCAGGTTATACAAGTCGCATACGCGAGCCTCTGACATTGTCCCTTGAGCGTTGGTGTATTTATACACTTCTCCGGGACGACATCCGCCGACACGTTCAGCCTCTTTAAGAACCTTTGCCCAATATTCAGGCTCCAGCTCTCGCGGTGCTAAAGCTCCCACGGTCTCATACACCTGACGTCTGCCGTCTGCATTGCAGCGGTAACCATTCTTTTCCAAAATTGCGATGATTTCTTTGCTTTTGTTCATACTTTTTCCGGTGTTTATAGAGGGCGTTTCCTTAAGAACTCCGGTACCTCTTATTTAAATTAATAATATTTCAAAATAAAATGTACCAAGGGTCTATATGAAAACACTTCACCCTAAAAAGCAAGAACTTTTTACAATATCTACCCAATAATACATTTACGGCAAACATTATACTGCAATTATCGTTTTTTGTCAATAACAACACCCCAGAAAGTTGATTTCGGGGGTGTTGAGTTTAGCTTTAATAAAGTTATTTATTATTTTCGTTGCACATTTCAGGGTAGAGCCATTCACCGTCTAAAACATTACAACCCTCTTTTACAAAATTAAATTTACAATTTTGAGTTTTGAGGTTGTAAGCTTTCTGGTTACGCAGGCAAATTGTTTTAACCATATCCTGCGTTATGCAGTTAGCGGTTTTGCAATTTTGGATAATGTCAATTTCTTCATCGGTAAGTTTAATACAGCCAAAATCTTCACCCCATTTAAAGCAGTCGGTACGACAAGTTTTTTTATCATAATCCCACACGCCGCCGTGGGAGGTACAATACTCTATTTGGTGATTACGATACGAAACAAAAAGCACCACAAGTGCCACAACTACGAGCAATTTCCATAACACATGTATTATTTTCATTACATAACCTTTCGTAACCGATAAATTTTAACCAAAAGCTTTAAGATATTGAGAAATACTTTGATAGAAGTTATCTTCTGCGGTATCTTGCTCAAGTTGGCTTAAATTTACCTTATCTAAATCTACTACTTTATCGGCGGCAACCTTGCACACATTGTTTGCCACATCGGCAAAGCCGCCGCTTATAAACCAGCGTTTAATAATTTTGTTGTTACTGTCCATGGTCGCCACTAAGCCTAAAGTCAACATCAAAGAAGTCGGAGCTTTATCTTCAATTACCGTTAAAGTACCCTCTGGTACGGGTAGCAAAACTTTAACGACTTTTTCGTCGGTTACAAGCTGTTCCGGGGTACAAAGTTGTAATTGGACTGACATTTTAAGCACTTTCCTTCATTTTTTTGGCTTTTTCCAAAACTTGTTCTATGGTACCGACCATAAAGAAAGCTTGTTCAGGAATATCGTCGTGTTTACCTTCCAAAATCTCTTTAAAACCTTTAATGGTATCTTCCAGTTTAACAAACTGTCCGGGAGTGCCGGTAAATACTTCGGCAACATGGAACGGTTGTGATAAAAAGCGCTGAATTTTACGAGCTCTGGATACAATCAAGCGGTCTTCATCAGAAAGTTCGTCCATACCCAAAATGGCAATAATATCTTGCAGGGAGTTATATTTTTGCAAAATCTCCTGCACGCCGCGTGCTACTTGGTAGTGTTCTTCACCGACAATATTCGGAGCTAAAACACGGCTGGTTGAATCTAATGGGTCAACAGCCGGATAAATACCTAACTCAGAAATTTTACGTGATAACACGGTCGTGGCATCCAAGTGGGCAAAGGTCGTAGCCGGAGCAGGGTCGGTCAAGTCGTCGGCCGGTACATATACGGCCTGAACGGATGTAATTGAACCATTTTTAGTAGAGGTAATACGTTCCTGCATGGCACCCATATCCGTACCCAAAGTCGGCTGATAACCAACAGCCGAAGGAATTCGTCCCAAAAGGGCTGAAACCTCGGAACCGGCTTGTGTAAAGCGGAAGATGTTATCAATAAACAACAACACGTCTTGGTGAGCTTCATCGCGGAAATATTCTGCTTGAGTTAAGCCGGTCAAAGCCACACGGGCACGAGCCCCCGGAGGTTCGTTCATCTGTCCGTAAACCAGAACGGTTTTAGATTCGTCTCCGTTTAAATCAATAATTCCGGAATCAATCATTTCATGATACAAGTCATTACCTTCACGTGTTCTTTCGCCGACACCGGCAAATACTGAATATCCGCCGTGACCTTTGGCAATATTGTGAATAAGCTCTTGAATTAAAACCGTTTTGCCGACACCGGCACCACCGAACAATCCGATTTTTCCGCCTTTGGCATAGGGTTCAAGCAAGTCGATAACCTTAATGCCGGTAACCAAAATTTCGGTTTCGGTAGATTGATCGGTAAAAGACGGAGCTTCACGATGTATCGGATAATAAATTTTACTTTTAATTTCGCCGCGCTCATCAACCGGCTCGCCGATAACATTGATAATTCGTCCCAACAATTCCGGACCCACAGGAACTTCTATCGGTTTTCCGGTATTAACCACCGGCAAACCTCTGGTCAAACCGTCGGTAGTATCCATGGCAATGCAGCGCACCACACCGTTACCGATATGTTGTACAACTTCCAATACCAATTTTTTACCGTGATTATCGCACGTTAAAGCGGTTTGAATATTAGGTAAGTTATCTTCATCTTCAAACTTAACATCCACTACCGCGCTGATAACCTGACAAACTTTACCTGATTGCAGGGTATCATTTTTCTCGGTTGATTTTTTTGCAGGTGCTTTTTTTATCATTTAATTCTCCTTTTTAAGTGGCCTAAAGTGCCTCGGCACCGGAAATAATTTCGGTCAATTCGGTAGTAATTGCCGATTGACGCAAACCGTTATATTTTAAGGTTAAAGAGCTTATCATATCTTTAGCGCTGCGGGTTGCATTATCCATAGCTGCCATACGAGCTCCTTGTTCGGAAGCTTGCGAGTTTGCGATGCTTACAAAAACCATATTCACCACAAGTTTAGGCAGCATTGCTTCCAATAGGCGTATTTTATCAGGTCTATAGTAGTAATAGGCATCACCGATATGAGTTAACTTTTTATCTTCTTCGCTAAGTTTCAAGGCTGAAGTTGATAAAGGATAAATCTGCTCGGCAACGATTTCGCGATTCAATGCCGAATGAAATTTGCTGTAAATAATTTCACAGACATCGCACATTCCCCCGTTGTAGCAATCGGCAATTTTTTTAGCCAAAGCCACAGCACCGTTAAAAGATAAATCTTTGGTATCAAGAGCTGGGTTATTTTCAATAACATCGGCCTCAAACTGCTTTTTTATAACGTTAAAAACTTTTTTGCCATAGCAGATAACCCTTACGTTTTTGCCGGCATCTTTTAACTCTTTAATACGAGTTAAAGCAGCTTTACCGATGTTGTGATTATAACTACCGCATAAGCCGCGGTCTGATGCAAAAACAAACAGCAAATAATCTTTAGCATTAGGTTTATCACGCATAAGCTCAGGCAGTATGTATGTAATATTTTTTTCTGCTTCTTCTTCGGCAATCGCCGCCAATAAACGTTTTACATTAACGTTTAAAAGTTGCGAGTAAAAGCAGCTGCGATCCAGTGCCAGCTCAGCCTTACGCAGCTTGGAAGCAGCCACCATCTTCATAGCCGAAGTTATTTTTTGGGTGGATTTAATGCTTTCCAAGCGATTGCGTAATTCTTTTAATCCTGCCATTATGCCGCCTTTTCAGAAGCTGTAAATTCATTTAACTGTTCGGTATAAAAAGCCTTCAACTTCTCTTCCAATTCCGGCGAAATTATCTTTTGTTTGGCAATTTCTTCCAGATATTCTGGGTGTTGAGCTTTTAAGGTCTCCAACGATTTTTGCTCAAACTTTTTAATATCGCTGATATTAACTTTATCTAAAAAGCCATTAACACCGGAAAAGATGGAAACGACTTCATCTTCAACCGCCATCGGATGATAAACCGGCTGCTTTAACAGTTCGGTTAATCTGGCGCCTCTGTCCAGCAAGTTTTTGGTAGAAGCATCCAAGTCGGACGAAAATTGCGAGAATGCCGCCATTTCACGGTACTGAGCCAAATCCAACTTCATACTTCCGGCAACTTGTTTCATAGCTTTAATTTGTGCCGAAGAACCTACACGGCTAACCGAAATACCGACATTTACGGCCGGACGAACACCCTGATAGAACAAACCTGTTTCCAAGAATATTTGTCCGTCGGTAATGGAAATAACATTAGTCGGAATATATGCGGAAACGTCTCCGGCCTGAGTTTCAATAACCGGCAAAGCGGTTAAAGAACCTGCACCTTCTTCATCGTTCATTTTGGCAGCTCGTTCGAGCAAGCGGGAGTGCAAATAGAACACATCTCCGGGGTAAGCTTCACGCCCCGGCGGACGACGGAGCAACAACGACATCTGACGATAAGCCGTTGCCTGCTTGGAAAGGTCGTCATAAAAGATAACGGCATGCATACCGTTGTCGCGGAAATATTCACCCATTGCGCAACCCGAATAAGGAGCAATAAACTGCAGCGGGGCCGCTTCAGAAGCGGTGGCGGCAACTACGATGGTATAATCCATAGCGCCATAATCTTTTAAGGTTTTAACAACCTGAGCCACCGAAGAACGCTTTTGACCTACCGCAACATAAATGCAGTAAAGTTTATCTTTTTCGGATTTAGCAGCATCATTAATTTTTTTCTGATTGATAATGGTATCCAAGATTATGGAAGTTTTTCCGGTTTGTCTGTCGCCGATAATCAGCTCGCGTTGTCCTCTTCCGATAGGAATTAAGGCATCAATGATTTTTAAACCTGTTTGTACCGGTTCGTGCACGCTGCGGCGTTCAATAATGCCCGGAGCTTTAACTTCCGAGTTGCTGAATTGCTTAGCTTTAATTTCACCCAAGCCGTCAATCGGTTCACCTAAGGCATTAACAACACGACCTAAAAGTTCTTTACCGACCGGAACGCTAACAATTTTATCGGTGCGTTTAACCGTATCGCCCTCTTTAACACTTTCATCTGAGCCGAACAAAACCACGCCGACGCTGTTTTCTTCCAAGTTTAAGGCCATACCTTTAACGCCGGATTCAAACTCGACCATTTCATTGGATTGGACGTTGTTAAGACCGTAAACCTGAGCGATACCGTCGCCGACGGATAATACGCGGCCAACCTCGCTCATATCGGTATCGAGCTTATATTGCTCAATTTTTTCTTTTAAGATTGATGAAATTTCGTCAGCTTGTGTAGACATTATTTATTACCTTTCATAACCTGTTCAAGGGTTTTGAGTTTTGCGGCGATTGTGTCGTCTATACACACGGAGTTGTAACTGATTTTCAAACCGCCGATAATTTTCTGGTTAATATCATAGTTAAGAATTATTTTCTGATTTAAAAGTTTTTCCAAACCGCCTTTAAGTTTTTTGCCTTGCTCGGCAGAAAGTTTTTGTACGCTTTCAACTTCAACTTCCAATATGCCCTGATTTTGATAATAGAGATGAGCAAATTGCTCTAACATGGCAGGTAAATCATTAAAGCGGCGCTTTGCAGCCACCAGTTCCAAAAAGTTTTTAAAAGTTTCGGAAAGCTGCAGCGACGAAGCAATATCACTTATAATATTTTTTTTCTCTTCGGATTTAAAGACGGGATTATTTAGTATGTTTAATTGCAGAAGGCTATTATTTGCATCTTGTAATTTTTGGCAGTCTTTCCAGACTTTAGGTAGGGTCTTTTCGGCCAGAGCTGCCTCTAATAGGGCATTTGCGTAATTGTTTGCGACTTGTATTTTTGAAAGTTTAGCCATTTTATTGTTTAACCTACCTAATTACATAACATCAGCCTGTTTTACATAAAAGAATAAGGGTCGATATCCGTTTCCACTCTTACGGTACTCGGAATATTTACCACTTTCAACCATTTTTTCAATATCACCTGAATGTTTATATTTCGTAAAGTTTTTAAAAGCAAGCGATATCGATATTTATTTCTCAGCATAAAAATCGGAGCCGGAGCCGGTCCGAGGACGGATACGCCGTTTTCCGTCGGGGCATATTTTTTAAGCATATAGGCGGTTTTTTCGACCATATCAGGGTTGGCACCCGATACAATCAAAGCGGCAAGTTTTCCGTAAGGCGGGAGTTTTAGGGTTTTTCGTGATTGCTTTTCAAGCTCCAAAAACTTAGCGCGATTATTTTCGGCCAAAGCTTGTAAAACGGCATTTTCCGGGTATAGAGTTTGAACATATACCGTGCCTTTTTTATCACCTCTGCCGGCGCGACCTGCCACTTGTGAAAGGAGCTGAAAGGTTTGTTCGGCGGCTCTTAAATCGCTGCCCATTAAGCCTAAATCAGCATCTACGATTCCTACCAAAGTAAGAGCCGGAAAGTGGTGTCCTTTGGCCAGTATTTGCGTACCGATAAGAATATCGATTTGCCGATTTTCCATTCTGGAGATTACCTCGGATACTTCCTTAAAAGAAGAGGTTGTATCGCTTGATAAAACTTCAACTCTGGCATTAGGAAAGCGTCCTTTAACCTCTTCGGCGATTCGCTCAACACCCGGACCGCAGGCGGTTAAGCCGGTTTCGGAACCGCACTCTGGGCAAACTTTTGGAATATCGGTCATATAGCCGCAATGGTGGCATATAAGTTTTTTTGAGCTACGGTGCTCGGTAAGCCAGGCAGTGCAGTTCGGACATTGGATGCGATGCCCGCAATCGCGGCAGATTAAAAGCGGAGCATAACCCCGACGGTTTAGAAACAACATAGATTGTTCTTTTTTATTTAAGTTTTCTTGCAAAGCCTGACATAAGCTCGGCGATAACCACGACATTTTGGGCTTTTGAATATTTTCTTCTTGATTATTTGGGGTTAAGGGTTGAACGGTCCACTTTACGGGTTTGTCTTTTTTAAGGTCGATAATTTTAATATCCGGCAGTTGAGCGGCGGCAAACCGACTGGTTAATTTTACGCAGTCATATTTATTGTTTTCGACGTTATAAATAGTTTCCAAATCGGGTGTGGCGGTCGAAAGGATTATCGGCAGATTTTCAAGTTTGGCCCTGACCACGGCCATATCACGAGCCTGATAATTAACCACGTCTTCCTGTTTGAAGGAGTGGTCATGACTTTCATCAACAACAATTAATCCTAAATCGGCAAAGGGTAAAAACAGAGCACTGCGGGCACCGACCAAAACCTTGGCCCGATTTTCCGATACGGCTTTCCAGGTTTGAGTGCGTTCGGTGGTACTGAGCCCCGAATGCCACTTGGCAGGTTTAACGCCAAAGCGCTGTTCGTATCGGTTAAGCCATTGTGTGGTTAAAGAAATTTCCGGCACCAAGATTAACACTTGCCGACCTTGCGCTAAAACTTTGGCGGCGGCTTCAAAATAAACCTCGGTTTTGCCCGAACCCGTAACACCGTCCAAGAGTGTTACCGAAAATCCGCCGTCGCATTTGGCGCATAAGTAATCGGCGGCCTTTTGCTGTTCTTGAGTTAAGGTTACTTTGTTAAAGTGGATTTTAGGCGGTAAAAATTCTTTTTGTTTTTTTACCGGCAACGGCTCTAACAAGCCGGCATCAATCAGAGTTTTGATAACACTTTGTGAAACTCCGGCGCCCTGAGCGATTTCTGCTCGAGAATAGGGAGCGTGCTTTAACAAATCAATCACCCGCCAACGAGCATCAGAATTTTTAAGCTTGGCCTCGGCTAAAGTTTTGCCGGTCAAACGGTATAGAAAATTATATTTTTCATCTTCAAATGCGCCTTTGGCACACAGCACCATTTTTAATACCAGACCGGTAAAGGCCAGATTATATTGAGCCACCCAATCTACAAACTTAATAAGTTCGGGCTTGAGGGGGTTGAGAGGCAGATATTGTTCAATAGGTTTAATTTTTTTATCATCTAAGTTGGAGCTTTTACCGATTTTCCAGATAACGCCGAGTTGTTTTTCCCTGCCGAAGGGCACACGAACAATCTGTCCGATGTGAGCATCATCGGTTGCCAGATAATCAAAAACATCATTAAAGGGCAGGGTAAGCATAACCCCGACGATTTTTCCCATATTATCTCCTTAAAAGCCTAAAAGATAATAGGTTATTTATTTTAAGATTTCCAATAGCAATAGCTTTTTTCCCACAGATATATTCAACAAATTTGGTTTCAAAAAAAGTTGACAAACAAGACACAAAAAAGTTGACAAAGAAAAAATATTGGTTCATTTTAACAAATGATTATTTATTATTTAAAAACTATTACAAACTTATGTTAAAAACTATTGTAAAATCGCTTGTAAAGAGCGTATTGATTGGACTGCTTGTCGGTCTTGTGTTGTGGTTAGTGTCATGGAATTGGGCATTTACGGTATTTGCCGGAGTTTTTGCCGTGGCGTTAACACTGTTAATCATTTTTTTGATAGCCGTTATTACTCGGCGCAAAGTGCTGTTATCTCTTACACTGGCAGCATTGGTGATGTTGATTGTCGGGTATGTTATAGGCTTTATCTTGGGTTTTGGTCAGATGTACGAATGTAAAAGCGTCTTTGCCCAAACCATGATTAATGCCTTAGGCGGGTCGGCTGTTTTGTTATTTGCCGTTACCATTTGGAGCGGTATGGTCGGAATAGTTGCGGATTTGAAAAATTCGCAACTACGTAAAAAGACGATAAGCAAATGCTTAAGGTGGGTATTTATAATAGCCGTCGGCATATTGTTTCTCGTATTTATAAAATAGGTCCGAAATTTCGGGCCTATTGGCTTTTTAAAGATATGTTAATGCTTGCAATTTAAAAAAGTACTCATATTTGTACAGGAAGTAAAAGTACGGCAAACAAAAACTTACGGATAAAATAAAATGCATGGACTTCACCCTTTGATAATAGATTTAACTTTAATTGCCATTTATGCGGCAATTACGACATTAATTTTTAAAAAGCTCAAACAACCTATGGTATTAGGCTACTTATTGGCGGGTATTTTTGCCGGTCCGTATTTTAATTTTGTGCCCACGGTAACCGACAGAGCCAATTTAACTTTATGGGCAGATATCGGGGTCATTTTTTTGTTATTCAGTTTAGGGCTGGAATTTAGTTTCAAAAAGATGATAAGCGTTGGTAAATCGGCGATGATAACGGCAACTTTAAACATTTTTTTGATGTTGTTTGTGGGCTATTACATCGGTCTTTTTCTTAACTGGACAGCCATAGACAGTTTCTTTTTAGGTTCCATGATTTCCATGTCGTCGACCACCATTATCATTAAAGCGTTTGATGATTTAAATGTTAAAAAACAAAAATTTACCGACTTAGTATTCGGAGTTTTGGTAATTGAAGACATTATGGGAATTTTATTGTTGGTATTGCTTCCGACGGTAGCTCTTGGCAGCGGCATAAACGGCGAGCAACTGGGCTTTGACGTATTAAAGCTGCTGTTATTTTTAGTAATATGTTTTGTAACCGGCATTTACTTAATACCGACAATGCTTAAAAAGATTGACAATTTTTTAAACGATGAAATGTTGTTGGTAGTAACGATAGCCTTGTGCTTAAGTATGGTATGTCTGGCGGTATATTCCGGTTTTTCATCGGCATTAGGGGCGTTTATTATCGGCTCTATTTTATCGGAAACGGGAGCGGTAAAGCGTATAGAGGGGGTTATTAAGCCGTTAAAAGATTTTTTCGGCGCGGTCTTTTTTGTAACGGTAGGTATGATGGTAGATCCGTCAATGTTTGTTACGTACGCATATCCGATATTTATAATAACCTTGGTGGTATTAATGGGTAAAGTTGCCTTTTCGGTATTTGGCTTTGTGATTTCGGGGCAAAATTTAAAAACGGCGATAAGCAGTGGCTTTTCTTTAGCGCAAGTCGGCGAGTTTGCCTTTATTATTGCGGCTTTAGGTATGAGCTTGGGAGTAATTGATGGTTTTGTATATCCGATTATCGTAGCGGTATCGGTCATCACCACTTTTTTAACGCCGATTATGATAAAATCGGCAAGTCGGGTTTATAAGCTGGCAGATAAGTTACTTCCTTTGAGCTGGCAAGAATACATCAACAATAGTTCGCAATACGGGGTTACGACGGTAACCGAAGAGAAGCTGTGGAAGGCACTATTTAAGAGTTATTTTTTGCGAATGTTTTTATTTTCGGCCATATTATATGTGATAATCGCCTTTGTTGACAGAATGGTTCGCCCTTACGCAGCGATGATTTTACCTGATATGCCCAAGCGAATATTTTTAACGATGCTTGCGTTTGTGATGATGGCGCCGTTTTTAAAAGCGTTAACGAGTTGGAGTTTTGTTGTGCCCGATTTATTAAACAAGGTACTAATCAAAATGCATTTAAGAAAAGCCGTAGACAGCGGTCATGACAAGTGTGAAGGAAATATGCCGATAAACAACGCCTGTGTCCCCTCATCACAAACTTTAATAAGAGAGGTATTAAAAGGCGGCAATATTACTGATTTTTTGGCATCCAACCAACGGATTGCACGTATTTATGCCGTGTTGTGGTACGATAGACCTGCCAATCGGCTGCCGCTGCTGATATTAACCGGCATGAGACTGTTGCTGGCGGCATTTTTCATTGCGACGGCGGTTTACCAGTTTTTGACTGAAAATACCAAAGTCGTAATGATTTTGTTGGTCTTTTCCGTATGGCTGATTATGCAGTCTAAATGGCTGCTCAACCAGTATTTAAAAATCGAGAACCAGTTTTTAAGCAATTTGCACGGTGAGCCGAGCGACGATACCGATAGCCGCGACCAAGCTTAGTTCATAAACTTGGTATAAAAAGTATAGTGTATGTAGTACGAAAAGTTTTTTTCGTAGCTGTCAGGGCTTCCGCAATAGGAGTATATCTCATTTAAGCTGATGGTACGTAAACATCCGGCATAATCATGCATCGTAACATATTGGCAGTTAGAATCTCCATAAATTCTACCCACTGAAAAATCCGAATTGGCCGTCCATATTTGCATATAAAATAACTTATCGCTATAGCCTTTGGCAATACTTAGCATATTTACGCATTGTTCATGGGTGGTAAAGACAAGTTGAAATGTGCAGTAATTAGCATCACACTGCAGTGCCATAACTTTATTATTAAATATGTCATATATCTGATTAGTTTTTTTATTGAGCATCTCATCAGGGACAATGCCGAGCTTAATTAACATATCTTTGGTCAGCTGCGACTTATCGGAAGAGGGAATGCGCGCGGCAGCCATACAAAGACCATCAAGAATAGCGGAAATCTGCTGGGTTTGCCGGTTAAGTTTGTACTTGTTCATCGCTTTAGAATATCCGGCAATAGCGCCGACGGAAAGTACGCCGATTATGGCAAGAACACCGAGCATTTCAACCATGCTTCTTCCGGAAAAAGTCGCATCTACTGGCGATTTTGCTCCTCGTGTACCTTTTGTTGTACACGTCGTTACAAAATTGCTGCGTATCTGCAGCTTTTTTCGGAAGAATGACCGCCTCAGTTCATAAAATTTCATCTAAAAGCCTCCGAGTTTGGGTTGTTAAAGGCATTTAAACGAAATCATAAACCGTTTTTTTTTTTTGCAATCAAAAAGAGTCCCGTGTTGAAAAACGAGCTGTGGCAGGCTTTAAAAACAACGAGTTAGCGTTTTTGCTTAAAGAAATCTTTCAAAATTATTGAAGACTGCTCTTCCAAAATACCGTAAGTTACTTGCGGCTTATGGTGGCAGGTCGGCTGATTAAAAAATTGCACACCGCTTACAACGGCTCCGCCCTTTGCATCAACTGCGCCAAAAATTAAACGGCGGATTCGGGCAAAAGAAATGGCGGCGGCACACATAGTACAGGGTTCTAACGTAACATATAAATCCAAATTCCAAAGTCGTTTACTGCTAAGCTTTTTGCAAGCCTTATTTATTGCCGTAATTTCGGCGTGGGCAGTTGGGTTATTGCCATGTTCGGTTTTGTTATAAGCCTTGGCAACAATTTTCCCGGTATCTGGGTCAACAATTACAGCACCTATCGGAACCTCATCTTGAGTATAGGCTTTTTTAGCCTGTTTTAAGGCAATTTGCATAAAATCTTCGTCGGTCATAAATATCCTTTGAGTTTTTAAAAATTTAGAGTATATTACAGCAAAATTTACAATTAGGAAAGATAAAAATGGCAGAAAGATTAGCAAAGTTTATGGCGCGTTCGGGAGTGTGCTCCAGAAGAGAGGCGGAAGAGTATATCAAGCAAGAGCGCGTAACCGTAAATGGTGAAGTTGTTTCAACGCCGGCATTTAATGTTGAAGGCACGGAAAAAATTTTGTTTGATGGCGAGAAGTTGCCGCAAAAAGATAAAACTCGTCTGTGGCTTTACCACAAACCGGCAGGTTTAATTACTACCCACAAAGATGAACAAGGACGCGAAACGGTATTTAGTCATCTACCACTCGGTATGCCCAGAGTTATAAGTGTCGGCAGACTTGATTTAAATTCGGAAGGGTTGCTTTTGCTTACCAACAACGGAGAGCTTTCAAGAGAACTGGAACTGCCGCAAAATGCATGGAGCCGTCGTTACAGGGTAAGAGTTCACGGTAAAGTTGATAAACAAAAACTGGAGAGTTTGGCTGGAGGTGTCGAGGTCGACGGTATAGCTTATGGTAAGGTTGTTGCGGTCATAGATTCTCAAAACGGCAGCAATGCATGGCTTACGGTGACTTTAAACGAAGGTAAAAATCGCGAAATTCGTAAATTAATGAAATTTATTGGCTTGGAGGTAGCTCGTTTAATCAGAGTTTCGTACGGACCGTTTCAACTCGGAAGTTTAAAAAAGGGCGAGGTTCGCGAAGTACCGCAAAAAGTGCTAAAAGAACAACTGGGCGGAAGATTTAGTTTATGAGAATAATTGCCGGAAAATATCGCGCTAAAAAACTGTTTGCACCGGAAAATAAAGATGTTCGTCCTACTTCCGACAGAGCCAGAGAAGCGCTTTTTAGTATTATCTATTCACGTATTGGCAGTTTAGATTCATACAAAGTGCTGGATATTTTTGCCGGTACCGGGGCTTTTGGCTTTGAGGCTTTGTCAAGAGGCGCCTTAAAAGTGTGCTTAATTGATAAAAATGTTAAACTTATCAACAAAAATCTAAGTTTGTTTGCTAAAGATGCGCAAAGAGTTAAGGTTTTATGTACAGATGCCTTGAATCTGCCTAATAGCTTAGAGAGCTACAATTTGATATTTTCAGATGCTCCTTATGCTCAAGGTCTAAGCTCTAAGGCGTTAATTGAAGCTGCCGGCAAGGGCTGGATAGCAGATAATGCTTTGTGTTTGGTCGAAACCCGTAAAGACGAAAGTTTAGATTTGCCGGAAAATTTTATTTCTCTTGATGCAAGAATGTACGGCTTGGCTAAGGTATGGTTTTATACCTACAAAAAAGATTAGGCTTAAAATTTTTTTGACAAAAATATTGATATTTGATTTATAGTGTGGTAAATTTCAAGTAACATTAAGTAAAAAATACGGAGTTTTTTATGGCACGCACTTACCTTAACATCAATACGGTTAATCATAGTCATCAAAACAACAGCTATGAAAATATTCAGCAAGAGCTTGATAAAAAAGAGCAAGATATTCAAAACAATCTTACACGGATTCGTGAACAGATGCTCAACTCCGGTGAGGGTGATGATAGCGCATTAAAAGCCGAAGCGGAAGCGTATCGGGCAAGACTTAGCCAAACATTGGAAGATAAGGAATTTTTAGAAAAATATCCTGATACTTTTCCTTATTTATATTCGTTCCGTGAGCATGGAGAAATTGACGATATTTCAGGTAAGTTGACTGAAGTTCTTGATGATGAGCAAGAGATTATTACGGAAGCGCAAGATGTTAATCCGAAAGAAGAGCGCTTGGAATTATCTTATGAGCTTGATGGTGTCCCGTTTAGTGTTTCGGTTGATCCGTATGACAAACCCGGCGAAGATGATCGTCAATTAAGAGGTCGTATAAGTTTTACCGATAAATCAATTGAAGAGCTAAACGAATCTCGGTTAAAGGCTATTTTAGAATTTTGTGAGAAGCACGGTTTTTCATCGTATGATATAGATATTCCTATGAAAGACGGAGTTGTCGATTTAGATGAAAAGTTGGCTGAATTAACTAAAAAGGTTCTGGAAGAGAAAAAACAGCAAGATATTGCAAATCCTGGAGCCGGACCGGAAGATCTTTCCCCTGAGCATTTTAATGTTTTAGAGACACAACTTGATGATTTAAATTTGGAGGCTGATGGCAAAACTCCAATTAAAAAGGCTAAAAAACCTCAAACTTATGAAGATATTCGTGCTGCGATGATTGAAATGTTTGAGCAGGATATGAAAAAGACCAGAGGTTTAAGCTATTTTGAAAATCGTAAAGGTTTAGACGGTCTGAAAACAGCAGTTTTTAGCATTTATGACAAGCCGGATCCCGACAATATGAAAAAAGACGGTATTAAAGATAAGAACGGTATTTATGTACCGACCTATGCCTTTCGTTTTTACTTGGCGCAAGATCCTAAAGACGGACACTACGTATTCGGCTATTCAACTCCTGGCGGCAAAAAAATGGATGACACCATGGCCGGCGACTTTTTAGGTATAGTTAAAAAGACCGGAGCGACACACGTTAAATTTTCATCTTTATCAAGTGTTGATAAAGGCGTATGGATGATGGCGTGTGCTGAAAAAGGGTTAGTTCCGATAGGAATAAGTCTTAATATGGCCAAAGCTAAAAAGATGGTAGATGCTGCCAAGAATAAATTAAGCTCTGAAGAGTTTAACTTATTTAAAAAACGCTTAGGCGCGCAGATGCTTGAAAATGCCCAAAAGAAGAATGCTGATGATAAATACTTCGGCTTACCGAAATCCGAGTACGATTTTATTCAGAATTTGAAGACCGGCTATGAGTTCAGCAACTTCAAGTTTGCCTTTGAAGACGAGGGAGGTCTATATACGACTACCATGCAAAAGATTAACGAAGGCGCATCAGACAGCAAAGAAGGAGCTGCAACCACGTTCGGAGCCATGAGTGCATTAAGAGATGTGTTTGATATTTATATGAAATATCAGCATGAACCGTTTGGTAAATTCCTGCAAGAAGGTACGAGTGGTCGCCGAGAGCTTACCAAAGAAGAGTTAGATACTTTAAAGATGATTCCTGCTGACAGATCTTTTATGGATTTAACCAAGGAAGACTTTATGGCAATTTACAACACATTGTTGCCTCGTCGAATTGAGGATGCAAAGCAAGATATTTACAAGGCTTACAGACGCGAGTTGAAACGTAAACCGCAGCGTGCCGACGGTGTTGTTTTAGGTAGCGATTTATTCCCGAAAGTTAAGGCGGAAGTTAATGGCATTAACATTGCTCTAACGAGAAACGGTATAGATACCTTAACATTACCGAATGAACACAGCGGTTTGGAGTTTGCCCGTCCTGATTGGCTGCAACCGGGAGCGCAAAATACGCAAACTACGCAGCAAAGTAATACCAATCAATCAACGGCAGGAAATGCTGCAGTTAATGCTCAAGCGCAGAATGCCGGTAACTCAAGGTAGAGTTATTTAAGATTAAGCAATTAAACAAAGCCGCCTTTTAAAAGGCGGCTTTGTTTGGTTTTGATTATTTTTGTAGCAAAATCATTAATCTTTTAAATCCGTTTTTACAAATAGTTAAAGAATCTGATGTGTCTAATCTAGGGTAAGCTGAATTTGAATTATGAGTTCCTTTGTATATTGCTGTATTGCCATCGTCGGTAAGAAGGCTGGTACTGCTGATATTATCATAATAAAGTTTGGTAACGTTCATCATCTGTATGCAATAGGCAATATTAGTCTCATTAGATGCAGTAAGATTTTCGTTGATTGTAAAATACATCCTCCGCCAATCGGTTGTATCCTGTATAACTATTTGATTTTCCAAACTGTCAAAAAGCCTATCTGTGTAGCCGTCTTTCAACATATATTCCGGCACGCTGTCAAGTGTTATAAGGTATGGTATAATATTGTCCGTGTTACTGTTGCCGTTTTTTGGGGTTTTTGATTGTAGATATTCAAATGATACTGAGAGTAGATAACTTAATTCTTGAGAGCTTTTATTTAATCGATATTTTAGTATTGCCTTAGAGTAGCCGGAGAGAGCGCCGACCGATAAAACACCGATTATCGCCAATACTCCAAGCATTTCGACCATGCTTCTTCCGGAAAAAGTCGCATCTACTGGCGATTTTGCTCCTCGTGTACCTTTTGTTGTACACGTCGTTACAAAATTGCTGCGTATCTGCAGCTTTTTTCGGAAGAATGACCGCCCGAGTTCATTAAATTTCATCTAAAATCTCCAAAGTTTGGGTTGTTAAAGGACTTTAAACGAAATCATAAACTGTTTTTTTTTTGCAACTTTAAAAGGAGCCGCGTAGATGATGCCTTTTTAAAAGCTTGTTTTTTACAAGTTGAAAATTGCTTTAAAACAACAGAATATACTTGCAAATTAAAAGAAAATGGTGTAAAAAAATCGCAAATTAAAAGCCTATTATTTGGTGAATCTGGTCCGAGTTTGGCTTTATGCCTAGGGGTTCGGCCGATTCGGCCGTATTTTTTTGCGTTTGTGAAAATGCTTAAAAATATGTAAAAAACGTTTTTTATATTAACCTTCTGTTTGCGGGTTTTGGTATTATCGGTTAGTGCCGTAATAATGCCGATAGAATGGCTGCAGAATTATAGCTTAAAGAAAAGGATAAAAGTGCAATGAAGGAATCTTATACGAGCAAAAAACGTGTAAGGAAGAACTTCGGCAAAATTGATGCTTGTATTGATATGCCGAATTTAATTGAGGTTCAAACCGGTTCTTATTCCAGCTTTATCAATAACGTTGACGCGTACGGTCAGCATTGCGAATTCGGTTTGGAAGAAGTGTTCAAATCTATTTTCCCGATAAAAGATTTTTCAGGCAACGGCGAATTGGAGTTCGTTAAATACGAATTGGAAGAGCCTAAATACGATGTCGATGAGTGTATCAGACGTGATATGACTTATGCTGCACCGATTAAGGCTACTTTACGCTTGGTTGTATGGGATATTGATGAGGCTACCGGAGCAAAATCTGTTCACGACATTAAAGAACAAGATGTTTATATGGGCGATATTCCGTTGATGACCGATAAAGGTACATTTATTTTTAACGGTACCGAGCGCGTTGTCGTATCGCAAATGCACCGCTCTCCGGGTGTGTTCTTTGACCATGATAAAGGCAAGACCATGTCTTCCGGTAAATATTTGTTTGCTGCCCGCGTTATTCCGTATCGCGGTTCATGGCTTGACTTTGAATTTGATGCCAAAGATTTAATTTATGCTCGTATTGACCGTCGTCGTAAATTGCCGGTAACATCTATTTTGTATTCTTTGTACTCCAAAGAAACCGAAGACCGCATTAAAGCCGGTGAAAAAGTTCCTGCTGAAGAAATTAAAGGCATGGATAAAGAAGAAATTTTAAATTACTTCTACGAAGCCGATGAATATATTGCTAATAAAAAAGGTTGGAAAGTTAAATTTAACCCCGAACGTATGAAAGGTGTTAAATTCCCGTTTGATTTGGTTAATGCTCAAACTGGCAAAGTTGTTTGGGAACAAGATAAAAAAATCACTCCCAGAACGGCCAACAAGTTGGTTGAAGAAGGCTTGGAATATTATCAGGTTTCTGAGGAACAATTATACGGTAAGTTTTTGGCCAAAGCCGCCGTTAACACTAAAACCGGCGAAGTTATTGCTGATGCCGGTGCTGAGTTAAACGAAGAAGTTTTGGGCAAAATCAATGAAGCTAAAGTTAAAGAGCTGAGCGTTTTGTACATCGACGGCGTTAATGTCGGACCTTATATTCGTAACACTTTGGAAGCTGATAAAAACCACTGCCGTGAAGAGGCATTGCTTGATATCTATCGTGTTATGCGCCCCGGCGAACCGGCAACATTAGATGCTTCATATCATTTGTTCAAAGGTTTGTTCTTTGATTCGGAACGTTATGACTTGTCGTCAGTCGGCCGTGTTAAAATGAACCTTGCTTTGGATATTCCGTTTGAGGAAGCTCCCGATACATACCGCACCTTGCGTAAAGATGATATTTTGCGCATTATTAAACATATGATAGAATTGCGTGACGGTAAGGGCGAAGTTGATGATATTGACCACTTAGGTAACCGTCGTGTTCGCTCGGTCGGTGAATTGATGGAAAATCAGTACCGTATGGGCTTGCTCCGTATGGAAAGAGCTATCCGTGAAAAGATGAGTGCTGAAGTATTAAACAACGTTAAACCGCAAGATTTGGTAAACGCTAAGCCGATAGCTTCGGTTATCAGAGAATTCTTTGGTTCTTCACAACTTTCGCAATTTATGGATCAAAATAACCCGCTTTCGGAAATTACTCACAAACGTCGTTTGTCGGCATTGGGTCCCGGCGGTTTGTCTCGTGACAGAGCCGGCTTTGAAGTCCGCGACGTACACCCGACACACTACGGACGTATCTGCCCGATTGAAACTCCTGAAGGTCCGAACATCGGTTTGATTAACTCCTTGGCAACTTATGCCCGCATTAACAAATACGGCTTTATCGAATGCCCGTATCGTAAAGTTATCGACGGCGTAGTAACCAGTGATGTTGTATATTTGTCGGCAGATGAAGAAGGCAAATACATCATTGCTGAAGCTAATGCCAAAGTAAACGAAGACGGACATTTCGCTAATGATATGATTGCCTGCCGTAAAGCCGGTGAAGTTATTTATGCGGCCCCTTCTGATATTAATTTGATTGACGTTTCTCCTAAACAATTAGTATCGGTAGCAACTGCGTTAATTCCGTTCTTGGAAAACGACGATGCTAACCGTGCATTGATGGGTTCAAACATGCAACGTCAAGGTGTTCCGTTGTTAAGAAGTGAAGCTCCGCTTGTTGGTACCGGCATGGAAGCAACCGTTGCTAAAGATTCCGGCGCTACCTTGGTAGCTAAATATGACGGTGTTGTTGATTCGGTTGATGCTAACCGTATCGTTATTCGTTCTGATGATCGTCATGCCAGCAAGGTTGGTGTTGAAATTTATCGTTTGCAAAAATTCCGCCGTTCCAACCAAAACACCTGCATTAACCAAGTTCCGCTTGTTAAAGTAGGTGATAAAATTAAGGCCGGCGATATCATTGCCGACGGTCCTTGTACCGATATGGGTGAGTTAGCCTTGGGTAAAAACGTTTTGGTAGCATTTATGCCTTGGAACGGATTAAACTACGAAGATGCTATTTTGTTATCCGAACGTATTTCTCGTGATGATGTTTTAACCTCTCTTCACATTGAAGAATTTGAAGTTATGGCCCGTGATACCAAGTTAGGTCAGGAAGAAATCACCCGTGATATTCCTAACGTTGGTGAAGAAGCATTACGTAACTTGGATGAAGCCGGTATCGTTTACATCGGTGCCGAGGTTAAAGCCGGTGATATTTTGGTAGGTAAAGTAACACCTAAAGGCGAATCTCCGGTAACACCTGAAGAAAAATTGTTAAGAGCCATCTTTGGTGAAAAAGCCAGTGATGTTCGCGATACTTCATTGCGTGTACAACCTGGTATTGAAGGTGTTGTCGTAGACGTTCACGTATTCTCCCGCAGAGGCGTAGAAAAAGACGAACGTGCTTTGTCTATTGAACAACAAGAAATTTCACAATTAGCCAAAGACCGTGATGATGAAATTGCCATCGTTCGCAAGAGCTTTGACGCACGCTTGAAAGAAATGTTAATCGGTCAAACGGTTGTTGATGCTCCTAAAGGCATTGATAAAAAGGCTACCATTACCGCTGAAATGTTAGAAAGCGTACCTTCATCGCAATGGCGCAAGATTGTTGTTAAAGATGAGAGCGTTATGGCTCAAATTGAAGAGTTTTCGGCTGCTTTTGATGAAAGAGTTGCCAAAGTTCAGAAACACTTTGATGACAAGGTAGAAAAAGTACAACGCGGCGACGATTTATTGCCCGGTGTATTAAAGATGGTAAAAGTATTTATTGCCACCAAGCGTAAAATGCAAACCGGTGATAAAATGGCAGGACGTCACGGTAACAAAGGTACTGTATCCCGCGTATTACCGTTAGAGGATATGCCGTATATGGAAGATGGTACGCCGGTAGATATCGTATTAAACCCATTGGGTGTTCCTTCTCGTATGAACGTTGGTCAAATTTTGGAAACTCACTTAGGTTGGGCAGCCAAAGAACTTGGTAAGCAATTAAACGAGATGTGCGAACAGTACAAGAAGGGTGAAAAAACGATTGAAGAATTAAACAATCGTTTGCGTGAAATCTATGGCGATAAGCAATACAAAGCCGAGATTGAACCATTAACCGAACCGGAAAAGATGGAAATGATATCTAATCTTAAAGATGGTATTCCGATGGCTACCCCGGTATTTGACGGTGCCAGCGGCGATGATATCAACCATATGCTCGAAATGGCAGGTTTGCCGACCTCAGGTCAGGTAGATTTGTACGATGGTCGTACCGGTGAGAAGTTTGACCGTAAGGTAACCGTAGGTATCATTTATATGATAAAACTGCACCACATCGTAGATGAAAAGATGCACGCTCGTTCTGTAGGTCCTTACAGCCTTGTAACTCAACAGCCGTTAGGAGGTAAAGCTCAATTCGGTGGACAACGTTTCGGTGAAATGGAAGTTTGGGCATTACAAGCTTACGGTGCAGCTTACACCTTGCAAGAAATGCTCACGGTTAAATCCGATGATGTCAACGGCAGAACCAAAGTTTATGAAGCAATTGTTCGCGGTGAAGACACATTTGACACCGGAGTACCGGAATCATTTAATGTTTTGGTAAAAGAAATGAAATCTTTGTGCCTGAATGTTGAAATGTTGAACGAAGAAGTTTAAGGATAAGGAGTTTTATAAATATGAATGATGTAATGAAATTTTTTGGTCAGCAGCCGGCTGAAGAGAGTTTTGATGAAATCAAGATTTCTATAGCTTCTCCTGAGCAAATTCGTTCTTGGTCATACGGTGAGGTTAAAAAGCCAGAGACCATTAACTATCGTACATTCAAGCCGGAAAGAGACGGTTTGTTCTGCGCTCGCATTTTCGGTCCTGTTAAAGACTACGAATGCTTATGCGGTAAATATAAGCGTATGAAATATCGTGGTATTGTATGCGAGAAGTGCGGTGTTGAAGTAACATTGTCTAAAGTTCGTCGTGAAAGAATGGGCCATATTGAATTAGCAGCACCTGTTGCTCACATTTGGTTCTTAAAATCATTGCCGAGCCGTATTTCAATGTTAACAGATATTCCGATGAAATCATTGGAAAGAGTACTGTACTTTGAAAGCTACATTGTAATTGAACCGGGCTTGACCGATTTACAAATGCACCAATTATTAACCGAAGATGAATATCAAGATGCTTTGGATAAATATGGTGAAGATTCGTTTAGAGCCGGTATCGGTGCTGAAGCTTTGCGTGAAATTCTGGCAGCTATTGATTTGGAAGCCGAACGCGCTACCATGCGTGCCGAATTAAAAGAAACCACATCTGAAGCCAAACGTAAAAAGTTGGTAAAACGCTTAAAGATTGTTGAATCTTTTATAGATTCCAATACCAAGCCGGAATGGATGATTTTGACCGTATTGCCGGTAATTCCGCCGGAGTTGCGTCCGTTGGTACCGTTAGACGGCGGTCGTTTTGCCACATCTGATTTGAACGATTTGTATCGTAGAGTAATCAACCGTAATAATCGTTTGAAGAGATTGTTGGAATTACACGCTCCTGAAATTATCGTTCGTAATGAAAAGAGAATGCTTCAAGAATCTGTTGATGCGTTGTTTGATAATGGTCGTCGTGCCCGTGCGATTACCGGAACCAGCAAACGTCCGTTGAAGTCATTGTCTGATATGCTCAAAGGTAAGCAAGGTCGTTTCCGTCAAAACTTGTTAGGTAAACGTGTTGACTACTCTGGTCGTTCGGTTATTACCGTAGGTCCTGAATTAAAGTTGCAACAATGTGGTTTGCCTAAGAAAATGGCCTTAGAGTTGTTTAAGCCGTTCGTATACTCCAAATTGGAATTGTATGGACATGCAACAACCATTAAAGCTGCCAAAAGAATGGTAGAAAAAGAGCGTCCGGAAGTATGGGATATCTTGGAAGAAGTGATAAGAGAGCATCCGGTATTATTAAACCGTGCTCCTACTTTGCACCGTTTAGGTATTCAAGCATTTGAGCCGGTACTTGTTGAAGGTAAAGCCATTCACTTACACCCGTTAGTTTGTACGGCATTCAACGCCGACTTCGATGGTGACCAAATGGCAGTACACGTACCTTTGTCAATAGAAGCACAATTGGAAGCTCGTGTATTGATGATGTCAACCAACAACATTTTGTCACCGGCATCCGGTAAGCCGATTATCGTTCCTTCACAAGATATGGTATTAGGTATTTACTACTTAACCTATGAAGCCGATGATGTAATGGGTGAGGGTGGAATTTACGCCGATGCCGATGAAGTAATGTTAGCATTGAACGCTAAAGTTGTAGACTTGCATGCTAAAATCAAATGTCGTATGGAATATGTTGATGACAACGGCGAAACCAAATATGGCTTGGTAGATACAACACCTGGTCGTATTATCGTTTCCGATATTTTGCCGAAGAACCCGAATATTCCGTTTTCTTTGGTAAACCGTTTGCTGAAGAAGAAAGAAATTTCTGAAATCATTGATACGGTATATCGTCATTGCGGCCAAAAAGAAACCTGCATCATGGTAGACAAGATTATGACCTTAGGCTTTACCAATGCATGTAAGGCTGGTATTTCGTTTGGTAAAGACGACTTGATTGTACCTGATGCTAAAAAGACCTTGATTGAAGAAACCACCAAACAGGTAAAAGAGTTTGAAGAGCAATACCAAAACGGTTTAATCACCAAGGGTGAAAAATATAACAAAGTGGTAGATATTTGGGCAGCATGCACCGATAAGATTGCCGATGAAATGATGAAAAACATTTCTAAGACCGACCATGGTTATATTAACTCCGTATACATGATGGCGCACTCCGGAGCACGTGGTTCTACAGCCCAAATGCGTCAGTTGGCAGGTATGCGTGGTTTGATGGCAAAACCGAGTGGTGAAATTATTGAGCAACCGATTATTTCTAACTTTAAGGAAGGATTAACGGTGTCTGAATACTTCAACTCGACCCACGGTGCACGTAAAGGTTTGGCCGATACCGCATTAAAGACCGCTAACTCAGGTTATTTGACCCGTCGTTTGGTAGACGTTGCGCAAGATGTTGTTGTAACCGAGACCGACTGCGGAACCGAAAGAGGCATAATCGTTCGTCCGGTAGTAGACGGCGGTAACGTAATTGTTTCTATCGGTGACCGAATTTTGGGACGTACCATTCAAGAAGACATTATTCACCCTGAAACCGGCGAAGTTTTAGTCAAGAAAGGTAAATTGATTGATGAAAACGATGCCGAGTTGGTAGAAAAAGCAGGTGTTGAACAAGTTAAGATTCGTTCGGTATTGACCTGTGAATCCGAGCACGGCGTATGTGCTGCATGTTACGGTCGAGATTTGGCAAGAGGAACGCCGGTTAACGTAGGTGAAGCCGTAGGTGTAATTGCCGCACAATCCATTGGTGAGCCTGGTACTCAATTAACGATGAGAACCTTCCACATCGGTGGTGCTGCATCAAAATCTGCCGAACAATCAAGTGTTGAAGTACCGTTTGCTGGTATTTTGAAGCTTGATAACAAACACACCGTAACTGATTCTGAGGGCAATTTGATTGTATTATCGCGTAACTGCGAGATTGTAATTGAAGACGCTCAAGGTCGTGAAAAATCGCGTCACCACGTACCGTACGGTACCAAAGTTTTGGTAGCTGAAGGCGAAAAAGTTAAGAAAGGCCAAAAAGTTGCCGAGTGGGATCCGTTTACTATTCCGGTAATTTCGGAAAAAGCCGGTACGGCTCAGTTGGTAGATTTGGTTAACAATGTTTCGGTTAAAGAAAACATGGATGAAACCACAGGTATTGTATCTAAGGTAGTAATCGATTGGCGTAGCGGTTCATCAGCCAATGCCTCATTAAAGCCGAGCATTGTCTTAAAAGATGCCAAAGGTAATGCAGTTAACTTTGATAACGGTAAAGAAGCACGTTATTATCTGTCGGTAGATGCGGTATTAACGGTAGATAACGGTAGTGAGGTAAAAGTCGGTGATGTAATCGCTCGTATTCCGAGAGAAAGCTCCAAGACTAAAGATATTACCGGTGGTTTGCCGAGAGTTGCCGAATTGTTTGAGGCACGTCATCCTAAGGACCAAGCTATTATCTCCGATATTGACGGTATGGTAGAGTTTGGTAAAGATTACAAAGCTAAACAACGTATCAGCGTAGTACCATCTAAGGGCGAACCGATTGAATACTTAATTCCTAAGGGACGTCACTTGGTAGTACAAGACGGAGATATTGTTAAAAAAGGAGATTTACTGGTAGAAGGTACACCTGCACCGCACGATATTTTAAGAGTATTGGGTGTAGAAAAGTTGGCCGAATACCTGGTAAAAGAAGTTCAAGACGTATACCGTTTGCAAGGTGTTAAAATTAACGATAAGCACATTGAAGTGATTGTATCACAAATGTTGCGCAAAGTTGAAATTACCACCCCTGGAGATACAACATTCTTGGTAGGCGAACAAGTAGATAGAGATGTATTTGAAGCCGAGAATGCTAAAGTAATAGCCGAAAACGGAGTTCCTGCAGAAGCAGATCCTGTATTGTTGGGTATTACCAAGGCATCATTACAGACCAAGTCGTTTATATCTGCGGCATCATTCCAAGAGACCACACGTGTCTTGACCGAAGCTGCAGTTGCCGGTAAGGTAGATAAATTGACCGGTTTGAAAGAGAACGTAATTGTCGGACGTTTAATTCCGGCAGGTACCGGTACGGTATTGCGTTCATTGCGTAGAGTTGCAGCCCAAAACGATAAAGAGATTTTGGCACAACGCGAAGCAAATGCTCAGGCTAAGTTAGAAAATGCCAACGTTAACACTGAAGCTCCGGCAACTCCGGCAGCTGAAGAAACGCCGGCTGAATAGGCTAAAGCCAAATAACAAAAAACCGTGCTTTTTTAAGCACGGTTTTTTGTATCCCCAAAGCCCTACATTTTAGGGGTTGTTTGAGATAGACAGTCAAGGTATTAAATTGAAATATAACACGCAAGCTTTTTCGGAATAACAAGTATTGCAGATTTGATCAATATCGCTAATCGACATATTTTTTAGGCAATTAACTTTTGAAGTACAGTAATTATTACCGTAAAGTATGCCAGTTTTGTTTCCAAAGCCATCGGTTAGATGGACATAATATACATCATTAACAAACTGTCGGGCAATGTTTAAGATATTGATGCAAACTTGTTTATTTTCATTATCTATGGTCATATTGCTTCCTGATCCAGAATCGTCTTTTTTTAAGTATGTTGTAAAATGATAATATATACCATCATATAATATATCTATAACATTGTTAAAATTATCGTAAATCTTGCTTCCCTTATACGTCATACCGTCTGGAACAAGGTTTAGTTGGTAAAAAATTTTATCTAATATATGAGTTTCTTCAGCATAGTTATAATTATGCAAATATTCTCGAAATCGGACACCGTTTGCTATAAGAGTGCTAAAAGCTTCAGCGTGTTTATTGAGTTTATATTTAAGCATTGCTTTGGAATAACCCGAGATAGCCCCAACCGATAAAACGCCGATTATTGCCAGCACGCCGAGCATTTCGACCATTGACCGTCCAAGTTCATAAAATTTCATCTAAAATCTCCAAAGTTTGGGTTGTTAAAAGACTTTAAACGAAATCATAAACCGTTTTTTTTTTTTGCAACTTTAAAAGGAAAAGCCGTGTAAAACTTACCCTGCGCGAACAAAGCCCCAAGAAAATCCAATGCGGCAGTATCCCGATTGTTGACAAGTACGGCAATATTCTTGCATATCAGTCAGCTTCAAATCTTTAAGACAATCTCGATTATCGGTACAATATTCATCACCATCGGTTGCCAAAATTGTTCCACCGTCCAATAAAAAGGAGAAATGCCATAAAGAGGCGCTGCGCTGTTGCATTAATTTTGCAATATTAAAGCATACATCAATATCTCGTTTAGAAACAACTATGTTCATACTAAAATATGTACCAACTTGCTCTTTTACGTATTCGACTTTTGTTTGATTGCCGAGGGCATCGTAGATAGAAACGTCATTGTCGGTTCGAATCATTTCATCGGGGATGATGTTCATTTTTTTTATCAATGACATAAATTTTCCTGGATCGGTAGATATATTGCCACGGTCACGGCTAAATTCATCGGCGTGAATTAGTAAATTATCCATAATAAAAGTGATTTGGTCTGCTTGTTTATTAAGTTTATATTTTAACATCGCCTTAGAATATCCGGCAATAGCGCCCACCGATAAAACGCCGATTATCGCTAAGACACCTAACATCTCGACCATAGAACGACCAAGTTCATTACATTTCATCTAAAATCTCCAAAGTTTGGGTTGTTAAAGGGCTTTAAACGAAATCATAAACCGTTTTTTTTTTTGCAACTTTAAAAGGAAAGCCGCCCCAAGGCAGCTTGTTTTTTATTATAAGTATTTTTTTATTGTAAGTATCTAAGGTAAAGGTAAATGCCGGAGATTAATATACTAACGACCATAACCGGCACGGACCAAATTAAAAACTTGGCAAAGCTTATGGGGTGTCCTTCACGTTGGGCAAGCCCTGCCACAATAACGTTGGCCGAAGCTCCGATTAGTGTTCCGTTTCCGCCAAAGCATGCTCCCAAAGATAATGCCCACCATACCGGCATCATGGCTTCTCTGCCGCCCATTGAAACTTCCATTGATTGCAGCATGGGTATCATGGTAGCCACAAACGGAATATTATCAATGGCAGAAGATAATACCGCCGAAGAACCTAAAATTAGAAATACCGTTTTTTCAATATTACCTTCGGTTAATTGTACAAACCATTGTCCGAGTGATTGTAAAATGCCGGTAACTTCCAAGCCTGATACTAAAATAAACAGTCCGCAGAAAAAGAAAATGGTTGTCCAGTCTACCAAATTAAAAATATTTTCGGTTTTTTCGTCGCGCTCATCATGTTTTTCGCCCCAGGTATAGAGCAATAACAGTATTGCCGCCCCGAATAAGGCTATTACACCGTTGGCTATGTGAGTGTGCTCGGATGATATAAAGCCTAGTATAACTGCTATTAATACAATCAAAGATTTATAAAGTAATTTTTTATCGGTGATGCTGTCTTTTTCATTTATACTCATCACCATGGCTCGATTTCTTTCCGATGTGTTTAGACCGTTTTTCCAAATCAAAACAAACATAAGCGTCAAAACAAGCATTACAATCAAGACCAGCGGAGCCAAATTAACAATAAAATCGGTAAAAGAGAGCCCCAAAGACGAACCGATTAAAATATTTGGCGGATCGCCGATAAGAGTAGCCGTACCGCCGATATTAGAGGCAAATATTTCTAATATAAGGTAAGGGAAGGGGTTAATTTCCAACTTTCGAGTAATCTGAAACGTAACCGGCACAATTAACAAAACCGTGGTAACGTTATCTAAAAATGCCGAAAAGAAAGCCGTTACCATAGCTAATACAGCCAAAATACCCAAAGGGTGGGCTTTAACTTTTTTAGCTCCCCAAATAGCCACAAACTGAAACAAACCTGATTTTTCGGTAATATTAACAATAATCATCATTCCGATGAGTAAAGATATGGTATTAAAATCGATACCGGCAAAGGCTTGAGCCTGAGTTAATACGCCGCAAAAAATCATTACGGTTGCGGCAAACAGTGCTACAACGGCGCGATTAATTTTTTCGGTAAATAATACCGCATAACAAAGCACAACAATTGAAGTTGCAATCCATTTTAAGTCTATACCGAACATCAAAAAATCCTTACTTTACAAAATACATTACATATAAGCATAAGTTTGAAACCATAATTGTTAAAAGCATAACCGGCACGGACCAAATTAAAAAACGCATAAAACTTATGGGGCGTCCTTCACGTTGAGCAAGTCCTGCCACAATAACGTTGGCCGAAGCGGCAATCAATGAACCATTGCCGCCGAAACAAGCTCCCAAAGATAACGCCCACCATACCGGCATCATGGCTTCTCTTCCACCCATTGAAACTTCCATCGATTTTATAACAGGTATCATGGTTGCCACAAACGGGATATTATCAATGGCGGCTGAAACAAAAGCCGAAATCCACAACACAAGAAAAGTGGCTTTTTTAATACTGCCTTGCGTAAGTTCGGTGAGTTTTTCGCCGAGCAAAGATAAAACCCCGACTTGCTCTAACCCGTACACAATAGAAAACAGTCCGCAAAAGAAGAAAATGGTTGTCCAGTCTACCATAGAAAATATTTCTTCAACTTTACGGTCGCGGTCTTGGTGTCCATCACCAATCGTATAGAGCAACAATAATACCGACGCTCCGCATAAAGCGATGGTTCCGTTTTGCTGGTGCCAATGCTCTGCGGTTAAAAATCCGCATATAACAAGAGCAATTACCGATAATGATTTAAATAATAATTTATAGTCGGTAATACAGTCTTTTTCGTTAATTTGCATAATCAGAGCTTTACTTTCATCGGTTGCCGTAAGCTTTCTGCCGAAGAATAAATCAAATATAAATACGAGTAACAGCATATTAATAAGCACAATCGGAGCTAAATTAACTACAAAGTCGGTAAAAGAAAGCCCCAAAGCCGAACCGATTAAAATGTTCGGCGGGTCGCCGATAAGGGTAGCCGTACCGCCGATATTAGAGGCAAATATTTCTAAAATAAGATAAGGGTAGGGGTTAATTTTTAAGCTGCGGGTAATCTGGAACGTAACCGGCACGATTAACAAAACGGTAGTAACATTATCTAAAAACGCCGAAAAAAAGGCAGTAACCAGGGCAAGCATAATCAGAATACCTCGAGGCGAGGCTTTGACTAATTTGGCCGACCATACTGCCACAAACTGAAACAGTCCTGATTTTTCGGAAATGCCGACAATAACCATCATGCCTATAAGCAGAGCAATAGTATTAAAATCAATACCTGATATAGCGGTTTCTTGAGTTAAGATGCCGGTAAAAATCATAACCGAAGCGCCGATTAAAGCCACAACCGCTCGGTTAAGTTTTTCGGTAAATAAGATAATATAACTGATAATTAAAATCGCCGATGCCAAAATTTGCGGATTCATATTACCAAAAATATTTACGGCTTGTTGAATGTCTTTTATATCCAATCTTAATAACTCCCAATCAAAATACTCTGTAAATATAAAAACAGAAAATTAACAAACCCATAAAAAATGAACGCATAATATATATTCGCCATAAAAAGTTTTATAAAGAGGTATGTAAAGTTGCAAGAAAATTTAATTATGCTATAATATATAGCATAATATATAAACAACTTAAGGAGAACTGATATGAAAAAGATATTTTGCTTATTGGTAATATTAGTTTCCGGCATAACGTTTAGTGCGCAGGCCCTAGACCTTGTAAGTCAGGCTCAAAAGGAGCAGGAAGTTATGAATCGAGTAACATCTGAAGCTGAAGTTAAAAAAGCGCAAGCTAAGGCAGAATTAGAGCAGCGCAAAGCCGAAGATGCCAAGAAAAAGGCCGAGCTTCGTCGTGAAAGTAAAGAATTTCGGCAAGAAATTTTAAATATGCATGAAAACTTATCAGAGTAAGCCAGTGGATACTTTGAAAATGAAAAAGAAACCCACCGGCTTAGCCGGTGGTTCTTCTTTAACGGGTGTAACCCTAATTGTACCAGCAAACGCCTTAATGGCGTATGACGGCCTGACAGAGCGAAGATTACTTGCTACCCGTAAACGGGTCAAAATCCATCGTTAATTGACTTTGTTCCGCGTCTTCTTTAAGTTGATTTCGAATATACTCAGTAATTTTTTGAGTATTCTTTCCTGTTGTATCTACATAATATCCACGACACCAAAATTCTCTGTTTCTATATCGGAATTTTGCATTTCCCCACCGTTCATATATGGCTAAACTACTTTTACCTTTGAGATAGCCCATAACCGAACTTACCGAAAATTTTGGCGGTATCTCTACTAACATATGAATATGATCGGGACAAACTTCTGCTTCTATTATGCTTATTCCTTTCCATCGGCATAATTCTCTTAATATTTGACCTATTTCTAGACGACGTCCTCCGTAAAACGCTTTTCTACGATATTTAGGGGCGAAGACAACATGATATTTACAATTCCATGTTGTATGTGCTATTGTATGTGTGTTCATAAAAAAACTCCTTTGCTTTTGTTAGACTTTTGCCAGACCGTCTAACCTTACTTTAGCAAAGGAGTTTTTTTTGTGTAAAGCTGTAAGCTCTTTGGAACTACCGGCCTAGCCGGTAGTTTTCTTGTTACAAAAACCCTTCTTTTCCGGCGGTTAGCCAAGAAAAGAAGGGTTAAATTTTAGAGTTCTCCGTCAGGCACCTGCCATGCCACATAAGTCGGGATTGCTCCGGACTTTGCAATCATGGCATTGATGTTTTCTTCCGTAACCTCAAGTCCTGCGGAATTGAGGTCATACTCGGTAACACCACCGTTGATAACCAGACAGGAATCAATTCCCGCCCGATTAGCTCCCATAATGTCAGTCCTTAAGGTATCGCCTACCATAAGGGCTCTTGACTTTGGAGCCAGATTATCAAGGAGTACCCGATAGTAAATCTCCGGGTCCGGCTTACCGTAGATAATGGTTTTGCCGCCCATCTGCTGATAAGTTTCAGCAATGAGACCCTGACGAACCACGAACTTGCCTCCTTCATTAGCCCGCAAATCCGGGTTTGCACAAACGAGAGTGAGCCCGCGGTTGTAGATTGCCTTCAGCTCCGGCAGAAAATCATCAATTTCCAGACGGTCTTCGTAATTTATCTGCGGAATACCACAGTAGACGAAGTCCGCATGGTCGAGATTTTCCGTAACGGTAAAATCTGAACCCTTAAACATATCCGGAAGTTTATCATCCGGGCGTTTAAAGTTCGCTGTACCGAAAACGTACATCCTTGTGCCGGCAATCGGGAAGTTACCGCGAAGTATGTGCTCCATGGTTTTTTTGTACAATTACTATAAATGTGTGAATTATGAACTACAACTCTTGTTTGTTTTTGCTGCGGATATGAGAGGGGATGCTTTTGGCCTTTTCCTTTATATTGTGCGCTTTTTCCTTTATATTATGAGCTTTTTCTTTTATTTTATGTGCTTTGTCGGCAATATTGTGTGCTTTATCGGCGATTTTTTGTTTTTTGTCCGATAAATAATTTTTAAGCCGTTCCAGACGCCGTTGCTCTTTAATTTCATGATAACGCCGTGCCAAATAGGCCTCGTACGAAAATAACACAATTCCCGAGAGTATTAACGGTAACAAATAATAGATAATTCTGTAAGCAATCAAAGCGCCAAAGAGCATAGCCTGATTTTCGGCTCCGGGTATGATGTTGGCAAATACTACCTCAAATACTCCAAGACCTCCCGGAACTTGGCTGTAAACTCCTAAAATTTGCGCAATGATAAAAGCCCCGATAAAAATATGAAACGGCAAATCTATGAAATGAATAAGGGTAAAGTACAAAACTAGCGATGCCATTAAAATATCAATACTGCCGATAATTATCTGTGCAATCGACATTTTAAATGTCGGAATGGCAAACTTTAACCCTTTAATATCAATCGGTTTTTTATAAAACAGGCTGGCTCCTAAATAAATAATTAAACCGATTAAAGATACAAACGCGATTATTACGGTAGTAAGCTTTGATAAAGCTCCTTCGCCGAAAGCATGGTCAGGGGTTATAACATAACCGATAATTATTAAAAAGAAGCATGCAACCAAATAAGTAAATCCGGAAAACGTTACCATCCGTACTATTTCATCGCCATGAATCCGCCAACGGGTATATAAACGGTAGCGAATAGCTCCGCCCGAAACAATGGCGTGTCCGGCGTTATTGCTTACCGCGAAGCCGATAAATCCGGCAAACACCCAATGCCAAAAGGGCTGTTTATGTTTAATATATTTTAAGGCTAAAAAGTCATACGAAGACAAAGCTACATAACCGATAAAAGAGGCAAGACAAGCCAATAGCAAATTTTTGTTCGGAATACTTAAGAGGGCATTTTCTATATCTTCCAAATGGTATTTGGAAAGTTGTTTATAGATCATAAATGCAGCCAGAGCAAAAAAGAATAATCCGGCCCACGAAATGATTTTTTTAATTAACCGTTTGGTTTTATACCCCATACCGCCTTTTTGAGTTGAGGGTTGTTTTTGTTTGTTTTTAAGCAATTTATTCTCCGATTTTTTAAGCATAACTTTATAACTTTCAAATAATTGCTTATTTCATATTTTCATCTATATAACGACGTATATTATTACCAAATGTCTGGCGTACATAGGTAGTTAAATCAGATGGCTGAGGTTTAAATTTTTCGGCAGCACTCTGAGCTGATAAAATTTCTTCAATTTTCAAAGCTTGTTCGAGCATATCACGCTTGGCTGCGGCGTTAGGCGCTCCATATACCGATGCGATGTTATAAAATACGTGTGCTTGCAGCAAATTTTTAGGATACATGGTTCCTTGAGCTAAAATATCAGCCAGTTGCATCATTGCATCAATATTTCCCTGATTAGCAGCACCTTCAAAGTAACGTACGGCGTTTCCGTAGTTTTTGGTAATACCTTGACCGTTCATATACATCAAACCCAAAACGTATTGAGCTTCATCAAGTTGTGCGTTTGAAGCAATTTTCATTAGCTCAACAGCTTTATGATAATCCTGGGGTAGTTCAAATCCTTTATAATAGGCATATCCCAGCATAAAACGCGCTGTGTTGTTACCTGCTTTTACTGCTTGTTCAAAAAGCTTTACGGCATCTTTCATATTTTCTTTATTATCACTGCTTAAATAGATAAATGCCAAATTTATGGCTGCATCATCGCTGCCGAGCTCTGCGGCTCTAGCAAATAATTGAGCTGCTTTAACGTAATTTTTTTCTGTGCCTATTCCGCTAAAATAAAGACTTCCCAAGTTATTTAGAGCAATTTTATCATTTTGGTTAGCCGCCATTTCATAATACTTGAAAGATTTTTTATAATCGCTTTCAACACCGTCGGTACCATATAAATACATATATCCGAGTGAAAGCTGGGCACTTAAATTACCCTCATCGGCCTGACGGTGTAATTTTTGCAAAGGTGTTTCCTCAATTCCGTCAGGAGATTGCTTTTCGGTTGCGGCTTCCTGTTTTTCTGGAGCTGCTTTTTTGATGAACGAAAAATTTAAAAATGAAAATATGCCTCTGTCATCGGCAACTTGTTTATCGTCTTTTTTAAGTTCTATTTCGCTTTTTTGCGAGTTATCGGCCACAATGGGGTTTGTTTCAGTAATACCCGATACCAAATCTACGGTTTGCGCATAAACAGGAAAGCTAAAAACCAATGCCAAGCCCACAAAGATGATATTATTTTTCATTTTTAATACCTTTCTTAAACAATTTTAGCAATCTTAAAATAAAAAAAACGTACTTTCAAGGCAAATAATGCAATAATATGATTGTAAATTTTTTTTAATCTTGTATGTTAAGGCTGAAAAATAAGAAGAGGAAATAAAAATGTTTGCAGAGCCGCCGATTTATACAATGAAAGATGTCTGGTTAAGTTTTGGTCTTAATCCGCTGTTTACGGGTATTGAAATGTCTGTAAGCCGAGGTGATAAAATATGTCTGGTCGGTCGTAACGGTTCGGGAAAGTCGACACTGTTAAAAATTATTTCCGGTCAAATAGAAGCTGAAAAAGCCGAAATTTTTATTCAGCCCGGAACCAAAATTTCGTATATGCCGCAAGAACCTGATTTTAGCGGATATCGGACACTGCGTGAGGTTGTGCTCTCGGGGCTGGAAGCTTCAAGTGAAAATCAGGAATATAAAGCCGATATTTTAATTAAACACTTAAACATTTTAGAAAACCAAGCTCCGACAAATTGTTCCGGGGGAGAATTAAAAAAAGCGGCTTTAGCTAAAGCCTTAATATCCGAACCGGATATTTTGCTCTTAGATGAACCTACCAACCACTTGGATATTGCTACCATTGAAAAATTGGAAGAGATTATTGCCAAATTTACGGGAGCGGTTATCGTCATAAGCCATGATAGAATGTTTTTAAATCATGTATCACAAAAAACATTCTGGTTGGATAGGGGTGTTTTACATTCAAACAATAAAGGTTTTGCTTTTTTTGATGAATGGCAGGAGCAAATTTTAGAGCAAGAAATTATCGCCCAAAAATATCTTAACAAAAAAATCGAAGAAGAAACCGAGTGGCTGCACAAGGGTGTAACTGCTCGTCGTAAGCGTAATCAGGGACGTTTAAGAAGATTGCAGCAATTACGACAGGAACGAAGAGAGCAAATCAAACAAATCGGCTCGGTCAACTTAGAAATAGATGAAGGCGAATTACGTTCCCGTTTGGTAATTGAGGCTAAGCATATCTATAAATCGTACGGCGATCGCGAATTAGTAAAAGATTTTTCCATCAGAGTATTAAAGGGCAATCGTCTTGGCATTGTCGGACCTAACGGAGCCGGAAAAACCACTTTAATCAAATTATTAACCAAAAAGATTGAGCCTGACAGCGGTTTTGTACGTATCGGCAAAAACTTGGAAGAAGCCTATTTTGACCAAAACCGTATAACTCTTGACCCTAAAAAAACTTTATGGAAAACATTGTGCAATGAAGGCGACCATATTTGGGTAAGAGGTCACTGGCGTCATGTGGTAGCATATCTTAAAGACTTTTTATTTAAGCCCGATCAAGCCCAATGTCCGGTATCATCTTTGTCGGGCGGTGAAAAAAATCGCTTAATGCTGGCGGTGGCACTGGCAAAGGCTTCTAATTTTTTGGTATTAGATGAACCAACTAATGATTTGGATATGGATACGCTTGATTTATTACAAGAGGTTTTGGATGAATATCAAGGTACCATTTTAATAGTAAGCCACGATCGCGACTTTATGGACAAAGTGGCAACATCTTTGCTTTATATGAAGGGCGACGGAAGCATCATTGAACATGTCGGCAGTTATACCGAGCTTTTGGAAAAACTTAAAAATAAGCAAGAAAAAGAGGTCAAAAAGGATAAAACTTCCAAACCGGCGGTGGTCGAAGTGCAAAAGGTTAAAATTCCGACCAAACTAAGTTATAAAGATAAGCGCTTGCTTGAAGTACTACCGCAAGAAATTGCCGAATTGGAAAGTAAAATTTCTCAAATTGAACAAACTCTGGCAATTGATGTTGATTTATATACCCGCGACCCTCAAGCATTTGATGAGCTAACTTTGCAGTTGGAAAAAAACAAACAAGCCAAAGATGAAAAAGAAAACCTCTGGCTTGAGATACAGATTAAAGCTGATGAAATGGCCGGTTAATTTTAACCGGCTATTTTTTTAAGTTCGTAAAGTTTTTCCAAAGCTTCTTTAGGAGAAAGCTCATCGGGATTTATGTTATCGAGAGCCGTTTCGAGCTCTGAGGCTTTTGTATCTGTCGGTTCATCTGCCGATACCTCGGCAAACAAAGGCAGTTCATTTTCCACCGAAGACATTTCTTTGTTTTGCGGGTTATTTTCCAAAGAATGTAAAACCTGCGAAGCCCTTTTTAATACCAGAGGCGGCAGTCCGGCCAGTTTGGCAACGTGAATACCATATGACCTGTCGGCCGTGCCGTCGATAACCTCGTGCATAAAAATGACTTCACCGTTAAATTCTTTAATTTTCATACAGTGTAAGGTCAGAGCATTAAGCTTTGAAGCCAGCACGGTAAGTTCATGATAGTGGGTAGCAAACAAAGCTCGACACTTATTAACTTCATGCAAATGTTCGACCACTGCCCAAGCAATGGAAAGACCGTCATAAGTAGCGGTTCCTCTTCCGATTTCATCTAAAATAACAAACGAGCGAGGGGTCGACTGATTTAATATGGCGGCAGTTTCAACCATTTCGACCATAAATGTTGACCGACCGCGAGATAAGTCATCGGAAGCTCCCACGCGGGAAAATACCTTATCGATAATGCCGATATGAGCAGAAGTACAAGGTACATAAGAGCCGATTTGTGCTAAAATGGCAATAATGGCGTTTTGGCGCAAGAATGTAGATTTACCGGCCATATTCGGTCCTGTTAAAAGCCAAATGCGATTATTTTCGGCATTAAGTGAACAATCGTTACAAACAAAAGTTCCGTCATGATTTTTAGCTAAAGCGGCTTCAACCACGGGGTGTCTGCCTTCTTTAATTTCAAAGGCATATGAATCATCTAACACCGGGCGGCAATATTTTTGCTCAACGGCAATGTCGGCGTTGGCGGCTGCTACGTCAAGTTCGGCCAAAGCGGCAGCGGTTTGTGAAATATCGTCCGATACGCATAAAATATCTTGTACCAAATGTTCGTATATTTCCAGTTCCAGAGCAACGGCTTTTTCGTTTGCCGAGCTTATTTCTTTTTCCAAATCGTTTAATTCAACGGTAACAAAACGTGAAGCATTAAGCACCGATTGCCGATGAATAAATTCCGGGTTTTGTAAAACGGAAGTAGCAAACTTGGCAGGTACTTCAATAAAGTAACCCAGTACGTTGTTATAGCGAATTTTCAGGTTGCTGATTCCGGTTTGAGATATGTATTTTTGTTCCAGTTGGCTTATTAGTTCTCTGGAGTTTTTTTGCATATTTTTTAATTCATCCAACGCGGGGTGATAACCTTCTTTTATAAAACCTCCGTCGCGAGCCAAAAGCGGCAGGTCTTCCAAGTCAATCAAAGCATTGCCTAAATTATTAACGATAACGTTAAAATCTCCGAGCTTTTGCAAAACATCGGTTAAAGCCTTTGGCAGTTCACAAAGCATTTTGTTATATTTTCCGTAGGCGTTAAGCAGATTTTTAATTTTAGGAACAAAAGATAAAGTTATGCCAAGCATTGCCAAATCTTTAGGTCCGCCTCGACCGACGCTCAAACGAGAAACGGCTCTTTCCAAATCGGCAAAGTTTTTAAAGACATCTCTTAACTGGGTTCTTATTTCGGGGATATTGATAAAAAAATCAACCAAATCGAGCCGGCGGTTAATTTCTGCAATATCAAGAGACGGATTACTCAACCGATAAGCCAGTAATCTGGCTCCGGCACCGGTAATCGTGCGGTCGATTGTGCCCAAGAGCGAATTTTTTTTATCGCCGTTTACCGATTCTAAAATTTCCAGACTGCAACGCGTGGCATTATCAATTTGCATTGACGAACCTAAATTAAAGGCAATCGGATGTTTAACCCTTGGCATTTTGCCTCTTTGGGTGGTGTTAACATAATCAAGTATCACACCGGCAGCGGCAACTTCCGATTTTGAAAAATTACCGAAAGCCTCAAGGGTCTGAACTTTAAATACATCTTTAATGTACTGCTCGGCAGTCAAGCTGTTAAAGCGCGCTTGCGGTAAAATCGTCAATTTTTCGCGGTAAAAATTTAGCACTTCAAATAAAGACGGAGTTTGCAAACATACGTCGGAGACAATAATTTCAACGGGATTTATCTTAGATATAAAAGCTTGCAACAAAGTTGCGGCATCGCTTTCCGTATAAACAAGCTGCTGGGTAAAAAAATCTCCCGTAGACAGGTCAAGCCAAGCAAATCCAAAATTATTTTGCATTTTGGCACAACATAAAAGGTAGTTGTTTTTGCGAGCGTCCAACAAATTATCTTCGGTTAAAGTACCCGGCGTAACAAGCCGTACCACATCGCGTCTAACCACCGATTTTGAGCCGCGTTTTTTAGCTTCTTCGGGGGATTCCATTTGTTCGCAAATTGCAACCTTAAAGCCTTGATGAATAAGACGAGCCAGATAATTTTCATACGCATGATAAGGCACGCCGCACATCGGAATATTTTCACCTTCGGCTTTACCGCGCTTTGTAAGAGCAATATCCAGTGCTTTTGAGGCAATTAAAGCATCATCAAAAAACAACTCGTAAAAATCACCCATGCGGTAAAATAATAAATAATCCTTATGGGCTTTTTTTATTTCCATATATTGCGCCATTGCCGGCGTTAAATTAGCGTATTCTTTAGTCATTGTCTTTATAAGAGCTCACATAATTAAATAAATTTAAACTTCTTGTATGATAAACTTTTTAGCAAAATAGTCTATAACTTTTTACAAATTATACGGGGCTTTTCATGTGGTTAAAAAAAGTACGACAGTTAGACGTCGAGAGTAATTCCGGTTTTGTTACAAGAGTGCTTATTTTATCGCTGCCGTCGGCTTTTATTTTTATTATGCTGGTAGTTTTAAATTTGTTGGAGCCTTATTGGGCATTATTGTCATATGCTTTAACGGTAATTTTTAACACCATTTTTTTAATGCCCGGAAGCTCGGAATTACAGCAGGTTAAAAATTATATTAATCGCTTAGCCTCAGATTCTGTCGGTGATGATTGTCCTGAATTTTCGGAACAAGAAGCCAAAGATATTGCCGCTGCGGTTAATTCCATGCATAAATTTTGGCTGTATAAAACCGATGCACTGGAAGCTCAAACCATATCCGATACGGCAGTTTTAGATAGCTTGCCCGATCCGATTTTAATGATTGACCGCTCAGGCAATATTTTAGGAGCAAATTTAGCTTCCAGACAGCTTATAGACAGCAAAATTACCGATAAAAACGTTGAAGATGTTTTTGGTTCAAATAATTTTATCAATGCCGTTAATAAGGTTCTTAAAAAAGAAAGTGCGGCTGAAAGTTTGGTGTTTTACGCTCAAGGTAATCTAAATAAAAAAATGTATGCTCATATAAAGCAGCTTCCATGGTTTTCCAAAGGGCGTACAGTGGCAGTTATTTCTTTGTACGATTTGAGTAAAGCCATGACGGTTGAAAAGATGCAGTCTGACTTTGTGGCTAACGCCAGCCATGAGTTAAGAACACCGTTATCGGTTATTTCCGGTTTTATTGAAACTTTGCAAACCTCAGCCAAACATGATGAAGATGCTCGTGAAACATTTTTAAAAATTATGGCAGATCAAGCCGAATATATGTCACAACTGATTGAAAATTTATTATCGCTTTCACGGATTGAGTTATCACAAGATAAAGTTCCGAATGAAAAAACCGATGTATGCAAAATTGTTAAAGAGGTTACCGATGCATTATCGGTTAAAGCGGCGGCGCGTAATATGGATATTGACGTAAACATTGAAGATAAGATACCGACAATTATTGCCGATTCTCAGCAGGTTAAACAACTTGTTCAAAATTTGGCGGATAATGCCGTTAAATACGGAGTAAGCCCGAGCCGGATAACCATTGACATAAAACAAGTTGCACAAATTCCGCCATCCAAAACTTTTAATGTTGCAAAAGGAAAAGCCGTAGCTATATCAGTAAACAATAAGGGACCGAAAATAAGTCCTGAAGATTTAAAAAGATTAACCGAGCGTTTTTACCGTATGCAGGCGCATAAAGACTTAAACATCAAAGGTACGGGTCTGGGGCTATCTATAGCCAAGCAGATTATCATGCGCCATAAAGGCAACTTAACGGTTAGCTCAACCGGATATAACGGTACAACATTTACGGTCTATCTGCCTATAAAGTTATAGATTAACCATTAAACAGGTGTTTTATGCAAAATGATTACAAATCGATTTGGAAAATGAGCTATCCACTCATGATAAGTTTGCTTATTCAGCAATTAATAGGAATTACCGATGTTATTTATTTAGGACGTTTAAGTGAAGTGGCTTTAGGGGCATCGGCACTGGGCTCTACTTACTTTTTTACCATTTTTATTCTAGCTTTCGGTTTTAGTACTGGTGCGCAAATTATCATGGCTCGCCGCAACGGAGAAAAAAACTATTCTAAAATAGGTGAAGTATTTTACCAAAGCTGTTCTTTTTTATTTTTTATGGCAATAGGGATTATTGTCTTATCAAAATTTTTTACACCTTCTTTTTTACGCCTTATTATTTCGGATAAAGAAATTTATGAAGCAGTTTTAGAATATGTTGATTGGCGTATTTGGGGTTTGATATGTGCTTCGATAGTCATTCTGATTCGTTCATTTTTTGTAAGTATTACCAACACAGCCATTTTAACGCTTATTTCCGGAGTGATGTTTTGCTCTAACATAGTACTAAATTATCTATTGATATTTGGACATTGCGGTTTTCCGCGGATGGGTATTGGCGGAGCTGCTTTAGCTTCAGATTTATCAGAGCTTATTACTCTGATGATTTGTATTGTTTATTTTTGGCGTAAGGTTGATTTAAAAAAGTATGGATTACTGCATTTCATATTTTTAAAATGGCAGTTATTATGCTCCATTTTAAGAGTATCGGCATGGACCATGTTGCAACAATTTTTTTCCATATTTACATGGTTTTTATTTTTTGTTGCCATTGAACATTTAGGCAAGCAAGAACTGGCAATATCAAACATTTTAAAAAGTACGGCTTCTTTACCGTATGTCGTAATTAACAGTTTTGGTGCGGTAGCTTCATCTTTAACGGCTAATCTTATCGGACAAAAGAAAAGCGAAGAAGTATTTTCTACCTGCTATCGGATTATAAAGTTATGTAGTGCCATTGTTCTGCCTATACTTTTACTTATGGTTATCGGAGTTTATCCTATACTAAGAATATACACAAATAACCAATCGCTTATTCCGATGGCCGTAAGTCCCTATATGGTTATGATAGGAAGTTTTCTTACTCTCATTCCGGGCTGGGTGCTTTTCAGCACGGTATCAGGCACGGGAAATACACGTCCTGCTTTTATAATAGAAATTGCCGCCATGTTATTTTATGTAATACATATTGTTACCGTTATAGTATGGTTGCATATGCCTTTATCTGTATGTTTGCTTGCTGATTGTGTATACAATACCTGTATTTTAATATTATCGGCGATATACCTTTATTCGGGCAAATGGAAAGGGAAAAAAGTTTAATCGGCACTATCGCGTTCAAAGGCTTCTTGTATTGCCTTAAAGGTTAAAATCTGCGGTAAAATAACAAAATCATTGCCGGAGCCCAAATATAATACATATAAGGGCACGCCGCTTCGCCCGTATTGTTTAAGAGCCTCGGTTATTGTTTCATCTTGAGCCGTCCAGTCGGCTTTGAATAATGCAATATTGTGCTGCTTGGCAAACTGCTTAAATTGTTCGGTATCAAGCGTGGTCTTTTCGTTTAACAAGCAGGTTAAACACCACTTGGCGGTAAAATCAATAAATACCGGCTGATTACTGTCAAGCATATTCTGTACTTGCTCTTGGCTGTAATTTTGCCAAATTTCATTGTTGATTTTAAGGGCTTTTTGCTCAGATAACTGATTATATAATACCCAAGCCAGCCATATACAGGTTAAAAATACGGGTACGGCTAAAATTTTGTAAAATATTTCCATCCATTTACCGGGTTTAGGCATAATTTTCCGAATAGCTTTGGGATAAAGTTCAATTAAGGCAAAGGGCAGGGCATAACCTAAGCCTAAACTTAAAAATATCGGGAAATAGGTTGCGGCAGGCTGAAACAAAGCATACCCAACGGCCAAACCCATAAAAGGTCCAGTGCAGGGGCTTGCGATTAAAACGGCAAAAAATCCTGTTAAAAAGGAGTTTAATTCCGATACGCGATTAATTTTATTAAGAGCTTCGGAGCTTAATTTAATTATGCCGAACATCATTAAGCTTATGATTATAAATAAAACAAGCATAGCTCCGACAAACCAAGGCGATTGCAGTTGAAAACCCCAGCCCAGATTTTCACCCTGATTACGTAAGGTGTACAAAATTCCTGCAACCAATCCAAAACATAAAACAACCCCCAAAACGTATAATAGGGCATTTTGCCAATGATTTTCTTTAGTCGTATTATGAATTAATGAAAGGGCTTTGATGCTTAAAATCGGAAATATGCAAGGCATTAAGTTTAATAACAGCCCCCCGGCAAACGCTAACAGTAAGATATACCAAACCGAAATATTGTTACTGCTTTCATATACGTTCATCGGTAAAATGTCGTAAGCCAAAGCCTTGTTTCCATATACCAAAATACCGCTTTGTGGAATAAAATATTCATCTTCTGCATCAATAAGTATTTCTAACTTGTTGTCTTTGCTTGGTATGGATGTTTGCAAAGAAGCCGCTGAAAAAATATTTTTTTGTCGCGGAATAAAATAAACATCATCTGTGTTAGGATTAAAGTCAATATCGGGAAATAACAGAGTAAGGTTATAATTACGGTTTTCGGCAAATGCCGGTTTGGCGGTTTTAAGCGGAAAAGTTTTTAAGGCCGTTTTATAAGTTTCATGCCACGTGGGTGATATTTCCCTGATTGTCTCTTTGCCGGGTATTTCAATTATAAAATCGGCTTGCTCTGGTTCACATATATCTTTGCAGGCGACCCAGCTGATTGTTAAACCTATATTTTCGGTATTTTCAGATAAGTTGCTTACGTTTAATTCAAACAAGTAGAAGGCTTCTTTCCCATAGCCGTATTGAGAAATAATATTGCCGAAAATAAACTTTTCGGGAGTTGAAGAGGTGATTTTTTTAATATCAAAGCCGGTGGGAACGTTCCACTGAAACTCGGTAGGAGTGCCGGCATCTCCGGGATTATCCCAAGAAATGTGCCAGCCGTTAAACATCTTAAAAGATACTAAAAGTTTCTGTGACTTTACCGAGCTGTCGAGTTTGGTATGTTCTTGATAAATATTAATGCCTACTTTATCGTTTTGCCAATGAATATACATTGCCGATGATAACTTTACATTTATCATCAGCAATGTACAAACAGCTATGCAAAAGAGGGCAATTTTTCTCATTTGGATTTTTTATTCGATTTAAGAATTTCTAAGTTATAATAAGCACTGCTGAGCAGTAGCAACGATTTTCCCGACAACAGCAATCCGAAAAAGATGGCAAGCTGCATAAAAAATGCCGGAAACAAACACATTAAAATCAGGGCAATTGAGCTGTCGGCATTTTGCAAAGTTCCCCACATACAAACATTAGCCTTAGAGGCATTTAATTCTTTAAAAGATTTTTCCGAAGTAATGGCTAAGCCCAAAAGCGCGGCAACCGAAATTAACAAAGTAACAAGTAAGAAAGCTCCGGCCGCACCGTTATCTTCATTATTTGCCAAGATAAATCCGAAAACAAACAAGGCATATGAAGTATAATCGGCAAAGATATCAAAAAAAGCTCCGAAAGGGGTAACCTGTTTTTGTCTTGCACAAATACCGTCTAAAATATCGCACAAGCGATTAAGCAGCAAACAAACAAAAGCGCTGAAATAAGCCTCCATGGCCAAAAAATTTAATCCGAGTGCGGCAAAGATTAATCCTCCCAGAGTTATGAGGTTAGGGCTTACATTATTTTTAGCAAGCCAAGAAGCGGTGTTTCCCAATTGCTTTTCAACTTTACCCCAATAATTATTTTGAGTAAATTTTTCAAAAAAACTACTTATCATTTTGCGGTATTCCATTTACTTTCTCCTGTTTAAATTACTCTCAATATGATTATCGTTAGCGTTAATTTCAATTATTATCAAGTCTAAAACTTTTTATTCCCAGCCCGACGCTGACAAAAGATGCTCCCGGAGTATCGGCCTTAAACTCTAAAAGCAGTTTGTTGTCATCGGTAAGCAGATTGCGATTAAAAGTTAAAGTTTTGGTTATGGGTTGTTTAACATCATACTTAAACGACCATGAAGCAATTTTTTGATTATTGGCAAAAACTTCAATATTACGCGCAAGGTTAGCCATAAATAAAATTTTAAATTGCATATTAAGCGTAATGGTATCGGCTGTAGTCTGCGGTAAAGTAAAAGATAAAGTATCAAGCCATAACAAATTAAATTCTTCATCGGAAAAAGAGGCATAAGTTTGTAACATCTCCGGCGTATCTAAAGATGTACCCCATTGCGGATAAGCATTATAAAGCGGGGTGAAAGTTTTAACTATGGTGTTAAATTGTTCATAGACTTTTGATGCTTTATGCAGCTCATTATCGAGCTCGGGTCCCAACTTATCAAGCAAAGTCGGAGAGCTTTCAAATAAGGAGCGCCCGAGACCGAATTTTCCATCGGCAAAATCTACCCCGATAGCCTGTAATATACTGGGCGATAAATCAAGAGTTGTCCATCTATGGTCATATGCTGTAAGGTTTTTATTTTTAGGATTTAAAATCAAGTTCACTATCTGCCGATTTTTTTCATTTGGGTATAAATTGTTAAGACCGGTTTTTATATGATCTCCTACTATAACGACGGTAGTATTTTGGTAAAAACTTTGCGACATAATCCATTTAACAAAATCTACCACCATTTTATCGGCACAGCGAATAACATCTTTTTGGGGATTTTGTGTTGTTAGACACTGATTATCAACAAATAAATTCGGTCCATGATTATCTACGGTCAGCATAGAAAACAAGAAGGGCTGGTTATTTTTGGCAATTTCAGTGAGTCTGTTCTTTGCCAGACTATATAATATACTGTCTTTAAAGCCCCACTGGCTGCCGCGATTAATTTCGGGGTCAAGCCCGAACCGTGTTGCAAGCTCATCTTGTCCAACCAAATCTTTCATGCCGTGAGATGAAAAGAAAATGCCGGTACGGCTAAAATCAAGCGTTGCCCCTTTCATAAAATAGGTGTTATAACCATTTTGCTGCAACACTTGCGGCAAGCAAACCAGGGCCGGCATAAAATTGTTAAACATAGTATAGTTGGTGTTTTTAATACTTTTATAAGGTACGGCGCAATAGCTGGCAATCATACCGGCGAGGGTATAATCTTGATGTTGCAGCTGGTAAAAATCGTCAAAAGATAAGCCGTATTTACTAAGCTCAGTTAGACCGGGAAGTAAATTTTCACCTGATAAATTAGCATCGGCATAATTTTTTTCCATAGATTCCATATGAATGATGATTAAATTTTGCTTATTTTCTGGAAAATGAAAAGAAATATCTTCAGGGTTAACATATTCTTGTTCATAGAGCTCGGAATATACGTGCTGATTTCTGATATATGATACTAAATCAAGCTTAAAGGAGCAGTAAGCCAAGCACAATAAAGAAATAAGCAACAGCCAGCGATAATGCTTAATAACGCATTGCAACAAAAAACAAATAACAATTGCCGGTAACAGGGTATATAAAATATATTCATGCATAATCTGTTTGGCGGCCAGATTGTTAGCCTCTACCATGTTGATTAAAATTTGCTCAATACTGACGTTACCCCAAATCATATTAGTCCGTATAAGCATAAACAATGCAGCCACGGAAATAAATAAAACAGCAAATACGATTAAATCGGTTATGAAAATTTTTAATTTTTGCATTGTTGTTCCAGTATTTTTTGCAAATCGGCAATAATTTTTTCAAACATTTCCTGAGTTAAAACTCCGGTATTAATATTGTATCTTGAGGTATGATAAGAGTCGATAAGCAGCAGGTTGTGCTTTTTTAGATTATGTACGGCACCGTGAGCAAATTTAAATTCGGAGAGTTTGTAACCCAAAGTACGCAATACCGCCTGATGTGATACGCTGCCCAGAGAGAGAATAATTTTTAAGTTAGGCATATCCGATATTTCGTTTAAGAGGAAGCGCCCGCAATTTTTAGCCTCATCGGTACATACTTTATTTTGCGGAGGCACGCAGCGTACGGCATTTGTAACTCGTACGTTAATAAGCTCAAAACCGTCATCTTTACGTTTTTGGTAAACCCCTTTGGCGAAGCCGAATTTTTTAAGCGTCGGGTACAAAACATCACCGGCATAATCGTTGGTAAAAGGTCGGTTAGTTTGGTTGGCGCCGTTAAGTCCGGGAGCCATACCGACAATTAAGACTTGAGCATCAAGGGAACCGAAAGGTTCGACCGGTCCGTTATAATAAGTCGGAAATTTAGCGATATTTTGCTCACGAAAAGCAAGCAACCGTGGGCACAAAGCGCAAGATTTATCAGGTGGTGTAAAACTCATAATTAACCTCATTATTAAAATTATTTTATAGATAGCACAAAAAAAATTAAGCTGCGACCATTTAAAATAATTTTTCACAGAATATATAACAAGCCAGAGGCGTCAAAGAGCGTCTTGAGGACTACTGATTAAATTAATTACTAAGTAAAAAACTATTTATAAATAGGAGTTTAGAAATGAAAAAAACATTATTGTTGGCAGGCGTTGCCAGTGTTTTGGCTTTCAATGCCAATGCTTCTGAATATAACTGGAATTGGATGAAAGACTGGTCTCCGTATGTTGGAGCCGACTATGTATACTCAAAAGGTAAGTTCGGTGGCGAAGCTCGTCATATGAAAGACAGTAACAATTCAGGTTCGGTTAACGTTGGTGTAAGAATGTATGACTATCTTGGCTTAGAAGCCTTCTACCAACAATCAGGTGAAAGAAAAGCTCATACTGACGCCGGTGCTTATAAAAATGAATTTCTGGCATACGGTGTTGATTTGTACGGATATATGCCGATTATGTGCAGCAATTTCAACGTATTGGGTTCTTTAGGTATGGCAAATTATCGTGTAAGATTTAAATATCCTACCGATAAATCATTCCATCGTAATCGTATCGGCTACAGAGCCGGTATCGGTATGCAATGGGATTTCACCGAACATATGGCAGTAAGAGTTATGGGCCGTTACAGCTACTTAGGTATGGCCGGTCTTGATAACTTACAAGAAGTTACCGTAGGTTTAAGATACACATTCTAGTCTGCAATGTCATTAATAACAATGCCTCATTTACAAATGAGGCATTGTTATTTTTTGTGTTTACAAAAAGCATAATATTTGTTAATCAGTAAATGTTTAACATAATTGATGATTTATAATGTTTGAAAAATTAAAGAATAAAATAAAAAGCACACATTTTGTAGAAAATTACGGGAGGATGCTGCCGTATGTTCGTCCTTACTTGTTTAGGGCGATTATTGCTGTTCTGATAACCATTCCGATAGGGGCGATGGATGCGGTAATAGCTTGGTCGTTAAAGCCGTATATGGATGTGGTTATGGTTGAAAAAAGCGCGGTTGCGACATGGTATATTCCGATTCTTATAATTATTTTCAGTTGTTTGCAAAGTGGTTTAAGTTATATGGCAACCTACCTTAATACTTGGGTTGGTCGAAAAATAGCCAATGACGTAAAACTTGACTTATTTGATAAATTAATGCACTACGATGCCGGATTTTTTGATAAAAAGACATCTGGAGATATAATTTTTCGTTTTAACAATGATGTCGATTTAGCTTGCAATGGTTTGCTGTCGAATATGAAATTATTCACAACGCGTTTGTTTTCATCAATTTCTTTAATTTTTGTTTTATTTTATAATTCATGGCAGTTAGCAATTATTGCAGTTATTGTATTGCTTGGAGCACTCTATCCGTTGACAACGGTTCGTCGCCGCATTAATTCAATTATGAATCAGAGTGTTTTTTCGGGTTCGGCGGTGGTTACCCATTATAATGAGACCTTTAGCGGTAATCGAATTATTTCATCATATAATTTGTACGACTACCAACATAATCGTTTTCAAGAGACATTAAAGTCGGTGTTTAAGCTGGGTATGAAAATGGTTCAGCGTACAGGCATTTTATCGCCGTTAATGCATTTTGTGGTTTCATTAGGTATTGCAGCCGTTATCTGGACGGGTAGTCATTTAATAGTTACTCATCAGATAACTTCGGGTAATTTTGTGTCTTTTATTGCAGCATTGATTATGCTTTATAACCCGATAAAAAGTATTGGTAACAATTATAATAATGTACAAATGTCTTTTATGGCCATGGAAAGAGTTTTTGAGCTCATGGAAGGACTGCCCAAAATTCATGATAACGCGGGTGCCGTGGTTTTAAGATGTGTAAAGCAAGGCATAGAATATAAAGACGTAAGTTTTGAGTATATAAAAGGAAAGCCGGTATTAAAGCACGTTAATTTAGAGGCTAAGGTCGGACAAACCATAGCCCTGGTAGGTAATTCCGGCGGCGGTAAAACAACGTTGGTTAACTTATTGCCGCGCTTTTATGATGTTACGTCCGGGCAAATATTAATAGACGGTACCGATATCAGGCATTATACGTTACAATCGCTTCGAGATAACATTTCGGTGGTGTTTCAGGATAATTTTTTATTTTCGGGAACGATTCGCGAAAACATAATGCTGGGTAACGAAAATGCCACGGAAGAAGATGTTAAAAAAGCCGTAGAGGGGGCTTGCCTCAGCGAATTTGTAAACAGTTTGGATAAAGGGCTTGATACATATATAGGCGAGCGCGGTGTGTTATTGTCCGGCGGACAAAAGCAGCGCATTGCCATTGCTCGCGCGTTTATAAAGAATGCTCCGATTGTTATATTAGACGAGGCAACCTCGGCGCTTGACAATAAATCGGAATTAATAGTTCAGCAAGCCATAGACAATTTAATGGCAGACAGGACGGTCTTTGTAATTGCTCACCGATTGTCAACGGTACGCCATGCCGATAAAATCGTGGTTATCAATTATGGGCAAATCGTTGAAATGGGAACGCATGAAGAGCTTGTAAATAAAGATGACGGTGTTTATGCTTCGCTTTACAAGGCGCAACTTAAATAAGTAAGTTTCCTAAACTAAATCTTAACCATAATATATTTAAATACAACCCATATAAGCGAGTCTGTAAGATTCGCTCCGATGAAACAGATAATAAAATAATAACGGTAATAAAGAAAATGAACTGGTTATATGACATATTTTCAAAAGCAAAAAGTTCTTCGGGTTTTTTGTTTGTGGTTATTTTAACGTTTATCTATTTTAGCGTTTATGCGGTAAAAGGAGAACGCGGACTTATGAGGTATATATATTTAACCAGTGAAGTTTCGCAAGCCAAAGAAACAGCCGATAAATATGCCAAAGAAAAAACCGAATGGGAAGAAAAGGTTAAATTGTTGTCATCTGACAGTTTAGATTTGGATATGTTAGATGAACGGGCGCGTGTAGTGCTTAATATGGTCGGCGAAGATGAGTTCATAATTTTAGACAATGGAAACATCACAAAATAAAAAACTTTATTTTTAATAAAATGTTTGTTATATTAATGCGGTTCAAAATGTGTTGATTATTGTAACATATTGAAACAATGAGATATTTATGAGAAGGGAAATACGCAAAGTTAAAATAAAAAAGCCCTCAATGGCGCGTTACAGCAGCCGAAAGCCCTTATTTTCCAATAAGGAAATAATCTTTCGCAGCGGTGGTCGAGCCAAGGTTTTTAATATATCATCCAAACTGCAGGTGTTTTTACTGGCATTGCTGGTAATAGTTGGTGCCTGGAGTGCATATTCTTATTATATGTACAATAAGTCTGACCAGATTATTTCATTTAAAGACCGAGAGCTTGATGAAACGCGAAACGCGTATGTTGATTTGATGACCGATTTTGTTGCCATACATCGTAACATCAGTTCAATGTTTACGCTGATTGAAGATGAAAAACTGCAAGATGAGCTGAATGTAAATCGCTATAAGCAGCAAGCACAAGTGGTTGAAGAAAAAATCAAACGCATAACCGATGCCACCGACTGGGTAGAAGAAGAAACGTTAGAAGAGAAGACTACCTTGCGAGATGCCCTCTTGCAGAGAGACAGAGCTGTTTCGGAGCGTAATGAGCTTTTAGCAAAAATTGAGGTTTTGGAAGATAGTTTGCAAAAACTTGAAGCTTCGGAAATGGAAATATTAAATCAGGTATCACGCCTTTCCGAAAAAGAAATGAATAAAATCAAAGATGCTATATCATCGGTTAATAAGTCGATGAAAAAGCAAAACAAATATTTTAACCCGCTGGCCAACAGTAAAAAAAATAATGCAGGAGGAGCGTATATTCCCGATGTACCGGCGGTAAACAATGAAGAACTTAATAAAAAAATGCAGGAAGTTTTTACTCAGATTAATGATGTAAGTTATTATAAAGAGGTTATGAAATCGGTTCCGTTCGGCAAGCCGGTATGGAGTTATTGGTTAAGTTCACCTTTTGGTAAAAGGACCGACCCATTCAATAAAAATTCTGCTACGCACAAAGGGGTAGACCTAGCCAGCAACAAGGGAAACAAGGTTAAGACCATGGCGCAAGGAAAAGTACTAAGATCCGGATGGAACGGAGGTTATGGCAATTTTATAGAGATTGACCATGGTAACGGTTTTAAGACGCGTTATGCCCACCTTAACAAGAACTATGTCAAAAAGGGTGAGTATGTAAAGCAGGGAGATACCATAGCCGAGGTCGGCTCAAGCGGCAGATCCACCGGACCGCATTTGCATTATGAGGTGCTTTATAACGGAGTGCCCGTAGACCCGATGGCGTTTATGAAAGTACAGTTGTAAAACAAAGGAGAATAAATATGAAAAATTGGCGCAGAGTGTTATATTTAAAGCTTGCCAAATTGGGAAGGGGTTCTAATACGCCGGTTCCCAGTATTATAAGTTTCGGAACCAAAATTAACGGCAACATTTTGGGCGGCGATGTTATTCATATTGACGGACGTTTAGAGGGTAATATCAGCTGTGAAGAACTTAATATTGGTACCAAAGGTCAAGTTATAGGTCAGGTTAAAGCCAAAACTTTAAATCTTTACGGATCGTTACAAGGTACAGCCGAGGTTGAAAATTTATTTATAGCCGGCACCGCGCGCTTGCTGGGAGATGCCGTTCATCAATCAATAGCCATTGAACCCGGCGCTTATATTGAAGGTCGTTGTATACGAGTTAATACCGGCAATCGTACGACACCTGCACCTAAGCCGGAAATTAAAGTAGCTACCAAAGTTGAAACTCCGACAGCTAAAAAAGTACCTGCCGATAATTCTAACTTGTTCAAAGGTGAGCAAGCTGCTAAGTAAAAGACGATTACAATGGCAAAAAAGGCAAAAAAATCAGATTTTATCAGTACCGGATTGGTAGCACAAAACCGTAGGGCTCGTTTTGACTATATAATTGACGAGGTTTTTATTGCAGGTTTGGAGCTGACAGGTACGGAGGTTAAGTCATTAAGACTTGGTCATGCCAACATTAATGATGCGTATGGTATTGAGCAAAAAGGTGAATTATATATGTCAAATATGTTCATTGCCGAATATGCCAATAAAGGTTACGAGAGCCATGCGGAAAAACGCAATCGCAAATTATTGTTAAAGAAAAAAGAAATAATCAGAATAATCAACGAGTTAAGCCGCAAAGGTTCAACTTTAATTGCCATGAAACTGTTTTTTAATGAAAGAGGTCGCGCCAAACTGGAGATAGGGTTAGCCCATGGTAAAAAGGTTTACGACAAGCGAGAAGCAATAAAAGAGCGCGATTGGCAACGTGAAAAAGCCAGATTATTGCGCTAAAACAGACAGCTAAATAAAGATTATGAATTATTGAAGCATATTTGAAATAATAGTTGTTTAACATCAGTGGCGGACATGCTCTGTTCACAAATATTATTCATCTCAGAAATTGACATATTTGCAAAATCATATTTACCTTGCGTAAGATTGAAATAAGCTCCGCCGCCTTATTGGTTACGCATATAAATTGCGCAAAAATCATTTGCATTTTCTCTAAAAAGGACTTGCACCGCAGTTAATATATTGCGGCAGTAAGTAATCGCCGTAGCATCATCTGTAAAAGTTATCGGTCTCTCATATTTGGGTTGCCCGTATACGTCAAGTCACGTCTGATTGTTATAAGGAGCGGCACCGGCATATATAATATTATAAGAGCCAAAGCTATCTTGCAGATAAGTATCATCAGCATTAACTATTTTCATTCCCTCAGGTATTAAATTTAATTTTTGAAAATACGGGATTAACCATAGCTTGCTGGTATTATCAAAGTGAAATTGGTATTGATAGAGATGGATGGTATTAATAAGTTCAGAAATTTGTTCGGCGTGTTTGTTGAGTTTGTACTTCATCATTGCCTTAGAGTATCCGGCAATAGCACCGACGGAAAGTACACCGATTATTGCGAGTACGCCAAGCATTTCGACCATACTTCTTCCGGAAAAAGTCGCATTCTCTTGCAATTTTGCTCCTCGTGTACCTCTTATTGTACACGTCGTCGCAAAATTGCTGCGTATCTGCACCATTTTACGGAAGAATGACCGACCAAGTTCATTAAATTTCATCTAAAAACATCCAAGTTTGTTTTGTTAAAGGCATTTAAACGAAATCATAA
>CALXWE010000009.1 GCA_944392295.1 uncultured Alphaproteobacteria bacterium
GTTCTCGCCTATCTCCCGCCTGAATACAAAAAGGCTCCCTTGCGGGAGCTTTTTCTACTGGGGCGGACGATGAGGCTCGAACTCACGACAACCGGTACCACAAACCGGGGCTCTACCAACTGAGCTACGTCCGCCATTGACTATTGCCTTTTACTAACATTAATCTCAAAAGTCAATAAAAATTATTGCCCGCTAAAAATATTTTTATAAACTCTCGATTCGCAACTCAAAAAAATCTAATATCTTAACTCTTTCTTTTACTTTTCATTTTATCTTACCCCTCAAAAGATACTTTAACCCAACAAAAGAGATAATTAATTATGAAATATATAAAATACGTCATCTGTGCCTTAATACTTACTCTCATAACCACCGGCAAAACTTTTGCCTCCACTTCATCCATTTTGATTGATGCTAAAAGCGGTAACGTTTTATATGCCGATAATGCTGATGTTCGCCGCTATCCGGCTTCACTTACCAAATTAATGACTCTTTACATAACTTTTAACGCCCTGGAAACCGGCAAACTCAAACTTGATGATGAATTAAAAGTATCTTACACCGCTGCCAACCGCTCTCCTTCAAGATTAGGCTTAGTCCCCGGTAAAACTATCGATGTTAAAACCGCTATTTTAGCTACCATTATAAAATCTGCCAACGATTGCGCCACCGTTTTAGGAGAATCTTTGGCCAAAGACGAACGCTCGTTTGCCATATTAATGACTGAAACCGCTCGGCAGCTTGGTATGAAGAACACCACATTTAAAAATGCTTCCGGTTTGCCCCATTCGCAACAAAAAACTACCGCTCGCGATATGGCAATTTTAGCAGCCGCCATTTATCACCATTTTCCGCAATATTATTCATGGTTTTCCATTCAAGAATTTTCTTATCAAGGAAAGACTTATCGTTCTCATAACGATTTACTCAAAGAATTTGACGGAGCCGATGGTCTAAAAACCGGTTTTACCGCCGCTGCCGGATATAACATCATAACCTCTGCCAAACGCGGCAATCACCGTGTAATTGCCGTAACCATGGGACATGATACTCAAGACAATCGCGATAAAAAAGTTTATGCCATGATGGATAAAGCCCTAACTCAAATGGCAAAAACCGATGTAATCGATTCTCGTAAGCTCGCCTCAGCTATTGATAAAAACACACCTGCTAAGAGAACCACCAAACTTGCCTCAGCCTCAAGTTATCTGCCTAAAAAGACCAAAGGAGGCAACTGGGCAATTCAAATCGGTTCATTTTCAAACTATAATAAGGCTCAAAGCCATGCTCAGAAAATTAAAAACAAGCTGGCCGGAAAATTTGCCGTTCGTAATACCGATATTGAAAAATTTACCCAAAACGGCAAAACCTTATATCGCGCAAAACTGGTAGGTCTTGCCCAAAACGATGCTCAAAAAGCGTGTTCGGTCTTGAAAAACAATAATCAAGCTTGTATGGTAACCTCATATAAACCTAACAGCGCATATGCTCAAAAATAAACATGGCACAGGTACTTGTAATTAACAGCTCCAATACCGGCTCGGGTAAAACTCTTTTAGCCGCACATCTTGCGGTAATGCTCTCTCGCGACTATAAAGTTGCCGTCGCCGACAGCTTAAAAGATGAAAGCCAGTTAGCAAATTTTATTGCCAAACGCTATAATTTAAACTTAGTAAAAAATTATCATTTACCCGTACCGCAATATTATGCATTAAAAAAAGATACCTTAAACGAAATATCCAAAGAGTTTGATGTTATCATCTTAGATTCGCCCGAAAGTGAATATTTTAAGTATGCCGATATTTTTGTAACTCCGTTGCATTCTGAAGAAGGTATAAACTCTTTAAGTTCAAAAAACAGTCTTTACGCTTCTTTAATTTGGGAAGCTAAAAAACAACGCGCCGCCTTGGGTAAAAGCGCCTTTCGCTGGGTAGCTTGTTTAAATGACGACTATACACCCGAACAATTAGGGCTTTTAGAACAAAATGCCAAATTTTTAGGCTTTGCCGTATCTCCCGTTTTACAAAACCGTAATGAATACAAGCTTGGTTTGGAGCAAGGGTTGACAGTACTCGACAAAGACCAGCCCGAACTTAAAACTTTGTTTGATTTACCTGATTTATATGCACGTCGTAATTTAAAAAAGATTGCCGAATTTATATGGCAGAACAAGTAAATTTTACTTTACGAGCCAAATATTTTGGGGCAAGATACACTCATCAATTATTAAAAATATAAGGAAACATACACATGATAAAAACTATCAGCACAACTCCTTATACCGACCAAAAAATGGGAACGGCCGGTATCAGAAAAAAATCTAAAATAGTAACTCAACCAAATTACATTGAAAACTTTGTTCAAAGTCTGTTTGATGCCATCGGCGGCGTTGAAGGACAAACCTTTGTTTTGGGCGGAGACGGACGTTACTTTAACGATATAGCCATTCAAAAGATAATTAAAATTTCCGCAGCCAACGGGATGAAAAAACTAATTGTCGGTCAAAACGGTTTAATTTCCACACCGGCATCATCAAAAGTTTTGTTAAAAAATCATGCCGACGGCGGATTGGTTTTATCTGCCTCGCACAACCCCGGTGGTGAAAACGGCGACTTTGGTATAAAATACGCCACCAAAAGCGGCGGACAATGTTCATCTAAAATAAGCGATGCCATTTATGCCCGTACCAAAGAAATTACCTCTTATAAAATCTTTGATGCCGCAGATGTTGATTTAAGCCGCATCGGCACACAAAAAATGGGGGATATGGAAATTGAGGTTATCGACCCCATTAAAGATTACGTTGAAATGATGGAAGGTATTTTCGACTTTGCCGCCATTAAAAAATTATTCAAGAGCGGATTTAAGTTTGCTTTCGATTCCATGAACGCCGTAACCGGTCCGTATGCTCTTAAAATTTTTGAAGAAATTTTAGGAGCTCCCAAGGGCTCGGTTCGGAACTTTATTCCTAAGCCGGATTTCGGCGGCTTACACCCCGACCCGAACTTAATTTATGCTAAACATTTGGTAGATGAAATGTATTCCGACAACGGGCCCGACTTTGGTGCTGCCAACGATGGCGACGGCGACCGTAATATGATTTTGGGACACAAATTTTTTGTAACTCCGAGCGATAGCTTAGCTATTTTAACCGATAATTACAAGCTCATCCCCGGTTACAAAAACGGCATTTTCGGAGTTGCTAAATCAGCTGCTACCTCTACCGCCGTTGAACGTGTTGCTAAAGCATTAAACATTGGCTATTATGAGGTGCCTACCGGTTGGAAATATTTCTGCAATTTAATGGATTCTAACCGCATTACCTTCTGCGGTGAAGAAAGCTTCGGTACCGGCTCCAGCCACATTCGTGAAAAAGACGGTATTTGGGCAGTTTTATTCTGGCTCAATATTATTGCCGCAACCGGAAAATCAGTCGAGCAAATCACTCGTGATTTCTGGAAAAAATACGGACGTAGTTATTACTTACGCTTCGACTTTGAAGGTATAGATACGGCAGTTGCCGATAAATTAATGGCCGATTTAGAAGAAAAACTTCCGTCATTAAACGGCAAAACCTTAGGCAACTACCAAGTATTAAATGCTGCTCCGTTTGTATATAACGATCCGGTTGATGGAAGTTCTACTAAAAACGGTTTAATCATACGTTTTACCGACGGTTCACGTATTGTTTACCGTTTATCGGGAACAGGTACCAATGGTGCAACCTTGCGAGTTTATCTTGAGGCTTATGAGAAAAATAATTTTGATGAAGAGCCCCTCAAAATGTTGCAAGGAGTTGCTCAAATTGCCATGGAAGTTGCTGAAATCAGTAAGCGTACAGGCAAGACCAACGCCGATGTAACAACTTAATTTTTACCATCGCATCAGGCAGGTTAAACCCTGCCTGATGTTTGGGAAAGAACTTTCAATGTTAAACAAAAACAACATAAATCGCCCCGACAGAGAACTTGAAAAAGTTTTAAGCGCCTTGGTATATACCATTGTGGCGCTGGTTTTGAGTATGTTTATGTTGTTTATTTATCCGCAATATTCACTTTACATAATCGTCATTGTTTTGGCAATCAGTGTATTATGTATCGGGCTTGCCATTAAAATTATGAGCGCCAGCGAAGAAGCCATTACCTACGGCGGATTCGCTAACGAAATTCTTAACAGCCACAGTACCATAAATCGAATAGATAATAACAAGGGCGAAGCTATTATTGAAAATTCGTTATCAAAAAAATTTTTCCAAGATACAACTGTCTTAACTTCCCTTCATACCCGTTTAATTGACGAGCGGCAAAATATTCTTAATTTTCAAAGACTGGAGCTTGCCTTAAAAAGTCTTAAATCGGAAAATGTAATTTTAAAACTCTATTCCAATGCCGAGGAAAAATGGTATAAAGTTAAAGTCCGCCCATTGTATTTAAAAAAGAGCGATATTTTTGAAGAAGAATTTTCCATAAAACGGATTGAAAAAGAAACTTATTTTTTGTGGTCTTTAGCCGACATAACCGCCGAACAAAATATGGAAAAAATTTTTGAAGAAGAACGTAAAAAGCTGCACCACTTCATTAATCACTTACCGATAGGCGTATATATTGCCGATTCCGAGTACAATTTAGAGTACATTAACGAAACTTTTGCCGTACAACTTTCTTTACCGCGTGAAGAACTGCTTGGTAAAAGCCTTAAGCTTTTAATACCCCATACTCAGGGAGCTTTAAATTCTAAAACCGACAATTATACCGGCTATGAGATATTTCAAACCGGACAGCATGAGAATATTGAGCTGTACCTTTTACAAAATCGTTTCCGTGATGATGGTGTAGATAAAGTAAGCGGCTTAAGCCTACAAAAACTTCCAACCGATGCGGAACTTAAATCGACAATATCATCATTGCAAGATAAGTTGCAATGGTTATTTAATACCAACCCCGGCGGCATTATTTTAACCGACAAGAAACAGATTATTTTATCGGCCAATGAGAAAGCCGATGATATTTTAGAAGAGAAGCATTTGTTAAATCGTTCATTGAAAGATTTTTTCCAAGCTTCAACCTTAAAATTGCTTGAAGATATTTACCGTCAATATGCCGACAATTCTGAAAACAACACCATAAACAAAATAGAAACACGGTTAAAATCAGACAAAATAATACGCATATATACAGCTCCCCAGCGGCATCTTTACTCCAAAGGAGAAGATTTTAGCGGACTGGTATTGTACCTGGAGGATACCACCGAACAAAAGAACTTAGAGCTAAGGTTTGCCCAAGCTCAAAAGATGCAAGCCATGGGTCAACTTGCCGGAGGAGTGGCTCACGACTTTAACAATCTTTTAACGGCGATGATAGGCTTTTGCGATTTATTATTGCAACGCCATGGTATCGGCGACCCATCATTTGCCGACTTAATTCAAATTAAACAAAATGCCAATCGTGCCGCCGGTTTAGTACGTCAACTTTTGGCATTTTCACGTAAACAACCGTTAAAACCCAAAAAGATAGACGTAACCGAAAACTTTGTAGATTTAAGCCATTTATTAAAACGTATTTTAGGCGAGCAGATAAGTTTGGAGTTTAACCACGGTAAAGATTTAGGATTTATAAGAGTTGACCCGGTACAATTTTCGCAGGTTATTATTAACTTAGCGGTTAATGCCAAAGATGCCATGAACGGCAAAGGACTTCTTAAAATATCCACACACACCGAAAGCTTAACTGAGCCTTATCAATTCGGAGCCGACACCATATCACCTGGAGAATTTGTGGTAATAAGTGTACAAGATACCGGCTGCGGAATACCTGAAGAAAATTTAAGCCGCATATTTGAACCGTTTTTCTCTACCAAACAAAACGTCGTAGGTTCCGGTACCGGCTTGGGTTTAGCCATGGTGTACGGAATTGTTCGCCAAACCGAAGGCTTTATAAAAGTTGACAGCACTGTCGGCAAAGGCACAACTTTTTCCATCCACCTGCCCCGTTTTGACACTCCCGACGACGATACCGAGACCACTGAACATTCGGAAAACAGCACTCAAGCACCGATTCTTAATGCTGCCGCCGACGGACAAGCTCAAAAAATTATTGTCGGGCTCAATGTTTCCAAACTCGACCACCAACACGAACCGGCATCGGCTCCGCAAGATGTTAAAATTTTATTTGTTGAAGACGAAGATTCCGTAAGAGCTTTCGGGGTCAGAGCATTAAAGAAAAAAGGCTTTAACGTGAGTGCTTGCAATTGTGCCGAAAACGCACTAGATTTAATAAACAAAGGCGAAAGATTCAATTTACTTTTAACCGATATGGTAATGCCGGGTCTAAGCGGAGCAGATTTAGCCAAAGAAATAAAAAAGAGCCAGCCTGAAATAAAAATAATTTTAGCCTCAGGTTACTCTGAAGAAATTGCCCGCCGCGAGCTGGCCGGTTCTGAAGATTTTGAATTTATAGCCAAACCCTACAGTTTGGGCGACTTAACCAAAAAAGTATTTGATGTAATAAACCGCTGATTATGAGTACTAAGAACATACGCATTAAACAATTTCCTTTAGATTTCAAACCTCGTACCGAATTCGGACGTGCCGATTTTATGGTAGCCAACTGTAATGCTGATGCTCTGCATATTATTGAACTTTGGCCGCACTGGGCGTTTTTTGCGCTTTCGCTTTACGGTCCCAACGGCTGCGGCAAAACACACTTAGCTCATGTTTTTGCCGACCACGTCAGCGCTTGCTGCCCGCGGCCGATTCCCGTTTTAATAATTCCGGCCAATGCTGTTAACAACCGCAATGTAGAACGCATCCACCGTGAAAATCCTTGCTTAGTGGTAGAAGATTTAACTCCTTCTGCCAACAACGAAGCTTTGTTCCATTTGTTTAATTTGTACCAAAACGAAGGCGGATATATTTTATTTACTTCAGAAGTTGCTCCGGCGCGAATGCATTTTAAGCTGCCCGATTTACAGTCTCGATTAAACATTATTCCGAGTGTGGCCATTGGCGAACCTGATGATGAAATGTTAATGGCATTAATTGTAAAATTATTTAACGACCGCCAGATAATAATTTCGCAAGAAGTACTAAGCTACATCATGCAAAATATAGAGCGTTCATTTTCTTATGCACAAAAGTTGGTAGCCGAAATAGATAACATTTCACTTGCCTATAAAAGAGCCGTATCTGTGCCGATAGTAAAAGAAGCCATACTCTCTTTGCAACAAAGCGACACTCAACCGACCTTATTTTAGAGAAGAGCTAAAAGATTTAGTTAAAAGCACCTGAAAATTTTTTATTACCGACCAAAGTAACCGCCGGAATTTTAATATTTTGGATTTGGTTATATTTTTCTTTAATAATTTTACAAGTTCCGTACAAAACCGCCTGGGCAGCGGATAAAGGAGCAGAGGTTGCAAACTCAAAATATTCACCCGGTTCCAATTCAGGAATTTCGCCCTTAAAACCTTCGGAATTATCGTAAAAGTTATTACCTTTATCATCAGTAATGTTAAAATCTTTACCTAAAATCTGGATTCTGTCATCTGAATTATTTTCAATACGCAAATAATAACCGCAAGCGCCATTTTGGGCATCATCATCTTCCAAAAAAGCTTGGCATGCCGAAATAACGATATTATCGGTTTGTGTGGTTACGTAATCTGGTTCAAAATCCATCAAAGTATCCTTAACAAATTATTAACATTACTGTTAACTATTAATTAACTTTTAAAGATTCGCAATCACAGCCCCAAGTTATACACAAAAAAAAGCTGAGGAGAAAAACCTCAGCTTCAAGACACTAGCTTAGAACCTATAATTAAGCTCTGCCGTAAATATCCTCCAAACGGACGATATCGTTTTCATCTAGATTATCGCCGGTTTGAATTTCAATAAATTCTACCATACTCTCGGTATCATTTTCGATTCGATGTTTTGTGTTAACCGGAATATAAACTGCTTCATCAACGGTTTTGGTAAGGATATCATCGCCCAAAGTAACTTTAGCCGTACCTTTAACGATAATCCAATGTTCACCTCTGTAATGGTGCAACTGCAAAGAGAGTTTGCTATGCGGGTTAACACAAATTTTTTTAACACAAAAATTTTCTCCGCAATCTAACACTTCCCAAGTTCCCCAAGGGCGAGTGTCTTTATCACCGCGTTTGTAATTGTTAGACATATTATTCCCCATATTAAAAAGTATTAACAATTATACTTGATGAACGACAATATAAATAATATAAATAAAAAAACAAGACATATTTTTATAAGAGGCAACATGCAAGAAACAACCGCCACAGCTCAGGCAATGAATGTATTAAAAGATATACAGGGGGCAGTTTTCACCAAAGCTGAACCCGAAGTAAAGCTCGCGCACATTATGCAAATTTTGGCTCAAAGTTTTAAGGCTGATGCGACTGCCTGTTACGTAAGCGTAGACGATAATTATCTTGAACTGTTAAGCCAATATGGTCTTGAGGGATATCCTCATAAAGGCAACATTCGTTATGGTGAAGGTTTTATAGGGGAGATTGCTGCCAGTCAAAGGAGTTTATTCCGCACCGGCATTGCCGACAAAACATTTAAGATGAGTAAAGCCTTTAAGGCAGCTTTAGGGGCTCCTTTATTGCGTTGGAACCGTACTTTTGGTACCATAATCATTATTCATAAAGACGAGCATCAGTATACTCAAACCGATGTAGAAACACTTGAGACGGTAGCTTTATTTTTAACATCGGTTTTATCCTCCGATGAGATGCTAGAATATAAAAAGAAATTGGTAAAATCGCGGGGTTTAAAAGTAAAAGACCATCTCAAAGGCGTAATTTTAAACAAAGGTTATGGTATTGGTCATGCCGTTGTCCATCAAAGACGCCAAGCCTTAACCAAAATATTTGCCGAAAACAAACAAGCCGAATTAGACCGGTTAGAAGACGCTAAAGAGCGTATGAATAAAAGCTTAGATGAAAAATTTAATGCCACGCGTTTAGGTATAGGAGAACACACCGACATTTTGGAAACATACCGAATGTTTGCCAAAGACAAGGGGTGGTATCAAAAAATAAGCACTCACATTGAAAACGGATTAACTGCCGAAGCAGCCGTAGAGCGGGCTTACGAAGATACCTGGAATCGCTTATCAGCCAGCAGCGACATATACCTAAAGGAACGCTTGCACGACCTGCGCGACGTTGCCGACAGATTGCGCACTTTTTTAAGCGGAGAAGATAACAAATCGGAGGCACCCCAAAGATATGACGATATCATCATTGTTGCACAAACCATGGGTCCTGCCGATTTAATGGATTACGATTATAAAAAGATTCGCGGTTTAATTATTGAAGAAGGCACACCGACCATGCACGTGGCGATTGTTGCCAAGGCCTTAAACATTCCGGTTATAGCCAAGATACGCGGTATTTTTAAAGACGTAAAAGAAGGAGAATTACTCGGATTAGACGGTCAGGAAGGTTTTGTTTATATTGATCCTCCTGAGGATATTATTCAAAAATTCAAGTCTCGGCAAAAAAATATGAGTTTACTGCTTGAGCAGTTAAAAGCACTTAAAAAATATCCAAACAAAACTTTAGACGGAACGAGAATAAATTTAAACATTAACGTCGGGCTTGATTTTGACTTTGATTATTTAGATTCTACCAAATGCGACGGCATCGGCTTATACCGTACGGAAATTCCGTTTATGTCATCCGAAAGTATGCCGGATGTAGAAAAGCAAATCGGTTTTTATAAAAAGCTTATGGATAAAGCCGGCAACAAGAGGGTGGTATTCAGAAGTTTAGACGTCGGTTCAGACAAGCGTCTGCCCTACTGGAGCGATATGAAAGAAGATAATCCGGCGATAGGCTGGCGTTCCATTCGCATTACCCTAGACCGCAGAGCCATATTACGAAAGCAGATGAAGGCCTTTTTACGCGCGGCAGCCGGAAAAGAATTAAACGTAATGTTTCCGATGATAGCAAGTCTCGAAGAATTTTTAGACGCCAAAGAGACCCTAATGCTAGAACTTGAAAAAGAAAAAAAGAAGGGAGAGAACGTTCCTTCAAAAGTAAGAGTAGGCTTAATGATAGAGGTTCCGTCGATTATATTTCAGCTTGATGATGTTTTGCAATATGCCGACTTTATATCGGTTGGAACCAACGATTTAGCGCAATTTATCTTCGCCTGCGACAGGGGAAATCCGCGTATAACTGACCGTTACGATGTATTATCGGCACCGTTTTTACGAGTTATGAAAACCATAGTCGAAAAAGCCGATGCCGCCAAAGTAGAATGTTCGGTTTGCGGCGAAATGGCAAGTAATCCGGTTGAAGCCATGGTATTAATCGGTTTAGGCTTTCGCAAACTATCGGTTTCTGGTTCAGCCTACGGCCCAGTCAAAAGTATGATACGTTCACTTCGCGTACAAGATATTGCCGAATATGTTAAAACCTTGCTCAAATCACCCAAAAAAAGCTTACGCCCGCAATTAATTGCTTACGCACATGATCATGGTATTGCAATCTAAAAAAAAGTATGCTTTAATAGCAAAAAATTGCTTATAAAGGACAAGACATTGGAAAAACAAGCAGAAAAAATTTCGGAAAAAGCCTCTGAAAAACCCGTAAAGGCTACTGAAGAAGCAACTACCGTCGGTATGTATTTAAAATATACTCGTCTCAATCAAAAAAAGACTTTAGACGCAGTATCTAAGGCTTTATGCATACGTAAAATTTATATTAAAGCCATTGAAGACAGCGATTTTAAGGAGCTTCCGCCGATTCCGTACGGTACGGGTTTTGTTCGCTCTTATGCCGAATATTTAGGTCTAAACAGCGATCGTATCGTGCAGTGCTATAAAGAAGAATCTCAACCACACAAGGAAGATCATCCCGTTAAAATTGTTAAGAGACATACAGCGCTCACGATTCCTAACAAAAAACAAATTTTAATCGGGATTGCTGCTATTTTGCTCATTTACTTAGGATGGGTTTTTATAAGTTTTAAATCATCTACCGATACTAAACCGGCATATACTGCCGAAGAACAGGTTGAAACCCTAGAGCTTGTAACGCCACAATCTTCTCAAGTCCAGACTGAGGATATAGCTTCAAAACCTTCTTTGCCGGTAATTGATGAAACAGGCACATCTGAGAACGGTACCGGAGATTCGCAGGTAAAAATGGTTGAAGACAGCTACTATGAAGAACCTGCCGAAGAAAAGACCGATACGGCTCCCGTAGATGATAACAAAAGCCGGATTAGCTTAAAGTTAAACGGGGAATCTTGGGTTGAAGTAAGAGGCAAAAACAAGGTATACATAAGCGGCATATATCAAAAAGGCTTTGAGTACGATTTACCCAATGAAGAAGGTTTAATATTATCGGTCGGCAGATACTACAATGTCGATGTTTTTGTTGATGGAAAATTAACCGAAGTCGCTAGTCCCAAAAAGCAGACCAACATCAATCTTGATAAATTTTTAGGCCATTAGCAAGGTTACAATTTAAGGAAACGGCTCAGATTATCTGTGCCTTTTCTTTGTTTAAATAAGAGGAAATAAAATGGAAAAAATACAATGCGTTCGCGGTACTTACGATTTATACGGAGCCGCCAAAAGAAAAGCCAAAAAAGTAATATCAACAGCCTCTGCAGTAGTTGAAAAATATGGCTTTGAAGAAATAGAGACCCCGATTTTTGAATTTACGGAAGTATTTTCGCGCAATCTTGGTGATACTTCTGATATTGTAACCAAAGAAATGTACTGCTTTGAAGACCGCGGGGGTGAAAGCTTAACCCTTCGTCCTGAAGGAACGGCCGGCGTGGTAAGAGCGTTTATTTCCGAAGGAATGCAGCAAAATTTACCTGTAAAGATGTATTATCAAGGGCCGATGTTCAGATATGAGCGTCCGCAAAAGGGTCGTCAAAGACAATTCACTCAGTTTGGTGTTGAAATGTTAGGAGTTGCTACACCGCAAGCCGATGTTGAAGTTATATCCATGGCCTATGAATTTTTGGAAAAGTTAGGCTTGGAAGGTGCTGTTACGGTAGAAATCAACTCATTAGGCGATGAAGAAAGCCGCAACAACTATCGTGAAAAGCTGGTAGCTTACTTAAAATCCCACTATGATGAATTGTCAGAAGACAGCAAAGTAAGATTGGAAAAAAATCCGTTAAGAGTTTTAGATTCTAAAGAAGAGTGTGATAAAAAAGTCGTAGCCGAAGCTCCGTTATATTCCGACAGTTTAAATGAGACGTCTTCGCAATTTTTCAAAGATGTATTAAAAGGGCTTGATTTATTGGGAATTAAATACCATGTCAACAATCGTCTGGTTCGCGGTCTTGACTATTATTCGCACACGGTATTTGAGTTAACAACCGATAAATTAGGTGCCCAAGGAACGGTATTAGCCGGCGGTCGGTATGATGGCTTAGTAGCCCAAATGGGCGGCGGCGATGTTGCCGGTATCGGTTGGGCTTGCGGCGTAGAGCGTTTGGCTATGTTACTGGAACAAGACGTCGATTTAGCTCGCCCGATAGCAGTTATTCCGGTTGGTGAAGATGTTAATGATAAAGCCTTAGAGATTGCCTACAAACTTCGCAAAGCCGGCTTCAGAGTAGAACACGGCTATAGCGGCAACTTAAAAAAACGTATGATAAAAGCCAATAAGGTAAATGCCTTTAAGGCGGTTATTATCGGCTCTGACGAGTTGGCACAAGGCGTTGTTACCGTAAAAGACTTAGACAGCGGCGAACAAAAAAGTGTAAAATTAGATAAGTTGGTTGAGGAAATTTAAGATGAATTTTGAAGAGAAATTAGACGGTGTTGTTCGCCGTCACGAAGAAATAGAATCTTTACTTGCCTCCGGCGCAAGTTCGGAAGAATTGGTAAAACTCAACAAAGAATTTTCATTATTAAGTCCGGTAGTTGAAGCCATAAAAAAATATCATCATGCCTTAAGCAATTTAGACGATGCTAAACAGATGATGGAAGACAGCTCTTTGGATAAAGAGATGCGTGATATGGCCGAAAGCGAATATTATGAATTAAAAGAAAAGCTTCCCGAAATGGAAAAAGAAATAAAAATTTTACTATTGCCCAAATCGGAAGATGATGAAAAGAACGCCATACTGGAAGTAAGAGCCGGTACAGGCGGAGATGAGGCAGCATTATTTGCCGCAGTTTTATTTGAGATGTATCAGAGATATTCGCAAAAGCAAGGTTGGAAATTTGAAGTTTTAGACGCCAATGAAAACGGCTTGGGCGGATACAAAGAAGCATCGGCCAAAATCACCGGTAAAGATGTATTTGCCAAATTAAAATTTGAATCCGGTGCGCACCGTGTGCAACGAGTCCCTGTCACGGAATCTCAAGGCCGTGTTCACACTTCGGCGGCAACGGTAGCTGTCTTGCCGGAAATTGAAGAAGTAGATTTATATATAAATCCGGCAGATTTGAAGATAGATGTTTACCGTTCATCTGGTGCCGGCGGACAACACGTTAACAAAACAGAATCTGCGGTTCGTATTACGCACATTCCGACCGGTGTAGTTGTTCAATGCCAAGATGACCGTTCACAATTTAAGAACCGTGAAAAGGCCATGAATCACTTAAGAGCGAAATTATATGATATGCAAAAAGAAAGCATTGATGCCAATTATGCCCAACAACGTAAATCAATGGTCGGCAGCGGCGACAGAAGTGAAAGGATACGTACTTACAACTACCCGCAAGGTCGTGTTACTGACCACCGTATTAATTTAACGCTTTACAAATTAGATGAGGTAGTCTCCGGTGAAGCTTTAGGAGAGATAATCGATGCTTTAATTACCGAAGACCAAGCTCAGCGTTTGGCAGAACTTGACTAAACATCAAAAACTTAAAGAAAACACCGTGCACCAAAGCGGTGTTTTTTTGTAACAATATGTAACATCTTTTTAAGAGCGTTTTTTGCCAAAATGTGCTATAAGGTGCACAGTTTTTCTAAAAATGTAGAGGATTTTAAATGACTGATACAATAAAAGTTGCTGTAATCGGTGCCGGAGTTATGGGCAAAAACCACTTAAAAACTTACAAAACCTTACAAGGTGTTGAGTTAGTGGGCGTATATGACGTATTCCCCGAAGCAGCCAAAGCCGCCGCCGATATGTTTGGTATTAAAGCTTTTTCTTCCATGGAAGAGGTTGCCAAAAATGTTGATGCGGTAAGTGTTGTAACAACATCTATTACTCATGCTGATGTTGGTGAGTTTTTCTTAAATCACGGCATTCACTGCTTGGTTGAAAAGCCTTTAGCAACTACCGAAGAAGGTTGCCAAAGATTAATTAAGGCTGCCAAAGACAACAACGTAACATTGCTTGTTGGTCATATTGAACGTTTTAATCCGGCAGTTGAACAAATGGGTAAAATTTTATCCGATACTTCCAAGATTCGTTCTTTAACGGCCCAGAGAATGTCTGCTGCCAGCGGTCGTATCACAGATGTTGATGTTGCCATGGATTTAATGATTCACGATGTTGAAGTTATTCAATCTTTAGTCAAATCGCCAGTTAAGAACATTCAGGCATGCTCGGTAAAAACTCCTGATAAACCCGAAGGAAAAGATTACATCACAGCTATTTTAGAGTTTGAAAACGGAGCAACCGCCAACTTAACAGCCAGCCGTATTACACAAGCCAGAGTTCGTACCTTAACGGTAACTACCGATACCAACTATATTGATATGGACTTTATAAATCAAAGCATTAACGTTCATTCTCAAGGACGTATGCCTTACGTTAACCAAGAAAGTATTCCTGATTGGATGAATTACGGCTTAAAAGGAAGTGTTGAACAGTTGTTTATTCCGACCAATCAACCTTTAACGGCCGAGTTAAACCACTTTATGGATTGTGTTCGTGGTAAAGCCACACCGAGAATAAGCGGTGAAAACGCCCTTAATGCTTTAAGAGTTATTTGGGAAATTCAACGCAAATTAGGCTTTATTGACAACCAACAAGAACAATTCTTGCGTATTGCTGCTGAATAAAAAGCATTTAATAAAAAGAAAAAGCTCCGTTTTTATTAACGGAGCTTTTTTAAGTACCAGAGCTAAAACATAGCTACCTAAAGACCATGGCAACCCTTATGTAATTGCCGCTGGTTCTAAAATAATGCCAGTCAACATCAAACCTTGAAAGATCAAAAACTGCCGCATCTTTGAGTTTAGTGATATCATCACACCACAAAGCGCCAACAGTTCCGTCAGCTTCAATGCCGAACTTGCTCAAATAGTCTGATACTTCATCCAGAGCCGCAACATCTTTGCTTTTAGGCTCAAAAGCCTCTGTCAAAAATCCAATAGACGGTAAAGAGCCATGCTTTCCGTTGAGCTCCATCTGTGAAGCAAAATCTTTTACAATTTCCCAATCGGCAAACAAACTGCCGGCAAAATCACAACCGCAGCACAGTGCGATAACCAATCCTGAAGAAAGCTGCACCCCCCAAAGGTTGTTTTTGTTCTGTTCATCTAAAAATGAAGATGTTTTAAACTGGTTACCAAAAAGGTAAACAAAATTACAATTTTCCATATCTATATAGTTTTAATAATTAAATTCTTGAGGCAATGATATACAAATTTAATTTTAAATGTCAAACACTTCCGCTTAGTTCTTCTTTTTTATTGCAAGTAGCATAAAAATCGTCTATTGCTGAAAATATTGAAAAAATTAAAAGAAAAAACATATGGCACGATACAAAATTACAATAGAGTACGACGGTACCGATTTAGTCGGTTGGCAAAAACAAGATGAAGGCAACAGCGTTCAGTCTTATCTTGAAGAGGCTTTATATGGATTTTCGCACCAAAGAGCCGATATTTATGCCGCCGGTCGTACCGATGCCGGAGTTCATGCTTTGGCTCAGGTGGCTCATTTTGATTTAGAAACCAACATGGAGTTGTTTCGGATTCGCGAAGCCTTTAACGCCCATTTGCGTGATATGAATGCACCGGTAGCCGTTTTGGAAGTTGAACAAGCTGCTCCCGATTTTCACGCTCGTTTTTCGGCTAAAGGACGCGGTTATATTTACCGCATATTAAACCGCCGCGCCCGTACCGTACTTTTAGAAAATCGGGTTTGGCACGTGGGCTTCCCTTTAGATGTTGAGTTAATGCGTCAAGGAGCAAAACACCTACTCGGTCATCACGATTTCAGTGCTTTCCGCGGTGCCGGATGTCAGGCCTTATCCCCGATTAAAACTCTTGATAAATTAGATATTGTGGTAAACGGCGATGAGATAGATTTTATTGTTGAAGCTCGCTCTTTTTTGTACCATCAGGTACGTAATATGGTAGGAACATTAAAGATGGTCGGCGACAAACACTTAACCCCCGATGATGTTAAAACCATTTTGGAAGGCAAATGCCGTGCCCAAGCCGGCGTAACGGCACCGGCCTGCGGACTGTATTTAAATAAAATCGTTTATTGATATTTACCGCCCATCGCTTTGTAAACATAGTTTTCATATTTGATAATCTGATATTTTTGCGATATCAGGCTCTGCTTTAAGGCATTTTGAGTATAAATTGCCTCCAAAAAGTCTTTAAACTCTATTTTACCCAAATTATACCTTTGCTTATAATAGTCGGTAATTTTTACCGAATTTTGATAATTAGCCTCGGTATTATCAAACATCATCAGTGATTTTTCATAAGCCGCATAGTAATAGCCCACCTCATTAACCGCCTGATTTAAGGTATCGTTAAAATCCACCAAAGTAATTTGATAATCAGTTTTAGAGATATTGATATTATTTTTTACTCTGTTCCAATCCAAAAAAGGCAAATCAACCGACACACTGCCCAAGATATACGGAAAATCAAAAGTCGTGCGAGCCTTATCGGAAGTTGAAGCCAACAAACCGTTTATTGAAACGGACGGATACCAGCTTTTTTCCTCGGCATTCAAGTTTTTGAAAGCTTCTTGCAAACGCAGCTCACTGGCTTTTAAATCCGGACGATTGGCAAGTACGGCTACCGGCACATTAACATCCACATTTAAGTTTTGTTGTTTTAAGATATTGCCGTATTTAACGGTAAATTTATCATCATGAGTATTTAAAATATTTTTTAAGCTTGCTTCCATTTCTTTAAACTGAGTTTCCAATTCCAAGAGTTTATTTTTCTCGGAAAGTAAACTTTGTTTGGCTTGCAAATATTCCAGATTATCAATTTTGCCGTTTTTAAATTTCTGCTCGGTAATATCTTGAATATTTTGATAAGTTTTCACATTATCTTTGGCAACAGCTATGGAGTTATCAAGATATTCCAAATTAAAATACAAATCCACAACCGAGTTAATAAGGCTCAATCTTGCCGATTCGCGGTCCATAATCGTAGCCTGATATTCAAACTCCTGAGCCGATTGCAAATCTCTGATTTTACCGTACAAATCCAGCTCATAGTTTAAGCCCATTTCGCCTGAAAAGTTGCTTGAAAAATTATCTTTGGTATCAATCTGCCGTTGCGAACTGGCTGAAGCGTTACCATATAAAGTTGGGAACAAATCAAGAGTTGCCAGATTTAAGTTATAGAGTTGTTTATTGATGTTAAGAGCGGCTTTAACATAATCAGGATTATTTTTCAAAGCCGTTTCCACCAGCAAATTTAACTCGGTATTGTTATAAAGTTTCCACCAATTTTTATCAACTTGATAAGTTTGTTTAATGGTTTGCGTATAGCCCAGCTCATCTTCCACGTTCGGTAAAATATAATCTGTAACCGAACAACCGGCGGTTAAGAAAGCCAAACTTATAAAGCCATATTTTACAGTCATCAAATTTTTCATGTTACTCACTCGCCAACGCATCAATAGGGTTAAGATTAGAGGCATTTTTTGCCGGCATATAGCCGAAAATAATACCGATAGCCGTAGAACATACAAGAGCCAAAACAATAGACATGGTAGAAAAAATCATACCGAAGTTTTCTGAAAAAGTATTCATCATCCAGCCCAAGAATAAAGATAAGAACACACCCAAAAAGCCGCCGACCAAACAGATTAACACCGCCTCAATCAAGAACTGTTGCAAAATGTCGGCCTGCTTAGCTCCGATTGCCATTCTGATACCGATTTCACGCGTTCTTTCCGTAACCGACACCAGCATAATGTTCATCACCCCTATTCCACCGACAATTAAAGAAATAACGGCAATACTGGCAATTAAGAGCTTCATGGTATTAGTGGCACTTTCCACGGTTTGTTTAATACTGTCGGTATTAATCATAAAAAAGTCTTTTTTACCGTGAAGAGTAGTCAAAATATGTTCAATACTGTCTTCTGCCACCTGTGAATTTACCTTATCGGATACCTTAACGGTAATGGAATTTATATCATTGGTACCGTTAATTTTATACATAGCCGTAGTATACGGTGTCCAAATATTCATGGATTCGGACATCGGTCCCGGATTATTGTCTTTTTCAGCAACTCCGATAATTTTCAAGGGTTTTTTATTAAAAATGATAATTTCACCAACAGGATTAGGATTATCGGCAAAGGCTTCTCTTAGGGTATTGTCATCAATTACTACCACGGAAGCCAAAGAGTTGACTTCTTCCTGAGTAAAAATACGTCCTTGAGCAATTTTGCGCCCCTTTACATCAAAATACTGAGCGCCCACGCCGTTTAGTTGAGCAGTTAAAGAGTAATTACGATATAAAAGTGTTCCGCTTGCCGAAACTGAAGGAGTAGTATTATCTACAAAACTTTGTTTAGCCAAATAGTCAGCATCACTTACTTTCAAAGTTTTAATTCTTGCGGCTCTTCTGTCACCAAATCCTGTACCGGGACGAATATCAATAGTATTGGTACCCATGGAATTTATCTGTTCCATAATTTTAGCCTGCGAAGCGTTACCTAAAGCCACAACCGACACAACGGAAGCAATACCGATAATAATGCCAAGCATGGTAAGTAATGAGCGCATTTTGTTAGAAACAATGGCATGCAGCGACATATTAAGCGATTCCATAAAGCGGTACTTTAAGATATTAAACTTGCTTTTTTTAACCACTTCGGTTTTTTGTAAAGTATCATAATAAACATCGCTTGTTCTGGTATCGCTTACAATTTCACCATCTTTAATTTCGATAATCCGGCTGGCTTGAGCGGCAATTTTGGCATCGTGAGTAACTAAGATAATGGTGTGTCCCTGCTGATGAAGATTTTTTATAATGCCCATTACCATTTCACCGCTTTTAGAATCAAGAGCACCGGTCGGTTCATCGGCCAAAATAATTTCACCGCCATTCATCAAAGCCCTTGCAATACTCACTCTTTGCTGTTGTCCTCCGGAAAGTTCGCTGGGCTTATTTTTAAGCTTTTTACCTAAATCAAGTTGGCTTAAAAGTTTAACGGCTCTTTTAGTTCTGTCCGAAGAACTTAAACCCAAGTATACGGCAGGTAAAGCGGCATTAGCATAAGCTTTTAAGTTGGCAAGCAAGTTATATCTTTGAAAAATAAAACCAAAAGTTTTACAACGTAAATCGGCAAGTTCGTCTTTATCCATTTTACCGACCTCGGTTCCGTTGATTTTATAAGAGCCGGAAGTCGGTGTATCAAGACAGCCCAAAATATTCATCATTGTAGACTTACCTGAACCCGATTGCCCGATGATGGCCACGAAATCACCTTTTTGAATAGTCAAATCAATATTTTTCAAGACATGGACACGATTACTGCCCTGCCCGAAAAATTTATTGATTTTTTTAAATTCAATAATATTCATGACCTAGAATCTCCTACGTCCGCGGGTAGAATTGGCTTTATCGGCAATCTCCGATGACGACATTTTGGCAATTATTACTTCATCGCCCTCGTTAATTCCGCTTTTAACTTCGGTTTTAATACCGTCGGTAATACCGGTTTCGATATGGCGCTGTTGAACCTTATCGCCTACCAAAATTTCAACATACTTACCGTCATTATCGCTTTTAACTGCCAGAGCCGGAACGGTTAAAACTTTATCGGCACTTTCAACATAAATAACGTTTTGAGTCGTCATACCGATTCTTAGTTTTCCGTCTTTGTTGGGAACAATCAAACGCCCGTAGTAATAAATAGCTTCATCATCACCCACCACTTCGGTATATTCGGCATTAGTAAGCAAAGTAAGTCCGGGGTCAATTGATTTTAAGGTTGTTTCATAAGTATTATCTAAATCCGATAAGGTAGAATAAGTAACCTTGGCCCCCGGCTTAACCGAACTGATATCACCTTCGGAAATTTCAATTAAAATCTCCATATTGCTCAAATCGGCAACTTGAACGATAGCCGGTGTATCCATGGCGGCATTAACGGTTTGTCCTTCTTTAACCGGCACCGAAACAATAGTTCCGTCAAGGGTGGCGGTAATTTTGGTATAACCCAAGTTAGTTTCGGCAGTACTCAGAGAAATTTCGGTTTCTTTAACCGAAGATTCTAATTCGGTAACTTTAGATTGTGCCGTTTTATAAGTATCTTCGGCATATTCCAAATCTTCTTCGGAAATAGCATTTTGCTTTTTTAATTTTTGAGCTCTTTCATATTGTCTTTTAGCAATTTTTAATGAGGTTTGCGCCGCCTCCAACTGGGCTTGATAGCTTTTTAAGCGGACTTTATTGATATCAACATCATTTTGCTGAGTGGTAGAATCAATTTCGGCAATAAGATCGCCTTTTTTGACCTGTTGTCCGACGGTAGCATACAAATGTTCAATTTTACCTGAAACCTGAGCACCTATGGTAACCAGTTCAATAGCTCTGACCTCGCCTGCGGCATTAACAACTTTTTCAATATTCTGCCTTTTGGCAACATCGGTTATATAAGAAACGGCAGAATCATTTCTATGCCAATAAAACCAACCGATAACAAATAATAAAATGACGACAACGACGGTTAAAAACTTATGATGTTTTACAGTTGATATCAATTTTTGCATAATTTTTCTCTTTTCTTGTTACAAAACACTCTCACTACATTAATAAACGGAAAAAGTTCTAAAAAAGTTCACGAAGTATTGTTTTTATATTATAAGTAATTTAAAAAATTATAAAAAATCCGTAAGATAACAAAAAAGAAGCGGTAATAAAGCCGCTTCTTTTTATAACATTCAGCTTAAAATTTACTGTTTTTAACTTTTTGCTTTATAAGCTTTTCCATTTCTTCAACATCTTCCTTTTTAACAATGTTGTACAAAGGCAGAGAAAATGGAGTAAATCCGCAGTTATGCCTTTGTAAAAAGTTATATTGATAATCCGCTCCTTGTTTTAAGTTAAAGACCAGCACCGGATATTTTTTAAACCAGCATTTAACATCTTTTTTATCAACACTTTCCACATCATTCCACAACAGCTGACGGCAATGGTCTATGGTTATACCGTCTTTGTCAAAAACCGCAACTTTGTGCTTTAGTAAATATTTATAACCCCATAAAAGCCACGAAAAAATTGCAACTCCGCCAAGTACTTGAGTTTGCCACCAGTACCACAAGCACGGACATTTATACAAACAATGCACCAAAACAATGGTTAAAACCGCATTAAGCACCAGCCAAATATTTACTTTATCAAAACGGTAATAAAAAACTTTATTTTCAGCCATGGTAATTTCCTTTCAAATAATAACCAAACCCGATTCTGTTTCTATGCTAACACTTAAAGTTAGCTTTAAGTCAAGGAAAATTTTGTTCACAAAATTGATTAAAAAAGCTTGACTTAGAGGGGGCTTTAACAATTAACTTATAACATATATGTTAAGGAGGCTAACATGAAACGCCGCGATTTTTGTAAATTATCAGCAGGGGCTTTACTTGCCGGAATTTTAGGCAAGAGCTTAACAAACGGCTCATCATCAGCTGCACCCAAAGAAAAAGCCAAAGTTTATTTTACCAAAGAGATAACTCCCGAAAGTTTGGTAAAAATCTATCATAAAGTTAATCAAGATATTAAAGGCAAGGTAGCCATTAAGCTCCACACCGGCGAGCCGAACGGACCTAATTTATTGCCAAGAGAACTGGCTCAAGCCTTGCAAGCCGAAATTCCAGACAGCAGCATTGTCGAATGCAATGTATTGTACGGAAGTTTACGGCAAAAAACCGTCAGCCACAGAAAAGTTTTGGAAATCAACGGCTGGACTTTTTGCCCCGTAGATATTATGGATGCTGATGGTGATGTAAATTTACCGATAAAAGGCGGCAAGCAGTTAAAAGAAGTTGCCGTAGGTAAACATATAGAAAATTACGATTCGATGGTGGTTTACACCCACTTTAAGGGGCACGCGATGGGAGGTTTCGGAGGCTCGTTAAAAAATATTGCCATCGGCTGTGCTTCCGGTAAAGTCGGCAAAGCCCAGATTCACGGTTCTAATTGGGAAATCGGTAAAAAGTTTTTGGAAAGAATGGTTGAAGGCGGCAAAGCCATAACCGACCATTTTGGTAAAAACATCACCTATATAAATGTGTTAAAGAACATTTCCGTAGATTGCGACTGTGACGCACACGGTGCCAAGCCCACCTGTCCTGATATCGGCATTTTGGCATCTACCGATATTTTAGCCGTAGACCAAGCTTCTATTGATATGGTTTACGCATTACCCGAAAAGGACAATAAAGATATCATTGAGCGCATAGAATCACGCGACGGTCTGCACCAGCTTGAGTATATGGAAAAGCTCAAAATGGGTAATCGCCATTATGAAATTATTGAAATTTAAAGAAAGGAAAAGTTGATGAAAAATTTTAAATCAAAAATTCTTAAAACTCTTACTGCCGTATGCTGCTCTTTATTTGCAGCACATAGCACCTCGGCTCAAAGCCTTGAAGAAGTTGAAACTGCTGAAATAAAAAGCCCCAAAATTTTAATTGCTTATTATTCATACAGCGGCAACACCGAACAAGTGGCTGAGGCTATTCAAAAACAAACCGGAGGGGATTTATTTAAGATTACCGCCGAAGGAACATATCCTGCCGATTATCATCAAATGACCACCCAAGCAAAAAAAGAAATTTCTCAAGGTTACAGACCTAAGCTTACTTCAAAAATTGATAACATTGCCGATTACGATGTAGTCTTTTTAGGTTCACCCAACTGGTGGGGAACAATTACTCCGCAAGTCAGCAGCTTTTTACAAAGCTATGACTTGACAGGTAAAAAGGTTATTCCGTTCATAACTCATGGAGGCGGCGGCAAACAAAACACTGTTAGCGATATGTCTGCTCAATGCAAAGGTTGTTTAATGGAACCCAATCCGTGGACCGGTTATGGTAATTCCACAAGCGGATTAAAAGATTGGGTTGATAATTTAGGATTGGTAAAATAGTGAAAAAATATGCCTACTTTTTAAGACTTGGTATTGCGGCAATAGTTTTTTGTTTATCTGTTGCCGTTTTTACCAATGCTTTTTACCCGCTAAAAATTTTTAATTTGCAATTTATGGCGTTATTGCAAAGAACTTTTACGGACTTTTCTTTAACTGCTTTAATTTTGCTTAGTTTAGTGATTTTAGCGACCTTACTGTTTGGTAGGTTTTACTGTTCGCTTTTATGCCCTTTAGGCATTTTTCAAGAATTTTGCGGTTTGGTATTTCGCCGTAAATTAAAGCCGCAAAAGCACTATTTTTACAAATACCTGATTGCCGCTGTGGTATTAGGTTTGTTAATTGGCGGTACGGCTTATATTTTACGCTTTTTAGACCCTTATACCATAAGCGGTTCGGCTTTAAACAAAACTCCGTTAGGCTTAGCAGTTGTTGCCGTCATAGCTTTGCTTGTTTTATGGAAAGGTCGCGTTTTTTGTGCCGATATCTGCCCTGTCGGTACCGTTTTAGGGCTACTTGCCAAACACGCTTACAATAAAGTGTATATTGACAGCGATAAATGCGTATCTTGCGGTTTATGTTCTAAAAAATGCCCGACGGGAAGTATAGATTTTAAAAATAAGTACGTTGATAATGAAACTTGCGTTAAATGCTTAAGGTGTTTAAATGCCTGTCATTTTAACAGCCTGCATTACGGGCATCAAAGCTTAAAAAAATCTGAACCGGCATTTGATATAACGCGGCGTAATTTACTTATCGGCGGTGCAGTGCTGGCCTTTTTTGCCGCAGCAACCAAAGGCGGAATAGAGTTATCCAAAGTTCTGAGCCAAAAGTTGAAAAAAGTTATTTTACCGGCCGGAGCCGAAACGCCCGAACACTTCGTCAACAAGTGCCTAAACTGTAATTTATGCGTTGTTAATTGTCCGATGAAAATCATTAAAAAGGCTGACAACAATTTTCCGGCGATACATCTTGACTATCAGGATGGTTTTTGTGATTATAATTGTCATCGCTGTTCGGAAGTTTGTCCGTCAGGGGCTATTAAAAAATTAACTCTTGAGCAAAAACAAAAAACGCAAATCGGGGTGGCCGTGGTTAATACCGATATTTGCGTAAAATGCGGATTATGTGTAAGAGAGTGCCCAAAACAGATTATTAAAAAAGAAAAAGGACAATACCCGATAATCAGCGATGAGGAATGTATTGGTTGCGGTACTTGTCAAAACGTATGTCCGGTGCAAGCCATCACGGTGGTTGCCGCACAAAAACAAAAACTTTTATAAAGGGGAAAATAAAATGTCATTAGGCGTAACGGAAATTATCCTGATTTTGGTAGTGGTTTTGGTTTTATTCGGCGGTAAACGCATTCCCGAATTGGCTAAAGCTTTAGGTAAGGCTCAGTATGAGTATAAAAAAGCCAAAGAGTTACTGGAAAACGAAGCCAACGACTTAAAAAAGACCGTTGAAAATGCGGCTAAAGAAGAAGAGCATAAAGAAGAAAAAAAATAATTCATGGAAGATAAAGACGAAAAACTCTCGGCTCATCTTGAGGCGCTCAGGGCTGTTTTAATCCGCTGTTTTACAGCTCTGGGTTTAGCCTTTATTCCGCTGTTTTTAATAGCTCCCTATGCTATTGATATTTTAATTAAGTTGCTGATTGGCAATCATGATATCGCCCTTAATTATTTTTCGCCGATGGAAGTTTTTATTTTACAAATTAAAGTCGCATTGGTTTTAGATATTTTACTGTGCTTTCCGTATATGGCTCACCAAATATGGCAGTTTGTGTTGCCGGCTCTTTACGATAACGAGCGAAAATTTATCCGCTCCATTGTTTTAAGCTCGGCAAGCCTGTTTATTTTGGGCGTGCTGTTTTGCTTATTTTTCATTTTGCCGTTAATCATCAATTTCGGATTAAGCTTTGCCAATGATAACTTAAAAGCAGTGCTGGGTATTTCCAATATTGTCAGTTTATCGTTATGGCTTAGCATAATTTTCGGGGTAATGTTTCAATTTCCGCTTATTACTTATTCTTTAATTAAAAGCAAGATTGTAAGCTATCAAAGCGTTAAAGATAAAAGACCGTATGTTTTTGTTACCATTTTAATAATCGCCGCTATTTTAACTCCGCCGGATATTGTAAGCCAGTTAATGCTCGCCGTTCCTACCTATTTACTGTTTGAAATCGGGTTGTATTTTTCCAAAAATATATAAACAGGTAAATCCGCACAATATAAAAAGCTTTGACATCACGACGGTTTATTTATAGGCTCTATTACAAGATTTATTAATTTTATAAAATAAGGAGCAACCATGACCAAAGTGATGCTTATAAAAGACCGCAACACCTTTAACACCAAGTGGGTTTGCAACTTTGCTTCTCAGCTCAGCCATCGTGGCTATGAAGTAGTTTTGGTTTCAGATTCTTATGCTCATTCCGGCACGCCCGTTCCGATTGATGAAAAGGTAAAAAAAATAAATTTATCGGCAAAAACTTCTAATCCTCTTAAAAATTTATGGCTGATAATTCGGTCTTTTTTACCCTTGGAATTTATCCGCTATGCCAAATTATTCAAACAAGAAGCTCCCGATGTAATTATTTGTTATTTTAATCGTGACTTAATTAATGCCACTTTTAAGCAATCGCATAATATCCCGATAATTATGATGATACACAATCCGCCTAACGAAATTTTTGCCAATGTTCGCAAGGGCTGGAGAAAATATTTCACGGATAAAGCCTTTGCTCGTGCAAATGTCGTACAAGTTTTAATGAACGGTTTTGTAAAAGAGATAACTGACGTTTACCCTGATAAAAAAGTTGAGGTTATCCCCAATCAGGTAATGGAGCCCGAAGTTTTTCGCAATCTGGAACAAGAAAGCCATGTTATAATTCACGTAGCACAAATTGCTAAAACCTTTAAGCGTCAGCACTTGTTGGTTGAGGCTTTTGCTAAAATTGCCAAAGATTTTCCTGATTGGAAAGTTCACTTTTTCGGAAAAGTAAAAAAAGGCAAGCACCAAAAATACTTTAATTCTTTGCAAACAGAAATTAAACGTTTAGGGCTGGAAGACCGCTTAATATTTAAAGGCTATTCCAACAATATCACCGATGAATATTTGCATTCGGATATTGTAACTTTGCCGAGTTTTTCCGAAGGTTTCGGTTATGGCTTGGCCGATGGTTTAGCCATAGGATTGCCCGGAGTAGGTTTTGTCGATGCTCCGGCCATAAACGAACTGATAATAAACAATAAAAGCGGATATTTGGTAAAAGACGTTGATGATTATGCCGATAAACTGGCAAAATTGATGTCTGATAAAGCATTGCGTATTAAAATGGGAGAATTTGCCCGCCAAGATATGAAACGTTACGCTCCGCAAAAAATTATCGATAAATGGGTTAATTTAATTGAAAGAACCAAACACCATGACTAACACTCAACACATTTACTTTTGCGCCGATAACAAATATGTTCCTTTTGCAACCGTAACCATGGCATCTATTCTAGCCAATGCGGATAAAAACACACCGATATATTTTCATATTATCGGCGACGATATCAGTGAGCAAACCGAGCAAAAGGTTAATCAGCTTAAAAACATTCGTTCGGTTGACATAGATTTTATAAAAATAAGTCAGGATATTTTTAAAGATTTTAAAATGGACATGGGTTACTTATCGCAAGCGGCATTTTATCGCTTTTTAATTCCGTCATTAGCTCCGCTTGATGCCGACAAGGTTTTGTACTTAGACGGAGATATGATTGTAACCGGTCCGTTAAATGAGTTGTTTGCACAAGATCTGGATGGTTTCAAAGCCGGCGTAGTGGAAGAAAAAGGAGCCTTTCAGGTTCAAAACCTATCTCTTAAAAGCGGACGTTATTTTAACAGCGGCATGATGCTGTTAAACTTAAAAGAAATAAACAAAGATACTTTACTTGTCGAGGCTTTGGAATATTACAAAAAGCATAAAGAAAAAATAGTATGCCACGATCAAGACATTTTAAACGGTTTATGGGATGAAAAAGTAAAATTTTTAGAACAAAAGTACAACGTTCCGTCTTTTGTAAAAAAAGAAAAAAATCCGCTGATAATCCATTATACCGGATTTATGAAAAAGCCCTGGGCGTATTTTTCGCGTCATCCGCAAAAAAAATTATGGCTTAAGTATTTACAATTAACGGCGTTTCGTAAAACTGGTTGGGAAATGTTTTGGTTTAAGTTCAAAGAGCTTCTTTCCCGTGCATTTTTGTTTGTAAAAGATCCGACCCATAAAAAATACTACATTGTCCATTTTTTTGGTATAAGGTTTGGTCTGGGAAGCAAAGACGATAAAAGACGTTAAAGATAAACCATAAATAAAGTTTTCGGTTTTGCTTGTAAAAACAATTTTCCCGATTATTATTTTATAAGTATTTAATTATGGGAAAAACAATGCAAAAAGCTTTACTATTTTTGGAAAAATGGTCGCTGCCGCTGATTTTGGGTATAGTTATTGCTTTAATCTGGGCTAATTTAGATAGTGAATCCTATCAACATTTTTTACACGCCAAATGGTTTTTCGGTGCCGATATTCATTTTTTGGTAAATGACATATTTTTGGTGCTGTTCTTTGGACAGGTAATGATAGAAATCGTCCATGAGCTTGCTCCCGAGGGAGCTTTTAACCCCATAAAAAAGGCCATACCCAATTTAGTCGGAGCCGTTGGCGGCGTGCTGTTGCCGATTGTGTTGTTTTTTAGTTTTAACCGCCTTTTCGGACAATCCGCTTTTGATAACGGCTGGGCAATCGGTACCGCAACCGATATTGCCGTAGCCTTATTGTTTGCCCGCTTTATTTTTCCGAAAAAGCATCCGGCCATAACCTTTTTATTGTTTTTAGCTGTAGTTGACGACTTAATCGGACTTGGCATTATCGCCGCATTTTACCCCGACGTTCAAAAGCCGGTTATGCCCGAATATTTATTTTTGGTATTCGGTGCCGTACTATTGAGCTTATTCTTGCGTAAAATAAAAACCAAAACCTATTTGCCCTATGCCATTCCGGCAGGTTTATCATGGTTTGGTATGTTTATGGCTAATTTACATCCATCGCTGGCATTAATCTGGATTGTGCCGTTTATCTCCGGCGAAAAGGGTGAAAAATCACCATTGCATAAACTGGAACATCACTTAAAACCGATTGTTACCTTAGGGCTTTTCTTTTTCGGTCTTACCAATGCCGGAGTTGCCTTCGGTAACATTTCGACTTTAACTTGGATTATTTTAACTTCTTTGGTTTTAGGAAAATTTATCGGAATTATATCATTTGTAAACATCTGCGGACTGTTCGGCTTTAAGCTTAATTCAAAAATAGGAGCGATTGAGCTTTTATTAATAAGCATGGTATCGGGAGTCGGTTTAACCGTATCGTTATTTATTGCCGACATTGCCTACATAGAAACCTTTTTAAAAGACGCTGCCAAAATGGGAGCATTGCTAAGCCTGTTAAGTGGATTCTGTGCCATTGCTTTAGCCAAAACGGTATTTAGAAAGCACCGATTTTAAAACATAAAAAAGCCTCCCGCAAAGGAGGCTTTTTTATTAGCGCAGTTCAAACTGATCTTTGCCGACGCCGCAAAGCGGGCAAACCCAATCTTCCGGTAGATCTTCAAACGGAACATCGCCGTCATAAACATAACCGCATACAATGCAAGTCCATTTCTTTTCTTCCATAGTTTTTTCTCCTTTTTGGTTAATATTATTAATTTCTGAAGGTATATGTCCGGTCTTGCGATACCTTTCAAACTCCTCCATAACTTTGTTTTTAAACCCCTCACGATACATTCTGTACGTAAGAGGTTCATGGTTTACATAATCAAACGCATCTTTAACTTCGGCAATAAACAACGTATGGCTCTGATAAACGTGCTTATCTACCACCTTAAGAGCAATTTTGGCCAGCGCGTTCGGAATATATATATTACCATCAACTTCCTGACCCTTTACAAGCTTCCATTTATCAACCGTTTTACTACTCTGAAAACCAAAGTTTGCCACAACAAACGGATTTATATCTGCCGGCAAAATACTTAAGGCACACTCTCCGGTTTTAACAATAACCTCCTTGGTATAGCTGTTATTCATACAAGAAACTACTACCAAGTTTGGATTAATTGCCACCTGAGAAACAGCATCTATCAGCGAGCCTACATATCTGCCGTTATCATTGGCCGATAATACATAAAGCCCGTTAGATATAGCAAACAGAGCGTCTTGTTGCACTTTAAATTCCTTTCCGAATAAATTTGGCTTATCATAATAACTTTAAATCTCTATGTAAATATATAATCGCTTTATGTTAAAAGTAAAATTTTTTATTGACATTTTGATAAGCTTGTTTCATATATAGGGTATAGGGGTATACACTATATACGGAGAAATACAATGTCATTTTGCTGTAATGAAGATGAAAAGAAAAAACTCTCTCAGCGCCTCAACCGCATTGAAGGACAGATTCGCGGCATAAATAAGATGATAGAGGAAGATCGCGACTGTATGGAAATTTTAAACCAGATTCTTTCATCGCAATCAGCCCTCAAAGGCGTATGGAAAGAAGTGGTTCGCGGGCATTTGCAAAACTGTATAAGTGAAGCACTGAAAACCAACAAAGACAGCCAAACCTTAATTAATGAGCTTGTAGAACACTTAGATAAAATGAAATAAGGACGAAAATTATGAATAATGAAATTTTAAAAACTAAAACTCTGTTGGTAATTGCCGTTACTTTAATTACCATGGTCGCTGAAATAAGCTTCGGTATCATAACCAAATCGATGGCCCTGACCGCCGACGGTTTTCATATGGGTACGCACGCCCTGGCATTGTTTATCACTTTTTTGGTATGCTTAGTAATTGCCAAATATAAAGATAAAGAAGATATATTAAACGCCCTTGGCGGTTATACCAGTGCCTTATTTTTAGGAGCGACCTCAATCGGTATTATTTACGAGTCGATAAGCCGCTTTATAAATCCGCAAAGTATTTCATTTAATGAGGCTATTTTAGTAACCGTTATCGGGTTAATTGTTAACATTATTTGTATTTTAATTATGTCTGACAACCACGGGCACAATCATTTGCACAATCATAATCACGAGCCTGAACACGAGCATAAAGAAAACTTAAATTTCAAGGCGGCATATTTGCACATTTTAGCCGATGCTCTAACCTCGGTTATGGCGATTTTGGCACTACTCTGCGGCAAATATTTCGGCTGGGTATTTTTTGATCCGTTAATCGGTATGGTAGGTGGATTAATCATCTTAAAATGGTCGATTGATTTAATAAAAAGCTCCTTTAACATACTAATCGGTACACCTTGCTCTAAAAAAGCCTAAAAAAATAAAAAATATTGTTTTATATTGTATGGGTTACAAAAAAATAAAGAGGTAAAAATGAGTAGTTGTTTAGTTTTGGAGGGCGGCGGCAAGCGTGGTATATACACGGCCGGAGTTTTGGACGTGTTGTTAGAAAACAATATTATAACCGATGCCGTAATTGGGGTTTCGGCCGGAGCCATCCACGGCTGCTCATACGTTTCAAGACAAATCGGACGCAGTATTCGTTACAATTTAAAATATAACGATGATTACCGTTTCATGAGTCTAAAATCATGGGTTAAGACCGGCAATCTGGTTGACACGGACTTTGCCTACCATGAACTTCCGGAAAAACTAGATGTATTTGATTACAAAGCTTTCAACGATTCGCCAACAAAGTTTTATGTAACTTGCACCAACTTACAAACCGGCAAAGCTGAATATATTTTATGCCCGACCATGGACGGTAAATATATGGATTATTTACGAGCTTCTGCCTCTTTGCCTTTTGTTTCAAAAATAGTTAAGGTTGATAATTTAGAGCTTTTAGACGGCGGACTTTCCGACAGCATTCCGTTACAAAAAGCCATTGATTTAGGCTTTAACAAAAATATTGTTATTCAAACCCGACCGGCAGGATATGTAAAAAAACCTTTCAGATTTGGTTGGTTAGCCAAGCTCATATACGGTAAACACCCACAATTTATTAAAGCTCTAACAAACCGGCACATCATGTACAACCAAGAACTGGACTTTATTGCCAGCCAGCAAAAAGAAGGAAGTGCTTTTGTTATAAGGCCGAGTCAGTTGATAAAAGTCGGACGTATGGAAACCAATCCGGAAATAATCAAGCAGATGTACGAACTCGGCAGAAACGATGCCCTGCAAAATTTAGCCGGAATCAAAAAATATTTACATTTAAAAGATTAGTCTTCAATATCGGCTTCGTAAGCGTAAACGATTTTGCTGTCTTCCTCTTTTTCGGTATCGGTAATTTCGCATACCAGTAACTTATCGGCATCGGCAAGACTGTCAAAAATATCGTCAGGAATACCTTCCAAAAAAATGGTTTCGTTTTCACTGCGATACAGTTCAGCTGAATTATTTTCTGCATCAAGCACTATGCGCGCATCTTCTGACGGAGCGGTATCACCGGCATAAAGGAGCAGCATAACTTCATCTTCATCATTTATTACAAAGTCGTACGTAGCATTTTTGTTCATTTTAATCTCCAGTGTTTTAATATAGTTACCATATTAAATGTAAATATTTACTTTACAAGCCTTTATTAAGGTTTGTAAGAGATGTTGATATAATTTCAAAAATTGCTGATTTTTAACCAACAAACGTATATACTGCCGGTCATGAAAGGAAATTAATGTCAGTACTGTTAGATAGAATAATTAATTTTTTCAAATGGCCGATAGCTATATATATGTTTATATCTTTACCGGCATTTTATAAATCGATAGATTTTTTCGGATTTAAGAACTTTCAAAGCGTAGCCTTAATTGCCGGATTTTTTATGTATTACATAGCTCGTACGATGGCCGATTCTTCGGTCAAAACATCTATGCAAATTATAGCTCATGAATTAACCCATTCCTTTTTTGCTCTTTTGACCTTTCACAAGGTTGAGCATATTCGGTTAGAAGCCGATAACAGCGGCGGTGAAATGGGTTTTAAGGGTGAAGGTAACTGGCTGATTATTATCGCTCCGTACTTTTTCCCGTTGTTTGGTTTTATTTATATGATAATTATGAGCTTTCTGCCGCAAAGTTTAATTTTAAACGGTATTTTAGGCTACTTTTTAGGTTATCATACCGATACCGTAGGTTCGCAAATTCACGATAAACAAACTGATTTGCCCAAAGTTTCATATAAATTTTGTTGGTTGTTTTTACCGGGAGCCAACTGTTGGATGATTGGCAGTTTTCTGGCTTTTAACAGTCGCGGCTGGGAAGGTGTAAAGGTCTATTTTGATTTAATTAACCACCTTAATCTTCAGAACTTTAATTACCTTATAAATCTGGTATTTTAAAATTCGAGCTTTACATTGTCAGCGTCTAAGCAAACTTCTTTACCTATCGGCAGCACATAACGGCTGGGAATATGCCCGTAACGAAAATCGGCAATCGCCGGTACGTTTAAATCTTTTACAAAATCGTCGATGATTTCATTAACCGAGCCATCGCCTTTATCATCTTCCGTACACTTGGCAAACTGTCCGAAGACAAGACCTTTAATGTTATTAAAATGCTTTTGATATTTAAGCTGAGTAAGCATATTTTCCAGGCGATAGGTTTTTTCCCCCACATCTTCAAGCAATAAAATTTTATTTTTCAAATCCGGGAAATACGGAGTACCGCACAAAGAGCACAAAACACTCAAACAGCCGCCGACCATAACACCTTTAGCTTTGCCGCCATGCAAATAAGTGCCTTCTTGTACTACCTGCTCAAGAGAAGCAAAAACTTTTTTTACCGACTGCGATAAAGTTTCGTCAGGCTCAGGATTTTTAAAATCATAAATCGGCAAAAATCCGGTATATGACACATTGCCGGTTTGCGCATAGACGGCATTTTGCAAGGCAGTTGAATCACTCAAGCCAAAAATCGGCTTGGGGTTTTGTTTAATCATATCATAATCAAGTTTATCCAAAATCTGGATGGCCCCGGCTCCGCCGCGAGTACAAAATACGGCTTTAATATCGGGTCGTGCAAAAGCCTGATTAATATCATCGGCGCGTTCTTTATCGGTACCGCCCATATATCTGTAACAAGCCAAAGTATGCGGCATCAATTCCGGCACAAACCCTTGCGCTTTTAGCCAATTAACACCATTTTGTAATGAGCTTTTATCAATAAATCCCGAAGGAGAGACTAAAGCAATTTTATCTCCCTTATTTAGTATATTCATTTCCGTTGCCTTCATTAATATGGTTTATAATTTCTTGGCAAAATACCGGCAGGGTATTATCTCTTGCCCCCATAACCACTATTCTGTCGCCGGGCTGAGCAATTTTACCGAGCCGTTCTTTAATTTCATCTCTTGTTTGGTAAAATTCCGCCTTTATCCCTTTAGAAAGGGCATAATTAATTAAATCTTGTGAAGATATGTCTTTTTTTACCGTGCCTCCGGCATAAAAAATTTCCGGCATAAAAAGCCTGTCATCGGCAGACAAAGTTTTTGCAAAACTATCGACAATAGCTTTTCCCATCATCCGCATCGGTGAAAATCCGTGCGGCTGAAACATAATTAATAACCGACCTTTATAATCCCGCAATGCTTTGGTTGAGGCATAAACTTTATCGGGATTATGGGCAAAATCATCAATTACGGTAATATTGTTGTTGGTTATACCGATAACATCAAGCCTCCTTTTGGTACCTAAAAAACCCTCCAGTACTTTGGCAGCATCTGTCGGCTTTATACCCAAAAGAACACATCCGGCTATAGCCGCGGCAGCATTGGCAGCATTAAATTCGCCGATAAGCGGCAAGGTAAAAGTATCGCCTTTCAACTTATATTGTAATCCGCTCGATAGCGGTTTAATGTCTGATATATAAACATCGGCATCTGGATTTTTAACCGAAAACGTAACAACTTTAGAATTAGCCTGCAACAGCTCTTTTGAATTTTCACAATCCAAATTCACCACGGCCCCGCCTTTAGCCTTTTTAGCAAAATCGGCAAAAAGTCTTTTTAGTTCGTCAAGTTCTTTATGATCTAAGCCTATATTGTTAACAACCGCCACAAAGGGAGTATATTTTTCAATCGAACCATCGCTTTCATCGGCTTCTACTACACAAATATCGCCGTCATTTAATATAACGTTGGCAATACCCTTATGATTAAGATAATTTTTAAGCAAGCCTCCGTTAATAACCGTCGGTTTTTTATCAAGTTTATCCAAGATATAACCAACCATAGCTGTAACGGTGGTTTTACCGCTGGTTCCGCCTACGGCGATTCCGTAACGATAGTTATTAAAAATTTCAGCTAATAAATCTGAACGCTTTTTAATAGTTATATGTTTTTCAAGCGCCCGTTTAACATCGGAAATTGAATCTTCGACCGCAGTTGATACATATAAACAGTCTAAATCGTCGGTTACCATGGAGCCGTCTTGCGGAAAAATTTTAATATCAACACTTTCCAAAGCCTGTTTATTTGCCGTATCTTTGGCATTATCAAAACTTCTGTCCGAGCCCCTGACTTCAAATCCTTTAGCCTTTAACACTTGCGCCAGAGCACTCATACCGCTGCCCGAAATTCCGCAAAATCCAACAATTTTCATATCAACAGTCCTTAAAGCCAAAAATTATAAGGCATCATATAAGTCTTCGAGCTCTTTTTTACCGGCACTTAAATCTTTATAATCAACCACAATATAGGTTTGTGAATTGCCATCGGCATAAAGAGCCAGAGTAACGCCGACTTTACCGTTTTCAAAAGTTGCATATAATGTGGCTTCGCCCGATGCCAATTTTTGCAAAAACCCCGGTTCTCCGATTTGCATATTTCGGGTAGTAGTTTGGGTGGTTTGCGTTCCGTCATCGGCAGTAACCGTTTCATCAACATCAACGGCAGCAGGAGTATAAAATTCTTGAGCATTGCCGTATTTTTTACTGAGCAATTTATAATATTTTTCAAACTCTTTAAGCCCTTTTGATGCTGAGGTATCATCATCAATAAGCTTACCGTACGCGGCGATTCGCCATAAAGCATCGGCATCACCGAAGCTCAAATTAACTTCTCTGAAATCGGCAACCGGATTAGGCAAATTAGAAGCAGCATAAGAATTTGGCATATCCTTTATCTCAATAGGCTTTAAGTAAACGTGTAAATACTTAATTTCATCAACGGAAGCTAGCCATTTTAAACCTAAAGGAGCCGGAGCTCTTATAACCGGAGCCGGTTTTTTGGCCTCTACTTTTTCAATTTTTTTCTTTTTATTTTGAATACTCAATACTGTTGGTTTGCTTTCCAAAATTTTTCGAGCTTCAAACTGTCCGCTTTCGCTTTGTTTTTCTTGTTCCATTTCTTCCGAAACAATCAAATCGCCGAAAAACGAATTTTGGGCACAAACCGTTCCTGCCGAGAAAGATATTAAACCTGCTGCAATTAAAAAAACTTTTTTCATAAACTTTCCCCTTGAAAATATGAAAGAAAAAAATTGAACACTGTTCATTTTTGTTATATATTGTCGATAGTACAATAAATTTATTAATTAAAATATAAGATTACAAATGAGCAAAGACAACATTCAAGAAAATTTAGTTAACAAAGGGCGTGAATTAATAAAGGAAAAAGGCGCCGAATATTTAACCGCCCGCAAACTATCGGAAGCTTCAGGCTATTCGGTAGGCACAATTTATAACCAGTTCGGAAATATGGATAATTTTATACTTATCCAAAACTACTTAACCCTTGATAGTTTATATGCAAGGCTTTCCAAGCTGCAGGCTTCTGGCACGGCATATCAACGGCTAAATCTATACACTAAAGAATTTATTGATTTTGTTTTAGAAAATAAAAATCTATGGTTTTTGGTACATAATTTTCATTTGCATAACAACAATCGTCGTTTTTCAAAAGTGTACCTACGCCGCGTTGTTCAAATCACTCAACTTGTGGAGAGTTCGTTTAAGGCATTATTTCCGAATGTGCCTTTGCCGGAGCGGATTTTGTCATTACAGGTTTTGTGGCTGTCTTTGTTTTCGCTAAGTTCATTTTTAACCACCGATGCTCTTGACAGTTTCAGTAAAATTAACAAGAACACACTTTGCGAATTGTTATTAAACACCTATCTGGCCGGTATAAAAGTTTTGGAACAGGTACAAGAGTAGCACAAAATAAAGAGTCTTATCATGGATTTTGTTAATTTACTTTTTTACAAGCTCAATTTATTTTTCAACAACCCGGAGCTGCTTGATTTTGTGGTTAACAATCGTTTTTTGCTGATTTTGTTGGTAATTGTATTATTAAAATTAAAATACGCCACCTATTCAAGCATCTGGATGAGTTCGCTTATTAACATTCCCGGTACCATATTACATGAGAGCATGCACTTTTTAGTAGGTTTATTTTTAAATGCCTACCCTACCAGATTTGACTTATGGCCCAAAAAAGACGGTTTTGGTAATTACATAATGGGTAGCGTAGGTTTTAGAAACGTAACTTTTTACAATGCCATACCTGCAGCCTTAGCTCCGTTATTTTTACTACCCATCGGTTATTATTTTAATCGGTGGTACTTTAACAACGTTGATATAACTTTTATCAATTATATGGGTTATATTTTGCTGCAAACGGTAATTATAGAAAATGCCGTACCCTCAACAACCGATTTCAAGGTAGGATTTTCCTATCCTTTAGGGGTGTTGATGTACGGCAGTCTTCTGACGTTTTTTATAATTTACATTTTATAAGTTGTGCCAATTTACCAAGTGGTTTAAGAAAGCCTCAACAAAATCGGCACGACGATTTTGATAATCAAGGTAATAAGCGTGTTCCCAAACATCTACGGTAATTAAAGGATGCAAGCCATAAACCAGCGGATTGTCGGCATTAGCGGTTTTAAGGACGGAAAGTTTGCCTTCATGATTACGCACCAACCAAGCCCAACCGCTGCCAAACTGAGAAACTGCGGCATTTTTAAATTCGGTTTTAAAGTTTTCAAAACTGCCAAAATCGGCAACAATATCGGCAAGTAGTTGATTTTTAGGTTCTCCGCCGCCGTTTTTAGTCATTGATTTCCAAAAGAAAGCATGGTTCCAGGCCTGAGCCGCATTATTAAAGATGGGAGTATATTGCGCTTTTCCGGCAGTTTCTTTAATAATTTCTTCCAAAGGCATGGATTCGAACTCTGTTCCGGTAATTAATTTATTTAAATTATCGACATACGATTGATGGTGTTTAAGATAATGAAATTCAATAGTATTTTTCGAAATGTACGGCTCAAGAGCATTCATTTCATAAGGAAGCTTTGGTAACGTAAACATATTTTTCTCCTTTAATATAGCCTTTTTTAACAATATACGAGGTCATAAAAAAAATTCAATGGGAATATTTTATTAATAATTATTAACAGGGCTTTAAAAAGATTCACAAATAAAAAATATGGGTTTATAGTGATATCATATTGTAAAAATAGCGGAAGGACAAAAAGATGAGAGTTTTGTTAGTTGAAGACGATTATGCGGTTTCGCAAAGCATTGAAACAATGTTAAAAAAAGAGGGCATGATAGTAGATGCGACAGATTTGGGCGAAGACGGATTGGAAATCGGCAAGCTTTACGATTACGATATCATAATTTTGGACTTAATGTTGCCTGATATGAACGGTTACGAGGTATTAAAGAGCTTAAGAAATGCCAAAGTCAACACGCCCGTATTAATTTTATCGGGCTTATCAGAACCTGATAAAAAGGTTAAAGGGTTAGGCTACGGGGCTGATGATTATTTAACCAAGCCGTTTGACAAAGCAGAACTTTTAGCCCGCATTCAAGCCATTGTTCGTCGTTCTAAAGGACATTCAAACTCCATAATCAAGACCGGAGATGTTGAAGTAAACTTAGATACGCAAACAGTAACAGTATCCGGCAAAGCTTTACATTTAACCGGCAAAGAATACGGTATTATGGAACTGTTATCTTTACGTAAGGGTTCAACATTGAACAAAGATCAGTTTTTAAATCACTTATACGGCGGAATAGACGAGCCTGAACTCAAAATTATCGACGTATTTATTTGCAAATTGCGTAAAAAGCTTGAAAAGGCTTCCGGCGGCAAAAACTACATTGAAACCGTTTGGGGTCGAGGCTATGTATTACGCGACCCGGATGAAGCCAAATAAGGTTTAACGCTTTAAATTAAGATATATACTAAAATATTAGTTAGATATAGGTTTAAAATTTATAAGCCGTCCTTATATTTGTGTGCAAGGAAGGTAAATAATGAAAAACGTAATATGTTTATTAGCTGCACATAACCCGAATAACATTATAGGTGAATATACATTAAGCATAATTGAAAAATTGAATAAAAGCTGTGATGTATACTATTTTGCCGATGATGTTTTAAGCAACTCGGAAATACAGCGCGTAGTTCCTTACGTAAGCTATGCCGACAGCGTTACCCACAGCGGCGGAGACTTTGGTTCTTGGCAATATCTAACTTATTACATAGGATGGAAAAAACTAGAGCAATATCAAAAAATCATTGTCTGCAATAACAAGATAGATTTTTCGATTGAGCACCTTGATGATATATATAAATACACAAAGTTAAACGGCTACGACTTTTTTGCAATATCTGACAAGCGTTCTTCTGGTTCTGCGAGCAACAGTTATTTTTTAATGCTTGATAACAAGGTTATAAAAAACCATAAATTTCACGAATTTTGGGATAATTTAGTTTTTAGGAACAAGCAAGAAAGTTACAAGAGCGTATTGCCGCAATATTTAACGGAATTGGGTTTTTACGGAACCAGTTATATTAAAGGCATAAAAAAGGGTCTTAATAAAAAGAGTATCAACCGCCATATATTTCCGACACTTATAAATCGGGTTAACCGTTTTAGCCGCAACGGCATGAATATAACAGCCGCAAACGACACAAAACAACAACCGTTAATGGCGGCAAAAGTTATGGGTAACAAAAATTCTTCTTTAACAAGTCTTGTCAAAAATCTAAAATCAACGATTGATATTTTCAAATCAAGGATGTAGTCTTGTGCATATGAACAGATACAGGAGGCATCAATGTTTGACAAAGAGGTCAGATTGCCCAATCCGCAAACATCAACGGCATTAGGTCAATTATTAAACAACCGCGTATCAACCAAAGAATATCACGGTCCCGAAGATTTAGACGAACAGACGATAAGCGATTTATTATGGGCAGCATTTGGCAAGAACAAAAAAGGCACGCGCACGATTCCCACGGCATTAAACCAAAAAGAGCTTGGGGTATTTTTAGTAAGCGACAAAGGTGCGTGGCGATACAATGGTGAAGAGAACACATTAAGCAAAGTTTCGGACGAAGACATACTGCCGTATATTAGTGAGCAAGACTATGTAAAAGAAGCTTCATTACACTTTATATACACCGGCAGCAACCGAGAATATTCGCCGTTGCATGCAGGTTCGGCATATCAGAATGTATATTTAGCAGCAGAGGAGAAAGGATTAAATAGTGTAGTTCGGGCTTACATAGACAAAGAAGGATTAAAAAAGCCTTAAGATTAAAAAGCGATGAGTTTGTAATTATCCACCAAGTAATAGGTAAATAAAAAAAGAAAAAAAAGACTTGCTAAAAACAAAAAAAGGATTTAGAAAGGTGGAGCAAACGGATAGATGGCCGAGTGGTCGAAGGCGCACGATTGGAAATCGTGTGTACCTCCAAAGGGTACCGTGAGTTCGAATCTCACTCTATCCGCCATTTACGAAAGAACACCCTACGGGGTGTTTTTTTTGTAAATGATGAGGGATAGTAGAGATTTGAACTCACGAGAAGTGAGTTCGACTACAAGCGAAAGGCGGGCGCAAGAACGCCGGTCGGCCTTAAGCCGATGAGCGCAGTGAACGAAGTAATCTCACGGCTGACCGCCATTTACGAAAGAACACCCTACGGGGTGTTTTTTTTGTAAATGATGAGGGATAGTAGAGATTTGAACTCACGAGAAGTGAGTTCGACTACAAGCAAGAGGCGGGCGCAAGAACGCCGGTCGGCCTTAAAGCCGATGAGCGCAGTGAACGTAGCGCTAAGCGGAGTAATCTCACGGCTGGCCGCCATTTATGAAAGAACACCCTACGGGGTGTTTTTTTGTAAACTCCCTTCAAATATTATAAAATTCCATTAATTAATAAATTGCTTTGACATAATAAACATAACAAATAAAATGCACAATATAATTAGGAGATAATAAGATGAAGAGAAATGACTTACCTGATTTACTGTACAGCACCATAAAAGACTTAGGTGGAAAAGCCTCAATGATGGATATATTTCGAAAATTTTGGGAAGATTATGCCAGTAAAATACCTCATAATGAGGATATGTTTTACACATGGAATTATGATATTCGCTGGGCTGCAACTAAACTAAGAAAAGAAGGTCGAATGAAACCTGCCACATCAAAAGAAAAGCCCAAAGAATTAACCCAAGAAAGTCCAAAGGGATTTTGGGAAATTATATAACTGTACAAATCTCACTCTATCCGCCATTTACGAAAGAACACCCTACGGGGTGTTTTTTTTGTAAATGATGTTTATAAAATTACTTTTCCGAAGTTTCGCCCTGCGAAACACCTAAGGGTAAGCGTTTTCTTATCTCTTTTAGCTGCTCTATACATGCCTCAACATCATTAAACGGAAGTTTTGCTATTTCTTCATCCGGCAAAGACCACCATTGTAACTCCAGCAACTGCTTAATAATATCCTCCGAAAAACGATATCTGACAACTTTGGCCGGAACACCGACGGCTATGGCATAAGGAGGTAAGTCATGAGTAACCACGGCATTTGAACCGATAACACAGCCATCACCTACCGACACCCCGTCTTTAACTACCACATTATTGCCAATCCACACATCGTTACCGACAAACGTCGGTGGAAACTTATAATCAAATAGCGGCTGTTCGGGAACGATTCTTTCATCTGCAATATACTGAAATATTGAGGTTGAAAGCCAGTTGGTAGGGTGTTGTGATGGTCCGATACTGACATTGTTACCTATTGAACAAAAAGCCCCGATAGTCGTATCTTTGTGCAATCTGATGAAATTTTCACCAAAATAAGAATGTTTACCCAACCATTCATAATTAAAATGACGGGTTAAATATTTCCGTCTTATCATCCGTCTTTTCTTTTTTGACGGAACAAATGCGCACAACAAATGAACTAAAAATCTTTTCATTATAAAATCTTTTAAAAAACAGACATAAACTTCCACTAGCTAACGCAAGTGGTATTACCTGTTCCGAACTACGTTCGCCCTGCCCAAAGGCTTCGCAAGCCTAACGGCTGGGCAGGTATGTCTACATCTACCTGCTTACGCAGGTAGTGTTACGTTCGAATCATAAAAAAACAATCCTGCCAAAAATTTGGCAGGATTGTTTAACTTAAACTAGAAGCCCATGCCACCCGACATGCCGCCCATACCGGCAGCACCGCCGTGTCCGCACTGGCATTCTTTTACAGGAGCTTCGGTTACCATAGCTTCGGTTGTAATCAACAAGCCTCCTACGGAAGCCGCATCTTGCAAAGCGGTACGAACAACCTTGGTCGGGTCAACGATACCGGCTTTAATCATATCGGTATACTCGCCGTTTTGAGCATTGTAACCATAGTTTGTATCAGAGCTCTCAAGCAATTTTCCGACAATTACCGCACCGTCGACACCGGCATTTTCGGCAATCTGACGAATAGGAGCCTGAATAGCTTTACGAATAATATTAACACCGGCCTTTTGATCTTCATTGGCAGGAGTTAATTTATCCAAAGCTTTGGTAGCATACAACAAAGCAACACCACCGCCGGCAACAACGCCTTCTTTAACGGCTGCTCTGGTTGCATTCAAAGCATCATCAATACGGTCTTTCTTTTCTTTAACTTCAACCTCAGAAGAACCGCCGACACGCAAAACTGCAACACCGCCGGAAAGTTTACCCAAACGTTCTTGCAATTTTTCGCGGTCGTAATCAGAAGTTGTTTTTTCAATTTCTTTACGAATTTGCGCAGCTCTTGCATCAATCAAATCTTTCTGACCGGCACCGTCAATGATTGTTGTATCATCTTTAGTGATTTCAACTCTCTTTGAAGTTCCGAGCATATCAAGAGTAACATTTTCAATCTTCATACCAAGCTCTTCGGAAATAACCTGACCGCCGGTTAAAATAGCCATATCTTGCAACATAGCTTTACGACGATCACCAAATCCCGGAGCCTTAACGGCACAAACTTTCAAGCCGCCGCGAATACGGTTAACAACCAAGGTAGCCAAAGCTTCGCCTTCGATATCTTCAGCCACAATCAACAACGGACGACCCGATTGAACAACAGCTTCCAAAACCGGCAACAACGGCTGCAAGCTTGAAATCTTTTGATCATAGAACAAAATGTACGGGTTATCATATTCGCAGCTCATCTTGTCCGGATTGGTAACAAAATAAGGTGATAAATAACCTCTGTCGAACTGCATACCTTCAACTACATCGAGCTCTGTTTCCAAGCCCTTAGCATCTTCAACGGTAATAACACCGTCATTGCCGACCTTTTCCATAGCTCTTGCCAAATATTCACCGATGCTCGTATCACCGTTTGCCGAAATTGTACCAACTTGAGCAATTTCTTCAGATGTCTTAATTTCTTTCGAGCGAGATTTAACATCTTCAACAACGGCTTCAACCGCCATATCAATACCGCGTTTCAAATCCATCGGGTTAATACCTGCGGCAACGGCCTTGCAGCCCTCTTTAATGATAGCTTCGGCCAAAACGGTTGCGGTTGTGGTACCGTCACCTGCTTTATCGGCAGTTTTTTGAGCAACTTCTTTAACAAGTTGAGCACCCATATTTTCAAACTTATCGGAAAGTTCAATTTCTTTAGCTACAGACACACCGTCTTTGGTAATTTTCGGAGCGCCGTAAGATTTATCAAGCATAACATTGCGTCCTTTAGGACCTAAAGTAACCTTTACGGTCTTGGCCAGTGTTTCAACACCTTTAAGCATTTTAGCGCGAGCATCACTGCCGAATTCAATATCTTTTGCTGCCATTTTAACTTATCCTTTCTATTCTACAACTGCCAAAATATCTTCTTCTCTGATAATCAAGCGGCTTTCACCGTCGATTTTAACTTCTGTTCCGGCGTATTTGCCAAACAAAACTCGGTCACCCTCTTTAACACACATCGGAGCAACTTTTCCGTCGGGAGCAATTCTTCCGGCGCCTACTGCTTCAACAACACCTTCGGAAGGTTTTTCTTTAGCTGTATCCGGAATAATAATTCCGCCATGTGTTTTGGTAACTTCGTCAACGCGACGAACCAAAACTCTATCATGTAAAGGTCTAATTTTCATAGCATTTTCCTCAAATTGTTATTTCAACCTGTTTTCTAACTAATACCTTAGTTAGTGTTTGCAAAAGCCATTGTCAAGAATATGAGTAAAAATATTTATTGACAAAATTTATTATTGGTCTAAATTATATATATCAATTTATATTTTTGTTAATTATGAGAACATCTTTAAAAAATTATGCGATAAGCGTACTGGGAAACGTTTATCCTGAGAGTGTGGTAGAAGAGTTTAAAAAACAAACAACGTATCGCAAAGTAGACTGGTGGTTGGAACAAATACAAAAGCCCTGTGTATTAAGGCAGTACGTAACTTGTCTGGACGACAAACCTTACGGCAGCCCTGACTATTACACCAAAAATCAGCGTAAAACGTTTGCACAAAACGACATCACGCCGACGCGTCTTCAGTGCTTTCGCAAGCTTAACCTGATGCTTTTGGAAAGCATTATAAACCAAACCGATGATACATTGCTGTCAACGTATTACCGAGCTCTTTTGCGGCTTCATGACGGCACCCCTATTTTGGAGCGCGATTCGCTATTTAAAATCGCCCACCAAAATGAGGTCAAAATCATTAAACGCTTCGTTGCCGCTTCCCAGGATGAGGGAATAGATTGGCTGAGTTTGCGCAACTTTCTGACCGTCGCGGCGCTATTCTCGTCAAACAAATTCATTCACACTGACGAGACCAAGATTATGCTCATTAACCTAATTGAATTCTTTGGTTAAGCAAAATCTACCCCAAAAACAGAGCTCACAAATTGAGCTCTGTTTTTTTATTACACTGGTATAAAATTAATAAAAGCTTGAAAAAAACACAAAACTTATTATCCTTAAGGGTGTAATATATAAATAAGGATTTATAGATGGTAAAACCCCTATACATTTTAATGTTTTGTTTGAGCCTGATGTGCGGCTGCTCCGATGAGCGCATAGTCGGTACTTGGGTTCAGCCGATTCCCGGTCAGGAAGATTCTTTGCAAGGATTTACATTAAATAAAGACGGTACGGCCGCTTCGGTTAATATGTATACGCTGCAATATACCGGCTGGCAAAAAAACGGCAAAACCTTAACCCTTAAAGGTGAAAGTATCGGCAATGGTCAAACCATACAAGTAAATGAAGAATTTGCCATAAAAGATATAAATTCGACCTCGCTTATTTTGCAAAGAGGGTCAAAAACATTTAGTTACACTCGCAAGTAAGGAATAGTATTATGTATAAAATAGCTTTAAGTTTTTTACTTATTTTTTTCGGTTCTTTAGTTTACGCAGCAACTCCGGATTCGGATAAAGACGATATAGAACTTCCTATGTCAAGTTCATCGCCAATCAACAACAGTGAGCTTGAGCAGCTTATGGCCACAGCCGATGTAAAAGCCATTGACGAACTCAAATCACAAAATTTTGACTTTAACACCAAAGACAATCTTAATAATCCGGCACTGTACTACGTTTTAACCCGCAATCATAACTTAGATGTTGCTAAAAAAGTTATTGAATACGGAGCAGATGTAAATACTCCGGCAGCCAACGGAATGCTGCCTTTAAACATTGCTACATCAAGAGCCAACGAATTGCAGTTGCAAATTATGATGATGAAGGCTATGGGTTTAGATGTTAATAATCCGGAAATTCAAGATAAATTAAAAGAGAACCTGTTTCATGAGATGAATATGGCTATAGAAATGGCACAAATATTAATTGATAACGGTGCCGATGTAAATAAAGAGAGCCCGCTCGGAACCCCGTTAATGAATGCTGCCACAAATGCATGGAATTTGGAAATCGTTGATTTGTTAATAAAAGCCGGAGCCGATGTAAACAAACAAGATAAAGACGGCAAAACCGCATTGTTTTACGCAGCCTCAAGCGGTAACGACGATATTGTAATGGCTCTGTTAAAAGCCGGAGCCGATGCCGAAATTAAAGATAAAGACGGTAAAACCTATCTGGAAATTGAACGTATAGATGTGGGTAACGTATTGTAAATAAAAGATAATTATTTAAATAAAAATCTCTGCTCCGGCGGAGATTTTTTTATGGTTAATATCCCAAAAATTTAATAGATTCTTTAGAAAAGAAAGCTTAAACTAAGCTCATCAAGCTTATGCCAAGGGTTTAACCTTGGCATAAGTGCAATCAACTTTTTATAAGGAATGTATTATGTTAAAGATAAACAACTTAGGTAAAGCGGTATTAAGCGCTTTATTTTCAACTCTCTTTATTTTTAATGATGCATATGCCTCGGAAATTGATTTGCACATTCCATCATTAGATGTCGCTTTCAACATTTTCGGATTAACTTTGACCGGTTCACAAATTTTGTTTACCGGCATGGGCATTTGTATCTTAGGTATGCTTTTTGGTCTTTATGAATTTTTCAAGATAAAAAAATTACCTACTCACAAAGCAATGTTAAACGTTGCCGAAACCATTTATGAAACCTGCAAAACATATATGAAACAACAAGCCAAACTTTTATTGTTGCTTGAATGCTTTATCGCGGTTTGCATTTTTTACTACTTCTTTTACTTAAACGCCGTACCAATGGGTAAAGTATTAAATATTTTACTGTGGTCGGTATTGGGTATTTTAGGTTCGTTTACGGTAGCCTGGTTCGGTATGCGCATTAACACTTATGCCAACGCCAGAACCTCATTTGCCTCATTAAAGGGTAAGGCTTTTCCGGTAATGAACTTGCCGTTACACTCAGGTATGTCAATCGGTGTATTGTTAATTTGCGTTGAATTAATAATGATGATTTTCATCTTGTTATTTGTACCTCGCGACAATGCCGGAGCTTGCTTTATCGGCTTTGCCATCGGTGAATCTTTAGGAGCTTCCGCATTGCGTATTTGCGGTGGTATCTTTACCAAGATTGCTGATATCGGTGCCGATTTGATGAAAATTATTTTCAAAATTGATGAAGACGATGCCCGCAACCCCGGAGTTATTGCCGACTGTACCGGTGACAATGCCGGCGATTCGGTTGGTCCTACCGCTGACGGATTTGAAACTTACGGTGTAACCGGTGTAGCTTTAATAAGCTTTATTGTGTTGGGTGCCGGTATGATGTATTACCCTGACGGTAATCTTGCCTTAATGGAAAACGGTATAGATATTCAGGCTCGTTTAATTACCTGGATTTTCACCATGCGTGTTTTAATGATTTTAACTTCAATTTTATCATATTCGTTAAACAACTGGATATCAAAAATCAGATTCGGTAACAAAGATAAATTTAATTTTGAAACACCGCTGACCAGTTTAGTATGGCTAACTTCAATTATTTCCATTTTGGTAACCTACGGCGTATCATACGTAATGATAGATACCAGCACATTCGGTCCTGATTTATGGTGGAAATTATCAACCATCATCAGCTGCGGTACTTTAGCTGCTGCTTTGATACCTGAATTTACCAAAATCTTTACATCTTCAAAATCTAAGCACGTTGAAGAAGTTGTTAATGCCAGCCGTGAAGCCGGAGCTTCATTAAACATTATCTCGGGTATTGTAGCCGGTAACTTCTCTGCTTTCTGGCAGGGTATTGTTATGGTCGGCTTAATGGTAGTTGCTTACATAACGGCCCGTACCGGATTAGATGCTTACATGGTATACCCGACGGTATTTGCTTTTGGCTTGGTTGCCTTTGGTATGTTGGGCATGGGTCCTGTAACCATTGCCGTAGACTCATACGGACCGGTAACCGACAATGCTCAATCGGTATTTGAGTTATCACAGATTGAACAAATTAAAGGCATTAAGAAAGAAATCAAAGACGACTACGGTTTTGAACCGAACTTTGAATTAGGCAAACACTTGCTGGAAGAAAACGATTCAGCCGGTAACACCTTCAAAGCCACCGCTAAGCCGGTATTAATCGGTACGGCTGTAATCGGTGCCACAACCATGATTTTCTCAATCATATTGTTGTTAAACTTGTCTTTGAACTTGCTTGACCCGAATGTTTTGTTCGGCTTAATCTTGGGCGGTGCGGTAATTTACTGGTTCTCTGGAGCCTCAATGCAGGCAGTATCTGCCGGAGCATATCGTGCGGTAAATTACATTAAAAAGCACATTAAGTTAGACGGCAAGAAGGCTGCATCAATAGAAGATTCGAAAAATGTTGTTCGTATTTGCACCATTTATGCACAAAAAGGAATGCTCAACATTTTCATCGTAATCTTCTCGTTTACGATAGCCTTTGCTTGCTTTAATGCCAACTTATTTGCCAGCTACTTAATTTCCATTGCGGTATTTGGATTATTCCAAGCTTTGTATATGGCCAACGCCGGCGGAGCATGGGACAATGCCAAGAAGGTAGTTGAGGTAGATTTACAAGAAAAGGGCACTCCGTTACACGACGCAGCCGTTGTCGGCGATACGGTAGGCGACCCGTATAAAGATACCTCATCGGTAGCATTAAACCCGATTATTAAGTTTACGACCTTGTTCGGATTGCTGGCGGTAGAAATGGCTGCCAAGGCACCGGCTTGCGTATCTTTCGGGTTAGGAATATTCTTCTTTATTTTAGGTTTAGTATTCGTATGGCGTTCATTCTACGCAATGCGTATAGAAGCCGCAAACAAAGACTAGAAAGAGCACAAACAAGAACCCCGCTTAAAAAGTTTTAAGCGGGGTTTATTTTATTTTTCAAAAGTAACATCAACAAGCTCAATTTTGATACGCTTATCATAAAACGACGCCAGTTGAGATAAGGTTCCGACATTAAGTGGATAGCCGTTATTTTCAAGGGCTTCCAGCTGATGTAGAGGAATTTTGGTTAGGATTGCCAAATCGGCTAAAGACAAACGCTTAGCGCGTCTTAAATGCCAAATTTGTTCTGACAAATCGGTAAAAGTCTGCTTAAAGCAACGTTTTCTTATAGGTTTATCCAGCATATTATTAACTCCCTTTCATATAGTTATTAAACGAAAAACCGCTTTGTAAAAACAAAGCGGGGAGCTAACAAACTGTACAAACACAGTCAGGTTTATTCGCCATAATAAAATATGCTTATATCACCCACTCCCCTTAAAAGGAGTGCTTGTTTGTAAGATGTTTGTTAGACACCGCCGCCAACCGGCGACAATAAATATATTAAAGAAAGAAAGGTTATTTGCAAGATATTTCTTTCTTATGATAAAAATAAAGCTTGCAATTTTTAAAGAAGTATAATAAAGAGGTTAAATAAATCATGGTCCCATCGTCTAGAGGTCTAGGACGCGGCCCTCTCAAGGCTGCAACACGAGTTCGAATCTCGTTGGGATCACCATTAAAAAACTCTCCTTTATGGAGAGTTTTTTAATGGTAATTTTAATTTGATTCGAACTCGTAGAGACGAGTTCGACAAGGACGAGAGGCAGACGGGAGTATGCCGGTGAGGGCATGGCCCGAGCGAGGACGCAGCGGCGCAGAGAGCAAAGCGAACAAGCCAATCTCGTTGGGATCACCAATATAAAAAAGCCTCCTTTATGGAGGTTTTTTTATATTGTAGTCATCCCCGAGAGGCGAACGAGTAGAGTTCGGAGCGGATAGTTGGCAAAAGCAAGTATTGAGCTTAGCAATCGCTTAGCAAAATACGAAGCTTGAGCCTTACGGCGCGAAAGGGACCCGCGGCAATACCGTGGGAATTTACAATCTCGTTGGGATCACCAATACAAACGGCAGGTATAAAAACCTGCCGTTTTGCTTGTTTTACAAGCCTTTTCTTGAGTTCGAATGTTGTAAATTTGAAAATGGCGTTTTGGGAAGTTTTTCCGAACTCGTTTATGCAAGTTTCTTTGTTTTTCAATATATTAAGCGAGTTAGAATCTCGCCCAAGTCTCAGGGATACTTTTTTATCATCAATCAGATTAGAAACCAGCTAACAAGAAAAATTGTTGACTTTGATGACAATAATGTTGTTGTTTTGTATCATTATTTCAATAAATCGTCTGAGTGATTTTTAATTTTATCTACGTTTTGGATATTTTATTTATTTTTTTGTTGACAAGGAAACAAAAGTGATTATACAAATATTGTTAACTAGGAAACAATATTGAGAAAGTAATGACTAAAACTCTAAACACAACCCTTTCTATGCTGTTAAATACATTTGAACTTATCAATAATACATTAAAAAATCATGCTGAACCTGTTTTGTCTGGTTATACAATTACAGAAATGCATTGCATTGAGTGTATTGGCAAGATTGAGAATCCTAACGTAACTAAAATTTCTCAATCGCTAAATATTACACGAGGTGGAGTCAGCAAAATGATTAAAAAGCTGATTAGTAAAGGTGCTATAGATACTTATACTCGTGATGAAAATAAAAAAGAAATCTATTATATATTAACCAATCTTGGACAAGAAGTTTTTCAGGCTCATGAAAAAATTCATCAAGAATGGAACGATAAAGACACAGAATTTTTTAAGCAATTTGATAAAAATGAAATTGAATTTGCTCTCAATTTTCTTCAAAAATACTCACAACATCTGAAAGATACCACAAAATATTTTGAAAGGAATGAATAAAATGCTTATACATCAGATTAGAAATGCTACGCTTATCATAACCTATAAGGATAAAAAATTTTTGATAGACCCGTGGTTAATGCCTAAGGATTATATGCCTGGTTTTGAGATGGCTGTTAATGCAAATGTGCGTCAACCAAGAGTTGAACTCCCTTTAAGTGTTGAAAAAATCGTTGATGTTGATGCTGTTATTTTAACACACTTCCACCCTGATCATTGGGATGAGTTTGCAACAAAGGCTATTGATAAAAAAATTCCTTTTTTTGTTCAGAGTGAAGTTGACCAAAAACAAATTCAATCACTTGGATTCAGTGATGTGAGAGTTGTTTCTGTAAGTGGGACAGAATTTGATGATATTACACTTTATAAAACGTTCGGGCAACATGGAAAGCGGGAGATAATTAAACCGCTGTGTGAGCAAGTTAATATGGCCTATGACGCAATGGGTGTTGTTTTTAAGGCTAAAAATGAAAAAACACTTTATGTTGCCGGCGATACAATCTGGTGTGAAGAAGTTGTTGAGGCGATAGATAAATTTGCACCTGATGTCATAGTTGTTAATGCTTGTGGTGCGACATTACTCAATGGTGAAAGAATTATCATGAATGATGAAGATGTCAAAACATTGACCGAATATGCTCCGAAAGCGGTTATTATCGCTAGTCATATGGATACCGTAAGTCACTTAACAGTAACAAGAAATGACATTCGGAAGATGAAACTAAATAATGTTCTTGTTCCGGAAGATAATGAGATTATGGAATTTTAATTTTTATTACAGTAAATGCTCAAAAGGTTTGAAAACCGCCAGTTAAGCATCACCAATGCAAGCCTCTCTTTTAATGAGAGGCTTTTTTGTAACAAGAAAACCACGCGTTAGACGCGTGGTTCAGTAAAGCTTATAGCGATGAGTTTGACATAACGC
>CALXWE010000010.1 GCA_944392295.1 uncultured Alphaproteobacteria bacterium
TTTAGGGGATGCCAGTGTTAAAGGCTTATAGCCGCATATGAAGAACCCCGCGTTTTACGCGGGGGTTTCTTTTTTGTATGTTAAGATGGTTTTATTCAGATATTTTCCTCAACATCGACAAGCTCAATTTTAATACGTTTATCATAAAACGAGGCGAGTTGGGTTAAGTAACCGATATTAAAAGGAAAGCTTTTACTTTCGAGAGCTTCAAGCCAAAAATCGGGAATTTTGCTTAAAGCCGATAAATCGGTAATTGATAAATTTTTATTACGCCGCAAAGTGATAATTTGTGATGATAGTTCATTAAATGTTTGTTTTAAGGCTTTTTTACGTATTTGTTTATTTAGCATATTATTTAGCTCCCGTGTTTATTTATTAAAACAAAACCGCTTTGAAAAAAAATCAAAGCGGGGAGCCAGTTAACTGTCAGTATACAGTCAGGTTTATTCGTCGTAACTAGTACGCTTATCTCACCTACTCCCCTTATCAAGGAGTTTTATACTGATGGTGTCAACTGGACACCGTCGCCAACCGGCGACAATGTATATACTAAACATTCTTTGGCACTTTGCAAGCTCTTTGTTTTTGGCTTTATAAGTTTGTTGAGGATTTTGAGAAATATACCTGATTTTTAATAAAATTTAGGCTTGAAATCTCAATATTTTAGCGTATTATGGCGATAAATTTTAACAAAGGTACAATAATGAAAAATAGCTATGATGTTATAGTAGTAGGCGGCGGTCATGCCGGATGTGAAGCAGCCGCAGCAGCAGCGCGTATGGGTGCTGATACGGCATTAGTTACTCATAAAATAAGCACAATCGGTGAAATGTCGTGTAATCCGGCCATAGGTGGTCTTGGTAAAGGTCATCTGGTAAGAGAAGTAGATGCTCTTGACGGATTAATGGGCAGAGTTATAGATAAAGCCGGTATTCAGTTCAGAATGCTTAATTCTTCAAAAGGTCCGGCTGTTAGAGGTCCGCGCGCTCAAGCAGATAGAGAATTATATAAAAAATATATGCTTCAAGCCCTGCAAGAGCAAAGTGGTTTAACCCTTGTTGAAGCTGCAGTTGAGGGGTTGATTGTTGATGAAAGTAAAGAAAAGCCGCAAGTTAACGGAGTTGTGTTATCTGATGGTAGTAAAATAACAGCCAAGGCTGTAGTGTTAACTACCGGTACTTTTTTAAACGGTGTTATGTTTATAGGTCATGAAACGAGTATCGGTGGACGTGTTAATGATGTTTCTTGTGGTGGTATAACACCGTATTTAAAAGAACTGGGGTTAAATGTCGGTAGGTTAAAAACCGGCACACCGGCTCGTTTAAACGGTAAAACCATTAAGTGGGATATTTTGGAAGAACAGTCCGGAGATGAAAATCCTGAGCCGTTTTCTTATTTAACCGAAAAAATCGAAAATCCGCAAATAAAATGCTATATTACGCACACTAACGAGGAAACACACAAAATTATTCGTGATAATTTTTCAAAATGTGCCTTGTTCTCGGGATTAATTAAAGGTGTCGGTCCGCGTTATTGTCCGAGTATAGAAGATAAATTGGTCAAGTTTGCCGACCGAACCAGCCACCAAATCTTTTTGGAGCCTGAGGGATTAAATACCGATGTTGTATACCCCAACGGAATTTCTACTTCTTTGCCGGCAGATGTTCAGCATCAATTTATTCATACCATGAAGGGTTTGGAAGATGTTGAAATTTTACGTCCGGCATATGCTATTGAGTATGATTATGTTGATCCCAGAGAATTAAATCACTGCTTAGAAGTAAAAAAGGTCGACGGATTATTTTTAGCCGGACAAATCAACGGAACCACTGGTTATGAAGAAGCTGCGGCTCAAGGTTTATTAGCCGGTGTAAATGCTGCTTTAAAGGCTGAAAATAAGGGCAGGGAATTTGTTGTTGACCGCAGTCAAGGTTACTTAGGTGTAATGGTCGATGACTTAATTACCAAAGGTGTTGACGAACCTTATCGTATGTTTACCTCACGTTCCGAGTATCGCTTGTTTTTAAGGGCAGATAATGCCGATATGCGTTTAACGGAAATGGGGTATGAAACAGGCTGTGTCGGTGAATATAGGAACAGTGTATTTAAAACTAAAAAGCAAGCCATAGATGCTTGTCGAGCTAAGGCAGAAAATTCAAAAGCCGAATATGAAGACCTAAAAAATGCCGGCATTACGGTTAATCACGACGGAACCAAGCGTACGGCTTATCAGCTGATGAGCTACAATGATGTTTCACGTGAAACAATTTTAAATTTATTCCCCGAACTCAAAGAGTTTGATGAAAAAGTTTATGAACAGGTTGAAATAGAATCCCGCTATGCCGGATATATTAAAAGACAGATGTCGGATATTGAAGTTTTCAAAAAAGATGAAAACTTAAAGTTAAGGGATGATATTGATTATCATAAAATAGGTGGCTTGTCGCGTGAAATGGTCGATAAGTTAAGCCGTATTCGTCCGGCAACTATCGGCGAGGCTTCGCGTATACCGGGAGTTACTCCGGCAGCAATAACCGCAATTTTAGGATATTTAAAGAAGTAAAGTTATGCAAAAATTTAGTTATCATACACATACCAAATTTTCCGATGCGGAAAACACATTAGAAGAAATGCTCTCTCAAGCCGTTAATCTTGGTTGGGAAGAAATAGGCATTTCTGACCATATGGTTATACATAAAGATATAAAAAATACGTTTTTTTATGAAAAGGTATGTCGTGAAAATCGTCCGCATATGGCTCATGATGATTTTAACGAGGCTAAAGAATTTTTTGCTCGCAATATTGATTATATCCGTAAAACGGCTAAAAAATATCCGCTTAAAGTTTACGTCGGTTTTGAGGTTGATTATTTTACTTACGACGGCTGGGAAGAGGAATTCAGAGAATTTATAAATCAGCTTGATAACGATTATTTATTAACGGGTAATCATTTTTTCTTAAATAATAAGGGTGATTTTATCGGTGATATTTCCGATTATAAAAATAAGGAAGAAAGTGATAAACTCGGTAATTTAGATGAGTATATACATATTCATTTTAATACCATAAAAAAGGCGGTTAAAAGCGGTCTGTTTAACTTTTTGGCGCATTTAGATTATGTCAGAAAGGTTAAAGCCTACGAATCGGAAAAGTTTACGGATGATTGTTTGCAGATTGTTAAAGCGCTTAAAGAGACGGGAATGGGTTGCGAATTAAGCACTAAAGGTTTGCGTAAAATCGGCGATTATTATCCGCAAAACAACATATTACGAGAGCTTGTTAAAGAAAAAGTTCCTTTAGTAATAAGTGATGATGCTCATAAAACCACTGAACTCGGCTATGCTTTTGATAAAGCAGAAAATGTTCTTAAAGAGGTTGGTTGCCAGTGTCGTTTTCGTTTAAAATAGATGTTTATAACTTGTAATTTAGGTTTATATATAAAGTTGCTCGTTATATAAAAATCTTATGCAAAATTTTATCGATACATATAATGTTTCACGTGAAACATATCAAAAATTGGAAGCTTATGTTGCTCTTTTGCAAGAATGGCAACATAAGTTTAATTTGGTAAGCAATAGCTCTTTGCCAGATGTCTGGAATCGTCATATTTCGGATTCTGCACAACTTTTCAAATACTTAAACGCGGAAGTTGATTCTGTTTATGATTTAGGCAGCGGAGCCGGTTTTCCGGCACTGGTGCTGGCAATTATGGCTCAGGAACAATATCCGCAAACTAAGTTTACTTTGATGGAGAGTATTGCTAAAAAAACACTGTATTTAAATGCCGTAAAGCAAGAACTGAAACTTGATAATGTTACGGTAATTAATAGCCGTTCCGAAGATTTAACCTTGCCGAAGGCTGATGTTATAACCGCTCGTGCGGTAGCCTCGCTTGATAAGCTTTTGAACTGTGTATTTAAATTTACCGACCGTCAGACTAAGCTTATTTTTCCTAAAGGAAGGAGCTACCAAGAGGAGCTTAAAGAGGCATTAAAACATTGGAACTTTAAATTAAACATAGATAACAGTCAAACATCTGAAGACGGTGTAATTTTATTATTGGAAAACTTAAGGAGAAAAACAAAATGAAAATAATTGCGGTTGCTAATCGTAAAGGCGGAGTTGGTAAAACAACAACAGCTATCAATATAGCCACGGCCATGGCAGCTATCGGCAAAAAAGTTTTGGTACTCGATTTAGACCCTCAGGGTAATGCTACTACCTCTATGGGTGTTGATAAAAAACAATGCCAATATTCTTCTTATGATGTTTTAATTAATGGTCTTGATGCTATTAAGGCTGTTAAAGCGTGCGAAATACCGGGCTTTTATATTTTACCGTCTACCCCAGGACTTGCCGGAGCTGAAATAGAACTTATTAATGTTAATAAAAGAGAGTTTGTGCTGCGTAATGCTTTACAAAAATTAAACGGAGAATATGACTATGTTTTAATAGATTGTCCTCCGTCACTAAACCTTATCACAATCAATGCTTTGGTAGCATCAAACTCGGTTATAATTCCTTTGCAGTGCGAATTTTTGGCACTTGAAGGCTTAACCGATTTAGTAAAAAACATCAACCAGATAAAGAAAGTATTTAATCCTGAACTTAAAGTGCAGGGTATAGTTCTTACTATGTTTGATAAACGTAATAATTTAAGCTCCATGGTAGAAAAAGATGTAAGAAACTATTTTGGTGATTTGGTTTATCAAACGGTTATACCCAGAAGCGTCCGCATATCGGAAGCTCCGTCTCATGGAAAACCGATTTTAATTTACGATTTTAAGAGTGTTGGCGCACAAGCTTATATCAGCTTAGCCAAAGAAGTATTAAAACGCGAAAAGGAGATATAATATGTCGGCAGCAAACAAACATGGTTTGGGCAGAGGGTTAGGAGCCTTATTCGGAGATGAAGATTTAAATTTGGATATGGACGGCATAAATGTAAGCGGCGAAAAGCACGGCATTAAAACCGTAAATATTTCCGAGCTTGTTGCCGGCAGATACCAACCTCGTCAACAGTTTGATGAAGAGGCCATAAATTCTTTAGCCGCATCGGTAAAAGAAAAAGGTATTTTGCAACCGATTTTGGTTCGCAAGCAAAACGGCAAATATGAGATAATTGCCGGAGAGCGTCGTTATCGTGCTGCCATAAAAGCCGGTTTAACCGAAGTTCCGGTCATTGAAAAAGATATGGCCGATAATGAGGTTTTGGAAATAGCCTTAATTGAAAATATAGTTCGTAAAGATTTAACCGCTCTGGAAGAAGCCAACGGTTTTGATAGGTTGATGAAAGAATTTTCCTATACTCAGGAAAAATTATCTGAAGTTATAGGTAAATCGCGTAGCTACATAGCCAATACTTTGCGTCTTTTAAACTTACCGGAAGAAGTTAAATCCTTGTTAAATCAAGGAAAACTAACTGCCGGACACGCTCGTTGTTTGGTTGGATTAGAAAACGCTGATGAACTGGCTCAAAAAATCGTCGCTGAGGGGCTAAATGTACGTCAGGTTGAGGAATTAGTCGCCTCAAGTAAAGATTCTTCTGTAAACGCAAAAAAACAGCCTTCAAAGCAAAATGCCGTAAAAATCAAAGATGCAGAGTTGTCAGATATTGAAAACGAGTTAAGTTCCAAGTTAGGAGCCAAGGTTCAAATCAATACAGCCAAGAACGGTAAAGGTAAAATCATTATTTCATATAAAAACTTATCTGAGCTTGAAAGTTTGTTAGAAAAGTTTGAAGGTTAATATTAAAAAATCAAATTAACAACAAAACTCCGATTCCATAAAATTAGGTATCGGAGTTTTTTATTATATCATTTACAGTTATATCAATATCAGGCTGGTTAAATATAGTCTTTATTTAAAGTTTCAAATATTAACTTCATAAATTACCAAACCCTTTTTTTACCTTATTTAAGGAGTAACAGCAAATGATTAATGGCTGCTGTATAAATATGCGGTCGTTTTATATAACGATTAATTAAAACAAAACCCCCAACCTAAGTTAGGGGTTTTTGTTTTATTACAGCATCAATACGATTTACAATTTGCTTGACTTGAAGAAACGTAAGATTTGTTTTTACAACAACAATATGTTGAGTTTGACACTGTCGGATATCCGTAAGTCGTCCAATAATTACATGTACCGCTACGTCCATTATATGTTATAGACTTAGTCCACATACCATACAATCCAGATGCTGTAGTTGCGGCACATACGCTCAGACAACTACCATTTCCCAAATATACGTTGCCAAAATAAGAGGCAGGAAGAGAGTCGCAGCGAACGCAATCATAACAAGTACGGGTGTAATCACCAAGAGTTGCCGATGCTGTTTTGCAGATATAATCAAGATCCTTAGATTCTCTATATCCATAGCTTGAGCAGGTCTTAGCAGTACACTTACCCAGTTTTTCTTCACCGGAATAACATGATGAGTAAGTATAACCTTTTGAACCTGTCTTTCCGCAATCATTCACTGATTGATAATTTGCATAGTATCCGGAACATTTCTTAGCAGTACATTTACCGCAGACAATATTTTCACCGTTGTTTCCGGTAATTGTCTGAGATTCAAAGGTCCAGCCATTAGAACCTTGTGAACCACAATCAGAAATGCTGGTCAAACGAGAATCATATCCAGTCGGACAAGGGTTTTCGTAGGCTTCCGCACACAACGTATAAGTTTCATCGGTAGGACAATATATTAAAGAGCCGCACCAACCTGACTTATCTGCGGTTGTAAAGCCTTGTTCAGCACAAGACTTTTCAGCAACCGATACACATTTTTTATAAGATGTATCGAAAGGGCAGTAAATATAATGTTCACATTCTGAAGAAGTTGTTTTTGAATATCCCAAAGTTTCGCAATCGCCGGCGGCATTTGCATTGCTCGCACAACCGGTTGCTCCGGAATAGTCATTTTTACAAGTAAGAGCGTTTGCTGAACCTGAATACAGTAACCCGCAAACCAAAATAAGTAGTAAACGATGCATCATAAACCTCACATAAAATTATGCTATGCTAAGATTATAACGTTTATTTTATCAATTTGCAATAATAAAAGACAATTATATGCCTTATTAATTTTTTGAGGCAAAGGTTTTAGCCAAGTTTACAAGATTATCATTACTTAAGGTAAAATTGCTTTGTATCCACTCATTTTTCAATATATTAAGCAATTCCCCTATTTGAGCATTGTTTATAATGCCTAACGATATTAAATCAATACCCGATATCGGAAATTGCGGAACATCAAGAGCATCTATCTGTGCAAAAAGTGATTTTATATCAAGCTTTGAGTCCATATTTTGTGCTGCATAAAACAAAATTTTATCTTTGCAAAAATCTTTACCGTACAAGTAAACGGCTTTTTGCATATAGCTTACGTTACCAAGTTGTTTAACATCTATATCAAAGTGAGACCAGTGAACAAGACGGTTTTTCTGCTCTTTGCTCAAATGCAGACGCATAGCTAAGTTTTCAGCCAGTTGTCCGTCTGGAAAATACATAACGAATAATCTTCTTAAAGCATCCGGATTAAGTTCATTTTGAGTAATGACATCAGATAAGTTCTGTAATTCTTGTAAGTGTTTTGATACAGGAAGAATATAGCTTAAAATATCATTTTCGAAAATAATCCGCAAAGTCTTGACAATATTGGGAGTAAGTAAAATTTTAAATAACTCGTCTCTTACCTGTTCAATGGCGACAGTTCTAAGTAATTCTCTGTTTTCGACGCAAGCTTTTAAAGATTTTAAGTCAGGTTCACCTTTTCCGAATATTGAATAAAATCTAAAAAAGCGCATAATACGAATTGGATCGTTTTTAATTTGTTCATCAGCATTGCCGATAAAACGAATAACACCTTTTTCCAAATCATCAATACCGTTGTAATAATCAAAAACATTGCCATGTTCATCAGCATAAACGGCATTAATAGTCAAATCTCGTTTTGAAGCATCGGCTTTCCAGTCGTCTGTAAAATTAAAATCGGAAGAAAATTTATAACCGTCTCTTTGTTGATACAAGGATGATACAGCAACAACTTTATTATTAATCATTACGCCGGTTGTAGCAAATTTAATACCTATCGGCACGGTTTTAAGCCCGTTATCCTGACAAGCCTCAACAAGTTCTTCGGGGGTTAAATCGGTAGCTAAATCAAGTTCAAATCCCTTCAAGCCGGCCAAAGTATCACGAACCGAACCACCGACGAAGCGCAAAACACCTCCATGAGACGAAACGGCCCTAAACAGTTTTAATACCGACTTGTCGGTAATAATTTTATCAATATCCAAATATTCTGGTCGGATCATAAAAACCTCCGAAAAAAAATAAATATTTGCTTTCTTTTAACAGTTTAAAATTATAATGCAAACAATATTTTGTAAAAATTGGTAATAAGTGAGTATTTTAAAATGATTAAGTGTTTAGTTTTAGTGTTTTTTTTAAGTATCGGTAATGTTTATGCCATGGAAGCTCCGCGCTTGCTAGGAGAGTATGGCGATTGGTCGGCATATACATATAAAGAAAACGGTAAGAACGTATGTTATATGGCATCAACCCCCAAAAAAGATGAAGGAAAATATACACAAAGGGGCGATATTTACGCAGTAGTAACGCATAGACCCGGAGAAAAAAGTTTTGATGTCGTTAATTTTGTAGCCGGATATACGTATAAAAAAGACGCAAAAGTAGAAATAAAAATCGGCAAAGAGACCTTTACCAACATCTTTACCGATGCCGATAAAGCCTGGACCTTAACTGAAAAAGATGATAAAGCCTTGGTAGCCGCGATGAAGAGGGGCGAAAGAATGATAGTAAGAGGTGTTTCATCACGCGGCACGCAAACCAAAGATACTTATTCTTTAAGCGGTTTTACCAGAGCATACAAAGTTATCAGTGCCAAATGCGGCAAAAAATAAAGAGAAATAAATGGAAAATAAAAAAGAATTAATCGGTTTAAGCAAATCTGAAATTGAAGAAGAGCTGTTAAAACTTGGTGAAAAGAAGTTTCGCGGAAAGCAATTATGGCAATGGCTTTATTTCCGGGGCGAGACCGATTTTGCCAAGATGACCAATTTTTCCAAAGATTTGCGTGAAAAGTTGGCAGAAAACTTTACGATAACTCGTCCAAAAATTGTTGCTGAGCAAGTTTCTAAAGATAAAACCCGTAAATGGCTTTTAGAGTTCAAAGACGGCCAGCGTGTGGAGATGGTTTATATCCCGGAAGAAGACCGCGGTGCTGTTTGCATATCAACGCAAGTCGGATGCGCAGTCGGGTGTAAGTTTTGTCACACGGGAAGCCAAAAATTAACACGTAATTTAACGGCAGGTGAAATAGTCAGTCAGTTTATGGTTGCTCGTGATACGTACGGCGAATGGCCGAGCCCCACTAATGAGGTAAGATATTTATCAAACATTGTGGTAATGGGCATGGGTGAACCGTTACACAATCAAGATAATGTAATTAAGGCTTTAAATATTTTAACCGATGGCGACGGCATAGCCATTTCGCGCCGCCGGGTTACAATGTCAACATCAGGAATAGCACCTAAGATTGTTGAAACCTTAAAAGCCACAGGGGTTCGTTTAGCGGTTTCTTTACACGCTCCCAACAATGAAATCCGTTCGCAGATTATGCCGATTAACAACCGATATCCGATAGAAGAAGTGCTAAAGGCCTGCCAAGAATATCAAGCCGAAGATGGCAGCCGCTATATAACTTTTGAATATTTGTTATTAGATGGATTAAATGATTCTTTGGAATGTGCCAATGAGCTGATAAGGCTGATGAAAAAGTATCATATTCGGGCATCATTCAATTTAATACCGTTTAATCCGTGGCCCGGATGTTGTTTTAAGCCCAGTCCTCTTGAAAAAGTTAAGGCTTTTGCAGCAGCTTTGGAAAAGGCAGGCTTTGCCGCACCGGTAAGAGTTGCCAGAGGTCAAGATATTTTAGCTGCCTGCGGACAATTAAAATCTAAGAAAGATGCAGAACAGCAGGGTTGACAAAAAAGTTTTTCTGTGTCAATATAAGCGCAAAAAGAATTATCATGGAGAGCACACCATTATTAGTAATGTATGAAAATGGTGAGTTTTGGTATCCTGAACAGGGAAAAAATCCAATAGCTATATTTTTAAAAATAGATGAGATAGCTATTTATGTACAAGATTTACCAAAACTGCCATGGAAAGAAGCCAACAAGTTATGCTGGAATATGGAAGTCGCAAATTTGTATTGGCAAATACCTGGTACCAAGCAATTACAATTTTTGCTTGACTACAGGGCTGAGGTTGACCGCACGCTTGAGATGTTACATCTTCCTCCTTTACGTTCCAAAAAATATTGGGGGCGAGACAAAGTCGGGTTTGATATGCGTGTCGGGGTAGATTTATCATTAGAACGGGAAATGTATATAGAAGAATGTCAGTATGCATTTACGCGCCCGTTTCTAAGATTAAGATAAAAGCTCTTTACTTTTATAAAGAGCTTTTATGTTTTTTAAACAGTGTATTTAAAGTTTGCAACTACCTTCAATAGTGTAATCCAAGCGGTTTTCCCGTAAACCGTAGGGGTCTTGATGAATAATTACCTGAGCATCTGGGAATTGTCTTTTTATGGCGTCTTCAACATTGTCGGTTAATTCATGAGTTAAGTTTAATGTTAAATTGCCGTCTAATTCCAAATGAATTTCAAAAAAGTAAACTCCTCCCAAATCACGACTTCTAAAATCGTGATAACCTTTAATACCCTCGCTGTTAGTCACAATATCAATAACTTTTTGCTTTATATCTTGACTTAATTCTCTGTCGGTTAAAGCGGCAACGGCTTCGGCGGCGATTTTGTAAGCATTAAATATTAAGTAAGCCGAGATAATAAAAGCGGTTAAAATATCAAACCAGTTAATGCCCAAAAATTTAACCACCAAAAGTGAAATAATAATAGAAAGGTTAGTTAAAACATCCACCGTATAATGGGCAGAATCTGCTTTAATAGCAGGGGATGCAGTTTTTTTTGTAACATATTTTTGAAAAGCAATTAAAGCCAAAGTCGCAATCAAGCTTATGGCCATAACCACAATACCGAAATCGGTTTGCTCTAAAGGTGCAGGATTAATTATGCGGGTAATACCGTCATACATAACAAACAATCCCGAACCGGCAATAAAAGCGGCCTGAGCCAGAGCGCTGATGGATTCGGCTCTGCCATAACCGTAACGATGCTCCAAAGAAGCCGGACGGGTGGAAAATTTAATAGCTACAAAAGATAAAGATGAAGCAAACACATCGGCCAGACTATCAATCAGTGATGATAAAATCGCCAAAGAGCCGGTGTAGATGGATCCGAATATTTTAAGAAAGCACAAAGCCACTGCCAGTGATACGCTCAAAGTTGCTGCCAAACGTTTAAGCTTATTTAAGTACTCCGGATTTTCCTTTGCTTGCATTGTTTATTGCCTCCCAGTTTTTAGTATCAATTTCTAAAAAACGGTCTTTAACATAAGGTGCAAAAAATTGCAAATATTTTCCTTCCAAGGGTTGCTTAAAATTATATTGCAACCATATTTTAGAATTGCTTTCATAAAAGTTGAGAACAACTTCATTATCATCTTCAGCTTTCAAGACAATTTCTTTAATAAGTTTAGAATTTTCAAGTTTAGCAGAGATGGAGATGAACGGTGTATTTAAAAGATATTTCATCACCTCGGCAATCATATCAGGGTTTGTGTTGTTATTGATACTTTCTAATCTGCCGAACCGCAAATCCCAAATACGGCTATAAGTCCATTGCTGCCAATCTGGCGATAAGTCTACAAAATCGGCTTGTACCAGCCAAACCTGAAACTTGCCGTCAAACTTAACATAAGCGGCATTAGAGCCTCTCCCTAAATCCAGATTATATTTACCGACCTCAAAGCTTAAAATGTTTTGCCCCTCTGATGATAAGAGCTCAATACGGGTATTAGGCGAATTTTCGCTTTCAATCGGCTGCAGACCGAACAATGCCAAATTTTCGGCTTTATCTGATTTTTTCTCATAAAAACGAGCTTCCAACAAAGCGCTTAAAAAGCTTTTAATCCGCTCTTGAAATACGGCAAAGTCAGGGTGTTCTTTTAATATCCACACGCCGTCTTTTTTAATAAAATTAAGGGTAGTGTCGTGGTTTTTAATTACAATATTTTCCACATCGTTTATTTGTTTTGAAAGCTCGGGAAATAAGGGTTTATCCTCATATTTCTGAATATCGGAAAGGTTGGCGACATAAACCGAAATTATGCCTAAAATTAAAACGATAAAAGCCCCGCCCATAAGTTTTAATAAGGGCTTATTTAAGCAAAACTTTACGGTTACGGATTTTTGCCGCTTTTTAAGCCCGATGATTAACAATAACAAACTTAAAATAAGAGGTATGGCAAATATATTTACAAACTTAACAACCGCCTCAATTTGCTCAATGGATTTATTAGCTTGCAGACGAATATCGCTTAATTCTTTGCGCAACTCTTCAAGACGTTTTCTTATACCATTAATAATAGAAAGTTCATCGGCGGTAAAGTTTTGACGTCCTTCAAAATCGCGCTTGTTCCATATTTCATTAAGCTGTTGTTTTACCATATTAATTTTTTGGAAAGTTTCTTCTTCTTTGAGCTTAAAATCAAGAACGTTTTGTTTTCTTAATTTTTCAATACCCGAAAAAGAGCGGTCTTGAGCCGATTTTCCGCGTAGAGCGAGCAAGTCGGAATTATTGGTCAGAAAATCCAAGCTGTTAAGCACAAAATCGGCGTTGTTAAACAAAGGCAAGAAGTAAGTATTTTCTAAAAATGTACTGGGAGCTGTCCAGAAGTTGTTATAGATAAAATCGGTATCGCCGACTACAATTAAGTTAAATTGATTATCGGGATTTTTGCCGTGAATGTAAGCAGCCAAGATTTTAGGGTTTTCATCGGCTTTAAACATTGAGAGTACCTGCCGCGGATTAAGCCCGTCGTAAACAACTTTTATCGGCATTAAAGAAGAGTTTTTACTTGCTTGCAACAAGGGAACAAAATCGATATTATCGGAAGCCGGCAAGATAACCCCGACCGAAGACAGCAGTAAGCTTTGTAAATTTTTGGTTACGGGATGATTGGGGTTAAAGTTTTCTTTTTTCAATTTAAATTGAATAACATCTTGAGTAAATGCCGGATTGTTTTTGTAATTGCTGGTAGCGTCAACCATAATGGAGTTATCTAAATCGGCAACGGTATATTCGTTATAAAATTTAAATCCCCAGAATGTATCAAGACCATTTAGGTTTGAAGGAGTAAAGGGCAGATTTACCGGCGAATATAAACGTGTTGCCTCGGTGGCATTATCCAAAAGCAGTAAAATATTACCGTAATTTTCAGAATAGTTTTTAATAGCCTCGACCATTTCATCTGAGAGGTTTTGTGGGTGGATTAAGATTAAAACATCAGGATTTTTTTCTAAATCTTGCGGAGAGGATATGTAAGAAACATCATAAAATTCGCCGATTTTATTGGTTATTTCCCAGGGCTGCATAACCATATTATCGGTACCGCCGCCGTTAATCGGGAGGCTTGAGAGAACAAAGGCCTTTTTCTTTTTGTGCGATAGACGGTAAATCAGTGAGGTTAAATCTTGTTCTAAAAAGGGCATTCTTTCAGGCGCAAAATAAGATATGGTTTGCTTATTTTGTAAAGTATCGGCAACCGTTAAGCCAAAAAGGGCGTTTTGATTAATATCAATTAAAGGAATAGGCTGAATGCCGTCGGCAATGGCGCGGTCTTCAACATCATCCAAGCTTTGCGGATGATAAATTCGATAATCAAATCTGCCGTTGGAGTTATTTTTATATTGCTCAAGCAAGAGCCTTACCTTATCAAACATCTGCCGCATGGCCGGATTGCGTTGTTCCAAAATGGTAGAATAATAAAGTTTTGCGGTAACTGGCTCTGGCAGATTTTGCAGGGTGTAGACAGTGTTTTTATTTAAGGTAAAGAGTTTGTCTTGACTAAAATCAATTTGCGTACCGCGAGTTAAATTATTGGCCAGTAGGTTAAAACCCATAAAACCGATAAGGAGCATAAACCAGGCGATTATGTAGTAAGAGCGGCTGGTAGATTTAAGCCAAGAGGCAGTTCCCGAAGTCCTAAAACTGATGATTAAAACGGTGGTAAAGTTAAATAATAAAATAACCGAGATAAAGAATAAGATATCTCTAAGCTCGATAAGACCTTGCGATATGGTATTAAAGTGCGTTAAAAAGCTAAATGAGGCAATGGCATCAATCATATAGTCTGGCAAAAACATTCTAAAGAAAGATAAAACAAACTCAATTCCGCTCCAGAAAAACACCAAATTGGCGGCAACCGAAAGTACAAGAGCAATTACCTGATTTTTAGTTAAAGCCGACATGGTTTGGGATATGGCAAGCATACATCCGGCGATGGTAAGACTTCCTAAGTATCCGATAAAAATAACTGTATTATCGGGATTGCCTAAAACATTAACGGTAATCCAAAACGGGAAGGTTAAAGCTAAAGCCAAAGCACAAAACAGCCATGAAGCCAAAAATTTACCCCAGACCAGAGTTTCGGTACTAACCGGCATGGTCATGATTTGAACAACGGTTTTATTTTTAAATTCTTCGGCCCACAGCCGCATGGAAATACCGGGAATAAACAATAAATAAAGCCATGGCTGGTAGTAAAACATAACATTAAGCGAGGCTTGTCCTCGTTCAAAAAAATGCCCGAAATAAAAAGCAAAGGCGGCATTTAATACTAAAAACGATACCAAATACACATAAGCCAGAGGCGATATAAAATAACGCAACAATTCATTTTTGGTAACAATAAAAAGCTGTTTCATTGCCTTGTCCTTTCAGGTTAAACGGCATTATTCTTCGGTTTGGGTAAGTTTTTTAAAGGCCTCGTCCAAAGATTTTGCTTTAGCGGTTTTTAAAATATCTTGCAAAGTTCCGTCAGCGGTAAGGTGTCCTTTATTAATCAAAACAATGCGGTTGCAAACGGTTTCGGCCTCTTCAAGTAAATGGGTAGAAATTAAAATAGTTTTTTGTTTGCCCATTTTAGCAATTAAGTTGCGCATATGCTCTTTTTGGTTAGGGTCCAAACCGTCGGTCGGTTCATCTAAAAGTAAAATATCGGGGTTATGTAAAATACTTTGAGCAAAGCCGACGCGACGCTGATAACCTTTGGAAAGAGTTTCAATTTTTTGGTTAAGAACATTACCGATATTGGCAAGCTCCACGGCAGTTTGCAAAGAGTTTTTATCAACGCCTCTTAAATCGGCCATATATTTTAAAAACATTTTAACGCTCATATCCGGGTATAGCGGAGAACCTTCAGCCAAAAAGCCGATTTTTTGCTTAATGAGGGTAGGGTTATCGGCAATATTTAAGTCTTCAACAAAAATATCGCCGCTGGTGGGCGATAAAAAGCCGCTTATCATATTCATCAAGGTTGATTTTCCGGCGCCATTCGGACCTAAAAGAGCAATAATCTGTCCCTTTTGAGCAGAAAAATTAAAATCGTCAACGGCTTTTATGGAGCCGTAATATTTGCATAGATTAACGGTTTTTATGGAATTTTTAAGCATCTTCTTGCTCCTTTTGGTAAATTTCGCCGCCGGTAATGGGAGCGGTAACACCCGTGGTGGTTGGGAAAGTAATCGGTAAAGAATAGATACGCCTTGCTGCTAAAAAAGCAATAGCCGGAGCATCGCCGATTTTATAATTAAAAACATCTTCCAGGGCCGTTTCAATGCCCATTTCTTTTAAGCGATGCCTAATAAATCTGACCAAGGTCGGGTTTTGGGCCCCTCCGCCGCACAGTACGGCAAGCTTTGGAACTTCCGGTAAATAAAAGGCTAAAGAATAGGCAATGGCTTCGCAAACCAAGTAAGTGGCGGTGGCAGCTCCGTCTTCTAAAGAGAGACCTTCTAAATGTTCAACTTTATCGTTAAAAGAGTTGCGATCTAAAGACTTTGGAGGATATTTGGCAAAAAAATCGTGTTTCATAAGCTGGGCGACAATTTTTTCATGGATGTTGCCGGTAGCGGCAAGTTTTCCGTTATAATCCATCAGGAGATGGGCGTGTTTAAATACCCAATCATCAATAAGAGCATTTCCCGGTCCGCAGTCAAAAGCGACAATTTCGCCCAAAGCGCCGGTCCAGGTAAGTTTGGTAATACCGCCGATGTTGATAAAGACATTGGGCTTTTCCAAATTTTGGGATAACGCACTGTAATAAGTGGCAGTAATGGGCGAGCCCTGACCACCGTTTAAGATGTCGGCATTACGAAAATGGGTTATCAGTTTTATGCCGAGTTTTTCGGCAATAACCCGTCCTTTGCCGAGCTGATAGGTATATTTATCTGCGGCATCATGACAAATAGTCGGACCTTCAAGACCGATAACATCAATCGGTTCATCTTGTTCTTTAACAATTTCGGAAATTGAGTTGATTAAAAATTCGGTAAATGAGGATTCAACTTCATCAATTAAAGCTTTATCTTCAGGATTAGTGATTTTTTTACCCAAAACGGAGCGGATTTTTTGTTGCAAAAATTCCGGATACAAAATTTTACTGGCAATTTTAACGTCATAAACATCCAAACCGTCGGTAGAAACGACGGCAAACTTAATTCCGTCTAGGGAAGTACCGCCCATAAGGCCCAAAATGGTTAAAGGTTTAATCATTGTTGTCAAAAAAATCACCTCACTTCTTGAAATATAGTTAATTTATGCTAATATGCGTTAAAATTTGGTTATAAAGGAAAGGAAAAATGAGCAAGTTTAAATCAGAATTCGTCAACATTATGCAAGAACGCGGTTTTTACAATCAATGCACCAACATAGAGGGCTTTGATGATTATTTATATGAGTGTGAAAAACAAGGAAAACCGGCCGTCGGTTATTTAGGCTCAGATCCGACGGGAGACAGCTTGCATGTAGGGCATATTGTGCCGTTGATGATGTTAAGATGGTTTCAAAAGTGCGGACACAAGCCGCTTACTTTGGTAGGCGGAGCTACGGCTCGTATCGGCGATCCGTCGGGCAAAGACAAACTTCGTCCGTTTTTGGATGAACAAACTTTAGCTCATAATATTGAGGGCTTAAAAAAATCTTTTTCCAAGTTTTTAAGGTTCGGCGATAATGCTAATGATGCCGTAATGGTAGATAACTGGGATTGGTTTAAGGACATCAATTACTTGAGCTTTTTACGCGATATCGGAACCTGTTATTCGGTTAATCGTATGTTGACCATGGACAGTGTTAGAACACGTTTAGAGAGAGAACAGCCGATGAGCTTTTTAGAGTTCAACTACATGCTCTTGCAAGGATATGATTTTTGCGTATTGTACCAAAAATACGGCTGTCGTGCACAAATTGCCGGCTCTGACCAGTGGGGTAATATTGTATCGGGAACGGAATTGGGACGCCGTAAATACGATGTTGAATTGTTTGGTTTTACCAGTCCGATTATTACCGATTCCAACGGTAAAAAAATGGGTAAATCGGAAGGCAATGCAGTCTGGATTAACGATGAAAAATTAAGTTCATACGATTATTATCAGTACTTTAGAAACATCGGCGACGGCGAGGTTGGTAAATGCTTAAGAATTTACACCGATTTACCGATGGATGAGGTAATGCGTTTGGAAGCTTTGCAAGATAAAGAAATCAATGAAGCCAAAAAGATTTTAGCTTTTGAGGCTACCAAAATCTGCCGCGGTGAAAGCGAAGCAAAGACAGCCCAAGAAACTGCTGTTAAACTTTTTGAGCAAGGCATGGCCGGCGGCGAGTTGCCGAGCATAAAAGTAAACGGCGACATAAGCGTTTTGGATGCTTTTTTGCAAATCGGTTTTGTAGCAAGTAAAGGTGAGGCTCGTCGTTTGATTAAGCAAGGCGGCTTAAAAGTAAACGATGTTACGGTAGCTGATGAAAACTACGTCATAAGCAGTGCCGATTTCAAAAACGGCGAGGTAAAACTTTCGCAAGGTAAGAAAAAGCACGGCTTGTTAAAAGCTTAAAATAAAAAAAGCCTCCACATCGGAGGCTTTTGATTTTTTAAACTCCGACCTTGATATTTAAAGCAAACCGCCTTAAATTCAATATGAATGTAAGGAATAAATTATGGAAAACAATTTACCGTTATTAAGAGATATACACCTTCCGACAGAAATAACCATGTTCCCGTTGGGCTATTGGTGGATAGTTTTAATAGCAATCATAATTGCCGTGATTGCCGGTTACAAATTGTTTTTGTGGGGCAGAAAAAAGAGCAAAAAACGTTATGCTTTAAGACTGCTGCAAAAAGCCAAAAATAATGATTTAAAGTCTGCCTGTGAAATATCAAACATTTTACGAAGAATTTGCCTTTATAAGTACCCCGAAGCGAAGGCTTTGTACAACAGACCATGGATAGATTTTTTAAATGAACATTGTTCACAAAAGCTTGAAGGGAAGGCGGCCGAGTTGTTGATTTACGCCCCGTATGCGGTAGAAAATGTGTATTTACCGCAAGATTATGACAGCTTAAGAAGTTTTTGTAAATTATGGATAGGAGAAAACTTATGATAACTTTCTTGTATCCGTATTTAGTGTGGTTAATAGTGTTGCCGTTTGCGGTTAGATATTTACTGCCGAGAGTAAAGGGCTTATACGGTGATGCTTTGCAAGTACCGTTTTTGCATGACTTTGCCGCTATCAACGAAAAAAGCGGACAGAGGGTTGGTAGCATATCAGGTTCGGATAAATTAAGCTTAGGGTTTTGGCTGTGGTTTTTGGTTTGGGTGCTTTTGATTTTGGCGGTTATGAGGCCGATAAAAGTCGGTGAGCCGATACGCATTAAAAATGAAGGCCGTGATATTTTAATGGTAACTGATATTTCCACCTCCATGTTGGAAAAAGATTTTGCATTGCAGGGCAGACGGTTAGACCGCTTAACGGCAGTTAAGTTGGTAGCATCCGATTTTATAAAAAAGCGTCCGTCAGACAGAATAGGTTTGGTTTTGTTTGGTACAAGGGCTTATTTGCAAGTGCCTCTTACCTATGATAAAGCCTCGCTTGAAGAGGTACTGATGTCTATGGAAGCCGGTATGGCGGGTAATTCTACCGCTATCGGCGATGCCTTGGGCTTGGGGTTAAAAAGTTTGCAAAACGAGGATAAGGATAATAAAAACAATAAGATAATTATTTTATTGACCGACGGTGAAAACAATGACGGAAAATTAAGTTTGCCGGAAGCTATTCAGTTGGCCAAAAAAGAAGGAGTTAAAGTTTATACAATCGGTGTCGGCGGCGGCAGTTTTTCGCTTGCTAACGCTTTTTTCGGGATAAAAAATTCGGCATTGGATGAAAAAAGCTTAAAACAGCTGGCCGATGAAACCAAAGGAAGATATTTCAGAGCCGATGATGTTGCCGGATTGTTAAATGTTTATAAAGCCATAGATGCCTTAGAGCCTAAAGAAACGGAAGAAAACTTTATCTATCCTAAAACGGAGTTATATTATGTTCCGCTGTTGTTAGCTATTATACTGGCAATGATTTTAGCATATAAATACAGGAGAACTCGGGCATGACGGAAAGTTTTTTGTTAAATTTTCATTTTTTGCGTCCGTGGTGGCTGTTACTTTTGATAGTGCCGATTTTATTTTATTCTTGGGTATTTAAGAACGACCACAATTTAAGCAGTTGGGAAAAGGTTTGCGATAAAAAACTTTTGCAGTTTTTGCTGGTAAAAGGGCAAAGCGGAGCACGAAAGTTAAGTGTGATAATGATGTATTTAGGCTTAATTTCAGCGATTGTCATTGCCGCCGGACCAAGCTGGAAAAAGCAAGAAATTCCGGCTTTAGAGAGCAATACCCCCTTGATGATTGTGCTAAATTTATCTTCAGAGATGAAAAATACCGATGTTACGCCTAATCGGTTGGCTCGTGCCAAAATCAACTTAACCGAAATTTTGCGAGATATAAAAGGCGTAGAAAGCGGTTTGATGGTTTACACCGATGAGCCGTTTTTAATATCGCCGTTATCTGCCGATAACAAACTGATAATCAACTTACTTCCGGCGGTTAGTTTTGATATTATGCCGTTAAACGGCGACAGGTTAGATAGAGCCATAAAGCTTGCCAAAGAAAAAATCAAAGCTGCTGGATATAAAAACGGCAATGTTTTAATTTTAAGCGCCGATGTCGGTAAAAGTTTTGATTTAGCCTTAGCCGAAGCCAAAGCCGCAAGGGCGGAAAATGTTTATGTGAACGCTGTTCATGTGGCCCAAAACGGAGGGAAAAAATTAAAAGATATAACCGAAGCCGGCGGGGGCATTTTTGCGGTTGAACAAAATTTTAATGCCAAGGTTTTTGCAAAAAAATTAAGTGAAACTAAAACTGATTGGAAAGAGGGGCAAAACCCAACCGAAATTTGGCAGGATTGCGGCTATTATTTACTGTTTATACCGCTGTTGTGCTGCCTGTATTTTTTCAGAAGGGGAATATTGGCGATTGTTTTGATAGTAGGTTTAAGTTCACCGTCTTTTGCCGGATTTTTATACAGTGCCGACCAAGAAGGTATGCAACAATTTAATAAAGGAGCCTATCAGCAAGCAGCTCAAAAGTTTGAGGATAGTGATTGGCAGGCGGCATCTTGGTATAAAGCCGGCGATTATGATAAGGCCGTAAAACAATATTCGCAAATGCAAAAAAGTGAAGATTCGTTGTATAATCTGGGTAATGCTTTGGCTAAAAGCGGTAAAATTAAAGAGGCAATGGAAAAGTATGAAGAAGTGTTAAAAATCAACCCTCAAAATGAAGATGCCAAATTTAATTTGGAGTACTTAAAGCAACAACAAAATCAACAACAGCAGCAAAATCAAAATAATAAATCTCAAGAAAACGATAATAAGGAACGACAATCACAAAACCAAAATCAACAGCAAAATCAAGATAAGCAAAATCAGGATAATAAAGACAATTCTCAACAAAAAGCTCAGGATAATAATAAGGAAGAGCAAAACCAAAGCGCTGAATCTTCTTCTGACAGTAAGGAAGAAGATAAAGAGCAACCAGAGGAAAATTCACAAAACAATAGCGAAAATAATGAGCAAAAACAGCAACAAAGTCTGGAAGAACAAAAGGCTCAGGCAGCACCTGCCAAAGAGGGTGATAAGGACGATAAATATGATGAAGAAGTCCAAGCCCGCGAGCAACGTTTTCGTGAAATAAGCGAAGATAAGGGTGGCTTGTTAAGAGCATTTATTTATAAAGAATATCAAAAAAATCGTTACGGAGGCTGATATGAAAAAACTTTTAATATTGGTAACGTTTCTGTTAAGTTTAAGCTTAAATTGTCAGGCGGCAAATATTACGGCCAAAGTTAATCGTTCGCCGGTACCTTTAGGAGAAGTGTTTACTTTAACTTTAACTGCCGATGAGAGCATTAATACCACACCGGATTTAAGTGTTTTGGAAAACAATTTTAAGGTATATTCCACCTCGGTATCTCGGCAAAATTACATTATCAACGGCAAATCCAGTGCCTCAACCAGTTGGCAAATCGGGCTTATGGCTTTAAATTCAGGCGAGCAGGAAATACCGTCCATCAGTATCGGTAAGGATAAATCATCACCTCTTAAAATCACAGTAGCAGACGCTGGCAGCATTGCAACAGACAACCAAAAAACAGGTGGTGAGCAAGCCAAAGTTTCACCGTATCATTTGAGCGCCAAAATTGTTAATCGAGATGCCAAATATTATGTGCAACAGCAAATAAATTACGAGGTAACTTTAACCGATAGCGGTAGTTTGCGAGGTAATGAACCAGCCTTTGACGTAAACGGTGCGGACGATTGGATAATAAGAGGTTTAGGTAATCCGACGGTTATAAATGAGGTAGATAAAAACGGTAACCCGATTCGCAAAATAACTTTTAAGTATGCACTGTTTCCGCAAAAGAGCGGAGAGCTGACGATTCCCGCCGTATGGTTTAACGGTTATACTTTAAATAACGATATGTCGCCGGAAGATATATTCAATCAAGATATTTTCAATATCAGTGTTCGTATGCCCTCATTATTCGGCATGGATAAGCCAGTAAGCTTAAGAGCCCCGGAGCAAAAAATCAATATTTTGCCGGTACCGAGCGGGTATAAGGGCAACTGGTGGCTTCCGGCACAAAGAGTGCAATTACAAAGCAAATGGGATAAGGATATTACCAATCTTAAAGCCGGAGAGGCGATAAGCCGCACGGTAACTTTGGAAGCAGTGGGAGTAACCGAAAATCAACTGCCGGAGATAAGTTTTCCGTCGGCGGTCGGGTTAAAACAATATCCTGAAAAGCCGGAGCTTAAAGGCGGATTGTATAATCAAAATCCGGCGGCTCAAGAAAAAGTTGTTAACGTATACATTCCAGAAAAAGCCGGAAAGATAATAATACCCGCGATAAAGGTTGATTGGTATAATACAAAAACCCAAACTTTTGAGCAGGCTCTGCTTCCTGCCGAAGAAATTGAAGTTTTGCCGGGAAGCGGTTATGCTGCCATAGAGCCGCAAGTCGAAGAACAGGCTAAAGCGGAACCGGAAACAAAAGCCGAGACGGAAAACTTAGCTCCGATGAAAATGCCGCAACCTCCGGCAAACACTCAACCGCAATATGAGTATTATTGGCTGGGTTTAGCTTTTATCTGTGGTTTGTTGTTGGGATATTTGTTGTTAAAATATCAAAATAAAAACCGAGCCAAACCTGAGTGTGAAATGCGTCAATATCCGTCATTTTTAATTAAAAAAGCCTACCAAAATGATTTTAGAGCCTTGCGAGACGGCTTAATCTCTTGGGCAACCGGATTTTATGATGATAAGCCGATAAATAATTTAAGAGATATAGCCGTTGCTGCCGGTGATGAAGAATTTAGCAGGCAGATGGATATAATTTTAACCAAGCTGTATAATCCCAAAGATGAGGTACTTTGGAATGCAAAAGTATTTGCCGACAGTTTGGAACGCGTCATTAAAAACAAATCAAAAAAAACAGATAAGGAAGCACTTCCGCAATTATATGAATAATTATTGCAATATTAACTTTTGTGTGTTTTAATTTAGGCAAAGATTGAAATTTTTAGGAAGAGAACATGGCTTTTTTAAAAAGAATATTCATCGGATTTGGAGTTTTAGGTTTAATTTATGCCGGTGGCTCAGGCACGCAAAGCAGTAGTTTATTTATGCAAGGCTTGGGCTTTTTCGGGTTATTAATCGGTTTAATAATTTTATACATATTCGGTCGTATGATGTGGAAAGGCTTAGGGTGTATGCCGTCATTGCTTATTTTATTGGCGATAGTCGGTTTTATGATGTACGCTTTGGGCATGTTTAACAACGGCATAAGCGGTGTCGGCGATGCCGTTACCAGTTTTATAGGCTATGAAGGCGGAACGGAGAGTTCTTCATCGGCAAGCATGGCAGATGAAGAATACGACGAGCCTCAGCGTAAGGTAAGAGCCTCGGAAAACTTTGAAAGCAAACCGCGTCAGGCCAAAAAGAGTGTAAAAGAAGCGCCTAAAATGGTAGCAGAGCCTAAAGCCAGTGCTAACTTATTTGGCGGAGATCCGTCGCCGGTTTCGGCAGGTGAATATCAGGAAGAAAAAGAAGAGCCGGGTTTTGCCGAAAATATGGTAGCAAGTCTTGTGGGTAAAAAGCAAAAACAAGAACCCAAGGCGTTTAACCCTAACGATTATCCCGTAATTTATTCCTCAGTAAGAGTTATAAGCGGTGATACTTTAGAGATGTATGGCAAAATCTTTCAACTTTTCGGCATAGACGCGCCGGAATCAAACCAAACTTGTGCCAATCGTCAAGGCAGAGCATATAACTGCGGAAGAGAAGCAGCTATGTGGCTTAAAAACTGGATAAGGGATAGTGAGCTAGAGTGCCACATTATTCAGCAAGATACTAAAGGTAATATGGTCGGCACCTGCTCATACGGACCGTACGACTTAGGTGCGGCGTTGGTAAACGCCGGTTGGGCAGTAGCTTATACCAAATATACGGACATTTACGCACCCTATGAGATACAAGCTCAAAGAAATAGAGCCGGCTTATGGCAAGGAACATTTTACAAACCTTGGGATTGGCGAAAATTACAATCTCGTAAAGCAGATATAAAGGTTATTAAACCTAAAACAAAAAAGAAGGGAATGTTTGACTGATGTCATTTAAGGCAGTCTACTATTGTCATAGCGAAGAAGAAACCATTAAATTAGCACAATCTTTGGCAAAAATTTCCAAGGTCGGAGATGTCTGGGCGTTGTTTGGTACTTTGGGTGCTGGTAAGAGCGTATTTTCAAGAGCTTTTATACAAGAGTTAAGCAAAGCCAAAGAGGTTCCGAGTCCGACTTTTACTTTGTTGCAGACCTATGATGCCGGTGATGTAGAAATTTATCATTACGATTTATATCGCATAAAATCGCCGGAAGAAATATGGGAATTAAATATTGAAGAAGCCTTGCACGAGGGTATTTGTTTAATTGAATGGCCGGAAAAGATGGGAGGATATCTGCCGCGCAACATTTTACGTACCACGATTGAGGTTTTACCCGATAACGTTCGCCAAATAAGCGTGCAAATAAGCGATAACAGCAAAAAAGACCGTATTCTGCAAGCCGGACGATTACCTGATGAACAAGCAGAACTCTGATATATCAAACATTTACGCCACCTGCATAAGTATAAAAGGGGCAGGTGTTTTACTTTTGGGAAAAAGCGGCAGCGGAAAGTCGGATTTAGCTTTACGTTTAATTGAAAATAAAGAGGCAGTACTTGTAGCAGATGACCGTACGGATATTTGCTTAAAAGAGGGTATGATTTATGCCTATGCTTCCGATAACATCAAAGGGTTACTGGAGGTAAGAGGAATAGGTCTTATAAAGTTTGCTTATGTTGAAGATATTCCCGTAAAACTAGCGGTAGAACTGGTAGAAGATGCTAAAAAAGTTGAAAGAATGCCGGAAGCTGAGTTTTTTGAAATAAAAGGGTGCCGTATACCATTAATTAAACTTTATGCTTTTGAAGTTTCTGCGGCAGATAAGATTGTTATAAAGTTAAAGTCAATTCTTGATTAATAATAAAAAAAACGTACAATAGAGGCACGTTTTAGAGGGTATTTATGATGAAAAAACATCAAGTTGAACATTTTTTAAGAAAGCTCGGCAAACCGCTGGTAAAATTTATTATCAGTCTTGGAGAGTTAACGCTTTTTATTGTTAAGGCTTTATATCACTGCTTTACACCGCCGTTTTATATTAAAAACTTTATCAAGCAACTTTTAGAAATGGGCTTTTATTCATTGCCGGTTGTGGGTTTAACCACGATATTTGCCGGTATGGTAATAGCTTTGCAAAGTTATTCTGGGTTTGCCCGTTTCGGGGCGGAAAGTGCGGTAGCTTCGGTAGTTTTAATTTCGGTAACTCGAGAACTGGCTCCGGTATTATCGGCGTTAATGGTAGCCGGCCGTGTCGGAGCAGCAATGGCGGCTGAAATCGGCACCATGAGGGTAACCGAGCAAATAGATGCTTTGGTAACCCTATCCACCAATCCGTTTAAGTATTTAATAGCACCTCGTTTATGGTCAGGGGTTATAGTTTTGCCGATTTTGGTTTTAATAGGAGATATTATCGGAATATTTGGCGGCTATGTGGTAGGTGTTTACAAGTTAGGATTTAATCCGGCCAATTACATTAATTCAACCTTACAGAACATGGAAAGCATAGATATTGTTTCAGGATTGGTTAAAGCGGCGGTATTTGGTTTTATTGTGGCTTTAATGGGTTGCTATAACGGCTATCGTTCCAAAGGTGGAGCTCAAGGTGTTGGTCAGGCTACCACCAATGCGGTGGTTTCGGCCTCTATTTTGGTGTTGATTTTCAACTATGTTTTAACCGAAATCTTTTTCTCGAAATAAGAGGCAGAATATGGAAAAAGTAAAAATATCTATCAGAAATTTGCATAAATCTTTCGGTAAAAAGAGGGTGTTAACCGGGGTTGATTTAGATATTAACGCCGGAGAGTCTTTGGTAGTAATCGGCGGCTCAGGTACTGGCAAGTCGGTTTTAATTAAGTGTATACAAGGCTTATTAACTCCCGATGACGGCTCTATAAAAATAGACAATCAAGAAGTTGTAGGCTTAGGTCTTTCCGAGCAAAAAAAGTTTCACGATAAAATGGGAATGCTCTTTCAAGGAGGCGCCTTGTTTGATAGTTTAACCGTTTGGGAAAACGTGGCATTTTCTTTGCTTGAAAATCAAAAAATGGCAAGAGACAAGGCCAAAGTTGCGGCGATAAGGGTATTAAGACAAGTAGGTTTAACACCCGATGTTGCCGATTTATCGCCTTCGGAGTTATCGGGAGGTATGCAAAAAAGGGTAGGTCTGGCAAGAGCGGTTATTACCAAGCCGGAAATAATCTTTTTTGATGAACCGACCACGGGGTTAGATCCGATAATGGCGGATGTAATCAACGATTTGATAGTTGAATCGGCCAAAGGTCTGGGAGCAACAACCTTAACCATTACTCACGATTTAGCCTCGGCGCGTAAAATTGCCGATAAAGTAGCAATGTTATACCAAGGAAAAATTATCTGGCAGGGTACGGTCAAAGAAATGGATAATACGGAAAATCCGTATGTTCGTCAGTTTATTAACGGAAGCTCTCAAGGTCCGATAAAGGTGGAAATATAAGATATGTCAAAAAAGAACGCAATAGAGTATGTATGCCAAAACTGTGGAGCGGTTTACCCCAAATGGCAAGGTAAATGCGATGCTTGCGGAGAGTGGAATACCATTGAAGAAGAAAAAGTTCAGGGTGGGGGATTTTCTATTTTGCCGCCCAAGAAAAAAGGCGAGATGATAGAGTTTGTTCCGTTAAGCGGTTCGGCTCAAACTTTTAAGCGTTTAAATACCGGCATTAAAGAAATCGACCGTGTAACCGGCGGCGGCTTGGTTCCGGGGTCGGCAATATTGGTCGGCGGCGATCCCGGTATCGGAAAATCAACATTGTTATTGCAGGTATGCGCCGGCGTAGCCGATACTTTTCCTGATTTAGAGTGTTTTTATATTTCCGGCGAAGAAGCCATAGACCAAGTGCGGATAAGAGCTCAAAGATTGGGTCTTGCTTCATCACCGGTTAAACTGGCAAGTACCACGGAAGTTAAAGATATTATTGCCACTTTGGATAAGGCGCATCCGGCGGTGGTGATAATCGATTCTATCCAGACGATGTATTTAGAAGATGTAGAATCCACTCCCGGCAGCGTTGCTCAGGTAAGAGCTTGTTCTTATGAGCTCATTAAGCTGGCCAAAAGAAAAGGTTTTGTGCTGTTTTTGGTAGGTCATGTTACCAAGCAGGGAGCCATAGCCGGTCCGAGAGTATTGGAGCATATGGTCGATACGGTTTTATACTTTGAAGGTGAAAGAGGGCACCACTTCCGAATTTTACGAGCGGTTAAAAACCGTTACGGAGCAACCGATGAAATAGGTGTTTTCGAAATGCAAGATAAAGGGCTTGTAGAAGTTGAAAATCCTTCGGCGTTGTTTTTGGCCGAGCGTCAAGGGAACGTATCTGGTTCTTGCGTATTTGCCGGAATTGAGGGTTCCCGTCCGGTTTTGGTAGAAATTCAAGCTCTGGTAAGTCCTTCGGGATATTCCAGCCCCAAGCGAGCGGTTGTTGGTTGGGATTCTAACCGTCTGGCGATGATTTTGGCGGTTTTGGAAGCCAGATGCGGGATGAATTTCAGTTCTCAAGATGTTTACTTAAACATTGCCGGTGGATTAAAGATTTCGGAACCGGCAGCAGATTTAGCGGTGGCAATGGCGGTAATTTCTTCACTGACTAACAAGCCGTTGCCGGCAGATATGGTAATTTTCGGGGAGATAGGCTTATCAGGCGAGATACGCGCCGTCAGTCAGCCCAATTTACGGTTAAAAGAGGCTAAAAAGCTGGGCTTTAACACGGCAATAGTTCCGCCGACATTCGGTAAAGAAAAGAAAAATACGGAAATAACCTCGTATGAAATAGGTAATGTTCATCGTTTAATAAATTGGTTTAATTAGGAGCATAAAGGCAAATGGAACAGTTAAATAACTTGGATGTGGTAATTTTAATTATAACGGCGGTTTCGGCGTTAATAGCGCTGTGTCGTGGTTTGGTAAAAGAAGTATTATCCATCATCGGGTGGGTTTTAGCTGCAGTTGTGGTTTTTTATATGCTGCCGATATTAACTCCGTTTGCCAAGAATTATATAGCCAGTTCCATGATGGCCGGAATTGTAACGGCGCTGTTAATTTTAATAGTATTTTATATTATTTGGCTGTTAAGCACCGACAAAATGGTCAGCAAAATCCGTACCAGCAAATTAAGCGCCTTAGATAGAATTTTAGGGCTGGTATTTGGTGTTTTGCGGGCTTGTTTGTTAGTGATTTTGTTCAATATTTTGGTAACCTGGATGCTGCCCGAAGAAAGCAAAGAAGGTATGTTTAAGGATTCGCGTTACTTTAACATAGCCGGACGCTTTGCCGAACCGTTAGTAAGTTTAATTCCCGAAAGCACGATAGATTTAATAAGAGACAAGAGTGCTAAGGTTGGTTTGGGCAAAGAAGACGAAGCCAAAACAGATAAAAAAGAAGATACCAAAGAAAAGGATAAAGAGCAAAAGCAAGAGCAGGAAGACCAAAAAGAAATAGATGAGCTGTTTGAAAAATTAGCTCAGCCACAAATAGAAAAAGCCAAGAAAGATATTAAAGAAAAGGCAGCAGATTTCAGCGGATACAAAAAAGACGAAGCGGACAATCTAGACCGCCTGATAGAAAACGTTGAAGAAGCAGAGTAGAAGATTAATAGGTATTACTGATTGTTTATATTCAGCGTTTGCAGTCTTTCAACCAGCAAGGGCTCATTAAAATTGATTATCGGCGGAGGAGTAACTCCGCTTTCAATTTTGTCGGCAATAGCATCTTTATCCAAGCCTTGAGAATCTTCTTTTAAGGTAAGGGCGTGCTGCCATTGAAATTTAGCTTCGGCCTTGCGTCCGACCTGCCAATAAGCATCTCCCAAGTGGTCGCACAAGAGGGCGTTTCCCGGCAGATATTCGGAGGCGCGTTCCAAAATTTTAACGGCATCTTCATATTTACCCATACGGTACAGAGCCCAGCCGAGGCTATCCATAATATGTCCGTCTTCGGGGTTTTCGCTGTAAGCTTCAAAAATCATAAACAAAGCTTCATTAAAGTTTTTATTTTGCTCAAGCCATGTATAGCCCAAATAATTTAGGACAAAGGGGTGGCGATTGCTAATTTTAAGAGCCTTTTGTAAAGCTTCTTCGGCTTTTTTCCATTGACCGTTACGTTCATAAGCCATACCGAGGGCATAATAAACCGTCCAATCGTTTTGAGCGGCCTTAGGCATAACTTTAAGGGCTTTATTGTAAAAATCGATAGCATCCGATTGTTTGTTCATCATTCGGCTTACTTCGCCGAGGTTAAACAGCACCTGATAATTATCGGGAAATTCTTTTTCAAGTTTTTGGAGTTGTTCCAAGGCTTTTTTATTTTGCCCCTGTGTTAGGTAGATACTGGCAATTTTAAGCTGAGCCATAAAATAAACAGGCGATTCTTTAGATATATTTTGGTATTTTTCGATAGCATCATCAAAGCGTTGATTACCTTCCATTAAATCGGCCATAGAGACAAGGGCGACCTCATGCTGCGGATTTAAGTACAAAGCCAAAGCGGTAAACACCTGAGAAATATCGGTTTGATAAAGTCTAAAGACGGTACCGATGTTAAAGATAGCTTCAGCCTCGCCTTTTTGCGGGGTATCGATAAGTTTTTTAACCGATTGCGGGTCTGCATTTTTAATTTGCAGGTACAAATTTTCGAGCATTTTAGCCTGCTGATTTTTTTCATAATAAGATTTAATTAAGTCTTGAGCTTGTTGCTGTTGTCCGTTGCGCAAATAGAAGTTGCTTATAATTTGCAAAGAGCGATAAGAAAGTTCCAAATTTTGGTTATTAACAACGGTATCAAAGGCTTTTTGAGCATTTTCGGTATCATTAAAATAATCATTAATCATGCCGGTATGCATATAATAAAGCGAGAGCAGGCTTTCATCATTTTTTAAGACCTCAAGTTGTTTCAAAGCCTGTTTTTTATCATTAAGCCCGGTATAAATCCATGCTGAAAATAGGGGGATTATAGAGCTTTTATAGACTTTATCGTTAATAGGCTGCAAGGCTTTAAGGGCTTTTTCAAAATCATTATTTTGCATAGCATCAGCCATAATCACAAACTTAATAAAATTACTATCATCGCCGTCTTTGGAGGCTATTTGGGCATATTTGGCAGCCTCATGGATTCTGCCTTCGGAAGTAAGCAAGATATAGGTTTGCGAAACAATTTCCGGCTTATCGGCCCCCAAAGCAATAGATTGCATATAATAATCGGCGGCGGTATTAAGATCCTGGCGCAAATGAGCGACACGACCGGCCAGATAAGAGCCGTAAGCGGTATTCATTCTGGGTACGGAATAATAGGTTGCAAGATTCTGTTGCGGTTTTTTAATAAAACCGTCGGTACAAGAGTTAAAAACGGCAACGCTTATAATTAAAGCGGCGACATATCCTATTTTCATAACATCCAACATCTTTTCAAATTTCAGTATATTTTATACCAACATTTAAACAGTATTCAACACAAATAATACAATTATATGTGTAAATAATTGCTTTATGTTGCAATAAAAAGAGGTTTGGATTATATAATTTAGATTATGGAACAAAGAACAGACATAAAAAGCCTTTTAGAGTGGTACATAGAGGCCGGCGTAACGGAGAGTTGCGGTTCGGAAGCGGGTTTGGTAACGGTGCAACCCGAGAGCAAACCTGCGCCGTCAGCCGTGCCGAGTGCAACAAAGGGAGGAGCTGTTCAAAATGATGAAATATTATACCAGCGAGTGCCGGTGGCGTCGCGCCAAGCGATAAGCAATTTAGCGCAAGCCACGCCCGAAGCGTGCAAAAACGCGCGAGAATTATGCGATAAAGCATTAAGTTTGGAGCAATTAAGAGAGATTGTTGAAAATTTTGAAGGCTGTGCTTTAAAGTTCAATGCCAAGAACACGGTTTTCGGGGCCGGAAACGACAAAGCAAGAGTAATGATAATCGGCGAAGCACCGGGAGCCGATGAAGACAGAATAGGCAAACCGTTTGTAGGCAGGAGCGGTCATTTACTGGAAAAAATGTTAAATGCGATAGGTTTAAACCGCGAAGAAGTGTACATAACCAATGTTTTGCCGTGGCGTCCGCCGGGGAACAGAACGCCGACCGACGGCGAGGTAGCGGTATGTTTACCGTTTTTGAAAAAGCAAATAGAGTTAATTAAGCCGCAAATAATTTTATTGTTGGGCGGCAGTGCTGCCAATGCGTTGTTAGACAACAATGAGCCGATATCAAAATTAAGGGGCAGATGGCTTGAGTACACAAGCATTGACAAGAGCAAGATTGCGGCACTGGCGAGTTTTCATCCGGCGTTTTTATTGCGCAACAGTGCGCAAAAAGGTAAAGCGTGGGTCGATTTTTTGCGAGTATTAAAAAAATTAAAGGAAAATTAAATAAAACTGACATATATTACATTTAACTTTTAATATATTAAGGGGATAAGAGTATGAAAATGTTAAACAAAGCTTTGTTAAGCAGCCTGAGTATAGCTTTAGGTTTAGCTTCGTTCGGAGCCTATGCGCAAGAGGCTGAACCTCAGCAAGAAGATACCACCAAGCCCAGAGCGGTATTATTCAAAGTTCACGACATTAAGCCGGTAGAAAATACGGACGGAGTTGTTACGCACTGTGATTTTCTGGTAACCTTTTACAACCGCACCACAGACAGTTTTCGTCAAGCCAAAGTCGACATGGGCTGGACCGATGAGGTAACCGAGCGTTACGTTATTGATGACGAAGAAAAGAAGGAAGACAAAAACACACGGGTTGTTAACCGCAGCGGTCAACGCAACAATGAAGTTAAGTTAGGTGAGATAACTACAAGCGTTGAGATGCCGGCATTAGGTTCATATAAGCAAGCCACGGTAAAGGGCAGTGTTAAAACCGAAAAATGCTTTTTATTGTTAGATAATCTGGACTTTAACGTAGCTTCATGCAGCATTATCGGTCAGAACGACAACAACAACCAAGCTGCCAATAGCCGTAGGAGCCGTGTAGCCAACACCCGCAACACCTCGGCTTGTGCAAATTTATTTGAATACGTCGATTCGAAAAATCCGGAATATTATGATGAATTCAAAAACATTTCATATTCCGAGCAGGAGCGTTTGTTAAATAACGAAAAAGCTCAAGACACGACGGACATTGAAAGCACATATGAAAACATTGTAAGCAACTTTGAAAAAGCCGATAAAGTTGTCAGCAGCATAAAATAAGCACAAGGAACAGAGTATGACCGGCAGCCGATTTTCACATAAGATACGTTTTTTAGTTAAGAGCGGATTTATGGCTGTCGGTTTTATTTTGTTTACGTTCGGCTTAGCTAAGGCGCAAATGTTTGCCCCTGCTGGTAACATGGGGGGAGCCAATCAAAGCGGTTCATTAAGCACATCTTCTTCAAATTCCGGAGTATGGTCAAAACCGGCAAGTTCCACAACGGGAAGTATACAGAACTATCGTATCGGGAGCGTTGAAGAAGATAAAAAAAAGCCGCAAATAATTTTATACATGAGAGATTTTAAAATTTCCAAAACATTAAACGGCAACATTAACTGCACAATGCGTTTTTATGTATATTCCGGATTAAAAGAAAAGATAAATAATTTAAGTTATCGCTTAAAATGGCCCAGTATGGAGACGGCGCTTTCTTTTGATGACATAGCGCCCAACACCAAGACCTATTTTGATTATTCATTATTAGGTCAAGGCTGTTACAGTATGGACAAAGCGCCCAATGTAATAGTCAACCGCTGCCGAGTAAAGGGCATGAGCCAGCAGCAGTGCGCGCAGAGTATTCGCTGGGCAGATTAATTTAAAAACCTTGCCAAAAAAATCTTAATATGATACACTAAAACTGGAAAATAAATTAGTGTGTTTGAAATTGTGTGAGGTTTTGTTAGGGTTGGTACTTACCGCTGATTTTAAATTTTTCCTTTTGTTTGAATAATAATAAAAAATAATATTATGTTATTAAATTTTTTGCTCATCTGCGCTGTAATCGGTGCGGTTGGCGTGTTTATCGGAAAATTATGGGACAGAACGGAGCCTCTTTTGGCTTGGGTTCTTTCCTTTTTTGTTACGGGTATTTTCGCTGGCCTTCTTTTATTCGGCTTTATGGGAGCTGGATATTTGTTTGGCTGGTGGGGAGATATTCACATCTGCGGCATTCACCCGTTTTGGGTGGGTGTTGTACCGATGTTCATTCGCGAGGTTTTCCTTGCGATTAGAGCAAAGGTAAGAAGGTAAGATTAGCACCGTGTTGAATAAAATTCATCACGGTGCTTTTTATTTTAAAAAATCATCTGTTTTTAGCCCATAAGTTAATTGAAAATTTAATATTTTGTGCTAATAAGAGCCAAAATAGTGTCATTTTAATAAAATAAGTTAAAAAAGGGTCAGAAAAATGGAAACAGAAGCTCTTTCAGATGTTGTTAATACCGCCGCTCAACAAATGTCCATGTGGGATTTGGTTTGGGCTTCCGATACGGTTACCAAAGTGGTTATGATAGGCTTAATTGCCGCCTCTATTTGGTCGTGGGCAATCATTTTTGAAAAAATATCTACACTGCGGCAGGTTAAAAAAACCTCCCAAAAGTTTGAAGAAGCTTTCTGGTCGGGCGGCTCGCTTGACAGATTGTACGATGCTATCGGTAATCATCCTCGCGACCCGATGTCGGCAATGTTTGTTTCGGCCATGAAAGAATGGCGCCGCTCCAATATTATGCAGTCTAAAACCGACCGCAGCTTAAGAGGCGCTTCCTTGCAACAACGCATTGAAAAAGCCATGACTGTTTCCATGGATAAAGAACTTGAAGATTTAGATAATCGTATGGGCTTTTTGGCATCTACCGGTTCGGTTGCTCCGCTTGTCGGTTTGTTTGGTACGGTTTGGGGTATCATTAACAGCTTTAACGCCATTGCCGCCACCCAAAGTAACTCGCTTTCGGCTATGGCCCCCGGTATTGCCGAAGCCTTGTTTACTACTGCCTTCGGCTTAATTGCCGCCATTCCGGCAGTGGTTGCTTATAACATTATTACTACCGACATTGACCGCTATGCCAAACGGCTTGAAAACTTTATTGCCGAATTTTCAACGATTCTCTCCCGAGAAATTGATGATACGACCTTAAAAGCCGAAATGGCAGGCGAATAAAATAACAAGGAGAAGCTTTTATGATAAGTTCTTCATATCGTTCATCATCCCGCCGCGGCAGCCGCCGCAATGCCGATATTAACATCACTAACTTAATGGATGTTATGATGGTGTTGCTGGTGGTGTTTATGGTTGCCGCTCCGCTTATGACTTCAGGTATTGCCCTTGATTTACCCAAAGTCGGCGGTAAAGCTTTAGAGGGTAAAGAAACCTCCATAAACATCAGCGTTGATAAAGACGGATTATACTATATCGGCAAAACCGAAGTCCCCGATGATAAGATAGTTGCCAAAGTTATGGCGATTCGCGGTGAAAATTCGCAAGCCAGTGTTACCATCTCCGGCGATACGCAATCGTCATACGGCAGAGTAATTAACTTAATGGCGATGTTAAAAGAAGCCGGTTTTGAAAAAGTCGGGCTTAAAACCGAGGCACGCCCGCTGGTTAAGGAGCGTTAATTTAAGCCATGAATAAGCGTTATCTTTATCGTTCAATAGCTTTGCACATCGCCGCCTTTTTGGTGTTGGTGATTGATTTGCCGTTTTTCGGACACGATAAAATAACCATGGGGCAAGCCCCGATAATTGTTGATTTGAAAGATATAAAACTGGCGGAAATGACTAATCTCCCGCCTAAAGCCGTGTTGGGAAAAGAAGATAAAAAAGCAACCGTTCCCGAAAAAAAGCCCACTCAAAAGTGGACAACCGAAGAAACCAAACAACCCGATTTACCTCCGGCTCCTAAAGAAACCAAGGTAGAAGAACCTAAAAAAGACTATCTGGATACCACTCCTTCCGAGCCTGAAAAAAAGCCGGTCAAAAAGCCGGATACTAAGCCGACGCCTAAACCGGCACCCAAACCGGCGCCTAAACCGGCACAAAAGCCCACACCCAAACCTCAGCCCAAGCCGCAGAGCAAAACTCCGCCGGTAAAAAAGCCGGCAAGCAAAGCCAAGCCTAAAGCAGAAAACAAGACCATAACCAATCCGCTTAAGAGTTTAATGGATTCGGTAAGCTCTATTGAAAAAGAGCTCGGAGATACCGCCTCTCCGGCAGTAATTAAAGAAGGCACCGATGTTAACAATATGGGTGTTGAGGGCGGAACCGGCGGTTCATATTTCAGCGATTTAACCATTTCCGAAACCGATGCCATTGCCGGACGCTTAAGAGAGTGTTGGAATTTAGACCCCGGCGCGCGCGGTATTGAAAATATGATAATTGAAATAAGAGCCTATTTAAATCGCGACGGCTCAATCAGAGACGTACAAATCTTAGATACGGCGCGTATGCGCTCCGACCCGCATTTCAGAGCCATAGCCGAAAGTGCCCGCCGCGCGGTTTATACCTGCTCTAATAAAAACAACGTCAATATTTATAAAATCTTTCCCGAAAAGTATGCCGATAAATATAAACTCTGGAATACTTTGCTGTTAAGATTTAACCCCATGGATGCCAGCGTTAATTAATGATAAATATGCCAAAAGAAAGAGCCCTGCTACAAAAAGCTTTTGAAGAAAGTTACGCTAAAATTAAGGATAACGAGTTTTGTGAGCAAACAGCTCTCTCCAAGCTCAAACATTCTTTTCAGGTTTTAGGTATGGGCAATTATCTTTTGCGCCATGAGCCGCTATTTAAAAATAAACCGGCTGATTATATAGCCGATTGTAAAGCAGTGTGCTTGCTGCATGATATCGGACGTTTTCGAGAGCTGGAATTTTTATTTAAAGATATGAATTCTCATCACAATCACGCACTGTACAGTTATCAGATGTTAAAAGAAAAAGGCTGTACCAATCTCCGCATATTGCTGCCGATTAAGCACCATACTTATGATATAAGCTTACTTGAAACCGATGAGGAATTTATAAAACTTCAAGATGATAAGCTAAAAACCGAAATAATTGAAATTTACAAGCTCATCAAAGATGCCGATAAACTGGCAAACCTTTATATTGCCAAAACCAAGGGTCGCATATTTCACGATTTACTTTCTAAAAAGATATTTCAAAGACCTTTAGACCAGAATATTTCAGAAAATGTATGGTCAAGTTTCAGTCATTATGAACTGGTAAAAACTGCCGATGTTGAATGCTTAAACGATAGACTTTTGCAAGTTATTGCCTTTATTTTTGACTTTAATTTTAAAAGCTCGTTTAATTTTGTAACGTTTCACGGCTTGATAGATTATTTACTTAACATACTTGCGGGGCACAACTTAGACCAAGAGCGTCAACACGATATAGAAAATATGGTTAAAGCCTATATTGCGGAAAGGCTAAAATAAAAGAGGCGGAATTTATCTGCCTCTTTTGTTGCGAGCCACTTTGGTTAAATTAACCGAAGGCTTTTTATGTTTACCCTTTTTAGTAAAGGCCTTGGTTAGATTTACCAAATACTTTTTAACAATATTGTCACGATAGCGATTAAACATATCCTTAAGCCAAGCCGGAGAATTTTCAAAAGTTTCATCGGTTAAAGCCATTGAGGAACGTATCAATAAGTTATTATCTAAAAGCTGTCTGCAATATTTAAATGTACCGTCCTTGTCAGACTTATATCCCAAAGCTTTTAATTTATCTTCCAAAATACGGGCATCTCTTAAAACACTGATGTTATATTCACCGAATGTTTTACTGTTTATAGACTGGATTTGAAGAAAACCTAAGTAAATTTGCGAATTTATCAAACGTTTATCGCCTTCCAGTTGGGTTTTAAAAAAGTTTTCTTTTAATCTTCTTACTTTTTCATAAATCGAATGAGTTAAATTATCTGCTCTAAAAAATTGTATTTTAATTTTATACTGAATTTCACAAAAAAACGGAAGAATCCTTTTACCACCATCAATACCAATAGGTAAATAGTTTTTCATATCCCGATAGTTTTTTGCATTTTCAAAAAACAATTTGGCGTTTTTAGGGTCGTTATCCAGATACTTGCTCGGGCGGGAACTTTTAACCGCTGAGCCCTTTTGCATAACCAAGTTATACACTCCCACAACGTCATCATAACGCGGAGCAAGTATGGAACAGCGCAAAATATCTTTCATTTTTTGCAAAGGAGTACGCAGCTTAGCTTTATCAAGACCGGCCTCTTCAATGGTTTGTCCTGGTTTAAGTTTAGCTAATTCTTTTTGGCGTTCCTGGTCATATTTTCCGTTGATTTTAACTTTTTCAATGGCTCTTTCAACATCCTTCATCTGCGGAACGACGATTTGTATTTTAATTTTTGAGGGAACAATTCCCGGAATCTGATTTTCAACTCTCCACGGAGCATCAATTTCATATTCATAGACCATGGTTGTATCAGGACCGACGTGCTCCTCAAAGTAAGGCGTTTCCTCATCAATTTTACCTTCAAGCAGATTGATGTACTTAATAGACTGCGGAGGACATCCAAAAATTTTATTTAACGAGTGTTTAAATTCATCATAAAGTTCCGAACTGTTAATGTAATAATCATATAAAAAATCTCTGGTTTCTCGGTCAATTTCGCCTTTTTGAAAGCTATTATCAATTTTCTTTAAATTTTCCGAAGCTTTAAGAAGACGTTTTTGTTCAAGTTCTTCTTTTGAAAGATTGAGGTTGGGGCGTCCATATTCTTCAATGGCGGTTTTATTTAAATGCTCAAGTATCTCGTTACGATTATCAACCGTATCGAGAGGAATTTTAAGATCTTGCTCAACGTCAAAAACTAAGTTTACGGAGTTCGGATCACTAAATTGATTTTCTTTATCTGCTATTTCTTCACTCATAATGCAGCCCTTAAGCATTTGTTTTATTTTTCAACTTCCCTATCATAGCACAAAATTTTGTCTAAACAAGTGTTTTTTTCATAAAAACAAGTATTTTTATGTAAAGATAGTTGTTTTTTTTGAAAAAACGTTTTAATAATGAGCCAAAATAGGAGCTTAAATAAGATGCGACAATATTATCCGATAATTTTGCTTACCATATCTAACATTTTTATGACTTTTGCGTGGTACGGACATTTAAGGTTTAAGTCTGCAGCATTATGGGTTGTAATTTTAGCAAGTTGGGGTTTAGCCTTTTTTGAATATATATTTCAAGTTCCGGCCAATCGTATCGGGCACGAGTATTTTAGTGCTGCACAGTTAAAAGTAATGCAAGAGATAATCACCATAATAATTTTCTGCATTTTCTCGGTACTGTATTTAAAAGAAGAGATGCGCTGGAATTATGTGGTTGGTTTTTTACTTATAGCACTGGCGGCATTTTTCGTATTTAAAAAGTGGTAGCAAGGCAAGCTTGACAATAAAAACCTCAGATGGTAATGGTTTATAAAAAAAATAAAAGGGAAAAGAGATGGATATAGTATTAACCGGTGACAGACCGACAGGAAAATTACATTTAGGACATTACGTAGGTTCATTAAAGCGCAGGGTAGAAATGCAAAATACCGGCAAGTATGATATGCATATTATGATTGCCGATGCTCAAGCCTTAACCGACAATGCCGATGATATAAACAAAGTAAGAAATAACATATCGGAAGTTGCGCTTGATTATTTGTCATGCGGGCTCGATTTTGATAAATCGACCATATTCATTCAATCGCAAATACCCGAATTGTGCGAATTATCGTTTTATTATATGAATTTGGTAACGGTATCACGTTTACAAAGAAATCCGACGGTTAAAAACGAGATACATTTGCGCGGCTTTAAGCAAAGCGTTCCGGTAGGTTTTTTCACCTATCCGATTAGTCAGGCGGCAGATATAACCGCATTTAAGGCCAATTTAGTGCCGGTTGGGGAAGACCAGTTGCCGATGATAGAGCAAACCCGAGAGATAGTTCGTTCTTTTAACTCCATTTACAAAGAAGTTTTGGTTGAGCCTACGGCAGTATTGCCGGAAAACAGCCGTTGTTCACGTTTGCCCGGTTTAGACGGTGCCGCTAAAATGAGTAAATCGTTAGGAAACTGCATATACTTATCTGACAGCTCCAACGATATTAAGAAAAAAGTACAAAGTATGTTTACCGACCCGACGCATTTAAGAATAGAAGATCCCGGACATACGGAAAATAATCCGGTGTTTATTTATTTAGATGCCTTTTGCAGAGATGAGCATTTCAAAGCCTTTTTGCCGGCTTATGCCAATTTGGCAGAAATGAAAGCTCATTACGAACGTGGCGGCTTGGGAGATGGTACAGTTAAAAAGTTTTTAAATGAGATTTTGCAAGCCGAATTAAAGCCCATCCGTGAAAAAAGAGAAGAGCTGGCCAAAGATTTACCCTATATATTTGAAAAATTGCATCAGGGAAGCCAGAAAGCTCGTGAAGTTGCGGCTCAAACTTTAGATGAAGTTAAAACCGCAATGGGCATTAACTATTTTAATGGTAACTCTTTAATTAAGTAGGTTTTTTATGGATATAGTATTAGAGATAATAGGTTGCGTTGCCGGCATATGCACGGCAACCTGCTTTTTGCCGCAAACTCTTCAAACTTTAAAAAGTCATGAAGTAGAAGGTTTATCTGCAACAAGTTATGTCATTTACAGTTTGGGAATGCTTTGCTGGCTGATATACGGCACATATTTATCATCAGTACAAATGATAATATTTAACCTTATATCATTAATTTTTGCTCTTGCGGTTTTGTATATGATAATAAGGTACAAAAAGTAGTTTGATTTTATAGCGTGGTAAAACCTACACATATTAGTTGCTTTTAATTTAAGGAGCAATATAATGAAAGAAAATCAAAACCAAGGAGGACGCTATGGAAGTTCAAGATAAAGTTAAAAAATTCAGCCAAGAATTAAAAGAAAATAAAAAACTCAAGCCTTTTAATATCTGGGCCTTTATTTTTTCATCGTTTTATTTTCTTTACATAGAATGTCCGTGGCTGTTCTGTTTGTTCTTGGTTCTTCCGCTTTTGCTGACCATGCCGCTTATGTTTGTGGTGTACATTAATTGGGCGTTTTTAATATCGCTTTTGATATCACACACCATTGCCGGTTTTGTTGCCAATAAAAAGTACAGAGCTTATCAACAAAACTTTGTTGAGAAATTTAAAGATGCCGACGCTTCCCGTCCGGCTGAATATTTTGCCGTATCATCGGTTAGGGTGTTTATTTTGGGTATTTTAAGCCTTGGCTTCTATTATATTTATTGGGGCTTTAGAAACTGGAAAGCTTATCAACAAGCCACAAAAGATGATGTTAATCCTTATTTGTGCGGTTTCTTTATAGTGTTTACAGCCCCGTTGTTATGCTTTAAAATGAACAAAACCCTTAAAAAAGGTAAATCGCTATTAATCTGCGGCTTTGCTTACCTTTTAGCTTATGTCGGTATATATGCCTTGAACGCCCTTGACAGAATTGGTTCTATTGCACCGTCCGAGGCGGTATTGATATTAATTTTGTGGGCACTGTGTTTCTTGATTGTTATGACGGCGTTGCTCCCCGTACAAAGAGCAGTTAATAAGTATAACAAAGAAGTTCTTAATAAAGACAGAACCAAAGAATTTACTTTAGGTGAAATCTTCTTAAGCTTATTGGGCTTTTTAATGTTTGTTTTGAGCTTTCTTGCAGCTCTGGCAAATAATCGGCAAAATCTGGAAGTTTCCGAAAAAGCTTGGGCTTCGGTCGGATTTGTATACCGCAACACTAAAGTTTATGAAAGCGTTTGTGCCAAAGAAGGTTATACGTTAACGCAATATCCGCAAAACTTTAAAACTTATTTTGCTGCAGACTTAGATAATTTACAAAAAAGTCTTACCAAATATGGCTTTTCAATGGATGAAATGTTTTCTTACATCAGCTCCGAATTACAGCCGATGGCAGAGCAGGCAATTTATCAAGAGCTTGAAGAATTACGTGATATCTGGTTAAGAATGGCTGTGGCTAATGAAATCGGTATCCCGATAGAAGAGGTTACTTTAACCGAAGATCAAAAAACTTTACTTTCGTTAAAAGATACATGTGAAATTTTCGATTCCGAAGGTATGGAGCTTTTAAAAGCCAGTCCGGATATAAACTTTCTAAAAAACAACGCTTTTTAGGTAAGTCAGGTACGTATTTGAAAGTAAATGTATATAAAAGCCCCGAATTTTAATTTCGGGGTTTTTTGATATAAAGGGGAATAAATATAGTTACTTGTTGATAGATGTATAAGAGTTGATATTATAAATTTATAACAATTAAATTTTAAAGGTTAGCGGCAATGGAAGATAGAGGCATCATAAAATTAAGCAACGACCGAGCAGAATGTAAAATAGCTCTTTTCGGAGGTAATTTGTTATCATACCGCTTAAAAGGTGATGAACATGATATTTTTTGGCTTGGAGATTTAAATAAATTTGATAATGTTCAGGTTATAAGGGGAGGAATGCCCGTTAGCTGGCCGCGTTTTGCCGAAGAAGAATTAAATAATAATCTGCCGCGCCACGGGTTTGCTCGTTTATCAAACTGGAACTTAAAAAAAGCTTCGGTAGATAATGAAAAAATTGCTGTAGAACTGTCATTGCAGTCGGAGGCTAAGTATAATATCCATGCAACGGTTAATCTGTATATTACCATAACCGATAAACTTGAATATTGTTTAGAAACCATCAATAACGGTCAAGAAACTTTTACTTTCAGCGAGGCTTTGCACGCTTATTTTAACATAAGTTCGGTAGATAATGTTAAAATTAAAGGATTAAAAGGTCATACTTATAAAAATTCGTTAGACGGTAAAATGTATAAGCTGGAAGATGATTTACAAATCAAAGGCGAAGTTGATAGTATTTTTCTTAACCAAACCGAGCCGGTTGAGATAACAGACAGCGGATATAATCGTGTTATAGAAATTAATAAAGAGGGCTCAAAAACCACGGTAGTATGGAACCCTAATAAAGATTTAGCCGAGATGAGTAAGGAACAGTACAAAACCTTTGTGTGCGTAGAACCTTCAAATGTTGGCGATTACAGTATTAAACTTGCTCCAAAAGAAAAACATCAAATTAAGGTAACCATTAAAAGCAAGTAAAAAACCAATAAAAAAGCACTCAACTCATTCAAATAAAAAGTTGAGTGCTTTGTTTAGGTAAAAAATCAGTTTTTGGTTTTCATTAAATATAGAGTTCTTTTAGTACCCGAAATTTTAACTTTTTCCATAATTTCGAACAATTCTTTAAAAGATTGTTCAAAACACTCTTGCGTATAATCGGTAAAAATATCTTCTCTTGAAGCAAGTAAAATCTGTACCTGAGAATCATCTTTGGGTACAAACTCAATAATCAAATAAGAAGTAAGCTCTGATAAAAATGAAGCCAAATAATTTAATGGAATATTGTTGGAAATACACAAGTGGTGCATTAAAGCCAGAGCAAAAATCACATCAGGTTTACCGCGCTCTTTCCAAGATTTTCGCTCTTTATTGTCCCAGCCGATAGCCGGAGATGGGTTCAACAAATCACAAATAAAAGGCATTAAATTTTGTTCTTTATTTTTCTTTATCTCAATATAATTTCGCTCAACGGCCATGGGGTCAATATCAAAAGCGAGCGTTGGTATCCCTTTATTTGAAGCAATACGCGAAAAAAATCCGTTATTGGCACCTAAATCCCAAACACTTTTCGGCGCCGGAATTTTAGATAAAAGCTCATCAATTAATTTGCCTTTTTGCTCCAGAGCCTTATCATAGTTGGTAAAAGAATAATAATCTTTCCATTCTGTTTCCGGGTTAGGATTTTTTAGCGACGACACGGTATAAAAAAGGTCTTCAACCAAGGCAATATGCTTTTTCAAAGACATATTAGTCATTTTATGAGAATCTTTTTGCGAATGGTCGTACTTTTTTTGAAACCAGGCATTTAAATGAATATGGGTTAATATTCCCAATGATGTAAACTTAGGAAGCATTTTTGAAGCAAGTTCCAAGGGTATGCCGTCGATATAGTTTTTCATCAAGCATGACAAGCCCAAATCTTTATACGACATCAAAGCCAAAGGCGCCAAAAAATGCTGACAGAACTGTTTATAAGCCTTCCAAGGAAGATTAGGGTCGAGTTGTTCAAAAGAAAGCGTATCAATAAAAACAGGTTTTCCGTCCTTAAACTGAACGTTATAAGCGGAAGCGTCTTTTAATGACATACCATATTCCAAAGCTTTTTTCTGAATTTTAAGGGTTAATAAAGCCGCATCTTTATACTGCTGAAAAGACCACTCGTAAGGGTATGAAATAAAATCGATTTTTTCCGGAGATATAGTTTTATAGCAGCTATTATGGTTTTTAATTTCCGTGTGAGCAACAAGCCATTCTTTGGCAACAAGCTGATTATAAAGTCCGGAGTTCATCAGGGACTCATAGTTTTTGGCGTAGCATTCATTTATTTGCCTAAAGAGCTGCCCGTTTTTTTGATATATAAATCCGGAAGGGTCTCGAAAAGACGAAAACTCTCTATTCATCGATATTGTCTTTCTTTTTTGTTTTAAAGATATGTTGTTTTATAAAGGCGATAACTTGTCTAAAATACATCATTAAAACCATAAACGAAGCAATCAGCCCCTGCACAATCATGGAACCTATGCCTAAATCAATATAAGAATAGGCAGGATTCGCCCATAACAAACAAATAAAACACCAAACTATTTTTTTCATTTATCTAACTCCCAATCGGAAATATCATGTTTAACATTACTAAAATCGTATAAAGTGTCAACTTTTTCAGTTTCAAGCTTATTTTGGCTCAATTCAGCTAAAACAAGCTCAAACACCTCTGGAACGAAGTGTATATTTTGTGATGACTTGATATTGTTAGGCCACCTAATGGCGCACAACACGTTGTACCTATCTAAAATGTAGTCTTCTTTTGACACATTATGCGCTTTGTAACTGGCGGTTATTTTCCAAATATCATAAAAGAACGGACCATGGTCTCCCAGTAAAATTATTATGCCGTTGGGGTCATTTTTGATAACTTTTTCAATAATATCTTCCATAAACTTATTTTGGCGCAACATTTCTTTAATATAGCTTTTTTTAAGTTCGGGGAGTTTTTCAATTTCTCCTGATTTTCTGAAGATGTTTTGCAGATGAGCCACGCCGCCGGTATAAGTAATCTGATTTTCGGTAATTCCGCCTATTTTAATAACTGAGATAAAAGGAGCTTTAGCCTCAGCCAAATTATCAAGTTTAAGCATAACATCATTTAAATAGTCGGTATCTACGTTATATTTTTTCTTAGACTTCGTTTTAGGCAGAAAGCCGGTAAATAAATGTTTTTGGGTATGAACCAAATATTGGTTAGGAAATAGGTAGTTAACAGCGTAACCGTTTATTTTGAAGGTATCAAACACGTAAGAAGGTTCTTTTTGTAAAAATATGTTTGAAGTATCATCGCCGGAAACATTAACTTTTTGATTATGGGTAAACATAGAAAGCACGGAAGCTCGAGTAGTCGGATAAAGAGAATAAAAGTTATTATAAGTTTTAAACCGATGTTGTTTTAGAAAATCGTAAAATTGTTGATTATCAAAATCATGTAATTTTTTAAGAGCTTCTTGGCCTTGATAAGATTCCATTATAAACAGATAAACATTAGGTTTGGTAACAAAGACAGGGCTGTTTTGTATTTGTTCCTGTAAGTAAGGGTGTTCAATCCGCATAATGCCTTTAGTTATGTTTAAGACAGACATAATTACAATAAGAGTTAAGGCAATTTTATCAAGAGCAAAGTAGCTAACAGCCAAAAACAAACTGATAATTACATAGCAAATTAACACGGCGATTGAACCGTTTATAAGCAAATCCCCCTCTTGGAAGTAGGTTGATATTAACAAGGCATAAAAAGCAAATCCGAGCAAGAAGCAGTAGGCATAAAGGGCGCATTTTTTCGGCAGAAAAAAGTAAGTCATAAGGGATATTATAAAGTAAGCGGCGATGATTAACAGGCTGTTAAAGTAGCATTGCAAAGAATATTCGGCAAGATTGTTGAACATAAAATACAAAAATATGTAAACCAACAACAAAAAATGAAAAACAAAACTTGTTTTATTAAACTGCCCCATAATTAATAAGTTTTCCCTTAAGATATATTGAATAATCAAAGCTTTCACAAATGTAATATAACGTCATAATATTGTCAAGGACATACTAGGAACGGTGGTTTGTCTATAATATTGACAAATTAAGAGAAGAGTAGTAGTATCATAGGCATTAAAAGCATTATTATGGACGATTATTGGGTGATAAAACCTTTTTCATAATATGTTTTTCAATTTAAGCGTTAAATTTTTAATTTTAAGATTATGAAAAAGATTGGAAAAATTAATGTTCAGGTTGTAAGCGGCAATATTGCCACAATGCCGGTAGATGCGATTGTTGTTCCTCAATTTACGGATTGTGCTTCTTACGGAGGCGTAGGCGGTGCAATATGTCGTTACGGAGCGCGCGCCGGTATTGATGAGTATAATGCCCTGGCACAAAAGTCTCCGTTTTTTTATGGAGATGCGATTATTACACCTTCCCATGGGGGAACAAGTAAGTACCTCATACACGTAGCAACGGTGGGCGAAACAGCTAAATCATCGTTTACCATAACATGTAAAGCGGTATTTGGCGCGTTGCTTATGGCCGATGACAAGGGGATTAAATCTCTTGCCGTTCCGGCGATTGGTAGCGGAATAATAGGACACTTGACAATTGAACAATCGGCAAAGGCTATTTTCAGTGCCGTTGAAATGTTTTCTCAAAGCCGGGAAATTAACGGCATAGAGAATATAACCATGGTAATCTATGGCTTGCCTGATGAAGTTGCCCCAGCTCAAGAAGTTCTTGAGAATGGCAGCTACCACGATGTTACGGATGAGGTTGGTCAAAAAAAGTTTGATGTAGCTGAATGGTTTGCCGAATTCAGCAAGGATCTTATGGATGTAGACCGCTAGTCTGAACCACTAATTTTAAGCTCCCCTTTTGGGGAGTTTTTTTGTAACAAGAAAACCACGCGTTAGACGCGTGGTTCAGTAAAGCTTATAGCGATGAGTTTGACATAACGCTC
>CALXWE010000011.1 GCA_944392295.1 uncultured Alphaproteobacteria bacterium
GAGTGCCCCGTTTAGGGGATGCCAGTGTTAAAGGCTTATAGCCGCATATGAAGAACCCCGCGTTTTACGCGGGGGTTCCTTTTTTTATTTGACATTTTTGAATTAAATGTTACATTAGAATCATCCTTGGTGCTTGCAGGGCTTATAAGCAGAGGATGTTATGTAAACTGAGCCGAGTTTAATTAAAAGAGGTTAGTGTATCTTTTTATTTATTTGTCGGCTCCTTATAAAGGAGTTTTTTTAATGTCTGATTTCAAATACCAACATGGTTTAACCATTATGCGGGCTCAACCGTTTCACATCGGTCATGCTCTTTTAATTGATAAGATGCTTCAAGATTGTGCACGCGTTACCGTAATTCTAGGTTCCATCCAAGAACAGGGAACAGCACGTAATCCGTTAAATTACACCACCCGCAAAAAGATGATACAAAACATTTATCGCAACCGTCCCGAATATGAACGCTTAAAAATAATTGGTTTGTTTGATATCAACAATCCTGCCGAGTGGGGAGAATATGTTCTTGATTTTATCAAGGAAACCTTCCCTGACCTTCCGCAGCCTGATGTTTATTATGCCGGAAGCGCCTACGATGCCCACTGGTTTAAGGACCACTTCAAGCATATAGAACTTGTAGACCGCACCAATCCCGATTTTCCGTTTGTAACCGGAACCATGATAAGAGATATGATAAAATTTGGCGATAAACGATGGAAAAACTTCATTCATCCGGAAAATTACCACATTATTGAGGAACATTTTTATCGGCAAAAAGCCATCATTTAACGTTAAGGTATAAAATATACCTTCTGTCTGCGTCTTTCGCAGGGCTTATGAAAGACAGACAGTTTAACCCTAAATAAGCCTGAAGGGAAAATACACATGAAAAACCGTATACTTATGCGGATAGATTTTCAAAATGATTTTGTTCATCCGCGCGGGTGCTTAAGTATCAACTCACCCGAACTTATTAAAAATCACGAAAAATTTACCGACAATCTGCAAAGTGATATGTTTGAATACATTATAGATTCTTATGACACCCACTTTGCACAAAATTATAATAAAACGTTAGAAGCTGAGAGTTTTCCATTACATTGCGTATATCAGTCTTGGGGATGGAATTCGGCAGCTCCGTTTAAGGACAACATCAAAGTTGTGCCGATATTTAAGTCCACCACCAACATTTGGAACGAAAAAAAGACCTATGAAGTTTTAGCTCAAGATTTTAGCGACAAGGAAGTATATTTATGCGGCGTTTTGAGCGATATTTGTGTAGCTCAAGCTTTAAACGGACTTCTTAAAAGAGGAGCCAAGGTCGTTATTTTGGAAGACCTATGCCAAGGACTTGAAAAACAAATTCCCGATATGATGCCAGATTATGAAAACTTTACCGCAAGCGGACAGTTAAAAGTCATCAATTCGGCACAATTTTTTCGTTCTTGCTTAAATGCCAAGAAGATAGAACACAATTTGGTCCAACCCCAATCTAAAGGATTTTAACCATGCAAAATAACATATTACAATCAGGAACACCCTTTTTCTGCGATCTTTATCATTTAACCATGGCACAAGCCTGGTTCAAAGACGGCAAGCATATGGAGAACAAAACCTCAGAAGCCTTTTTCCGTAGATGTCCGTTCGGCGGTGGATATTTATTAAGTGCCGGTTTGAATGAATTTTTAGAGTGGGTAGATAACTGGCACGTATCCGAAGACGATATAAGATATTTACAAAATTTAAAAAATGCCGAAGGCAGAAAGTTATTTGATGAAGATTTTTTAAGTTTTTTGAAAAGCCAAAAATTAGAGCTTAACATTAAAGCCGTAAAAGAAGGCGAAATTGTTTTCCCCAACGAGCCGGTATTAAGCGTCAGTGGTCCTTGTTGGCAAGTTGATATGGTAGAAGCGGCTTATTTAAACATTTTCAATGCCCAGAGCTTAATTGCCACCAAAGCCTCACGAATGGTAGAAGCTGCCTCTTTTGACGGTATTAAGCGTCCGGTTATGGAGTTTGGCTTAAGACGTGCTCAAGATTTAGGTTGTTTTTTACCTACCCGTGCGGCATTTATCGGCGGCTGCTCTGGTACCTCAAATGTTAAGGCTGCACAATATTACGGCATTCCGCCCAAAGGCACCATGGCTCATTCTTTTGTAATGAGTTACGAAAACGAGCTTGACGCATTTATTGCCTATATGAAAGCCTCGGTTGGCAACACCACACTGCTGGTAGATACATATGATACCAGGCAAGGCATAAAAAACGCCATCTTAGCCTCGGAAAAAACCGGCATACCGTTACAGGGCATTCGCATAGATTCCGGCGACTTAGCCTATTGGGCAAAAACGGCAAAACAGATGTTTCATGAAAAAGGTATGGATGATGTAAAAATTTTGGTATCCAACGATTTGGACGAGTATTTGATTGAAAACTTACTGCAAGTACAACAAGCCCCGATAGATATCTTTGCCGCCGGCACCAAACTGGTAACGGCATACGATACTCCGGCCTTAGGCGGCGTATTTAAGACCAAAGCTTATAAAGGAGCTCCCAAGATAAAAATTGCCGAAGGCAAGACCACGATTCCGGGAGCAACCGATGTTATACGGATTATCCGCAACGGTAAGTACGAAGGTGATATCATCACATCGCAATCGGCTAATTTGGTAAAGGACGGTAAATTGGTTATGCCGATAACATCACACCGACTTAATTCCACAACTTTGGAAGAGATGACTTTTCAAAAAGGAGAAAGTGCCTACACTTTATTAGAGCCGGTAGTTATTAACGGTAAGGTATGTAAAGATTTTACAAATGAGAGTTTATTGGAAATCAAAAATCGGGCGCAACATAACTTAAATATGCTTGATAAATCTTACAAACGACTTGCCAATCCGCACCTTTACGGCGTAGGCTTAGAGCAAAGTCTTAACAATTTGCAACAACAATTAATTCATCAATACAAGGAGCGTTAAAATGTCAGAAAAAGTATGGGATAAACTTAAAGCAGAGCTTAAATGTTTTTGTGTAAGTAATTGTTTTAAAGAGGTTGTTATTGGCCTATCCGGTGGCATAGATTCAGCCTTAACAGCCGTGTTGGCTGCCGATGCTTTGGGCGGAGAGAACGTAACGGCAATTATGATGCGAACCAAATATACCTCGCCTTTGAGCCTGGAAATTGCTCGCGAAATTGCTAAACTCAACGGACTTAAATACCATGAGTTGGACATTCAGCATTTAATTGATGAAGAAGTAAGTTTTTTAACTCAAGCTTTCGGTCAAGGACCTAAAGGCGTGGTCATTGAAAACTTACAAGCCCGTGCCCGCGGCAAAATCCTAATGGCCTGGTCAAACCAGTATAATCAGGCGGTTTTGGCCTGCGGCAACAAATCGGAAGCCGCAACAGGCTATTGTACTTTGTATGGTGATACTTGTGGTGCAATTATGCCTATCGGTAATTTATACAAGACGCAAGTTTTTGAACTGGCTAAATGGCGTAATGCTCAAAAACGAGTTTTACCCTCAGAGGTCATTGTAAGGGCTCCCAGTGCCGAACTTTCCTTAAATCAGAAAGATGAAAACACCCTACCTCCGTATGCCGTTTTGGATAAAGTTTTAACTCTTTACTTAGATGAGCATAAATCGGCAGAAGAAATTGTTAACAGCGGCTTTGATAAAGAGACGGTAGATTGGATAATCAAACGCTATCAAGCTACAGCGTTTAAGCGATTACAAATGCCTCCGGCACTTGATTTATAATTGTAACAACATTAAAGCCCTGAGGAAACTCAGGGCTTTTACTCACTTCCGAAAATAAAGGACGTATATGAATATCAAAACAGATAAAGATTTATCGGAAGCAAAATAGGCACAAAATTTGTACCTGAAAAGGCTTATACACACCATATCTCAAAAACATCTCAAAAAACGTAAAATATTTTGATTGCAATCAAAATAACAAGATATATTATATTTCTTGGAGAAACACTCATGAGACTTTTACTGATAGAAGATGATCTAAAACTGGGAATAGTCCAAAAAGAACTTTTGGAACTTGCCGGATTTGAAGTAGTTTGGGCAACCGACGGCAGACAAGCCTTAGAAGACTTTTTACTCGCCAAAGATAACACTTTCGATGTTATTATCTTAGATTGGATGTTACCTGAAATATCTGGTCTTGAGGTATGCAAAATATTACGCAGCCCTAAGTACAACTATCAGGGCGGAATTATATTTGTAACCGCTAAAGATAGTCTTGACGATTGTTTGCAAGGATTAGAGGCCGGGGCTGATGATTATTTGGTAAAACCGTTTGCCAATAAAGAATTAGTAGCTCGCATTAAAGCACTTGGACGCCGCAAAGTAAGACCTTATGTCGATAGTATATACCAAAAAAACACCGTAAGTATTGATAATAATCTTCTTAAGGTCACGCTTGGCAGTAAATCTTTACAACTTACCAAACGTGAATTTGAACTGTTTAGTTTGCTTTTCATCAATCAAGGACATATTATACCGCGTTCGGCTATTTTAGAAAAAGTATGGACCAACAATTTAGATATTTCCGAATCAAGCTTAGACTCATACATTTATTTACTACGTAAAAAGCTATCATTTTTCGGCGATACCATGATTATAAAATCGGTAAAAAATGTTGGATATATTCTGGAAATAAATAACCATGATTGATGAAATTCATAAAAAACTTGTTTGCAAATATACAGCTATCATCACCTTCATTTTAATTGCTGTTTTTTGTTTATGCTCATATCTTAATTTACAAATCATCCTAAATGCCATTGATAAAGCATTATTTGATTATCTTGATGAAGAAGTACAAGAAGCCGAAGAAAATTTCAACAAAAATTCCGCAGTCAATCAGGAAGTTACAATCAACATTTCACCTTCGCTAACCTTGCTCAGCTTTTGGTTTAAGGCCGATAAGCTAGTATATGCCGAATTACCTGAGCAAGATAATATTCGTTCTCAGATGCTCCGTATTGTTGAAGAAACAAATATTCCTTCCGATACCATATACAAAAGAACAATAAATAATAGTTTATATTTTCGTTTCATAAGCCGAGATATTATGGTAGGCAATAAGAAAATCGGTAAAGTAATTGTAGTATATCACGCCACCAATTTGCACAACAACTTTAACCGATTTCTAATGATATTTTTCGGTGTTATAGTTATTTTGATAATTCTCTCATATTTTATAAGCGCCTATTTAGCAGATAAAGCCGTAAAACAAATAGAAAAGATGTTTGAGCGGCAAAAAAAGTTTGTTTCCGATGCCTCACATGAGCTGCGCACGCCTTTAAGTGTGATTATGGCATATACGGAGTTGTTGGAGCAAAAATCACCCTCACCTGAAATTTTACAAAACATCAAAGATGAAATTAACACTATGTCTGATTTAACCGGCAAATTATTGCAATTTGCCCGCTTTGACAACAATCGAATTAAAATAGAAAAGCAGGTTTTCAATTTAAGTAATCTGGGAAAAGAAGTATGCCATAACTTTTCACAAACAGCTCAGGGCAAAAACATAAAAGTGGTATTCAATAGTGTTGAAGAAATAAACATCAATGCCGATAAATTACTTATCAAACAGCTTTTATACATTTTACTGGATAATGCCGTAAAATATAGTCCGCAAAATTCAGAAGTTAAATGCGACATAAATAAAGATGAAAATAAAATTTACATTAAAATCAGCGATAACGGCATAGGAATAGCTAAAGAAGAACAAGAGCAAATTTTTGAGCGCTTTTTCCGTTCGGATAAAGCCCGAAGCCGTAACAATGAGGGTTTAGGATTGGGGCTATCCATGGCTTTGATGATTGCCGAACAGCACCAAGGAGACATAAAGGTAGAAAGCGAGCTCGGTAAAGGTAGCACTTTTACGGTAATTTTGCCATGCTAAACTAAAAGCCCCAAGTTCCTTAAGCGGACTTGGGGTTTTAATTAGCATTAGATGTTTTTATTTTTTAATTGTAACCTTAAAACCGTTATCGGTATTGGCAAATGAAAGTTCACAGCCGTAAAAATCGGTAATGGATTTTACAATGGAAAGTCCTAAACCGCTCCCCTTCTCGTTTTGCCCCGAAGGACGGTAAAACCTTTGGGAGAGTTTGCCTAAATGTTCTTTGGCAACTTTCACACCGCTGTTAGTAACGGTTAACATACCGCGCTTGCTCTCAATTTCAATTTCTGCCCCTTCCGGACTATATTTTACCGCATTTTCCAACAAATTTTTAATTATGGTTGCCGCCAAGTGTTTATTTGCCTCAGTTAATGGTCCTTCATTTAGAGCATTATTGATAACGGTTATATTTTTTTCTGCGGCTGCTGTTTGATACTCGTTACAAACCTCTTGTGCCAAATGCTTCCAATCAATAGGCTCTTCATCTAGTTTGCCTGATGCCAAAGATACATCAAGTCTTGATAAAGCCAACAACTGTTCCACCAAATGAGCGGCTCTCTTTAAGCCTTGCGATAAATTATCGGCAGCTTTCTTACGAGTTTTAGCATCGTCATCTGACATTTCCAAAACTTCCAATTGGACCTGTAAAGCCGTCAACGGAGTCCTTAATTCATGGGCAGCATCAGAGACAAAGCGTCTTTCTCGGTTAAGCATTTTTTCAATTTTTGCCAGCAAGCCATTAAGAGAATTTACCAAAGGCACAATCTCCGAGGGAAGTTTATCTGTGGGTATGGACGATAAATCTTCAGGATTACGATTTTTAATATTGCCGATTAAGTTTTTAAGCGGCTTAAATTCATAACTTACGGCAATAAGCATAATCAAGAGTAACAACCCTAAGCCCCACATCCACGGCAGCATAAATTCTTCGGTCATATCCCAAACCATATCATCACGGTAATCAAGCTCTTGCCCTACGGCAATAATAAACTTATCGTCCGCTGATTTTACTCTTACCACCCGCCATGGTTCATCGTCTATTATCTCGGTTCCAAAAGCCCCGATATTAGTATTAAATCCAAATGCTAAGCCTTTTTCGTTATCATCAAAAACTCTTTGCCCTTGTAAATTAAATACGGCAAAACCGATGGCATCATCGTCATCATCGGCATTTCTAATATGTTTTAAATTTTTATCGGTTTGTTTTTTTATGGCACCGTTCATATTTTGCCAATCAACCGAAGATAAATTGCGAGCCAATGCCATTTGATAAGTATCAAAAAACTCATCAATGGATTCTTTAGTTTCCGTTAAAGACAAATATCCGGCTGCCGCAAACGTTAAAACAGAGACTGCGGCAAAAATCAGCATTAAACGCAATTTTAAGCTCAAATGTCGCATTTAGTCCTCCATCATATAACCTAGTTTATTTACGGTCTTAACAATATCTTTTCCAAGTTTTTTACGCAAATGATGAACATGTACTTCCACCGCATTACTTTGCACTTCATCATCCCAAGAATAGAGTTTTTCCTCAATAACATTTTTGGAAAGAACACGATTTTTATTAAGTATCAAAAGTTCTAAAAGAGCAACCTCTCTGGGCGATAAATCAATCAACTTGCCGGATTTATAAACCTGCTTGGTATCAGGATTAAAGGTTACATCTTTATACTTTAATTCGGCAGTTGCAAAACCGTTTTGCCTCCTGATTAAGGCATTTAAGCGAGCCACAACCTCTTTTAAGGAAAATGGTTTACCCAAATAATCGTCAGCACCTTTATTTAAGCCCAAAATACGGCTATCCACATCACCTTGAGCCGTCAAAATCAACACCGGCTCTTTTTTACCTTTATCGCGCCAGTGTTTCAATACGGTTAAACCGTCTATTTGCGGCAACCCCAAATCGAGGATGACAGCAGCGTAAGGCACTTGAAAAAGTGCCTCCTCGCCATCAGCTCCGTTATCAAACCAGTCTACGGTAAATCCGTTTTTTTCAAGTCCGATTTTAATACCGTCGCCGATTAAATTGTCATCCTCAATTAAGAGTATTCGCATTCTGACATTCCTTATTTTTTCAAAGTAATGACATCTACGTCAATTTCGGTTTTGAACAAATCTTTATCAATTTCACCCTGGATAACAACCGTATCATTCGGGGTAACCTTTTGACCGCGCCAGTCTTCGTTATCAATTTCAACGGTAACCGAACCGGTATTGTCAGAAAATACATACTTTTCTTTACCTAAACTCTTTTCAATTTTACCTTCCAAAACAACGGCGGTATCATCTCCCAATTTCAAAGCTTCGGCAACCGTAGAGTTAGAAAGTCCGGGACCTTGAAAGCCGCCCATTTCTGCCGGACCTTGAAATCCTTGAGCAAAAGCAGCAGAGCTTAAACCTAAAACTAAAGATAAAGCAGTTACAGATAAAATGTTTTTCATGATTTTTCTCCTTTTAATGTTATAAAGATTAAAATTATTTTGTTTACATCTTCAATTCAACATTACAAACTTAAGAAACGCTTAAGGGAAAAATTTTTCTTTAAAAATATTTTTTATTATTGTTTTTCAAGACGATAAAATAAAAAGCAAAACTCACATTGCAAGTTTTCTTAAGCTTTTTAATTAATTATCATCATCTTCCGTTAAGTTTTTTATTGTCTGACCGAAGATTCGTTCTTTTTCTTTCATTAAGCACTTATTATATTGTACGGCATCAATGCTGCCTCTTTTGGCAGCCTCAGTATAATAAGCGATTTTATAATCAATTTTTTCCATATATTCTTTGAGCTGTTGCATTTGCAAAACAAGATGTTCTTTTTGTTTTTTAAACATTTCCAAACGCTCTAAAATAGTTTCATCACCTTGCATGCACATATCAATGTAGTGTTTAATATCTTTTAAGCTCATACCGCAGCCCTTTAAGCATTCAATAATAATGAGCCATTCTAGATCTTTTTCAGTAAAGACGCGAAGTCCGGAAGAACTTTTATGTACCGAAGGCAGTAAGCCCTCTTTATCATAATAACGCAAAGTGTGAGTAGTAAGACCAAGTTTTTTGGCTACCTGACCGATAGAATATGTCATAGTTTTTCTCCTTTATGGCAAGAGTTTAACACAATTAATCAAAGAGTCAACAAGACTTAATCTTAAAGTAAACTTTAAGTTATAAGATTAAAAAAAACCTGAGTTTTTCATCCGGTTAACCGATAAGTTTAATTAAGTTCATTAAGCCAAACGGCAATTTTATTATCAACCGCGCCATCATACTTTTTAGGCAAATTATTAAAAGAATTACCTTTAAGCAGTACGGCATTTTGAGCGGTATTGGCAAAATCGGCAAAGAAAGTTCCGACATTGCTTCCCTGAGTTGAGAAAGGCACTACTTTTTTACCCATAAAATCTGCCTGTTTCAAAAAAGAAAATCCGGGAGTAGCCATAGTATACCACCAAACCGGAAAGCCCACAAATACGGTATCATATTTGGTAAAATCAGGCATTTGTCCTTCAAGTTTAGGAAATTTTTTATTTTTCAACTGACGTCGTAAATTCAAGTAGAACCAAGGATATTTATCAATTTTTTGAGCTGTTTTAATTTCATAAATATCAGCGCCGGTTTTTTGCTGTATTCTTTGTGCAATATCACGCGTATGACCGGATAATGAATAATAAACGACCAAGGTCTTACCAAAAGTTTTTGTAACTTTAATCGATTCGGTTTGGTATGGAGCCATTTCCTTTTTATTTTTTTGAGCCACTCTATATAAATGCACCCCGCTGCAAGTTAAACCAACAACAATGGCCAAAACCACCACATACAAAAAATATTTGAGCATAACAATCACCTTTAACAAAACTACAATTCTCTGCTTGAAGATAATCCGAGGCTATATTTTTTCAAGTATTTTTTAATCAGCCTATGCAAAAAGGCGTCTTACCATAAATATGGAAGCATAAATACTTAAAATACCAACAAATACGGAAGAAAAAACGTAAACTACGCTGTGTACAAATGCCGCCTTATTAATAAGCGATACCGTATCCAAGCCAAAGGTTGAAAACGTAGTAAAAGCCCCCAAGAATCCGGTAACCAGTAGCATTTTAGCCTCTGCCGGCAAATACGATTTAATGGCAAAAAACTCACTTATGGCACCTATTAAAAAACATCCTAAAATGTTTACCCACAAAGTAGCATACGGAAAATTTAAGCTTTTTTCAGCCAGCAAAGAAACGCAAAAATACCTGGCCATAGCGCCCAACATACCACCGATTGCTACCAATACGTAATTCATAAATAACACTCCTTAATAAAAAACAAAACTCCCCCATTACTTAAAATGGCAGAAGTCATCAGCCTTAAAAGGCGGTTTTGTAACAAAGTACAAGGGAGAACATCATTCCCACATGCGCATAATTTCAAACCCGGCGACATGAGCATCCGCACCGTTATCAAAGAGCAATTTTGCCATTTTCAAACTTTTACAATAAGCCAGAGGATTTGTTTCTTCATAAACAAACGAGCCGGTTAACCCATAATAAGTATTACGAGAATCTTTAACTCTACCCGTATTATCAGCAACCCAAGAAGGATTTTCTTGCAAAAATTTCTTCATTTCTTCAACATCATCATTTTGCAACAATGTCAAACCTTCTTCCCTTAACTCTTCCAGATAAGAATTATCAGATGCTTTATTCATAAAGAACTCCCTTAGAAAGACAAACTTCAACCTTTGTCGAAGTTTAACATAATACAAAATATCGTCAATAATTTTGTACAATAGATATTTCTCAATAAATTGATAGATATTAAAAAACTTACATAGTTTAAAACACAAAAAAAAGAGGAAGTGCGAAACTTCCTCCTTTTCATTCCGACCATTCCCTATTTGAAAAGTTCTTTTACTTCTTCAAACCTATCTGGATTAATAATCCAAACATTCATAGGGTGAATATAACTCAGCATAAAAGTGCAATCTGCACTCAACGCCGCATTAACCACACAATTAGCGTAGTTAAGAACTTCCCTTGCATTGCTCCTGTCAATAAGCAATACTTTTAGATGCATTTCTGACGTCAAAGTAGTTGTTGCACCTTTAAGGTCATTTAAGACTTCATCACTTTTCAAAATGAGATGTCCAACCTCGGACAGTTTTTTTATTTTTTCATTCATTATATATAAATTATTTTGATCATTACGGTAGTTATATACCAAAATAAACAAAAAAGCAAGATATTTTTGTCAAGAATTGTTTTTGTTACATAAGCCGCAATCTGAACAGCCGTTACAGATAAGCTTACTGGCACAAGTTTGGCAGTTTACAGAAAAATGCTTATGGTAAATATTGCTCTCATCAAACAATTCACCCTGCCATGAAGGTTTTAATTTAAAATTGATAGATTTTCCTTGATACTGCAAGCCTGACTTATATGCCATTTCACTTTGTCGCCTTTTATTTGGTATGTGGTACTTTTTACCGTCTTTAATAAAATAAGTTCCGGTTTCAATAAAACAGAAAGTAACACCAAATGATACACATTCATCATAAAGTAATTTTACCCAATCGTACTCCAACGGACGAGAACCGTCATAATTTTCGCCGCCGCAGACCACTTGCTCAATTATGCCGCTTTTCAGATACTCGGCAATAGATATCTTACCGATAAACGGAGCTGCCATTATTCCTTTGTGCTTAAACGGCAAGGAAAACAATAAAGGTATGCGTTCATCCGCCCTTTTCTGATTTTCACAAGTAACGTTAAAAAACACATTCTCCCAGCCGTCATTCCAGTCGGAAGGCAGGCATTGCGCCACCCTTTCCGGTCTTTTGGTCAGTAAAAAAAACACAACATCCTGACGCTTTTTTATAATCTGCCAGGCATCATCACGCCAAATGTCAGCTTCCGGCAAAAAGAAGTCCGAAGTCATACAAACTCTTATCTGCTCGCCGCTTTTAATTTTATAATTACCGAATTTGTCGCGTTGCAACGGATAATCAAAGTTGTTTTTTACCTTATAGATAAGTCTGCCGTCCTGATTTCTTTGCTTATCGAGAAAATACATATAGCAATTTTCACAACCTTCGCTCTTTTTAACGCATCCGTGCCACGGGTTCCAAATATCGTGCATAATACCCCTTTGTGGTTTCCTTATTTAACAACATCCATATAACCTTTAAATCCGCCGTTTTGGGCTTTAAGATATTCTAATCCGCTTTCCACCTCGCCCAACTCTATTAAATTGCCGTCAGGTCTTGAGCTGTGAGTTTTATAAAAGATACCCATATTCTTCCACGGAGCATATATAAACAATTTTCCGGCCGTTGCCACCATGCCTCCTTTAACCCCTGTTAAAGATATCGGCTCGGGAAAATAGGTGATTTTTTCTTCTCCGGCAAAATCCGTAAAATCAAACTCCGCCGGCAACATCTGCAACAGCTGAGCCGTGGCATTATTATTTTGTAAATTGATGATTACCTCATGGGTATTGTTAATGGTGAGCTTAACTTTAGTCATGTTTTCCTCCGCTTTTACATAATGAGCCGTTAATAAAACAAAACAGATAAGTAAAAATGTATGTATATACCTCATATTATTCCTCCTGCTTGGATATAAGGGAGTGTAATCTTTAGAGGTATCTCTAAGTCAAGCAAAATCTTTGTTTTATAATAACTTTGGCATTAAACTTATACGTTTAATGCCAAAATAACCTAAAAGCAATCAAGTGCAAAATGTGGAAATAGCCCTTTAATTAATCAATATATTTTAAGGCAGTTTTAGCTTGAGCCAAAATCTCTTCCTCATCAGCCAGGCGGTGATTTTGCATAATCACCTTACCATTACAAATTAAGGTATCAACAACGGAGCTGTCTGCAGCATATACCATGTTGGAAATCGGATTATTATCAGGAATCATCAACGGATTATCAATATTTACCAACATACAATCAGCAAGCTTTCCTACCTCAATCGTTCCGGCATCAATCCCCATCATCTGAGCTCCGTTACGGGTTGCAACGGTAAATACTTCTTCGGCACTGGCTGCCGTAGGGTCATTGGCTTGAATTTTAGCCGAAAGCGAACACATTTTCATTTCATCAAACATACTAAGACTGTTATTTGAGGCACTGCCGTCCGTTCCCAGCCCGATTATGCAACCAGCTTTGCTTAACTTATCAAATTGGAACATTCCCGAAGCCAGTTTCATATTTGAGCCCGGATTAGTTACCAGTTTGACTTGGTTTTTAACAATTATCTCAATATCTTTATCATCAAGCCAAACGGCATGAGCCAAAACCGTACTCGGACCTAAAGCACCCAAACTTTCCAAATAAACAATCGGCGAACAACCATGTTCTTTTTTGCAATCATCCACCTCTTTTTTGGTTTCCGAAGCGTGTATATGAAGCATCATATTGTTATCACGCGCGGTTTGAGCGGTATATTCAATGAGCTTGGCAGAAACCGTATAAACCGAATGCACGGCCAAAACTTTTTTAATTAAATCAGGATTAGGATTTTCCAAGTCTAAAAATGCTTTTATGGCCTCCATCTTTTGAGCGGTTTGTTTTTCATCAAACATATCAAACCCGACAATGGAAACGGCGGAACGCAACCCCATTTCTGCCACGGCTTTCATAATGGCGGCTTGTTCAAAATACATATCCGAAAAAAACACCGTACCGGATTTAGCCATTTCCAGCATTGCAAGCTTAGTGCCGGTATAAATAATATCGGCATTAAATTTAGCTTCACGCGGCCAAATATCTTTAGATAACCACGAAAACAGTTCTTTATCATCCCCCATCCCTTTAAGCAGGCTCATTGCCGCATGGGTATGCAGATTATAAAAACCGGGAAAGATGGCCTTTCCGGTAGCGTCAATAACTTCATCGGCAGAATTTGGGGTAATAGCAGGTGCAATTTGAGCAAAGCGGCATTTTTCAATTTTAATATCGCAAGGCTTTTTATTTAAGATAACATTTTTTAAAATCAAACTCATAACGGAAATATACCTCAATAAAATTAAAATGAACAGTATTTTTTATAAAGTAAAAAAAATAATTAAAAGTAAAAATCCGCTCCTTTATAAAAGAAAAGTCTTGCCTCTAAAAGAGGCAAGACTCTGTGTTTTACACTATCAGCACTCCAGAGCTTTTGGCGGCTGGAACTGGGACAATGACACACTTTGCGGATCTCCGCAATAGGCATCATAGAACTTTGTTCCGCAAGCACGGAAAAATCCGAGCACGCGATAACTTGAAAGCCTACCGTCATTTCCCCACCAAACGACGTAGTTACAGCCGTAACAGTCGTTCGGATTGCTGATATTTATCATAGGGGTCGTCAAAAATTCAATACCGCCCCACAGTACCCCGAAGACATTTATGTCTGAGTATACCCACTGGGATACGGCATCAGATTTTGGCACGTAGAGATCATAGTCAAACTCGCTATGATCAAAACGATACTTTTCAGCCAAAACCTTTTTAGGAATGGCATAAAATTCGTTTTTGACCACATTTTGAGCGGCTACACTCTCATCGTCAAGGACGACGGAATGTTCCTCATAGCCGTCAATCACCGTGCGTAATGCTTCGCCCGGTTTGACATTTTTCCATACTCTGATCGGTTCCTGCTTAACGGCAAAATAAACGCCATGTTTTTTTGCCATTTTCAAACCGTGATCATAGAAATCCACGAGGTGGTACTCTACCCCTATTTCATTGTACAATACCTCAGGTGTTGCTACCTGATTACCATCGACAACAGCAATAATTCTGTTGTCAACAACGGTAATGTAATTGCCTTTGAATTCGGCCGCCTCACTAGCGTTAATTTTGGAAAACATCGTTCCTTCCGCATCGCGGAAAACTTTATTAAAATTGTTCATAAAAAAATAAAAATTAAAAAAATTAAACAATTGAATTATTACAGAGATACGATATTTACCCATTAATGCCATAAGCAACATCAAACAAGGCACTTCATAAAACCTCCATAATAATCCTTAACACTATTATATATATCACAAAATCAAGATTTATGCAATATTAAATCTATCAGTTAAACTGGCAATAAATAAAAGCCTCAACACACAAATTACCAACGGCAGCCGTTTTATGGGGTAATTATATCAATCATTGTAAGTTAATTTATAATTATAACGAATCAAAATCGTTTTGAACCCAAAGTTTTTATATACTTTTTCGCTGGTTTCATCAGCTGCCAGCACGAATTTATTGCAACCCCTAAGATTTTCTTGGCATATACACTCATTTAGCATTTCTCGACATAATCCTTGACGACGATATTCCGGCTTAATACATACCCATGAAATAAGAGTAGTGTCACTACCGGCATCCATTTCCAAAGCACCAACAGGCAAACCGTCTTTATAAGCTATATATTTATGCAGTTGAGTTAATTGCAAATCAGGCATAAAAGATTTTTCATAATCTAAAATATACTGTTTTGACTCAAAGCATTCTCCCACAATTTCGCAAAACAGTCCAATATCATCTAATGAAGAAACCAGTTTTACCTCAACTTGTTTGTGTAAGCTAGGTGTTACCCTATTTTCAAAGCTCATAATTTTACTCGTCCCGATAAAAGTAAAATCAGTATCGGTTATCTGTTTATCATCGTATACCGCCACTGAAAGAGATTGCTCCTTAAAATTATTTTTCAAGAACTCAAGCTTTTTATCGGTAATTTTATCAATATGAGCCGCATTAAAAAAGCTAAGCTCCGCAGTATTCCACAAAATCACAAAAACACTTTCTGTATCTATTATTGTATATCCTATGGCTCGGCGTGCAATATAGACATCTTTAATTGTATTTAGATAAATATTTTTCATTTCAATTTTCATAATTTAATCACAGATAAAACTTACTGCCATTTAGATTAATGATGCTTAACCCACGGTTTACGAGCTAGTTTCTTGAATGCATATTCCTTAAAATCATTGACACAGGCAAAGCCTGCTGTTTTTTCTCCGGTAAAAATTGTTTGGTTAAATCAGTATTTTTATTGCCTAGTCCATCATAAACATCAACAACTTCTAATTCTTTGTTTCCTACATATTTAAATGCTACATTATGACAAGATAGCCCCTCTTTCAATAATTCATTATATTCCTTTAAATATCCGTCAGAATGAGTGCACATATAATCATTAAGGAGCTGCTCACAACCTGAAACATCCAAAAATCCTTCATACAAAGCCGTTCTAAGACCTGATTTATTTGCTTCTATCAAAATCCTTACTGCACCATATTTTGTTTCATTTACACCAAGTAAATCAAACCCGTTTTCACCACTATTTTTTAAATCTGATTTATAATTATCTGGAAGATCATCTTTATATTTCACAAATAGAAGAGCCAGTTTTTTTCGGAAATTCTTCTGTTTATCATAATCAATTTCGTGAAGGAATCCCAAAGCCTCATAATCAAACTGCCATTGAGGATATTTAAAATCGTCTGCATTTATTTTTATTTTGCAAATAACTGGATTATCACAAATGTATCCTGCTAAATATTCTTTTGCTTTTTCCAAATTATTCCAGACATAAAATCCATCGCTCTGTCCTCCGGCACCTTTCCCCTTGCACACTGCCGGAATATTAGCATTTTCAATGCAGATATCTTCAGATTTTCTAAATCCGTGATAAAAAAATATATTATTATTCATAAACATGACCTTACCCGTATTAATTTAGGTTGTTTATAAAATAAAATCCCGATATTGTAAATAAAAAAGCATAAGCTGTTTTTAAAAACAAAACATCCGAACTTGATTAAATCCTTGGAAATAAAAGAAAAAGCAGCCATTTTCATGACTGCTGTTTGAATTGGTGTCTTGCTTCGTAAGGCTCGCCTTCTTGCTTGCCAACTTCGCTTCGGGCACTTGAGTTGTAACACCGCTCACGGCTTGCTGTCGCATTCCTCAGCGTTTAACAAGTCTACGCATCACCATTAAAAAAAGTGCCATCAAGGCACTTTTTTTAATGGTGATGCTTAACTCACGGTTTACGAGCTAATTTATGATTTACTTTTTCCAAAAAATATCTATAATGCGTTTCAGATAAATATTATTATATTACTTAAATTTATATGCTTATGAAAAAAGTAAAAAAATTATTGTTAATTTTGGTGGCTCCTCTATTTACACTTCTTGTGTCATCAGCATTGTCAATAACACATGATTTTAATTGGCAAGGCATTATTGTTTTTGTAGCAGTAATTACTGCCTTAGAAATGATGCTAGCTATTAGAAGTCCTAACAAGCTTATTGATTCTATTGTAGGATGGATGTTTTGCGGAGCACTTGCTGCTTTGATTGCAACAAAAGGGTTACTTGGCGATTATGCACCATTATTTGAAAGTATGGAACTGGCTATGTTTGCCTTTATCGTGTTCTTTATTTGTATACCCAACATTGCAAAATCTAAAAAACAGGAGCCTTAAAACAGCTTCTGTTTTTGTTTTGTTATAGTATCTATAAAATTAACTTAATGGATTTCCAACTAGGTTAACATATTGAAAAATAAAGAAATAAGACATAATTGGTTCGAAGAAAGTGCCCAAACCTCAAATTTTGAAAATTAAACATTCGAACTCGGTTAAGCGCTTGATTTATAAAAGAAAAACGGCAGTTTTTGTACCTGCCGTTTGTATTGGTGTCTTGCTTCGTAAGGCTCGCCTTCTTGCTTGCCAACTTCGCTTCGGGCACTTGACTTGTAACACCGCTCACGGCTTGCTGTCGCATTCCTCAGCGTTTAACAAGTCTACGCATCACCATTAAAAAAAGTGCCATCAAGGCACTTTTTTTAATGGTGATCCCAACGGGACTCGAACCCATATTACCACCGTGAAAGGGTGATGTCCTAACCATTAGACGATGGGACCATCGCTATAAGACAACGCATATATACAGGTATTTTTTTTTAAGGTCAAGCACTTTTTTGCATTTTTTTTTATTTTTTTTTCAAAAATATTCTATTTGTTTGTTTCTTCAATAATTTTGCTTAAGTGCACCAACTCAATATTTTTATCATCCAAGGTATTCAACCAATCTTTTAAAACCAAATAGGTTTGGCTTTTAGGATGACATATGGCTATGGCAAAACCTTTTCTTGATGCAATTTGTTCCGCCTTTTGTAATTGTTTCATTATATAATCATAATTGTTTTCATTATCCAAAAAAACATCCCTGCCGGCATAATCTACTTTATCTTCCAACGCCAGTTCCCTGCCCTTTGATGATGCAGTAGTTTTTGAATCTAAAAAGAACATACCTCTTTTTTGCAATTCTGCCATTACAATCCCGAGTTTTTCTTTATCTTCTGTAAACTTACTACCCATATGATTGTTAATGCCGCTGACTTTTATATCAACAAACTTATCAAGCATCTGCGCAAACAAAGCTCTTATTTCATCATCGGTCATGGTTGTCAGCATTGTATCGGGAGCCAAATTAGCTTTAACTTTAGGTTCCATGGGAACATGTATCATAATCTCATGTCCAGACTCTTTGGCCTCTTCGGCAAACTCTGTCAAATTGGAGCCATAAGTCAAAAATGACGAGGTTAAAGGCGCTTTCAATGATATTATATCCTCAGTACGTTTGTGATTAATACCCATATCATCAATCACAATCGCTAGTAATGGTTTATCTACGGTAATTTTATCCAAAATTACCGTAGGCTGAACCTCTCCTGCTTGCTGATTAATCTGCCCCATTAAAGCATCTACATTTTGCGCTAAAACATTTTGCATACCGCTATCAGGTAGCAGCATTTCCTCGGGCAAATCAGGTTGTTCCAAAACTTCCGGATCAGCTGCAAAATATTCATGATGCAAAATAAAATCGCCTATTTCATCTGTGTAGGCGGTTTCGTCACTTGCAGTTGTATCAGGTATTTCCACAACGGCCGATTTAGGTTCATTTTGCTCGGGACGATATTTTAAGTACCCAACCCAAACACCAGCCAAAAAGAACAAAAACAACAGCAAAGCCAAAAGTGCCGCAGATAAATACGGCACCAAGGCTTTAAAAACATTTTGCGGTTTATCCGTCACGATAATTAGTCCCTTTTACGCAAAGTCGGAAAAGCAATTACATCGCGAATGGTTTCGGCACCTGTTAAAAAGATAGCCAAACGGTCGACACCCATACCCATACCGCCTGACGGAGGAAATCCGTTTTCCAAAGCGGTAACAAAGTCTTCATCAAGCATTTGAGCTTCATCATCACCGGCCTCACGAGCGGCAACCTGAGCTTCAAAACGTTGCCTTTGTTCCAACGGATTAGAAAGCTCAGAATAAGCACAACCCATTTCCATACCGGCGACATAAGCATCAAAATGCTCCACTAAGCGCGGATTGCTGCGGTGAGTTTTAGCCAGAGGTGAAACATCTTTGGGCATATCCATAACCAATATCGGATCAATAAGGTTAGCTTCAACCTTTTGGTCAAACACTTCTTGAACAACCTTACCCCAAGAAGTACAATCAGAAGCATCAACTCCGGCAGATTTTGCCATAGCCTGAGCTTCTTCCAAGGTTTGAGCCTGCATTAAATCAATTCCGGCATATTCTTTAACCAAGTCAACAATCGACTTACGGGCAAAAGGTTTACCTAAATCTATTTCATGACCTTTAAATGTAACTTTGGTTGTACCCAAAACACTTTTAGCAACATAAGCCAACAAATCAGGAATTAAATCGGCCATAGTGTTATAGTCAGCATAAGCCTGATAAGCTTCCAAAGCGGTAAATTCGGGGTTATGGCTTTTATCAATGCCTTCATTACGGAAGTTACGACCGATTTCAAAAACTCTGTCCAAACCGCCGACAACCAAACGTTTCAAATACAATTCCGGAGCAATACGCAAATACAAGTCCATATCCAGAGCATTGTGGTGAGTAATAAACGGTTTAGCGTTAGCACCGCCCATAATCGGGTGCAACATCGGAGTTTCAACTTCCAAGAAGCCGTGTTCTTCAAAATAGCGGCGAATAGCCGAAGTAATCTGACAACGTTTTTTGAAAATTTCTTTACTTTCGTCATTCATAATAAAATCAACATAACGCTGACGATAACGAGCTTCAACATCGGTCAAGCCGTGGAATTTTTCAGGCAGCGGCTGTAAAGACTTAGCAATAATATCAAATTTTTCGGCAGCAACCGAGAGTTCACCTCTCGGGGTACGGCGAATATAACCGCTAACGCCGACGATATCGCCAACATCCAAACATTTCAAGAGTTCAAGATCAGCCTCAGGCAGATGATTTTTATGGCAAAATACTTGAATTTTGCCGGATTTATCCTTCAAGTCGATAAACATACCGCTATTGCGAACAGCCATGGCCCGACCGGCAATAGTTACGCGATCTTCGGTATCGGCACCTGTTTCCAAATCTTTATATTTTTCCTGTAAATCAGCAGCAAAAGCGTTAGGTTCAAACTTATAAGGATACGGATTATACCCTTTTTCCTGCAAAGTCTTAAGCTTTGCCAAGCGAGATTCGTAATGAATGTTTGTTTCTGTTGACATTTTCTTTTCCACTATTTTTTAATAAAGTTATTATTCAAGTGAGGATTATAGCGGCATGATTTACAATTTTCAACAGCTTTTATCAACAAAGCACAAGATAAAGCAAAAAACAAAGATGATATGGACAATTATAAAAAGGTTGACAGTAACAAAAAAAGAACTAAACTAGAACAAAATAAAAACATGGAGATTCTGCCGATGCTAACCGAAAAGCAATATAAACTTCTTTTATTTATCAACAAAACCACCAAAGAGACCGGCTGTTCTCCATCGTTTGAAGAGATGAAAGAAGCCGTCGGATTAAAATCTAAATCAGGGATACATGCCTTAATTAACGCCTTGGAAGAGCGAGAATTTATTCGCAAGCTTCCGCACAAAGCCAGAGCTTTGGAAGTTATTCGTATGCCTAAATTTAAGCCCCGCGCCATTATAGAAGAAGAAAAGAAAAAAGAACAGGCTTTACAAAATGCGGCAGCTCAAATTCCTTTATACGGCAAAATAGCCGCCGGCACACCGATTGAAGCCATCGCCGATGAAACGGAAACTTTATCCATTCCGTATAACATGGTTGCCAAAGGTCATTTTTATGCTTTAAAAATTGAAGGCGATTCAATGAGAGATGCCGGAATTTTAGACGGCGACACTGCCATTATCAAACAAGCCGATACTGCCAATAACGGTCAGATTGTTGTAGCTCTTGTCGATAACACGGAAGCAACTCTCAAAGTTTTACAAAAAAAAGGTGAAGAAGTTTGGCTTGTGCCCTGTAATTCGGAATATCAAACCCGCAAGCTTGATGCCAAAAGAGTAAAAGTTCAGGGTATTTTAAGTTCCATTATTCGCAACTACCATTAAAAGATAAATAAAAAAAACAAGCCCTTGCAGTTAAAAGTATAAGAAAGTACTTGCCTTTATACAAATAAACAACCACAATAGAGCAAGGTTTATTTTATGAAAGATTTACATATGCAAAAAAGCACAGCAAATGCGGGACTTGTATTCTTTTTAGGACTACCGGCGTCTTGCCTACTTTTAGATGTTCTTTTCCGTGTGCTTTGCTTAAATTTTTCCTTCTTTATATTCTTTTTCTTACTTTTCGTAGTTTGTTATTTGTTTTTAAGTTACGCTTTCCAAAGTGCTATCTTAAACTTATTCTTTGGAGGAATTTATGAATAAAGATTATTTTTTTACCGCCATTTTAATATTTGGTCTGCTTTGTTCGGCTGCTTGTAGTACTATTATTGGTGCTTACAGCGATGATCCCTATGGCCCGGTTGTTAATTGTGATTCGGAACTACCTATGGATGAATTAGTCCGGTGTGTTAAAGACCAATATGAGATAATGGATAAAATTCATATGACACCGAATCAACAAGCAGACAGAAAATGGGCAAATAGATATTCTGAAGGCGAGTATAGAACAAGTAAACGTTTCTATTTCCCTGATACCTATAAAAATATTGCATATACAACTGTTCCGCAGTTTAACAGTATCAAAGGCTGTTATAAAAAAGACAAATGTCAAACGAGACTTCCGATAGGCTCAAGACAAGATGTTTCTTATGATGACTATAAAGGTCGGGGAATAGCTATTGAACATTCAGATTTTATCCAAACCTTTGTTGTAAGACTAGATAAGAAATGTGAGTATAAAACAGGACTGGAACGACTAAAAAATTGTGCAATCATAGGCGGAATCGGCGTTGCAACAAAGACCTATCGCCATTTCACTCGCAGTTATAGAAATCGCAATAAAGATATCATATTTTTTGAAGATAACGGAATGAACATCTTTATGGGGAGCTTGGAGTTTGTTCGTCTTTCCGACAAGAAGACTTTGGTTGGTATAAGGATTTTTGAGTTCCATCCATTTAATCCTGCAAAAGATGGATTCGTTTTAAATGGTAATGTTTATGAAAGAAAATCTCCAGGTGGAGGAACTGAAGGCATACATAAGTATTTCATATCAGAACATTTCTCTCCATATGCGGCTTTTACCGTTTGGGATATTAGAGATGAGGATATTCAAACAATATCTGATGGTTTTGCCCTTAGTTTAGATAAGCGAATAAATCCCTCTAAACTTTACATTAATACAGGAAATAAAGTTTATGAAGTATCTATTCCAAAGGGAATTTAATATGAAAATTCTAACATTTTATCAAGGGAGGATTTAACCGTATTGAAAAATTCTTTAGTAAATATTTTACATTTCCATAATTTAAATCAAGCTTTGATAAATTCGTTACTCTCAGATGAATTTATGGCTTTTTAATTTTATTAGTGGAGCAGTCTGATGTTTTTTAAGCAGTATACTTTATATGAAAATAAGCTCAGCCAGCAGTTGGAAGATGATAATCCTTATAAGAAAAAACTTATACAAATGGAAACACCATCCTCAAAACATCCCATATATTCTACTCTGGTTCTAGGATTATTAATTTATAGTTGGATATTTTTTGTTGTTCTTTTCTATACACAGATTAATCAATCTGCTTTATATAATTTAAAATTGGTAATATCTACATGCAGTATTGTTTTTGTCACACTCAGTATCCGAATTTGTTATAAAAAAGATTACATTGTTAGCAACAACTTTATACACCAACGTGTTTTATATATTATTTTTTTCATAGCAACAATTATTTCTATATTAATAGCATCTCTAGATTCTGGAGATATGTCATTTTTAGAAATTTTGCAAACATTTTGTATAGTCTTTAAGGTTAATGATAAATCATATATTGCCTTAGTAATATTGTTGTATATTACATTAGGAATAACCTTAAGTTACCATACCTGTCCATATATTATATATAGGGTTTTTTATTCAGTAAATAAAACACATAAAGAATATGTAAATGAAAAAAAATTTATAAATAAATGTATGCCGTTATTTTGTATATGCTTTGTGGCATATTTACCCTTAATTTATACAACTTTTAATCCAGCAAAAGATAATTTTGCTTTTATGATTAAAAATCTTTCTACTGTTTCTTTGTTTGGATTAATACCTTTATGTATATTAATTCTTCAGGCTAAACGCTACTATTATTTTTTTGAACGAGCAATTAAATATTCAAGGAGCAAATGATGACTGAAAGTACAAAACAAGATAAAATTGATAATAATTTATACTCATTATTATTGCTCATAATCGGTGCTTTGGTTGTCGGATTATGTGAAAACTTCACCTATAGCGTAATCTACACAAAAGATTTTTGGATTGTTTTTGCAAACATGCGTATTGTGGCGATATTTCCTCAAATTATCTATTTTTTTGGTATACTATATACTGCCTATTTTATGATTACTTTATATAAAGTATACTCATATAGCCAAAATACATTATTAAAAGTATTTCTTATATTGTATTATATTGGCTTTATATGGAGTATTTCCGTTGTAAAATACACCTCCCCCATATCATATGCATCAGGCGTTATTTATAATAAAATTGCACACAATGAATGGATAGATACTAAAACACAAATAAACTTAAAGTCGGAGAATAATTATGCAAAAAATCGTTAAATTATACAAAACCAATTTAAAATTTAAGTTTCTCTTTGATTTTGGGGTAATCTTTTTTTTCATACAATTTTGTTATGGTTTATATTCCAGTATCAGCTATTTAATGGCATACTTTAATTTTACCGCAAATTTTCTATTTTTAACATTTGTAATATGGAGCTATCAAGTACTTTTACATGACGCACAAAAACTCGGTAAAAAGTTTGTTTCAAAATTTATAAATTTTGGAATTTTATATTTTGTAATAAGTATATTTATAACTTCTTTTTTATTTATGCGTATTCAAACTGTTTTTTCATATTTAGGTTTTTTTATAGGAAATATTATATTTAATAATTTATGGTGCGACCATTTATGTTTAACGTTAAAATTTACTTTAATCGGAAGCTTTTTATAACAAAATCTTTGTAAGGAAAAAATGATGACTAAATTAATTAATAAATCATCAAGCCTCAAACAAATGACTGTATCTGAGGTTAATGCTTATCCCAAATCATCTTGGCGTAACAGTTTAATATATAAGTTTATACTAAGCGTTATTGTTATTTACTTATGTGCTTGCATATACACCAATATCTCTTATCGGCTCGGTGGATTTACTGCACATAATATGCTTGTTTTTATATGTTTCTTTTTGTTCTGGGGTATCTTTTTTTCTATTTTGTTTAATCTTAAATCCATATTCTTATTTATTAAAAAAGTTTGCCTATTCATAGTACAAAAGATTTTTGCCGATAAAAACATTTATACTCATCGTATTTTTTTCTTACTCAGCTCGGCTGCCGTCTTATATATGTATCCCATCTTGTTAAACAAGATTCTGATTCTCTGCCTTATATTTTTTATATTATGTCTTCACCTACGTAAAAAATACGGAACTAAAAATACACGAAGCATACTTTATTATAATCTTATAACATCCTTTTTAATGCCGATTATAGCGGCTTTAATTTTCCAGATTTTAATTAAATTTATGAATGGTTTAGATGTCCTTGGTTTTTACCTATTGATACGGATTATTTCCTTAACTGTTTTTGCAAGCTCGTCAATATGCGGATTTTTAATATCTATTATGCCTTACAGCACTAAAGATATTAAATTATCTTGGTTTAAAAAGAGCTTATTCATAATAGGGTGCTACTTAGTAATCTTTGGCACTTATTCATTACTCAGTATAGATTTGTAAAAAACGATAACTAAAAAAATAAAGCTGTGTTAACACACAGCTTTATTTTTTATTTACTCCTTAAAAAAGGTATTGCTCTTCGGGAAGCCGAACGGAACTATTTTACCTACCTGAGCCCTGTGTCCGAGCCAGTTGATTAAATCTTTTTCTACCGTTACTCCGCCGGAACGATTATAGACAAAGCCTTCTTCCTCTTTGAAGATTTGAATATCGGTCATGTGGCAGTCTTTATCTTTGTACTTTTGCAAAGCCACGCCTCTGCCTCTGGCCATGGTCGGAATTTCTTCCAACTTAAATATCAACAATTTCCGATTTTCACCTACCACCGCTACCATATCGCCGGTAATCTTTTTACAAAATGCCGTATGTTCACCGTCAGCCAAGTTCATAATCTTACGACCATTGCGGGTTTGGGCCAATATGTGATTTTCATCTACCACAAAGCCATGTCCCGTATCCGATGCCAATACATAACTTGCCTTGGGCTCAAACACAAACATTGATGTTATGTTATCGTTATTGCTTAAGTCTATCATTAAACGTACCGGCTGACCAAAACCTCTGCCACTCGGAACATCACTGCCCTGAATGGTGAAAAACTTACCCGAAGTATCCAATAAAATTATCTTATCGGTAGTTTGGGCATGGATGGCAAAACGCAAAGCATCATCATCTTTGAACTTAAATTCATCATCTAAGTTGACATGTCCCTTTAAGGCCCTTATCCAACCTTTTTCCGATAAAATAATCGTTATCGGCTCTTTTTCTACCAATACTTCAATCGGCATATCAATATCGGCAGGAACTTCGGCAAACTCCGTACGGCGTCTGCCCAGAGCCGTCTTTTTACCAAATTTTTCTTTAATTGCCTTAATCTCCTCGGCAAGAGCCTGCCATCTTTTACCTTCATCGGCAAGTAATTCTTCCAAAGTCTTGCGCTCATCGCTTAACTCATCAAACTCAGACTTAATTTCCGTTTCTTCCAGTTTACGCAAGCTGCGAAGTTTCATATTCAAAATGGCTTCAGCCTGATTATCGGTTAAGTTAAATTCCTTCATCATAACCGCTTTAGGCTCTTCTTCCTCACGAATAATACGGATAATTTCATCCAAGTTCAAAAAGGCGATTAAATATCCCGATAAAATTTCCAATCTGGCCAAAATCTTCTCTAAGCGGTGCTGTGTTCTTCTTTGCAGCACAATATGCCGATGATTCAAAAAGGCCCTTAAAACCTCACTTATGCTCATCACTCTCGGCACACCGTCAGAATCTAACACATTCATATTCATATTAAACTTAGATTCCAACTCGGTTTGCTTAAACAAATGTTCCATTAACAAAGCCGCATCTACCGTACGATTTTTAGGCTCTAAAACAATACGCACGTCTTGTGCCGATTCATCTCTGACATCGGCCAACAGCGGAACTTTCTTTTCGGTCAACAGTTGGGCAATTTTTTCAATCAGCTTGGACTTTATAACCTGATAAGGTATTTCTTTAATAACTATCTGATATTGCCCGTGGGAGAGTTCCTCTTTTTCCCATTTGGCACGAATACGAAAAGCACCTTTGCCTTGCTTATAATTTTCAACAATAGTACTGAACGGATCAACAATAACGCCGCCGGTCGGAAAATCAGGTCCTTTAATTTTACGCACCAAGCTTTCATCATCGCAATCTGGCTTTTCAATCATCAACAGCAGAGCATCACAAACTTCACTTAAATTATGCGGCGGGATATTGGTTGCCATACCAACGGCAATACCCGAAGAACCGTTGCATAGCAAGTTAGGCACCATTGAAGGCATAACTACCGGCTCGCTTTCTTCTCCGTCGTAGGTATCAATAAAATCGACGGCGTTTTCATTTAAGCCTTCCATTAAAGCCATGGCAAATTCGGTTAATCTGGCCTCAGTATAACGCATAGCAGCTGCACCGTCACCGTCGATGTTGCCAAAGTTTCCCTGCCCGTCAACCAGCGGATAGCGAACCGAAAAATCTTGTGCCAAACGCACCATCGCTCCATACACTGCCGTATCACCATGGGGGTGATACTTACCGATAACATCACCTACCACACGAGCACATTTTTTATAGCCGGTTTTAGGGTCTAAGTGCAACTGACGCATAGCATACAACAAGCGTCTGTGTACGGGTTTTAAGCCGTCTCGAACATCGGGCAACGAACGAGCTACGATTGTAGACATTGCATATGAAAGATAACGTTTGCTGAGTTCTTCTTTGAGCTGAACTTCTCTGATTTTTTCCTGTTGTTCCGCCATTTTATTCTTTTTCTTTCGTAAAATTCAAATTATGGAGCAAATTAGCACGATTATTCGGGAATTTCAAGCCGTGCAATTTAAAAAAATTCTTATCTAAAAAAAACGCCGTCATATTCAACAAATCTGCCAGTTCCGAAGGACTAGGATTATAGTTTTTATCCACAATGTAATGCGGAAATTTATACAATTTTTCCTTATAGGGCAGTCCTGCCTCCAAGCACACCGCCTTTCCGCTTTTAGGCGATACAAACTCTAAGTTTTGCGTAACCCCGGTGGCCGCACATTCGCTTAAATCAAGCCCTATTCCCAAAAACTCCAGAAGATAGTATTCCAAAAACGAATATTTTACCAAAAAATTGTCATTTTCAATCGAGCTCATAAAATCTTTAATGTAAAAACTCAAAAACTCCGGTTCTTCTTTTTCAGCCAGACAAGAATTCATCATTTCGCAAAAACACGAGAGCATAAACAATTTTTGTTCACTTTGCATAAAGCTTACCGCACCGGCATGAACCAACTCTACACCTTTAAATTGGGGCATATTTTCATCCAACCGAGAATAAGCATTAAAAGATATAGTGTTTCCGAGTTGATAAAGACCTAACTTTTTTTTAGAAAGTCCACCTTTAACAAACCCTGTAATTTTACCGAACTGCGATGACAAAACCGTAACAATCAGAGAATTTTCTCCGTGTTTTAAAAGTTTTATAATGTATCCCTCATCGCTAAAGTTCATATTGCTCTCTTAACAAAACCCCGCACCCCAAAAGTTAATTTGGCATGCGGGGTAATTATTTACGACCGATTAAGATTAATAATCGTGAATTATGGTTTTAGTAATTTTATCATAAGCCATCAATTCGGAAATAACTCTTTCCATATCGCTCAAATACAGACTGTTCGGACCGTCCGAAAGAGCCTTATCAGGATTATCGTGAGTTTCCATAAATACGGCAGCCACGCCGACAGCAACTGCGGCACGAGCCAAAACCGGAGCAAACTCACGTTTACCGCCGGTAGATGTTCCGTTACCGCCCGGTTGCTGTACCGAGTGGGTTGCATCAAAAATAATCGGGCAGCCGGTTTCTTTGGCCATTTGCGGAAAAGCCCGCATATCGGTAACCAAAGTATTATACCCAAAGCTGGTACCTCTTTCGGTAATGCAAACATTATCATTACCGGAATCTACGGCTTTTTGTACCAAGTTTTTAACATCCCAAGGAGCCAAAAACTGACCTTTTTTAATATTAACGATTTTTCCGGTTTTAGCCGCAGCCACCACTAAATCGGTCTGACGGCACAAAAAGGCCGGAATTTGCAAAATATCGACGTATTGTGCAACAATCGGGCACTGCTGACGTTCATGAACATCGGTAACAATCGGTAAATCCGGGTACAGCTTTTTAATTTCTTCAAAGGTACGCATACCTTCTTCCAAACCCACACCGCGGGCACCATGAATAGATGTGCGGTTAGCTTTATCAAACGAAGCTTTAAAAATATAGTTAACACCAAGTTTTTTGGTAATTTCTACCATTTTGGAAGCAATCATAATGGCGTGTTCGCGACTTTCAATTTGGCATGGCCCGGCAATAATGGCCAGCGGCAATTTATTACCGATTTCAAAATTACCGACTTTTATGGTTTTTTGTTCCATGTAAAAACTCCTATCACTTAAACATAAACTGTGCAGATGATAGGACTTTTTGCCGAAAAAAGCAACAAATTTTAATTAATCCACAATCAAAGGAAACTTAATTAAGTCTGATTTTGGTCCATACAAACAGCACATTACCGTCATTTTTAACCCCAGGTACATAAGCCGCTTGTAAATCAATTCGTTTATAACCGATACCGGCCATCGGCAGTGGTAACGGTACGGGAATATATAAATACTCATGTCGTTGCGTAACCCCTAAGGTAAAACCTACTCCTGCTCTAAAATCTTTTTTGGCGCCGAAATACCAGTTTTTCAAAAAGGCATAACCGAACATAGTTTCCAAATAGCCATTAGAATCTTTAAAAGCCAGAGCATACAAAGCGTGCCAATCGCCGTCTGTGTCATAACGCGAAGTCCCGATACCTGCTCCCCACGGATTTTCGTTGTATCTATCAATATGCTCATCATCATAAGTTAAGCGATTATGCCAAGCATAAAGCGGAATATATAAATCATACACTCCTGAATGCAAAGTTTCGGATAAATTATAGCGAGTTTTATCCATCAAACTCATACCTTCTGTTTCGCTCGCTTTAACGCTAAATGAGCATAAGCAAGCCAATAGTCCTAAAACAACTACTTTTTTAATCATTTTCACAAATCCATATACGTCCTTAAATTTAAGCAAGTTTTATATGCTAAATTTATAAAAGACAAGTATTTTTTAATATTTATTATTGTTGCTTTACAACCTGCGAATGTTTTTAAGCCGATTATCGGCGGCAACACTGTCTATCACGGCTTTTACAAATTTATCTATCGACTTATTTTCTGAATAATCAGCAGGAGCGACCATATGCGCTCTACCGTCTAAGTTAAGCTGCATAGCTTTCTGCTTTTTACCTTTTTTATATACGGCCAAGGTATGACCTCCGGCTTTATTAAGCATCGCCATACACGGAATATCCGTACTGCCATCGCCGATATAAATCATATTTTCAAAAGGCATCGGTCTGCTTGATTTATCAACATGCCGATTAACACCTTCGGTATCGGTAACATCAAGGCAGCCTTTATTAATACGAAACAGATATTGAGTTTTGGAAGTATAATTTAAGGCAATAGCCGGCCATACGGCGGCACCGTTTTCATCATACCAAAAAGATGAGGCAAAAATTTCGGTAAACTTAGAAGCAATAGATGTTCCCTCAAGCATTTCTTTTAAGCCTGAAGATATAATGTAATGGTCTATTTTTATTCCCAGTTTAAGAGCGTATTGATTTATACGGTCAAACCACTCTTCAACTCCTTTGTAGAGTTTAATTGTTTTGCCGTATTCCATAAAATCTTCACGAGTTATGGGAAGGTTACGTTTATGCGATTCATCAATGGTAGTTTTCATATAAGACAAGATATCATCGGCCTGATGAACTTTGGCAGCACCGTTAGCTGTATTCCAAAACTCTTCCGGCGTAAGACCGAGTTTTTTAACAAAACCGTACTCTTGCATATTACCCGGAGAGAGCGTTCCGTCAAAATCGTAACAAATAGCCATGGGAATAAGTTTTTGCATCATCAAACACTCCTTTATGAACAAGTGCGAGTTTAACACAGTAAAATCACAAAAATCAACGAGAAAATCAGACCTTTTTAAAACAAAAACAAGGAGCGAAAGCCCCTTGTTTTCTATTGGCGGAGAGAGAGAGATTCGAACTCTCGGTAGGCTCGCGCCTACGACGGTTTTCAAGACCGCTGCATTAAACCGCTCTGCCATCTCTCCATATTTACAATGTTATAACCACAAGACCCAGAACGAAAACCGTCAAATACTCTGTATTTTTACGACGGTTTGGAGCTTCGCTCATCATTGGGTTCCAAGACCGCTCTTATTAAACCGCTCTGCCATCTCTTAAATATTTACAATGTTATAACCACAAGACCCAGAACGAAAACCGTCAAATACTCTGTATTTCTACGACGGTTTGGAGCTTCGCTCATCATTGGGTTCCAAGACCGCTCTTATTAAACCGCTCTGATGAAACATCATCGCGATAACGAGTGTTTACACGATATATTTTTAAACGTCAAGCATTTTTATAAAAAAAATTAAAAATTTAAAAAACCAAAGAGCCTTCATACAAAGGCTCTTCACATCCTAAAAGATTATATCATTTACCGATAAATCTTTGTAATTTTTGCATACCCTCGGAATATTCCGTAAGGCAATTTTTCAAGTTGGCAACATCTCGTTGCGTCAACTTCATCGGCACAGGGACAACCGTACCACAACCAACCCTACACAGCAGCTGGGCACAACTTCCGGCAAGTTCTTTACTTTCCTCTGAAAGTATCGGGCGGTTCAAAGGCATTGTCGCTTCGCCTTTTACAAAAGCCCTCAATAATGAGCTTAGCATCATTGCCGGAGCCCAATACGAACCGTTGTTCAACTTCTTGGTTGTAGCTTGAGCGTTGGTGTTGGTAATAAAAAGACCTCGTCCTTTGGTCTTATCCAAAGCCTGCTCTACCATTTTTTGCATCTCGGACAGACTAACCGTCTTTAGATTCTTCACCTCTACACTCGGCTCATGCACAAACATTGTACCGTTATGATGCCCGATAATCGTCGCCTTAACATCAGACAGTTGTAAATTCGGATTGCCATTTTCTTTAAGCAACTCCCACAGCTCCCTTTTAAAGCGCGCCGTATCAAGCCAGCATCCCAAACCGTAAACCTGATGTTTTGGAAGCAAGTTGCGAACAACATTGCACAAAACATCCACCGGATTACTCAATACGAAGATGATTGCCTTCGGAGAATTTTTCATATCTTTGGCAAACTGCTTCATAATATCAATGTTAAACATTGCCTGAACCAGCCTGTCATCAATACCCTGCTCCGCAGCTCTTTTGTAGTCCTCAGGCGTCGGACATCCTCCGGCACTTACTACTACAACATCGGCACCCGATAAATCGGCAACATCATTTGTTGCTTTGAAATGCCATGAAGAACTCCTGCCTTGTAAAGCACAAGCATCTTCCAAGTCTAGCTCAGCGCCGGCTACGCGACTGTGATTGTGAGGAGAATACATAACAACTTCAGCATCAGCCGTTGAATCCGCCGTCATCAACTGAGCCATCACACAGGTTCCTATTTGTCCTGCACCGTAGATAACAATTTTTTTCATAATAAACACAATTTAGATTTTATTATCCTTATTTGACAAAAATAATTAAAATTGTCAACAGTCTTTCTAAATTGCCCCTAAAACATTATCCCAATTTTGCCAGAGCTTGTTTAATGCGGCTTACGGTTTCTTCCTTACCGAGTATTACCGCCAATTCGGTAGCCCCGCCCGGAGTTGTCTCTTTACCCGACAAAGCTATTCTTACCGGATAAAGTACCTGTCCGTTTTTCAAGCCTTCGGTTTCAGCCAACTGTTTTAGCGCGGCAAACAAAGCTTCATTGCTCCACTCATCAACAGCCGAGATTATCGGTAAAACTTTTTCCAAAGAATTTTTAGCCACTGTTTCATCGGTTTTCATTTTTTTATTTTGGAACAATGCTACATCATAATCGGGCAATTTTTCCAAAAAGTCGGTTTGTGTAACAATATCTGCCAAAGTTTCAACACGGGGTTGCAAAACCGTACTTAAAAATTCTAAATTAAGCGGATGGGTAAAAGCTTTTTCATAGTAAGGCAAAGCCGCTTTATGGAAATCTTGCGGGCTTAAAGCTCTTATATAACAGCCGTTCATCCATGTTAACTTGGCAATATCAAATATTGCCGGAGACTTATTTAATCTTTCCATAGAAAAGACTTGTTTTAATTCATCAAGCGAAAAAATTTCCTGCTCGGTTCCCGGATTCCAACCCAATAAGGCAATATAATTTAAGATAGCTTCCGGTAAATAGCCCTTAGCGACCAAATCTTGGAAAGAAGCATCACCGTTACGTTTACTGAGTTTATGTTGAGCATCTTTCATAACCGGCGGAACGTGAACATATACCGGCGGAGTCCAGCCGAAATCTTCATAAATTAGATTATACTTAGGAGTTGATGAAATATATTCATTACCTCTTACCACATGGCTTATTTGCATTAAATGGTCATCTACCACATTGGCAAAGTTATAAGTCGGGAAGCCGTCTGATTTCAAGAGCACACCCTCATCAAGCTCGTCATAATCTATTTCGATTTCGCCGTAAACAACATCTTTAAAAACCGAAGTTCCGGTTTTATTAATAGTTTGCCGTATAACATAAGGTTCCCCTGCGGCAACTCTCTTTTTAGCTTCTTCCAGAGGTATTAATTTGCAAGGGTCTTGAAATTTAATATTTTGTTCTTCATCTTTTTGTTCATCGGCTTCGCTTTGCGAGCAAAAGCAATAGTGAGCTCCGCCCAGTTCCACCAACTTATGGGCATATTCCGCATAAATAGATTTGCGTTCCGATTGCACGTACGGGCCGTAATTTCCGCCGACATCAGGACCTTCGTCCCAGTTCATACCGACACGTTTAAGGGTTGCATAAATAATATCCGTTGCACCTTCGACATAACGTTTCTGGTCGGTATCTTCAATTCTTAAAATAAAATCGCCGTTTTGCGATTTAGCAATTAAATATTCGTACAAAGCCGTACGTAAGTTGCCGATATGCATATATCCGGTAGGACTCGGGGCAAATCTGGTTCTGATTTTCATTTTTTTTCCTAAACAAAGTTAAAAACTGGTAATAAGATAGAACAAAATATTTGCAATGCAAGAATTTTTTTAATTTAAGCGTTGCTTTTTAGCACCGAGACTCTTAAAAAAACTGCTGAATTTTAGCAGGTAATACTTGACATTTAAGGCAAGAGTTATTAAAAGTTACACAGCTAGCAACTACAAGGAGTCGCAAAAGGCTCCGTAAATCGATTTAAGGAATGTCATGTCTGAAAAAGAAACTCAAGACTTCTATGAAGGAAACAATCCTGATTCTCCGTTAATTGATTCACTGGGCAGTGCCGTCAAAAACCTTATTGAAAAGGGCAAAGAGCGCGGCTATATTACCATGGAAGAATTAAACAAAGTTTTACCGCCCGAGAAAGAATCCTCCGAACAAATTGAGGATATAATGTCGGGTATTTCCGATATGGGGATAAGCATCATTTCAGAATCTGAAACCGATAGCTTTGAAGCCGAGGAAGATGAAGAGGAGCAGGAAGAAGATTACGCTGACGAAAGCGGTAATTTTGATGAAAAAGAGATGGGTCGTTCCGATGACCCGGTTCGTATGTATCTAAAGGAGATGGGTACCGTTGAGCTTTTATCGCGAGATGGTGAAATTGCCATAGCCAAACGTATTGAAGCCGGCAAAACGGTAATGATAAGCGGTCTATGCGAAAGTCCGATGACCTTAAAGGCTATAGCCGGTTGGCGCGATGAATTGGTAAACGGCACCATGCAGCTGCGCGACATCATTGATTTAGAGATGATGTATGGTGATGACAGCGAAGCCATGGTCTACGATGAAGAAGAAACTCAAGTTGACGACTTAGAAAAAGTTACCAAAGAATTAGCCGAGAAAAACCTCGACGAAATTGATGATGATTTAGATACTTCCGATATTGAGCTTGAAGACACCGTTGATGAAGTTGAAGACATTGCCGATGCAGAAGCCGATGAAGAAGAACGCGAGCTTGAAGGTGAAGATTCTGAAGGTAAAAGCGAAGAAAACGGCGATGATGATTCCGGCATGGGTCATTCATCAACCTCCATATCAACAATGGAAAGTGCTCTGTTAGAGCCTGTACTTGATATTTTAAATAAAATTTCCAGCTATTACGACGATTTGAAGAAAGTTCAAACTCAGCGTATGGCAGCAATTTTATCAGGTCGCAAAATTGCTCCTAATGTTGAAAAGAAATATGTTCAACTAAAAAAAGAACTTATTGAGTTAATGAGTTCAATTCACTTAAATGCTTCGCGTATTGAGCAATTAGTCGAACAATTAAACGAATTAAATAAGCGTTTAATGGGACTTGAAGGAAAAATGCTGCGTTATGCATTATCCTGCAAGATTAAACGTGAAGACTTTTTGGAAGCTTATCAAAAATCCGAATTAGATCCAAACTGGATGGAAAATATTTCTCAGAAAAAAGATAAACATTGGCAAAGCTTTGTAGAAAAATACGGAACCGAGGTCGCTCAGTTACGTGAAAGTATTGCCCAAATGTCTCAAGAATGCGGTTTACCGATAAGCGAATACCGCAAAATGGTAGATACAATCAAACGCGGTGAGCGCGAAGCCGAACGTGCCAAAAAGGAAATGATAGAAGCAAACTTACGTTTGGTAATTTCCATTGCCAAAAAGTATACCAACCGCGGTATGCAATTTTTGGATTTAATTCAAGAAGGTAATATCGGCTTAATGAAAGCGGTTGATAAGTTTGAGTACCGCCGCGGCTATAAGTTTTCGACTTATGCCACCTGGTGGATACGTCAGGCCATTACACGTTCAATAGCCGACCAAGCCCGCACCATTCGTATTCCGGTTCATATGATTGAAACCATAAACAAGTTAGTCAGAACCTCAAGACAAATGCTTGCCGAGATGGGTCGTGAGCCGGTTCCGGAAGAATTAGCCAAACGGTTATCAATGCCTTTAGAAAAAATTCGTAAAGTTATGAAGATAGCCAAAGAGCCGGTAAGCTTGGAAGCTCCTGTCGGAGATGAAGAAGATTCGTCTTTGGGCGATTTTATTGCTGATGAGAGCGCTTTACAGCCTCTTGATTCGGCAATCCATGCTAATTTGAAAGAAACTTGCACTAAAATTCTTTCCTCATTAACTCCGAGAGAAGAGAGAGTTTTAAGAATGCGTTTCGGTATAGGGATGAATACCGACCACACATTGGAAGAAGTCGGACAGCAATTTAACGTTACGCGTGAGCGTATTCGTCAAATTGAGGCTAAAGCCTTACGTAAGCTAAAACATCCAAGTCGTTCGCGTCGATTACGTTCATTCTTGGATCAATAGTAAAGATAATACAAGCTTCATCGGGTAACCGATGAGGCTTGTAAAGCATAAGGATACAAATATGAGTTGCGATTATTCATCATACGACAAAGACGTAATGTACAGAACGGCAAAATCGGTTAACGTATCACGTTTACAAGAGCTGATTGACTTTGCCAAGCTATCAGGTTTTAAAAAGCTGGGTATAGCCAATTGCGTTGCCGTTACGCCGTATGCGCAAAAGCTTATTGAGTTACTGCGAGCCGCAGGCTTTGAGGTTGTAGCATTAGGCTGCCGCGACAGTGGCTTAGACGCGCACGACATAAACCCCGAATTATCAGGACCTTCTTGTGATCCGTTATCGCAAGCCGAATTTTTGAATAAAGAGAAGACCGATTTTAACATTCTGGTAGGTTTATGCCTAGGGCATGAGTTAGTGTTTCAAAAACACAGCCAAGCGCCCTACACTACTTTTTTGGTAAAAGATTTAGCCACAAACAATAAGACTATTGAGAACCTAGAATAGCAATTGCTCATCTAAACCCTTCTACAAAATGAAGGGTTTTTAATTATCCTCTGAATATCACAGTCACTCCTTTTAAAGTTGCAAAAAAAAAAAACGGTTTATGATTTCGTTTAAAGTCCTTTAATAACCCAAAATCGGAGGTTTTAGATGAAATTTAATGAACTTGGACGCTCTATGGTCGAAATGTTAGGCGTATTGGCGATAATTGGGGTTTTATCCGTTGGCGCTCTCTCCGGCTACTCCAAAGCTATGATGAAATATAAACTCAACAAACAAACCGAACAGTTAAGTTGGTTACTCAATATTATGTATCAATACAAATCTCTATGGAACACCCCTCCAGCGCCTATGTCTTTAATCCCCATATATAAAAAAATGAACATCCTTGATGAAAATATGATTAAAGATAATACAGGAAATCTA
>CALXWE010000012.1 GCA_944392295.1 uncultured Alphaproteobacteria bacterium
TACTTTAGAACAACGTAAAAACAGACCTACATTTAAACCTGAAGTGATCAGAGTTTTGCAGAATAATGCTTTTTTCTCAAAAACTCGATGATAATCAGACTAATAATATAAAATTTCATAAATATCTTGTAAAAATTATATCATATATCTTCATAAACAACCCGTGGACAACCGAATTCGATAAAAGTAATAAAACCTATATCAAATAAAACGGTTCTATCCATGGGTTAAAAAATGAGATGTTTAAAATAACTTATTGTCATTGATGTTAAGAGGTGTGTTACGCAAAAAACAGCCATCCATAAGTAAATATAGATAAGGGAAGATTATGTAAGTAACAGAGAAATCGGAAAGAGAATTATTTAGTAAATTGAATAGGGTTAAAACTAAACTCTTTAACTGCATTAGTAACATAATATGGCTAAAAAAGCCTTTGTCATCTTTATTTCTATAATTTGCTATAAATACAAATTTTTTATGTGCTATTGTCTTTGTTGTTGATTTAAATTTATATTTATTCTGCTGTTTATGATTGTTTGTTCGGCCTGTTTTATGCGATTTTGATATCTTTTAATAACTTCAGCAGGTAATTGAGGTAGGTTTTTATCAGAAAGTTTTGCTGCATTAGTAAATCTTTCTCCAGTCTTATAGTTAAATGCAACATATTCTCCATTTTCTCTATCTACAACAAATTTTGATATTGGGGTTCCATCTTTTTGTTTTTTTTCAAACACAAAACAATTTTCATGTTCTCCTACTTTTTCTTGTTTAATGGAAATGACGCTATCATTTTCTGTTATTTCAATTCCATTCCGCATTTCTGCTTTTACGAAAGCTTTATTTAGAGCTGTTCTTTGGTTGTTTTTTATTTGTCTTAATGCATCTTCTGGTAAAGGAGCAAAATTCAAATCCGGATTATTGCTATATATTTTTTCCGGCTTTCCTCCTTGATAAAGATATGTTCCCGTAGATTTATTATATTGCAGACTAAATGTGCGTTTTTTATCTTTATCAAAACCTTCTATATTTAACAAATTAGGATTCTTGGAATCTATTGAGTAATTGGCATTTTCTGTATTTTTTATCTCTATTAAAGATATTTTTGCATCGACAGCTTGAGTAAATGGAACTTTTATGCCTTCTTCTAAAACAGATTGAGTACTTTGTTGTTTATTTTTATTCAAATTAAGATTTATATTTTTTTGTTGTGGATTTGGATTTTTTAAAACTTTCATACTATCCAAAATGTCTTTATAAATAGTAAATTCACCAAGACTTAATGGGTGATTCTTTGTTGTGTTATTTAATATATCTGTTAAATAATGTGCCAATCTAGGATATATACCTTTTGCTTCTTCTATTAAATTTTGAATGTCAGCACGACTTTTTTCTGTAGCATAGTGTAAACCATCTTCTAATTTTTTCCCATCTAAAAGACTATTGCCGTTAGTTCTTACATATGGTTTTATTAATGAAGAGAGTATTTTTTTTTGTTCCTCTATTCTTTCATCAGAAGTGTAAATAACTATTGTATCTGGCCTTGAATATGCTTCTCTTTGTGATTCGGCACATTTGTATTGGCAATTATATTCTAAAGCAAATTTATCAAGTTTTTCAAATAAATTAGAATTAGGGTCTACATTTAAGATAAAACGATGCAAGTCTTTTTTAGGATTATAGTTCGGAGATGTTTTGTACACCCAGCCTGATGCCACCAAACCATCGCCGAGAGAAATTTTTAAACCATTTTCTTTAGCTTTCCAATTTTCAATAAGATTATAATATTCTCTATCCCCCATTTTCTTTTCATTATCAACATTTCGACGATTTCCATACATTCCTCTTGCCAGAAAAAATAATGAAACTCCCCCATTTTTTCCAGCTTGTTTTTGCAAGTTTTCTTCTATATTTTTTGCAAAATTTTTTTTCCCTTTTTCATCGATATAGTCAGAAAATAATTCTATTTTTCTTACTAATATTTCTTCTGGAGACAAGTTTAAATTGTTTTTCTTTAAAAGATCATCAAACCTATCCAAATAAGCTTCTATTTCCGGGGTGATACCTTTAAATGCGGGGAAATCTTGATAATTCATGGCTTTATCCTTATTATTCCATTTGGACTTTTATGATATATATAATAACATATATAATAAAAAAATACAACCCATAAGTTATCATTTAATGTTTTGATATCTGTCATTAGTTTGCACTTTCAATTAATTTATTTGATATCAAAAACATTTTAAAACGTCTTAAGGCTTGTCTAACTGAAGTATGGCTTCTTTTACCATAACTTGATTTTTTACCGTTAATTTCATATTGAGGCAAGATAGAAGCAATGTTTTCGGCCAGATGAGACAGAGTATAGCCTTCTTTGCGGCATAATCTTTCAATTCTCCCTTGATAGTCCAAAGCGGTAGTAGGTCTGTAATTATTATTTAACAACCAATTTTCAAAATCTTTTAACATAGCAAATCTCCTTATAAACGAACAATTTCAGTCATCACAGCGCAACCTCTTGCTTTTTCAGCCGCACAGGCATCCATTGCTGCGGATAAGGACCAATAAATAGTAGGTAACAAGATACCGTTAACTTTAATTTGATACATAGCATTTCCTTTCATAAATAGTTGTTTTATTCACTAACTATTTAAATCATGCCGTGTATTTTCTTTATTGGGAGCCCCTTATTTTCTACTTTCTGGTAACTTTTTGCTACGATTAAATTTTTTTCGTTTCCTGTTTTACATATTTATTCAATCCCGACATATAATTATTATGACTGATACGTTTAATGAAATAAAAGAAGAATTAAAGATTTATTATCCCGATTTTACGGATGATGAATTAACTGAAATGACTAACAAATTAATCCGTTTTTTCTATTTAGGAGCAAAGGCGGTTTATCATGCAAAGCAATCTGAAAAAACATTAACGGACATCAACGACACCAAATCAACTTGAATATTCCCAACCTCTGTAAATTTCAGCAGAGGTTATTTTTTTTAACTTCGTGACGTTAACGACAATAACTTTTTATAACCTCGTTCCAATTGGGAATTAGGTTAGTCTTTTGAAATATCAGTAATTTGTTAGTAAAAAAACTGCAAAAAGCTGAAAATAACTGCGTACTTTCCCAAAATAACACGACATAATAACATTATCGGACTAATTTTAAGGAGTAATTTGTTATGTCAAAAAAGAATAAATATCAAAATATCGCCGATGAAGAATGTAAACAAGCTGTCATTTTTGCGCGAGTTTCATCGGAAGAACAAAAGAAAGGAGCTTCCATTGATGCACAACTTAAAACGGTTATTGATTATTGTAACAATCACAAATTTAAGATTCTAGATAAATTCTCTATTGTTGAAAGTTCAACGCGAGGTGGGCGTCTAAAATTTTATGAAATGCTTGAGTTTATAAAATCTCAAAAACACAAAACCGCTATTGTTGTAAATTGTGTCGATAGATTGCAACGAGGATATAAGGAATGTGTTGAATTAGACGATTTGCGTAAACAAGGAAGGATTGAGATACATTTTTATAAAGAAGGTTTCTATTTGCATAGAGATAGTAATTCATCTGATATTTTGCGTTGGGATATGGGAGTTTTATCTGCTAAGATGTATGTTGGTGCTTTAAGAGACAATGTTTTACGCAGTCAGGAATATAAAAGAGAAGCAGGACAATGGCAATCTTGTGCACCGAATATGCCAAAGGCGGACGAACCTTGCAAGATATTACCAATCTAGCCAGAACCTTAGGATTATCTTCAAAAATGTGTCGTGTAAATAAAACAATTAGTCGTGCTCAAGTTCAAAACATACTGAAAAACACTTTTTACATTGGATATTTCACGCAAAAAGGCAAAGTTTATAAACATCCTTATCCTTTATTTATAGATAAAGAATTGTTTCAACTTGTCCAAGATACAATGGCAGGAAGAAAACGAGCACCAAGTAAATTATATTATGGAGATAAACAATATATTTTTACAGGTTTAGTCAGATGTGGTTGTTGTGGTAGTTTAATGACTTGTGAAACTAAAGTAAAAGACGATAAACATTCTTACAATTATTTAAAATGTAATAAATTACGTTCCAAATGTTCACAAAAACCAATCAATGAAGCAAAAATCTTACAACAGCTTGAAAAAGAATTGTCATTACCTATTAACATTAGTGACACTATGTTAAAAAATATTAAGGCAGAAGTAAAAAAGCAACTCAAAGCCGAAAATATCAATACAACCAATCTCAAACGAGACATTACCATTAAATTAAATGAGCTTGATGAAGAAGCAAAAAACTTATTTCGTGGCTATATGAAAGGTAAATGCGATGAAAAAATGTATAATGAATTAAAAACTGAAATTGAAATGGAAAAAGAAAAACTACAAAAAGATATGGATAGATACCTTGAGATTGATGCTGAAACTGATGAAATACTAGCAAATATCGCGGAAATAGCAGCAAATGTAGGAAAATTCTTAAAAAGTCCGATTATTTCTGAAAAAAGAGACATTTTGAAATTAATATTATCGGACTGCAAAACTGAAGGAAAAAATATAGCGTTTTCAATAGTTAAGCCATTCAATGAACTACTAAAAACGCCTGAAACTGATAAATGGTGCCGCTAGTAAGAATCGGACTTACGACCCCGTCATTACCAATGACGTGCTCTACCACTGAGCTATAGCGGCATAATGTGAGCTCACCATACACAAAGCTTTTTTTAAAATCAATACTTTTTTTATATATTTTTACTTTTTTTGCAAAACTTCTTAAATTTTAAGGCTGTGGATAGTTATTTTGATGTTTAAAATCATTAAGAAATGCCTATAATCAAAAAAGATTATTCTTAAAGCTTTAAGGTGTTGATATCATGAATGCTGTTTCTGATGAAAATAAAAACTTGCCGGAATTTTTAAAAAATACCGAACTTTCACAATCAAACATATCCGAAAATACCCGCTCAACCGAACCTTCGGCGCTTAAAAACACATTTTTAGCCGTTAGCATTTTGTGGTTTTTACTGGTATTTGCCTATATTCAATTTGTGCTTGGCTGGGGCGGATTAACGGCGTTGCTCCCCGGAGAGTTTATGGTGTTCTTGTCGTGGGTATTTATTCCGCTTTGCCTGATTTTATTACTGGTATCAATCATCAAGCGTACAAGTTTAACGGTTAATCAGGCTCTTATGGTTGAAAAAAGCCTAAAGAAAATACTTTACTCTCAAGATGAAAATGCTCTTTCGGATATTATCACTCAATCATTAAAAGCCGAAATTAAAAATTTAACCGGGGCTTCCGAACAGCTTTCCAAACAGACTATTGCTCTTAAAGAGGCATTAAGTGTTAAAGCCGAAGAATTTTCCAAAGTCGGTGAAGTTTTGGAATCTTGCTTTACGAGCGGGCTTGATAAATTAAGCACGGCCTCGGCTCAGTTGGTTAAAGACTGCCAGTCGGTAGCTGCCGCCGCCGAACAGTCAACCGACAAGTTTGCCTCCTACAGCTCATCTTTTCAAAATGATGCCAAAAGCTTAAGCGATGAATTAAATCCGCTTATTAATGAAACACTGGCAACTGCCGAACACTTAAAAAATATTTTGGCTGACGGCAAAAATCAAATAGAACAAACCACAACTTATTTTGAAAATTTTGCCAAACACACTTGCGATGGTGTCGCTGCGGTGGCGTCAGAGCTGAGTTCTAACGGGGCAAAGCTTGAGAAAACCTTTTTGCAAACAGCCGACAATTGCGAAGAAATTTATAAACGCTTGGATTCTGGCATATCTCATATTGAAAACAGCTTAAAAACTCACAAAGAATTAGCGGCTGAACAGTCGGCACTGCTTGATAAAAACTCAAGTTATCTGGATGGTAAACTCGGCGAATACGGACGACTAATAAGCCTTGAAGTTGAGGCAATGATAGAACGTTCTTCAACGCTTGATACCAATGTTAAAAATCAACTTCAAACCTTATCATCAGCTCGCGATAGTCTTGAAAAAGTTTTGGATGGAGCCAACAACAGCTTAGAGCAAAAATCCGCCAAAGCGGTTAAAAACATCTCTAAAATTGTTGAAAACCTGGAAGCTGAATTATCCAAACTTAACGAGTTTATTAAAAAGACTGAAAACAAAAACGGTGAAATTCAATCTACTGCTGAAAAGATTACGCATAAAATCGGCGATATCAGTGCCGATTTAAGCAAACGAGTTGATGAGCTTAAAAACAACGCGGTTGAGGCTATAGATAAATTTAACGAAGTCAGCGGTGAGGTTCAGAAAAATACTTCCCGCCTGCGTGAGACCGCCGATATAATCGTCACCAAGGGCAAAGAAGGCGCTCTTTCTATGGAAAATCAAAGAGAAAGTATTGTTAAAACGGTTGAAGCTTTAGATGATGTAAAATCTCGTATTGCTCAAATAAGTCAAGCATTGCAAGTTACAACGGAAAATAGCGAAAGCGCCTTTAACTCATATAAGTCGCAAATTGATGATTTCGGAAGTTTGATTAATCGTCAGGTCGAGGTATTAAACGATAGTCGGGTTCATTCCGAAGAACAATTATATACCTTAAAAAGAAAGTATGAAGAATTAAGTATAGATAATTTTATCGACCAATCGGCCGGATTAATTCAAAATCTTGAAAACATATCCATAGATATCAATCGTATGTTTAACAAAGACGAAGATGAACTATGGAAAAAGTTTTACAATGGCGACCATGGTGTATTTGCGCGTTATATTGTTAAAAATCTTAACCGCAAGCAGATTGTCAAAATTCGTGAAGAATATGAAAAGAATCAAGATTTCCGGCAAATGGCGGATAAATACATCCGTGATTTTGAAGCCTTAATGGAAGCTGCTCGCAACAGCGAAAGACCTGAGGTATTGTTGGCGATGCTGTCAAATACGGATATCGGTAAAATTTATTATGTTATGGCGCGAGCGCTTGACAGATTAAATTAAGGTATAGAAGATGTCTGCAAAATTTTTGCTTCCTTCGCGAGTTTTTTTAGCACCTATGGCCGGTATTACCGACAAGCCCATGCGTAACATGGTGCATCAAAAAAGCGGCAGTAAAGTTTCTTTAGTATCGGAAATGGTGGCAATTAATGCATTATCGCGCAAAAATGCCAAGACCTACCGCATTGCGGATGTCAGAGATGAAAAATATCCGGTAATTGTTCAGCTGGTGGGTTCAGATGCAGCCTTGTTTGCCGATGCGGCGCAGCTTGCAGCAGAATTGGGAGCTTCGGGCATAGATATTAATATGGGCTGTCCTGTGCGCAAAATTATTTCAAGTGGGTCAGGCTCGGCCTTAATGAAAGATATACAAAAAGCCTCGGAAATAATTAAAGCAACGGTAAATGCAGTCAATTTGCAAGTAAGCGTAAAGTTCAGAAAAGGCTGGGATGTTGACAGTGTTAATGCCGTTGATTTTGCTAAGATGTGCCAAGACAGCGGAGCCGCGTTTATAACCGTACACGGTCGTACCCGAGCCCAAGGTTATTCCGGCAAAGCCGACTGGAATATTATTCGTGAGGTCAAAGCGGCGGTTAATATTCCGGTTGTCGGCAACGGCGATGTTGTGTCGGCACAAAGCGCCAAGCAGATGCTTGAAGAAACAGGAGTTGATGCGGTTATGGTCGGTCGGGCAGCTTTGGGAGCACCTTGGCTTTTGGGTCAAATTGCGCAATATCTTGAAAACGGTACATATCAAGATACCGTTTCAATAAGCGATATAAAGCAAACAGTATTAGAACATATTGAGTTGTTGCGCCAATATTATGGAACAGAGCTTGCTCTGGCATTATCGCGTAAATATGTGTGTTGGTATTCTAAAAACCTATATGAAGCCAAACGGTTTAGGGAAGAATATATGAAGATTAACGATTATCAAACGGCGCTTGAGCAAATATGCCGCTATTTTGATTTTAACGAGGAGAAAAGATTATGCGAATAATTGTCGGAGGAGCCGGAAGCGTCGGACGCAGTATTGTCGATTATTTAAGTCGTGGAAATAACGATATTGTTGTTGTAGACATTAATCAAGACAGATTAAATGAAATATCCAAAGAATTTGATGTCCAGCCGGTTTTAGGCTCAATATCATATCCTGATATACAAGAAAAAATCGGTGCCGATAAGGCGGATATTTTAATTGCCGCCACTGATAACGACGAAGTAAATATGGTTGCTTGTCAGGTAGCTTATTCGCTGTTTAATGTGCCAAAGAAAATAGCCCGTATAGATTCTGAAGAGTTTTTAAGTCCGGTTTGGAACACTTTATATAATGAAAAAAATCTGCCTATAGATTTGGTGATATCGCCGGATATGGAAATAGCCGAAACGGTTTTAAGGTTAATCAATTTGCCCGGAAGTCGAGAAGTTTATCCTCTGGCTGATGGCAAAATAAAGTTAGTAAGTTTTAGGTGCGGAGAAGATTGTCCGTTATATAATTTCAAGATATCTGAAATATATGAAAATTTCAGCGACAAAACATTTGTGATATTACAAATAGTTCGAAACAAGCAAAATTTTTATCCCAAGCCGGAAGAAAATTTGAAAAGCGGAGATGAAGTATATGTCTTGGGTTCTTCTGATGAGATTGCCGATTTAATGGGAGATTTTGGGGTTGAACAAAAGACCAATGAAAATTTGGTAATTTTTGGCAGCAACAACATAGCCTATGACATATCTCAAGATTTAGAAGAAAACGACAATATAATAAGTTATAAAATAGTAACCGGAGATAACAAGCAAGCTCAAGAAATGGCAGAACATTTTGAAAAAGCGGAGGTTATCAAGGGAGAAATGATGAGTGATGTCATTTTGCGAGATTGCGGATTGGATTCTGCAGATATGAGCATAGCCATAACATCACAAGACAAAGATAACCTCTTGGTATCATTGCTTGCCAAACATAATAAAGTTAAATCGACCATATCTTTAGTAAATTCACGAGCCTATGATAACCTAATAGATAACATCGGAGATAATATCATTGTAGATCGTTCGACGGTAACTATTTCCAAAATTTTGCAAGATATTCGTAAAGCGAATTTACGCAATGCATATTCTTTGGGCAGGGGTTTTAGTGAGATATGGGAAGTTTGTGTAAGTCCGGAAAGTACCTTAAGCGGACGTAAAATATCAGATTTATCATTACCCGAAAGATGTAAAATAATAGCGTTGGTTAGAAATGAAGAAATAAATGTTTCGCCAGCCGCCGAGACAATTCAGGAAAGGGACATTATAATAGCGTTAGTTTCGCCAAACGGCATTAAAAAGACGGAACAGATTTTTGACTACTAATGCTTGACGATAAACAAAATATTGGTTATAATAGGCACAATAGATATCTTTATCCGCGGGAGAATCATCATGAAAAAATTAGCTCTCATATGCTTGTTGGTGGCAGGGTGTATGTATCCGGCCTCATCGTTTGCTCGTATATGTTTTTTAGGAGATACCAGCTGTCAGGGTGGTAAGTTTGAAGCCAGCGTTGATGAATCCTGCCGCAGTCAAGATTCATCATGGGTTCATGAAGGAGATACCTGTAGCGGTCTTATCTACGGCAGCCCTATTTGCAGTGACAACACCGGTAACTATTATACGGAAGGCAGCTGTCCGTCAGGATATACAGATGTTTCTTCCTTAGATGATAAATATGAGTGCAAGGGTTCTTTGATGTGTAATAAATGCTGCAAAACCGAAGAGGTAGAATGTACATCAGAATACATTGAGTGCGGTAACAATTCTGAAGGTGTAGATAACGGCGGCGGTATTTGCCAAGAACCTGATGGAGATATCAAGTATAAAGAGTGTGAATGCAATAAAAATGTTTACTCTTCAAAATGTGAAGGAGCGGGTTTAGAGGGTGATTACTCCGATGTTTGTATTGACAGTGACGGCAACACATGGTTCAAGAGCTGCCAATGTGCCAGCGGGTATACGCAGACCGCTTATTCTAACATTAAATGTTCTGACGAGTGTAAAGATAACTGCCGGTTAGGTAATTATATCCAATTACCAGGCACATCCTATTACTGTTGGGAAGGGGCTGAATGCTTAGAAGATCCTACACCTGAAATTGAGCAATGCCCGATTATTTATCAAAGCGACTTCGATGGTTTCTGGGCAGGTTACGATGTTTCGGGTGATTGTGGCAACCTGACGGTAGACTGCGATACTCTGGGTTATAATACGGGTAGTGCCGAAACGGGAAGAAAATGTAAAGATGGCACTGAGCCTTACAGATGTCCGTTTGATCACACAGAGGTTTACTGCGCCAGCGGCATTGCAGGATGCGACTATTCTACCGTTGATGATTGTGAAAAGGCATACTTTGGTTCAACTTGTACCGAAGATACAAATGGTTGTTACCTGCCAACAGGTTGTAAGACCGGTTATGCAACTGATGTCGAGACATGTAAAGTTGATGATGGCTCATATTCGCTAGGTACGGCCGATGCCTTTGGATGCGCTCAGTGCGTTTGTAAAAATACCTGTGAGGATACTGTTACCACAATTCCTGACAATGCCACGGCAGTGAAATCGTACTGTATTGCTTGTGGACAAACCACGCAAATAACAACAGATGTAAAATGTAACAGCGGATATACAACTGTAATAACATGTCCTGTATGCGGATATGTCCATGAAGGTGGATATTCTGGTCAATCATTTGTTTGCCCGGTGTGCAACTACAGTACGGATAAGATTGCTACTTTGAAAACTTGTAAAAAGGATTGTTCAGGCTATACATTATCATCCTGTCCTGAAAATGGTTATTGTGACAGTTGCAACAATTTGTATAAATTAAATTCTTGCAAGGCAGGTTATGTTGTCAGCGGAGATACGTGTGTCAAGTCTTCTTCTGGATCACAAGGATTCTCATGCTTAAATCCTCTTGCAGTTGAAAATGAGTTCAATATGGATATTATAGGCGAACGTCTTACGGTGGTTATGTTCGGTGCCGGATGGAGCGGACCCTCAAAAATCGCTTGTCAGACAACATTTATCACCAACCAACTTCGTCTTGAAGAATTAAGACTTAATTACTTGAGTATAGATGTTGATAAATTTCCGAATTTAACCACTAAATACGGGGTTCGATCGATTCCTACATTTATCATCTTCAAGCTTGGTGATGAAATTGATAGGAAAGTAGGAATGTTGAATCAACGGCAATTCCTTGATTGGATTGAAACCAACGTATAATTCCTACTAATCACTAAAAAGCAGCCCATCAATAAAAAATGGGCTGTTTTTTATAAAGTCGAATTCAAAAATTAATTATAATTCTATCACCGTAACCCGTTATTCGGAATGCTTTTTTATACCGGCTAAGCATAATCAAAGTCAGCGCTGACCGCACAAAACTATAAAAGGCTCTTTTTTGCTTTTTGTTTGCGAAGTTTTAAGCGAGTAAGTTTATCGCTTACCACAGAAGTATCTCTGCCGGTTTTAGCAAGCCTGTCATACATACGTTCAATTTCTTTTTCAAGGTAGGCTGTTTCTATTTCTCCGGCTAAAGCTTGCCTCTCTTCTAAAGAGCCGGAAGTTCTTATTTGTTGAATCTCGTCCCAAATGTCTTCAACGAGTACCTTTTGATTTTCTTTTCTTTTAAAAAAGTAAGGTAGTTCATAAACCAGTTGTCGAGCGTTGGCGTAAGCCTCTTTACCGTCGGCACATTTATTGTAACGTATTTTTAACAGCCTAAAAGCAATTTCTAACTCTTTGCTGTTATCAACCACAATAAACGGCACCGGGTCGGAAAATCCCTCCAAGCTCAGCGATTTTAAAAATTCTAGCAGATGATGAAAGAAGCCGTTAATATTGTAAATAATAAAAGGCTTCATTTGTAACAGCCCGTCTTGCATAGCTACACAGTCATAAGCAAGCTCGTCTAAAGTTCCAACTCCGCCAGGAGCAAATACTACAAAATCGGCGCCTAAGAGTTTTTGTTTTCTTTCTTCCAAAGTTTGTGCCAAAATAACTTCGGTTTGAGCAATTAAATCGTCATCTGAGGGGTATAAACTAAAATACTCCTTAGTAGTTACGCCTAAAATCGGAGTTTCATCCGAGTTATCGTTTTGTTTTTTGTTCCAACCGTCTAAAACGCCGCGGGCAACGGCACCCATAATACCACTGTTTGATAAACCAAAGTCTAATTTAAAGTCCATTTTAATAATCTGTCGACCGAGATTATAGGCCTCTTCTTTGTATATAGAATCGTTTCCTGAGCGCGAACCTCCGGCAACAAATACGCGAATACCTTCTTTTTTGTTTTGCTCTAAGAAAGAACTTAAGACTTGTTCCTGTGTATTATGAGTATCATCCATATTACAACTCCTCAATATCGCCTTTGGCTTGATTTAAGTAAAATTCCTTACAAAAATCATCTAAAGTATCATTGGCAATAGCATTACGTAAACCTTGCATCAAACGTTGATAATAGCGAATATTATGCCAGGTTAAGAGCATAACGGCAAGTATTTCGTTACATTTTTGCAAATGATGAATATAAGCTCTGGAATAGTGTGAACATAACGGACAATCGCAACCTTCCTCTAATGGGCGAGGATCTTCGCGATGTCGAGCGTTTTTAATATTTATCGGACCAAATTTAGTAAAAGCCTGAGCAGTTCTGCCCGAGCGGGTCGGCATAACGCAGTCGAACATATCAACTCCGCGTAAAACCGCACCGACAATATCATCAGGTCGCCCTACACCCATCAAATACCGAGGTTTATCATCAGGTAAGGAAACAGGAGCATAATCAAGCACTTCAAACATTTTTTCCTGCCCTTCGCCTACTGCCAAACCGCCTATGGCGTATCCGTCAAAGCCGATGGCCTTTAATTTTTCGGCCGATTCATCGCGTAAATCTTTAAAAACGCTGCCTTGCTGAATACCGAAAATACCGTAACCGTCGCGGTCGACAAAGGCATCGCGGCTGCGTTTTGCCCAACGCATAGACATTTCCATAGATTTTTTAGCTTGATTATAGGTAGCCGGAAACGGAGTACATTCATCCAAACACATGGTAATATTAGAGTCGAGCTTGTGTTGAATTTTCATAGATTCTTCCGGGCTCAAGAAAAACTTTTTACCGTCGACATGGGAGCGAAACGTAACGCCTTCTTCGGTTAATTTTCTAAGTCCGGTAAGGCTCATAACCTGAAAACCGCCGGAATCGGTTAAGATGGGTTTATCCCAATTCATAAACTTATGCAGCCCCCCCATCTTTTCGACCAAATCAGCCCCCGGACGCAGCATTAAGTGATAAGTGTTTCCAAGTAAAATTTCGGCACCTGTTGCCGCAACTGATTCGGGCATCATGGCCTTAACGGTGCCGCAAGTTCCTACCGGCATAAAAGCCGGAGTATGAACAATACCGTGTTTGGTATGTAGTTCGCCTAATCTGGTTTTTCCGATTTTTTTAAGTATTTCAAATTTAAGAGCCATTGTTCACCTCATTTAATATGGCAAGAATTATTTTTCGAAGATTTTGCTGTTTTGTGGAATTTCAAGCCCAATTCCCTGTTTTAAATATTGTTTTTTTATAAACCCCATTTCGCCGTTGTCAAGCATAACTCTAAACCATTCTTGGTCTGGCGTATATCCGGTAACTCTGACGGTTTGTCCTCTTTTGGCCTTATCCATAACATCAAAGTTTTCCGAAGGACCGTACATAACATCAACACTTTCTCTCAAATGGTAAAGCATTGAGGTGTTTGAGGTATCGACCGGTACATTAAATATTTTTGAAACAACGAGGTCATCAACCGTTTCTTGCCCTGAGCTGAAACGCACTTCCTGATAGTAGGCGATTTTGCTATCTTCGGTTTTAGGCAACAGATTACCGATAAAAGGCGTAACCCCTAAAAATACGACAACAAACAAAACAGCAGCTGCCGTTTTGGGCAGTTTTAACTGAATTTTTTTAAGCTTATCATAATCCCATTGCGGAATATCAATATTACATCTTGGCAGCAGCGCAATAAATTTTTGCAATTGGGGTAAATATTCTTGAGGGGCATATTCCTGAGCCTGATAAGCCGATAGGTAAGCCTTTTCAAGATTGCCGATATCGTAAAAAGCGGCAGCATTATGAACAAGCAGTTTAAAATTATCTTCACGGTTTTGGTTGATATTTTTAATATTTTGCTTAATTGCGGCAATATTAACAGCCGGAGCTTTTAGCCCCCACCAACCTTTAAGCCAGTTATGTTTGGCGATATCGGCAACAAATTTTAGGGCGTCACTAAAGGTTCCGACGGGTTTTTCTTCACTAACGTTAACCTTATTAAGCTTGGCAGAAACTTTTTTTAATAAAAGCACTCTTAAGAAAGGTGTTTCATCGCCGTTGACAGACTTATATATTTTAAGGCTTTTCATATCGGGAAAAGATTGCGCGTCATAAGCCAGAGCCAACAGATTATATATTGTACGGAGCTTAGAATCTTTTAAGACATCGTAAGCCAAAGATATTTTTTGAAAATTTTCCAGAGCATCTGGAGATTTATTATGATCCGGGTGCCAAAATTTAGCCTTTTCGCGATAACAAATTTTAAGTATTTTATCATCAACGTTATAGTCAACACCCAAAGTTTGATAATATTTAAGCGGGTCAAGAATCATGAACAAACCTCCACAAAATGCCTAACCAAAGCCACGCAATCTTCAGCACCTTCACATCCCGGATAGCGGTTAAGAATAAGAGCTTGGTTTAACACAGCTTCACGGATTCTGGAATCTTGCCTGATGACGCCTAACAAGTTTAAATCAACGTTAATATATTCTTTGGCAGCTTTCAACAAAGTTTTAAAAACTTGCCTTCCTTCCTCGTGAGAAGCTGCTCTGTTAACAATTATATCTATTGCGGTTTTGGATGTAAAATTTTTAAGTTTGGAAATTGTTTTAAAAGCCTCGGTAGATGATGCGGAATTGGCATTAACGATTACAATAATATCGTTACAAACATTAAATAAGGGGCTCAAGTTTTTTGAATCGTAATCAGCACAATCGATAAAGATATGGTCATAATATTTAGCCAGATGTTTCAAGTCTGCGGCCAGAACCTGAACTCTACCGATGGGAGCTGTATCAAACAAGCATTCTCCTGGGGAGGAACATATAATATCAAATTTACCGTCTATAAAAAACTGCGGAGCATTATTAAGAGTTAATTGTCCGCTAAGAAGGGTATTGTAAGGCACGGTTTTATTAAAGCCGGTTTGGTAAGCAACATTTTCGATACTGCAATCGGCATCAAAGAGCAAAGTTTTTTTATTCATAAGCGCCAAAGCATGACAAATAGCCACGGTAAGCCAAGTTTTACCGATGCCTTTTGTTCCGGCGCATACGGCAGTTATGTGGTTTTTATTAATCATTAGCATCTCATTGAAAATATAATTAAACAATGATTGCAAATAAAAGCAAAACATTCAATTAGTTAAAAACTTTTTAACACAATTTATTTATAACTGAATAAATAATAGGGTTAATGGACAACAAATCGGGGATTATATATGAAAAAGCTTGGCTTATGGATATTTTTGTTAGCACAAATACTTACGTCAATGTGCTATGCGCAGTCGATGGTAACCACCAAGCAAGACACAAAGAAATCATTTGTTTTAGCTGGTTCGTTTCCTGATTATTTTCCGATTTCGGAAGTTGTTAAAGAAAGAAGTTTTCCTGTTCTTAACACGGTATTTAATGATGCTATGGAACAGTTTGCCGAGGTTGGCAATTTTAAAGTAGAGTATAGCACCGAAACAGATTATGAAAAAACACTTATAAATTTAAGACAAGGCCAGACCGATATTTTGCTTGGTATGTATTATGATACAAAAATGTACAGAGGTTTAGAATATATATATCCTGCGGTATTAAATAATCCGGTTCATTTAATAGTTGTTCCGCAAAATCAAGACTTAATTTCAAGCAGTGAAGATTTACTAAAATACAAAGGCACATACATCAAGACTGAATACTTTAGTGATTATATGCTTAAAAATTTCAAAAACAACAATATCACGGCATCAGATTCGGTAATGGATGCTTACAAAAAATTATTGACCGGAGAAGTTGATTATATCATCGGCAGCTATTATTATAACTATGTCAAGGTATGCGAGCTCGGTTTAAAAAATTATGTTACGTTTTCGCGCAGCGCCCTGTGGAATATGCCGCTTTTCATAGGGGTATCAAAAGCCTCAAAATATTATAAAAGGATTAGTAGCATTTTAAAGAAGTTAGCGGTAGACGATAAATTTACCGCAAGTATCAACAATGCTCTCATAGCCAAGGTTAAACAAGCCGAGGTAGATGCACAAGGAGTAGTTCCTCCCTCTTTTGTAAGGGAGCAAAAACAAGGCGAATTAACACCAGCCGACCAAAGAGAACAAAATAAAGAACAAGCTGTAGAGGAATAAAAAATGGTATTGTTAATTCATCATAATATTTCACCGCAATCGCGCAAAATCAGACTGATGATGTCTGAAAAAAAGATGTTGTTTGTTTTAAAAGAAGAAGAACCGTGGAATATTTCGCCCAACATCAAAAAGCTAAATCCGTCGGGAGAGCTGCCGATATTTATTTTCGATGGCAATATCATATCAGGCAATTATGCCATAACCGAATATTTGGAAGAAGCATATCCTGAACCGCGTTTATTACTGGGCGATGCCAAACAGCGTGCCGAAATAAGGCGCTTAACCGATTGGTTTGACAATAAGTTTTACGACGAGGTTTATAAATATATTGTAGTTGAAAAAGTTTATAAGCGGTTTAGAGACGGTCTTTCGCCGGATTCGCGCACATTAAAGGCAGGTTTAAATAATTTAAAATTTCACTTAGAGTACATAGACTGGCTAGCCGAGCGCAATAATTATCTGTGCGGTCAAGAATTTTCGCTGGCCGATTTAACGGCAGCGGCTCATTTATCGGTAATTGATTATTTGGGAGATATAAGTTGGGAAGATTATAAAAATGCCAAATTATGGTATTCTAAAATAAAATCCCGCCCAAGTTTCAAGGAGATATTAAAAGATACCATAAAAGGTATTTTTCCGGCTAAACATTATACAAATTTGGATTTTTGATATGAAAAAGATATATTCTATACTGTTGGTTTTAAGTTTTTTGCTTCCTTCATGCACTTGGCTGGCTGAAGGTAAAGGGCAGGTTATTTATCATTGGCAGCGTCCCAGAACCGGAGTTGCCAAGTTTGCACGAGATCATTCCGAATGTATGCGCGAAGCTGAAGACTTTAAGTTTTTGCCAAATATAAAGAGCTGGTTTTATTCCGAAGAGGCTCGTATTGATATCAGAGCCGATTGGCATTCGGAAAAAGGCATTTGGGCAAGTTACGTTCCGTATCCGGGGGCTCAGCCTTTAGTGGTTAACTCGATTCGCGATGATAGAGATTCAAGCCCCAGAAAATATCGTAAGTGTATGGAAGCCAAAGGTTATACCCGCAGAACGTCGGATATTCCGTCAACCACCAACATCTTTATATATAAGCCGCAAGACCCAAACCAAGATACCCCGTTTGAAAAATATTATCGTTAATTTTTATCAGAGTATCCGCCTCCGGCAGCCTTATAAAAGGCAATAATATTTTGGTATAAAGCTCCGTTGCTGACGGCAAGGGTGTTTTCGGCAGCAAGTAAGTCTTGCTCGGTTTGTAAGAGCTGGCTAAAGTCTACCAGCCCGTTTTCATATTTTCGGCGTATGTTGTTAAGAGCGGTGCGCATATTGGCGGTGGCCTTTTTGAGGTATTTATTTTTAGTGGCTTCTTTTTGAGCGGCGGTTATGGCGTTATTTAAATCTTCCACGGCCGAAAGTAGAGTTTGACGGTAGTTTTCCAAAGTCTCTTCTTTAATATATTGCTGCAGTTTAACGTTACTTTGTAGCTTTCCCCAGTTAAATAACGGCAAAACCAACGACGGGCTGTAAGAATATGCCTGACTTGATGAGTTGAATAACTTTGAACCGGCGGTAGATTGTAGACCGAACATAGCGCTTAACGTAACATTGGGGTAGAGCTCGGCAACAGCCTGCCCGATAGCGGCATTTTGGGCGGCCAAGGCCCTTTCTGCGGCCTTAACGTCCGGTCGATTGCGAATTACGGAAGCAGGCAGATTGTATAACGAGTTTATATCGTATTTATAGGCCTTTTTAATAATATTGTTTTGGGTTGAGGTAATATTATCGGGAAGCATATCGGGAAGCCTTCCGACCAAAACGGCTAAGGCATTTTTATAAGTTTCGAGCTGGTATTCGGTGGCCGGAATAACGGCTTGTGTTGAGGCAATAAGGTATTGAGCCTGATTAAGAGCGGTTTCATCGGCGAGCCCCGAAGCGTATTTTTCTTTAACGGTTTTGTAAATTTCCTGCTGCAGTTTAAGATTGTTTTTAGCAATTTGCAGTTGTTCGACCGAGGTTTTAAGTGAAAAATAAGTATTTGCCGTTTCGGCGGCAATCATGACTTTAATGTTTTGTAAGTTATATAAAGCCTCTTGCAACTGTGCCATAGACTGTTCATTTAAGCGCCTTCCGGCTCCCCAAATATCAATTTCCCAAGAAGCATCAAATCCGAGTTGAAAGAAATTGCTGTCAGCGGCAAGACCTATGTTTTTACTGGCCTTGGCATAGTCGTATCCTGAAGAGGCGTTGAGCATGGGCAGATATTGTACACGGTTGATACCGACAATGGTTCGGGCTTGTTTTAAACGGGCAATTCCTTGTAATACCGACGGGTTATTATCTAAAGCTTGGGCAATTAAGGAGTTTAAGGTTTCATCGTTAAATAATAAGTACCAGTCTTTAGATACGCGCAGAGTGTTTGTATCGGTAAGTTTTAACGAATCTTTTATTTGCGTATCGTCAAATATGCTCGGCTCTTGATAGTCAGGACCGACCGTGCAAGAGGTAACGGCTAAGCAAAATAGTATTAAAATATAATTAGGCATGGCTTTCTCCTTTGAGTTTTTTAGGAGATTTTTTCAAAGTTTTAACCGCAGCCGTTTTCGGGGCAAAATATTCTTTTATGGTTTCAAACAAGGCAAACAGAGGCGGAATAAAAATAATACCGATAAAAGTTGCGGCCAACATACCGAAAAATACCGAACTGCCGATGGCAATTTGCGAGCTGGCTCCGGCACCGGTTGCCACAATCATAGGGAAAACACCCAAAATAAAAGTAAGAGCGGTCATTAACACGGCCCGAAATCTTTCTTCGGCGCCCTTAAGCGAGGCCTGTAAAATACTAAAGCCCTGCTCGCGATAGTCTTTGGTAAATTCAACAATTAAAATGGCGTTTTTAGAGGCCAGACCGATAAGCATTATTAAACCGAGCTGGGCATAAATACTCAAAGATTGTCCCATAAGGTGCAAACCGATTAAGGCGCCCAAAATAGCAAATACGGTAGAGAACATAACGGCAAACGCCAGCATCCAGCTTTCATACAAGGCCACCAAAAACAAATAGCAGAAAATAAGAGCCAAAGTAATTAAAATGGAGGCCAAGCCCTGAGCCTCAACTTCTTGAAGGCTTAATCCCGTCCAAGCAAGTTGATATTCTTTGGGCAGATATTTTTCGGCCATCTGTTCAATATTACTAATGGCGGTTCCGCTGCTTACCTCAGGTTTTGAGGCGGCGGTAATGGCGGCGGCGCTGTACTGATTATAACGATAGATTATTTTGGGGTTAATTTCGGTTTTAATGTCGGCAAAACTGCCGATTTTAATAGCTTTGCCGTCTAGGGACGGAACATACAAGTTCAATATATCGTCCAAATCTTGGCGATATTGAAAATCGGCCTGCATAATAACTTTGTTAACCTGACCGCTTAGGGTAATATTATTTATGTATCTCGAGCCTAAATTGTTTTGTAAAGTGGTAAACAAATTAGATACGGGAATTTTATAAGATTCGAGTTTGGTGCGGTCAATATCAAGATAAATATGCGGAGTTTCGGCGCTAAAGGTGCTGAAAGCATAAGACAAATCCGGCGAAGAATTCATTTTTTGCAACAAAAGACCTAAGTTTTCATAAAGTTGCTGTGAAGATAAATCGGCATCGGTTGCGAGCAATTCCAATGACAGACCGGAGCTTTGCCCCACTCCGGGGATGGCAGGCGGAGCAAAAAAGTTAAATTCACCGAAATCATTATTTTTAAAATCGGCGGAAAGTTTTTGTGTTAAAGCCTCAATAGATAAATCTTTGGTAGTTCTTTTATCCCAATTTTCAAGTCCGATAACTCCCAAGGCCACATTTTCGCCTTGTCCGCCGAGTAAACTGTATCCGGCAACGGTAATGCAATATTTAACACCTTTTGTTGCCAGAGCCTTATCGGTTAAAGCTCTGAGTGCTTGCTCGGTTTGGTTAAGACTGGCGGTATCGTCAAGCTGAACGTTGGCAAAAATAATACCCTGGTCTTCTTCAGGTAAGAAAGACGTCGGCGTAAACCAAAATCCGGCGGCAATAAGGGCAATAGCAGTCAAAATCAGTAAAGCGGTGGTTTTAAGATGCGTAACAAAAAAGCTTACGGCGGCAAGATAGTGCTTTTTGAAAAAGTCTAACAATTCATCAAATTTTTTAAAGAAAATGCCGGGCTTGGAATTATCATCGTGTTTTAATAATAAGGAACACAAAGAAGGGCTTAAAGTTAAGGCGTTAAAAGATGAAAAGGTAACCGACGTGGCAATGGCAACGGCAAACTGTTGATAAATTTTGCCGGTAATACCTGCCATTAAACCGACGGGAATAAAAATAGAAAGCAAAACAAAGGTTGTTGCGACAATGGCGCCGCTTATTTGCTTCATTGCCAGCAAAGAGGCAGATTTTGCATCAAGTTTTTGATAGGCCATTAAGTATTGTACGCGCTCGACAACGATAATAGCATCGTCAACTACCAGACCAATGGCTAAAATCATGGCAAACAGGGTTAAAATATTAATATCAAAACCAAGTAAGTAAATAACAATAAAAGTGGCGATTAATGAAACGGGAATGGTAAAGAGCGGTATGAGAGTAGTTGAAACTTTTTGTAAAAAGACAAACGTTACCAAAACCACTAAAAAGAAGGTAATGAACAGTGTTTCAATAATACTGTTTATGGAAGCTCGCACATAATCGGTTGAATCATAAGCGACATCAAAGACCATATCGTCAGGAAAAGTTTTTGAAATTTCGGCAATTTCCTTTCGTACATTTTCCATAATATTCAAAGAGTTTGAATTTGGGGTTTGGTTAAGAGCAATAATCACCGCCGGAGCGTTTTCGAAAGAAGATTTAATGCCGTAAGAATCTGCCCCAAGTTTAATTCTAGCGACATCTTTTAAGTAAACAACTGCGCCGTTACTGTCGGTAGCTACAACAATATTTTCAAAATCTTTAACGCTGTTAAGTAAGCCTTTAGCGGTTAAAGAGAGTACCATATTGTTGCTTTTAGGGCTGGGAGCCGAGCCGATTCGTCCTACGGAAGCCTGCACGTTTTGTTGTTGCACGGCTTGCATTATGTCGTTGCTGTTAAGCCCCAAAGCAGTAATTTTATTAACATCTAACCAAATACGCATGCTGTACTGTGGTCCAAAGATTTGTACATCGCCGATACCTTTAATTCTGGCAAGAGGATTTTGAAGGTTAGAGTAAGCATAGTTGCTTAAGTACAAGCTGTCATAAGTGTTGTTAGGCGAGCGCAAAACAAGCAAAGCCAATATGTTAGGATTTTGGGTAGATACATCAACACCTTCTTGCGTTACAACGGAAGGAAGTTCTGCATTAGCCTGCTGCAGACGATTTTGCACTTTAACTTGTGAGATATCGGGATTAGCCCCGACATTAAAAGTAACGGTTAAATTATAATTGCCGGAATCATCTGAAGATGAGGACATATAAAGCATATTTTCCACGCCGTTTATCTGGTTTTCAATCGGAACGGCAACGGTATTAACCAGAGTTTCGGCATCGGCACCGGGGTATGACGTTTTAACAACAATCTGCGGCGGTGTAATTTCAGGGTATTGTGAGATTGGTAATACTACAATAGCCAGAGCTCCCAGCAATATCATAACCAAGGAAATAACAATGGCAAAGCGCGGTCTTTCAATAAAATAATCTGAAATCATCAACGTTTCTCCGCAGATGAAAGCAAAAGAGGAGTAATAAGTTTATTAAAGAAATCGGGCTGCGGTTTTTGAGTGAGTAGATAATCGCCTTTGTTAAAAGAGTTTTCAACTATAAAGTCGGTATTTTCGGAGGCAACGATATTTACTTTTTCTTTGATTAGCCTTCCGTTACGAATAATAAAAACATAATTGCCGTCGCTTTCCATAGAGAGCAAATCTTTACTAATTAGAACAGTGTTTTTAAAAGTTTGTTTTACCAAAACCGAGACATAAGCATTAGGTACCAAAGTTTTGCCGATATTTTCAAAATCGGCATAAACAGCTACGGAATTAGTTGATTTATTAACGGCATTATCGGCATATTTAAAAGTTCCCGGATTAGGAAAAATATTACCGTTAGGAAGCTGCAAAGAAATAGTATCTTGCTTAAAAGGTTGAGGCTTGGCAAGCAGATTAAAATATTCTTTATCGGTAATAGAAAACACCACTCTTAGAGGAGAATACTGAATAATTGAAAAAAGGGGCTCGGAGGCCGGAGATACATAATTTCCGGGAGTTAAAAAAACTTTACCGACAATACCGTCTATGGGCGAGCGCAAAATGGTATAATCAAAATTAACTTTAGCCGCCGCATAATTGGCACTCGCCTGTTGAGCATCAGCTTGTGCAGATAAAAATTGAGCTTTGGCATTATCTAAATCGGTAGGAGAGACGGCCTTATTTCCGGCTTTTTTTAAGCGATTATAATACATTTGCGCATTATCAAGATTAGCCTGAGCTTTTACAATATCGGCATAAGCGGCATCAAGCTGAGCCTTATATTGATCTTGTTGCAAAACAAGCAATATATCGCCTTTTTTAACGTATTGTCCGCCTTTGACCAAAACTTTTTCAATAAATCCGCTGATAAAAGGCTGAACATTTGCCTCATGAATGGGCTGGACATAACCTATATATTTTTGCGTAAATAAAGTATCTTGCGGTTTAATTTCCGTAGCGGCAAGGGATATGGATTCTGAGGACTTTTCTTCTGTCTGATTGGAATTAGGGTTCCGAAATTTAAAAGAATAATATCCGGCAATAAAGGCGATTATTATTAAAGCAAGCCATAAAATCCACCCATGTTTTTTTTCAAGTTGATTTACCATTATCAAAATCCGTATATTTATTAAAAATTAAGCAGCTTCGCTGACAGTTTTGGTGATTTTTTTAATAGAGTTAAGCTCTATTTGCCTTACTCGTTCCTTTGATATGTTGTAAATTTTGCTTAAATCATCTAAGGTTGTGGCTTTTTCCGACATTCTTCTTTTAAATAGAATATCTTTTTCTCTTTTATTAAGAACGGACAAGGCTTTGTTAAACAACTTACGCCTATATTGCATAGTTTCGGAATAAGCCAGACATTCTTCCTGATTGGGTTTGGTATCAGAAATAAAGTCCATCCATTCTGTAGAACTGTCGGAGGAGTTTTGTAACACTGTATTTAAAGAGCCGTCATGTGATTTTAAGCGGGTATTCATATCGGTAACGTCTTGTACGCTGACATCTAACGAATTGGCAATTTTATTGAGCACTTTTTCTGACATATCACGGTCATCGACCAAATTGAGCTGATTTTTTATTTTACGCAAATTAAAGAAAAGTTTTTTCTGAGCAGAGGTGGTACCGAGTTTAACCAAAGACCAAGAGTTTAATATATATTTTTGAACCGAAGCTTTAATCCACCACAAAGCGTAAGTTGAAAAGCGGAACCCTTTACTTGGTTCAAAGCGTTCAACGGCATATAAAAGGCCGATATTTCCTTCGGCAATCATCTCGCTTATGGGCAGACCGTATCCCTTATATTTGGCAACAACCTTTACTACCAGTCGTAAATGAGAAGTAATGAGTTTGTAAGAAATTTTTTTATCATGAGTTTTTTGGTATTGTACGGCCAAATTAAGCTCTTCATCTTGCTCCAAGATAGGAAATTTACGGATATTTTGTAAATATCTGGCAAGGTTATATTCAGGTGAAAAATCAAGTCCGATAAGATTAGAGGCATCTTCATCCATAAGCTTATCTCCTTTTTATTTAATGACTGCTAAATCATAAAAAAAAGGGCATAAGCCTTCAATATATCAAAAAGTTGTAATTTAGAGAATTATGATATTACATATTACGTAATTTTAAAATAAGTTCTTGCATATCATCCGGAAGCGGCGAATTAAAGAGCATGTTTTGCCCGGTTTTGGGATGCACAAACCCCAAAGTTGCCGCATGAAGAGCTTGCCGCGGAAAATCGGAAAGATAGTGCTGCATGGAAGCCGGTATACCAAGAGAAGATTTGTGGCTTTTTTGGTAGATTTTATCGCCGATTAACGAGCAGCCTATGCTTGATAAATGTACACGTATTTGGTGGGTTCTACCGGTTTCAAGATTGCATTGAACCAAAGAAGCGGCATTTTTAAAAGCTTCCAAAGTTTTATAATGAGTAACGGCGTGTTTGCCGCCGGTTTGCAGAATAGCCATTTTTTTGCGGTCAAACTTAGAGCGTCCGATATTAGCGATAATTGTTCCCGATAAAGGATTAGGTACGCTGTAAGCGACGGCAAAGTAGGTTCTTTGAATGGAATGGACAAAGAACTGTTCGCTTAAGAGGCGATGAGCATTATCATTTTTTGCCACAACCAGTAAACCGCTGGTTTCTTTATCGATACGATGGACGATTCCTGGTCTTTTAACCCCGCCGATACCAGACAGATTATCGCGGCAGTGGTACAAAAGGGCGTTAACCAAAGTTCCGTGATAAGCACCCGGTGCCGGATGAACGGTCATACCGGCAGGTTTATTAACCACAATTAAGTCGTTATCTTCATAAACAATATCGAGGTCAATATTTTCAGGTTCCGGGTCGGCGTCTTGCGGTTCGGGTATTTCAATCTGGTAAACATCGCCGATGTTTGTTTTAAAGGCACAGTCATAAATTTCATTATCTTCACAGGTAACAAAGCCGTTTTTAATTAAGTTCTGAATTCTGTTTCTGGAAAACGGCGTTTCGGCAATGGTAAGGGATGACAAAAACTTATCAAGTCTTTGACCTTTTTGTTCAGGGCTTACGGGCGGCGTGTAAAAAATATTTAAATCTTGTTCAATCATGTTATAATATTAAAGATATTTTAGCCATTTACCGATAGGGTATAGAATATCGAAAACTTATATAAAAGCAAGGATTGTTTATGGATAAGCTCAAAATTATTAAAACTGTGGTGTGTGTATTGACCTTTATTTTGGTGTTTTTATTGTGCTTTGCGGCCTCTAAGGTTATATCGCAAGTTAAAAGTTCTAAAAGCTTTGATATTGCTATCACAGATACGCAAATACGAGAAATATCCGCAGCAAACGATTATCTTTACGTTTTAGGTACTGAAAACGTTTATGTAATTAACACCCCGGAGCATCGGTTGGTTGGTACAATAAGTTTAAGTAAGGAGAAGAGGGATGGCATCAAAAAAGAAAAAGAATAATCAAGCCAAAGAGCTTGATATTAATCAGACAATTATGAGTGGTAACACTGAAGCCGTACCCATGGATGTTTCTGAAGCATCAGATAGTGATAAAGAAGACGATGATTTTGAAAAATTGTTGCAAAGCTTTATTAATGCCGATGCCGAAAGTGAAGAGCCCAAAGAGAAACACAAAGATTTAGAAAGTTTGCACATATTGCCTGATGAGCAAGAAGTCAAGATAGAAGCAAGCGACTACGCTCCACCTGCAGACAGTATAGATTTGGGTCCTGATGAAGGGGAGTTAGCGCAAGCTTATGAAAATTTTTTAAACGCTGTCTCGGCAATAGCCAATTTGCGGGGGATAATTTTACCAGATTTTTTATTTAAGAAAAAAATGCTTTCGCCAAACTATAAGCCGAGTGTAGGACGTAAGATTGTTTCTGACGCTTTAGTGTGTTGGGATATTATGTTACAGGCTTTTCCTGATAAGCTATCGACAATAAATCCCAATGCAAGCGACGAAGAGTTTTTAAATTTTGCCGAAGGTTTATCCGATCAAAATCTGCAACTGGCAATTATTTCGTATGTTGAAATATTAATTGATATAGAGAATTGTGAGATATCTTATGAAGAAAAGCGTCTAAAAGCCCAACGTAAGCGGATTGAGAGGGAGTTATATGAAGAATATCAACGCCGTCAAGAGCGCAAACAAAGGTTTATAGAAGCAGTACAGAAAAAGCAGTTTCCGGTAGATGCGGAACGACTAATCAACAACTATTTTAAGACGGCCCTAAAAGATGCGGACGGAGCCTATGAGGTGTTGACAAAAAATCCGGCGGTATATGCTCCGATAGAAAACGACAAAATAAAGCCGCGTTTTTTTGGTTTAATTAAGCCCAGTCCTAAGGATGGAATAAGGGAAAATTATAAACTGGGAAGATTTTTGAAGTATTTAAAAGCTTAATAAAAATATCACAAAAACCTTCTAGACAAAAAGAAAAAAAGATGCTAATATAAGTCAAATTAGGTTACGGAGAAGAATAATGGCAGAAGAAGCATTACCCAGCACCGAAGAGTTAAAAGCAGTTTCTGAAAAGTTATTTGACCTTTTAAGCAAGGAAGATATGACCGAAAACGAGAAGTTTACGGTGCGTGAGACCATAGAGCAATATCCGCAAATTTTGGGATGGAAAGATTTTAATGCAAAAATATCGCAACCGGATTTGATGAAAGAATATAACGAAGGCAGGCCGCTGGACAAGTTGCTTGAAGATTTTTCGACATCAAAAGCTCGAACACAAAGGGTTTTAGACCATCTGCAAAACATTAAAGACACCATAGATATACCGAGTTTAAAAAATCCGGCAGGATATGCTTTAGATGAAGGTAAAGCTGCCAATGGAGAAACAATAGGCACTCAAATGGTCAAAAATGTAAGTTTTTTACAAAGTTTGGCTAATGATGAAAAGCTTTCCGATTCCGACAGGCTAAAAGTTAAAGAACAAGCTGAGGCCGGTTATGGCTTTTTAACGGCGAGTTACTCTAAAGACGGAGCATATCAAGCTAATCCTGAGCGCAGAAATATCCAAGGACAAAAGGTTTCCGATATAATAAAAAATGTGGTTGAAGACCGTAAGAGTTTGCAAGTGCAAACTGAAAACAATCCGCAAGCTGCTCCTAAAAAGACTCTGACTATTGAAGAACTTAAAGACAAAGCCTATCAGGGAACGCTGACAGTGGAGCAGGCCGATCAGCTGCGTAAGCACGAAGATATGAAAAAAGTTGCCGAGATGAAATCTATCCCCGGCGATTTCAAGAAAACCAAGCATAAAAGCGATGACAAGTTCAAAGATGAAGATGTCATTAAGTATATGTATGAGAACTGGTTCTTAGGAGGCTTATCCGGTGCTCTTAACTGGATTGAAGATACAGTTTTAAATACCATAGATTCTGCAGCGGAATTATGTGCTCAAAGAGCTTCCGTAAGAAGGGGTAAAAAAGATGAGGCCAGACAAGAAAAACTGGGAGGAGCTTATAGTAAAGCCAATGAATTTACGGATTTATCCAATGAAGTAATCAATTCGTTAGGAGCCAACTGTCAGGCTAAACAAAATTCTTATAATGCTATTTTTGACGAGCTTAGGAACAACTTAGGGAATCCTAATGCTAATTGGCAGCATTTTGATAAAAACGATCCGTTCATCAAGCAGCTTGAGGCCAATCCGCAAAAGGCTGCGGAATTTATTAATTCAGCTTCACAAGAACTAAATAATCGGACTAAAATGGTTGAAGCAACCGGAAAGTTAGCAACCATGATGGCATCTATAGGTATGATGGATGATTTTATGGGCAACAATCGGGTTTGGCGTAATGAAGATGGCGAATATCTAAGTAAAGATGCCTTAAAAGCCGAATTATTAGAAAAGTCGCAAAAGATTCAGACTGATTTGTTTAAGGCAATAGCGGTTATCAGTGAAGATACGCGCTTGTTATCTGAAGAAGCATATAACCGTCTTGAAAATCCGACAGTTGATTTAATGACGTTTACCCAACAGAATGTTAACAAAGAGGTTAATAAGTTCCTGAAAGAAGTAGCCGACGGAGTTAAAGAAGCTTCGCAAGAGCAGCAAGCCGGAATCAGTGAAAAACGGTTCAATGACTTTAGTGATTTTCTCGTTAGTAAAGGACGCAAGGTAACCAAAACTTTAAATAAGGCCGAAAGACTGGTTCAGAGGAAGATAAATGGCGCATACATATATGATTCTAAGTTATTTGCCGACGAACATTCTAAAGAAAGAATAAAAGCCAAGGTCGGTTTGTATGAAGAAGCTGTACAAATCAATTCGCCGCAGGGCTTAGGGAGGGTTTTTGAAAGAGTAAAAACTCTTAACGGCTATCAGCAGACCAGTTTGGAAGAGAGACGCCAAGACGCTAAATCGCGTAAAGAAAAAGTTTCCAAATTTAAGAGTCACTTAGTTATGAGAGACACACCGGGTAACATACGCTTATTTGGCAAGAATACCAGAGTAATTGGTTAACAGGGTACCGGGTGAAGAATAATGTTTAAGAGCATAATTAAATTATTAAGAAATCTTATCATTGGTGCAGTATGGACATATTTATTTGCACTGTTTTCGCGGTGGTTATTAATCTATATCTGGCATTTTGATATTTTATATAAAAAGCAGTGGATAGTGGTTAAAGGCTTTTGGAACAACAACGGGGTCATAGCCGGCAGTTCGGATTATATGCTGTTGTTGACTATGCTTATTTTGCTGATAGTATGGGTAATTGGCTGGAAAAAGTTGTGTAAGGTTAACTATGTAAAACTTGCGTTAAAGCCGATTAATTACATTACCGATTACGGCATCAGTAAATATGAGGCTGAAGATAAGCACGTTACTATAAAAAATCTCAAAGTGGGGGAAAAAATAACGGTAGAAGATGTAATTCAAGCCAGAATTAAAGAAGAGAACAGCCATCAAGATAAAGAGGCTGATAGTTTAAGAAAAAGTATTTCGGAAAAAATAACAAACTATAGGGAGCACTAAACACTTGTTAACTAATATTGAATATGATAGCCTCTTAAGATAGGAGGATAACTTGAAACCCTTATTGGTCTTGGCACGCATAATTTTTGTCGGATGCCTATGGAGTATAATCTTCATAGAAGGCATAAGGGTTGTTATGCTTGAGAACTGGCATTTTGATATATTTTGGCCTCCGCACTGGATACATGCCTGGAATTTATGGTCGGCAGGTTGGGTAATAGATACGGCCAAAGAATGGGCATTTATTTTAATAATTTTCACATTTATACCGCTCTGGCTCACTGGGTGGATAGGGTTGAGCCTGATTCCATGGGAGGTATGGTTTATTAAGCTGGTAATGATGCCGGTAAATTTTGTAAGATCGTTTTTCAATCCTCTTAAGATAGTTACGAAAACTCCGGTAATAGTCAAGAAAAAGTCATATAAAGAGATTCGTCCCACAGGACCGAGGACTCCGATATATGACTATAATAACGAATCAACTCCGGCAGCAAAACCGGCAAATACTCCGTTTTCTGTACCGACGCCGCAGGCGCCCAAACCGCTTGATACACCTACTGTTTCGTCAAGTTCTCAATCTCGTGACAGCTTAAAGAAAAAGGCAACCGATGCCAGAGAAACGTTTAGCCATTCTCTATTTAATTTAGATGACGACGATGATGACTTTGAATTAGATTTTGATTCTTTCGGAAAATCAGACATTTTTTCAATGGATAATGATAAAAATAAAAAGAATTCTGAAAAGAAGGAAGACAAGCGCAACAATCGATATTCGTTTGATGATGACGACGATGATGACGATTATAAAAAAGATAGCAAATCACGCCGTCGCGATGACGACGAAGAAGATTACCAACCTCGTCGTAAAAAATATGATGATGACGACGATGAAGATTATAAACCTCGTCGTAAAAAGTATGATGAAGATGATGATGGTGATTATAAGCCTCGTCGTCGTGAAGATAAAAAAGAGAACCGAGAATCTAAAAAAGAATATCGCAAAGATGAATCTAAATCTCCAAAGAGCAAACAGGACAATAAATCTCAGAGAGAAACCGATATCCAGACTGCCAGAGGAAATCCAGTAAACGACGTTTTGAATCAAAAAGGCTATAAAGTATTAAATAGTGTTACAATCAAGAATACGTTAATAGACTTTATGGGAGTATCGGATAGTAAAATATGTTTATGCTTGGTTGATAAAGAACCCGGCGACTGGTTAGCCGATGAAGAACGGTTTAACGACGAAGAGCCGCTATGGTTTTCCGAAAACAGCCACCGTATATCGCCGGTCAGAAAAGTTGATGTAGCTCGTCAGGCTTTGATAAACAAGCTTGAAGGTTCAGATATGGATTTTGAGGTTAAGGCTTATGTCATAATCCAGATGGGTAATATCATAAATGCCGAAGATATGTTTGAAATTTGGGATGAATTAAATGTTGATGTAACGCGCATTAACAGGGGTATGCCCAAAGAGATAAAATTGTTTTCCAAGACCTTGGAAGAGGCCGAAGGAACACCTGATAAGGGACAATTTGAAAGCATTAAGAAATTGGTTCGTAATCTGTAAAAGGTAGAAAAATGGCGTTAAGACAAAGAGGAGTTGAATGGGAAGAATATGATAATGCCGTCCGCTGGATGACATTTACCATGATAATAACGTTGGTAATTACGTTAATACTGACAATATTTTCTCTTCCTTTGGCATTTTTAATAGAGCAAGGTATTTCAAAGCAAACCATAGCCAGTGTTAAAATGTTTTTATCGGCCATACAAGAGCGCCCGTCGTTTTTGTTTCAGCAATATTACAGCTGGATGCATAAATTGTCGGCAAGTGATGGTTTTGCCATAAGCCACTGGCTGCCGATATTGCCTTTTATAGCATTGCCGGTAGGTTTAATAACGGGAGCCATAAGCTGTCCGTATCGTTTTCAATCAAACGTACATGGTTCGGCGCGCATAGCGACCTTAAGAGACATCAACAAAATGGAATTGTTGGGTTTTGACGGTTTTTGCCAAGTTGTCGGTAAATTTAAGGGTCGTATGCTGTTATTAAAAGAAACATTATCAACATTGTGCTGTGCACCTCCGGGAACTGGTAAAACGGCAGGTGTCGTTATTCCGACAATATTTAATTCAAAAGGATTAAGCTTAATTATTAACGACCCTAAGCCGGAGTTGTGCTTTAAAACTTCTGGAGCCAGGGCCAAGGTAGGACCTGTGTTTGTCATTAACTGGGGTGCTGAAGATAATCCGGCGGAAGGTATATATTATCCGAGCTGGAATCCGTTATCGCCTAATGCTTTGCCGGAGATGGGACCTGATAGAGATATGTACGTAGACTCTATTTGTAACATTTTGGTAGAAGACCCTAAAGGCGGAGCCGATCCGCACTGGTCGCAAACCGGTCGTGCCGCATTAAACGGTTTTATACACTTTATTTGTTCCAAATGCGAAAGAGCCCGTGCCAATGACTATTTTATCGGCAGGGTGTATGAAGGCAAACTTGATGAAGAAGACAAGCGTGTTTTGGAGGGGTATTATCGCGATATGCGCGACCCGATGGCCGGAAAAGCGATTGCCGATTTAAAAACCGGCAATATAACCATTGATAATTATGTGCCGATTGGAACCTGGAATTTACTGCCTGAAAAATGGATAGGCAGGGAGTCGAGCATCGCCATGATTTTGGAATGGTTAACTGAGGCACAAATTAAACAGGCTCAAGAGATTAAACGCCGTTTAGCCGAGGGAGATCAAATGGCGGCAATGGCTGATCCTATGCATGATTTGTTGGATGAAGCTGTTGAAGAAGCCAGAAGGTTTGGTTATTCTCAGCGTTGTTACACCGAGTTGAGCTCACTTTCAGCCATGCCTGATAAAGAGCGTGGTTCTGTAATTTCCACAGCATTTGCAGGCATTAACATTTTCAAGAACTCTGCGGTTGTGGCTCGTACCAGTTTTTCTGATTTACACTTTAAAGACTTACGTGGTGTAAAAGATCCGGTAACCGGTGAGTGGAAACCGATATCGGTATACTTATCCATTAACCAGACTGATGCCAGAGCTTTAGGTATGATATCCAGCGTATTTATTGAGTTAATGAGTTCGTACCTAATTTCCAATCCGCCGAAGTATGAGAACAAGACAGATGGTAAAATGGGACCTTTCCCGTGTCTGTTTGTGCTCGACGAGTTTCCGCAAATGCCTAAATTAAAAGCGGTAATTGATGGACCGGCGGTAGGTCGTGGTCAAAAAGTTTCGTATCTGTTGATAGGACAAGACTTAGGCCAAATTTCCGGTAAATACGGTAAAGATGACCTTGAAACGGTAATATCAACCACGGCTTGCAAGATTATTTTATCACAAAACAACGAAGTAACTGCACAGCGTTTTTCAAAGATGATAGGTAACCGTACGGTACAAACTACGTCATATTCTAAAAACGAAGGCGGTTTGGGTAAAGCCTCCAATCCGTTTGCCAAGAACGTAAGTTACCAGTTGCAAGGTGTTTCGGTAATTAGTACAACACAGCTATTGAGTTTGCCGATGTTAAAGCAGGTAGTTTTAATGCAAAGTTACATCGACAGACCGATTATGGCCGATTCACCCAGATGGTATATGGATAAAAATATGCGTAAATTAGCTTCATTAAAACCGTCGCCGTTTGTGCCCGACTGGGTAGTTGCTCAACGTGAAGACATTAATGATGATATGCTGGCTAAACTAGGCATAGATTATGATCCTAATGCCGATGATGATTTTGAAGAAGATATCGAGCCGCAAGCTAATGCTTAAAAGCAAGGTTTAAAGGCATTAACTATGGCAGATGAAGTCAAAAGCATACCGATAAGGCAAATATTAAGACAGGCTCTTACATACTTTTACGCCAACGTAAAAAGTATGAGCCTGTTTTGGCTTATCAATTTTTTAGCCTTGGGGTTATTTAACTTTATTGAAGGCGGATTTTCGAACCCGATAAGTATAGTTTGGCTTTTGGGTTATTATATTTATTGGTGTGTTTTTTTTCGATTTTATTTTAACAAAAAGCCCTATATTTTAACAATGGATATTTTCGGCAGTATTGTACCGTCAACAAAGATATTTTTCTTATTCGTGATGGCAACATTTTTGCTGATTATATTACCGTTCCTGCCGTTATTTATGGGTTTTAATGAAAAGTATTTACTTTTCTTTGAAAAATATATGCTGACATTGCAAAACATTGAGGGCGATGTAGTTAATCAGTTTATCTTTTCGGGGATTTTGCTTATAGCATCGCCGATTATAATAGCCCGACCTTTTTTTGCCTGGATGTCGTCTTTACAAGGGTTAAACGGGTCGTTTAAGAAGGCGTTTCGTAAGACGCAGGGCAATTACTGGCGGTTTTTATTTATCATGGTATTTTTAAATATTCCGTGCGTAATTTTTTATGAGGTTGATAAAGTGTTATGCTTAAACGGGTGGCTTTCGACCTTTGTGTGTGCCGGATTTTTTGTATATTTTAATTTAGCCTTTGCCAAGATGTACGACTTTTTTTATGAAGAATAAAAATAGATTGCGAAAACGATTAAAATTTATGGCAAGATAAAAATTTTTCTTTTATATTGGCTAAAGGAGAAAAACAATGCCCGATATAAGCACTTTAAGCAAAGAGCAAGCCGCACAAGAGCTTGAACGATTAGCCAAAGAAATCGCCAAATCCGACGAGGCGTATTATCAACACGATGATCCGTATTTAACGGATGCCGAATATGATAGATTAAAACATTTAAATGAAGAGATAGAAAAGAAGTATCCAGATTTAGTCAGAGCCGACAGCCCGTCAAAAAGGGTAGGTGCGCCGGTAAAGAGCGATTTTAAGAAGATAACGCATAAAGTGCCTATGTTATCTTTGGCCGATATTTTCAGTGAAGAAGAGCTTGCCGATTTTGTAAAGGGCGTGCAAAAGTTTTTAAACACCGATAAAGACATAGAGTTTACCGCCGAACCGAAAATGGACGGTTTATCATTTTCGGCAAGATATGAGAATGGTATTTTGGTAAGCGGGGCGACCCGAGGCGATGGTAAAACGGGCGAAGATATAACGGATAATTTAAAGGTAATAAAGGGCTTGCCGCATAAGGTAGAAGCGGCAGATTTTCCGCAAGTTATGGAAATGCGCGGTGAAGTTTATATGTCAAAAGCCGATTTTTTTGCCTTAAATGAAAAAAACAAGGAAGAAAATAAAAAACCGTTTGCCAATCCGCGCAATGCGGCGGCGGGTTCACTGCGTCAGTTAGATGCGGGCATTACTAAGGAACGCAAGTTAAGTTTACTGGTATATACCTGGGGAGAGGTATCTAAAGTAAGCTGGAAATCGCAAAGCGAATTTTTGAAAAAAGTTGAGGAGTGGGGTTTTCCGGTTAATCCGTATAACAGACTGTGTCATAATTTAGGCGAGATTATAGAAAGCTACGAGAACTTATTAAATAATCGGGCAGATTTAGCCTATGATATAGACGGTATAGTTTATAAAGTAAATAGCTTAGAGTTGCAGGCAAGACTAGGCTTTTTAACCAGAACGCCGCGTTGGGCAATAGCTCATAAGTTTCCGGCAGAGCAAGCGGTTACCCGTATTGATAATATTAGGGTACAAGTCGGACGTACGGGAGCATTAACACCGGTAGCCGATTTAGAGCCGATAAACGTAGGCGGAGTAATGGTATCGCATGCTACTTTGCATAATGAAGACGAAATTAAAAGAAAAGATATCCGGATAGGCGATTATGTAGTTATTCAAAGAGCCGGAGACGTAATACCGCAAGTGGTATCGGTAGTATTAGAAAAAAGGGCTTCGGGGTTGAAAGAGTATGAATTTCCGAAAACTTGCCCCGAATGCGGAGCCCATGCCATTCGGGAAGAAGATGAAGCGGTAAGGCGTTGCACGGGAGGGTTAAGCTGTCCGGCGCAAGCTATAGAAAGGATAAAGCATTTTGTATCGCGCGAGGCATTTAATATAGAAGGACTGGGCTCTAAAATAGTAGAAGAGTTTTTTAATGAGGGGATATTACAAAATCCGGCGGATATCTTTACCTTAGAAGAGCGCAACGGCGGACAGGAGGATGATTTATTTTCATCAAACCGCGATGGTTTGCATCTTGAAAATCGGGAAGGATGGGGTAAAAAATCGGCCGATAACTTATTTAAGGCAATCAAGAGCCGAAAAGAAATAAGTTTACCGCGGTTTATTTACGCATTAGGTATCAGACAAGTAGGAGCGGCAACCTCATTATTGATAGCCAAAAATTACGGTAGTTTTAATAATTTTATGGAAAAAATGCGCATTGGCGATACGGAAAAGTTGGTAAGCATAGACGGTATCGGTGAGGCGATGGCCAAAGACATAACGGAATTTTTCAAAGAGGAGCATAATTTAAGGATAATTGCCAAGTTATTAGATTATGTAAAGGTAGAAGATTTTGAAGATACGACCGATTACAATTCGCCCTTATCGGGTAAGACGGTAGTATTTACGGGTACTTTAGAGCAAATGACGCGTGCCGAAGCCAAAGCCAAAGCCCTAAGCTTGGGAGCCAAGGTGGCAGGTTCGGTATCGGGCAGTACGGACTATGTAATAATGGGTAGTTCGGCAGGCAGCAAAGCCCAAAAAGCACAAGATTTAGGGGTAAAGATTTTAAGCGAAGAGGAATTTTTAAGCTTAATCGGTCAAAGATAAGAAAGGTAATCGGAAAAGAGCAAAAGGGAGGCAAGAGCCTCTCTTTTTTTTAAGGAAAACACTTGCCAAACGGATAAAATTCTTTAATATGAGACTGTCGCCGATTGGCGATGGTGTCCAGTTGACACAATCACTATGTAGCTCCTTGATAAGGGGAGTAGAGGAAATAAGCGTATTTTATATACGGCGAATAACTCTGACTGTATAGTGACAGTTGACTGGCTCCCCGCTTTGAAGGTTTCAAAGCGGTTTTTTGTAATCGGAGCCTATATTAAAGAAATATCTTGCAAAAGTGCAAACTTTCTTTAATATGAACGCTGTCGCCGATTGGCGACGGTGTCCACAAGACGCATTCAATCAAGCACTCCTTGTAAGGGGAGTAGGTGAAATAAGCGCATTTATTGCGACGAATAAACCTGACTGCGATTGACAGTTTTGTGGCTCCCCGCTTTGAAGTTTTCAAAGCGGTTTTTTGTAACAAGAAAACCACGCGTTAGACGCGTGGTTCAGTAAAGCTTATAGCGATGAGTTTGACATAACGCTCC
>CALXWE010000013.1 GCA_944392295.1 uncultured Alphaproteobacteria bacterium
TTTAGGGGATGCCAGTGTTAAAGGCTTATAGCCGCATATGAAGAACCCCGCGTTTTACGCGGGGGTTTCTTTTTTTAGCCGTTATTCACCGATTTTGATTTTTTCAATCAGTTCTTTTACTGTAGGTATACCGTCACGATATAAAGGATCGGTTGCAAAACGATATACTTGATGTCCGGCAAAAAGCAAGTGATCTTTAATGCTTCCGCCATGTCCGACTTCGTACAACGTTTTATGGATACAATACGTACGAGGATCAGGAAGCTTTCCGGTTGTACCGTTGGCTCTTGACCATGTCGAGAACTGACATTGCGACAAACAACCGACGCATTCGGCTCTGTCTTGTTTCATTTTCTTCCAATCATCAGGTGTCATAAAGACAACGGTATCATCAGGAGTTTCTTGAATAACACTTAACCCTGCATCAATCTGATTTTGAGCTTTTTGCATATCATCAGGCTTAATGTAAACCTTACGGTGTTCATTAACCTTAAGCTCGTGTGAATATTCGGCATCCGGCTCATTCTTGAAGGAAACTTCACCGTTCTTGCGTTCAATCAACTTTTCCAAAAACGAGTTTTTAATTGCCGAAGAGAAAAAACCTGTAGGACTGAATTTTTGTAAAATCACATCACCTTTTTTCAAATGCAACATTAAATTCTTCCAAGCATCACTAATTGGGCTTTCTTTAGTAATCATCGGTCTTGTACCAAACTGGAAAGCAACGTCGCCAAGTTCCGGATTATCAATATAATCTTCCCAGTCGCTTAACTTCCAAACACCGCCGGCAATAATAATCGGAGTTTTTTCCAAGCCCAAAGAATTTAAAGTTTTTCGTAGCTCTACCAAACGATTATACGGAGGTTCTGGAGCATCCGGATTTTCAGCATTGGATAAACCATTATGACCACCGGCCAACCAAGGGTCTTCATACACGACGCCTCCTAAAAATTCCGAACACTTAGAATAGGCTCTTTTCCACAAAACCATAAAAGCGCGAGCCGAAGATATAATCGGATAATAGTACACTTTAAATTTAGAAGCCAACTCGCCTAAATGATAAGGTAAACCTGCCCCGCAAGTTACTCCATGAATACATCCTTTACTTCCCTCTAAAATAGCCTCTATCATTCTTTCAGAATCTGCCATTTCCCAAAGCATATTCATATGGATTCGTCCGTTACCCGAAGAAATCTCATAAGCAAGCTTAGCTTGATCAATACCGCCTTGAATAGCGTATTGTACCATTTCTTCATGACGTTCGGCACGAATTTTTTTTGAGAAACGTTCCAAAATAACATTCCCGTTATTATCCAGAGCATCCGGGCTGACACCAGAAAAAGTTCCCACACAATTTTCGTGAGCCCAAGCGCCGGAGCTGTAAGCATTACTGGCATTAATACCTTTACCTCCCTCTACCAGAGGCAATACTTCTTTTCCAGATAAAATAATAGAATTAAGCTTTTTCAATTTTTTAATCCTTTTATAAAGTGTGTAAAATAAATCATCCGTATTTATTTACACTTTTTTTTTAAAAATAAAAGTAGGCACTATAAAAACCTATAGTTTCCTTAAAGAAACTATTTAAGGTTTTCAACGGTTTCAAAAGATAAAAAATGTTAAAAAAATTATTTTGCCAGCATAAAATCAATTAAAGAAATATCATTTAAAAGGAAAAAAGAAGCTCCCATGGTGATAATTGCATAAAATTTAAGCATATTGAGCAAATCTTCATTTTGTAAAAAGGTTACGTGTTTTTTACCGTAATCTGCAGCCATAAACAAACCTTTTATAATCAATACCATAAACAGAATTTGAGCACCATAACCCCCTGCCGTAATAATACTTTGAAGAGGGCGCAATATAAAAGACAAAACTGCAAAAAATAACAAATAGGCAGCAATACCGACTATAGCGATTTTATTAATGCGCACTTGCTTTTGTTCTTGTTCCCTTTTCAAACGGTCATTAGTTTCTTGAGACAGTTCTGATAATTCCATACCTCTGATTTTAACAGGCATGGCTTTTTCTTCCTTAACGGCAGCTATATTTTGTTTAAATTTTTCCTCTATGGCGCATAAACCGCATCCTTTTGAAGTAAAGTAAACATGGTCAGGATTTTTTTTACACGATTTTAAGTTTTTAAACAAATATTCCAAATGCTCCTGCCACTGTTTAGCCGTCGGACGTTTTTGCCCTTTCAAGAAAGCTCTATCGAACATTTCCAAAGTTTTTTTATCAAAATATTCATGCATACTGTATGGATGAGGAGCTTGATAAGAATCCGGCCACAATCCATATGCATAATGATATTTTTCTATACGAGCTTGAATGGTAAGCATTTCATCGGTATTTTTTCTGGGAGTACCCGAAAAAGGATGAATACCGTTATTAAGTAATTTAAATATTATAACAGCCAGAGCAAACTTATCCTGTTCTTCGCCCATCTCCTCACAGCTTTGTTCCATGCCTTCGGGATATATATATTCTTCGCTGACAAACTCCGAAGGATAACGTCCGTTTTCGCCTTTAATTGAAAATCCGTCACAATCAAACATGGCGACCAGCATATTTTCCTTATAGACAGAAACATTAGCCGGTTTCAAATCAACTATATAATGTCCGCACCTATGAAGAGCCGCTACCATTGAAGCCACATTATAAGCCGCGTACAAACGGTTAGCATAACTTTCTGAAAGTCCGAGTTTACGTCTTACGGCTTTTTGCATTAAGTGGTCTAAAGATACTGCCTCATCGGTATTAATAAGCGGCATTAAATAGCCGACGCAAAATCCTTCATCATCTTCCAAAACAGCTTCCGGCCAAGCAATTTGCACATAAGTTTTATCGTCATATACAATGGGCGGAATATTAGGGCGATTATGCAGCATAGCCTCAAGTTTTTGCCTATTGGTATAACTTTTGTTACGGTCGTGAAAAATTTTAGCCACCAAATTAGGATGCGAAATATCTTGCAAAATTTTACCAGCGGCTCCGCCTTTATTTAACACATTGCCGAGTTTTTCCTTTTCAAAATGACCGTCGGCATAAATAGCGTTATAATATAAAAATCCGTTTTCATTCATTTCAATTTCGCCCACAAAAGAGTTTTATCGTCCGGATTTATTTTACTGGCCTGAGGAGAAGCCAATGTATTATTAAGAGCCTTCATAGCCTTACCTTTTGACGTCTCGGAAAGCAAAAAGTTATTTATCGGTTCAATAAAACCGCCTTCCAAGCTTTCAAAATTCTTTTTAAAGGCAAAGCCGGTCACTCCGTCAGTCATCAGCATAATACTTTGAGCATCATTAAAATGAGTAAAGCGCAAACTGTCTTTCCAATCATCCATAGTATAAAAATAAGTTTCACAAGAGAACAGACCATTTTCCGGCTGAGAAACAACAGTACGCAATTTTTGTTCCGATATAGCAACGGCAGCCCCATCGCCGATATGAAAAAATAAGCCTTTTCCGCCCAAACACACACAACCTACTACGGTTGCCGAAAAATCAACCAAACTGCGTTCACTTTTAGTTTTGTTAAAACGATGGTAGATTAATTTTTGTCTTGCTACTTCCAAAGCCTTAACAACATGTTTTTCAATATCGGCAAATGTACAAGACGGCAAAATATCGCATAAGGTTTCGCAAACGACTTTCGCCCCTATTTTACCATATTTAGCCGACCCAGCTCCGTCTGAAACCACGGCCACGACCCTACCGTTACGACAAGCATGAGCAAAACAATCCTGACAAGATTGTTGTTTGGTTTTGTGATACATTCCCTTAACACTGGCGGCGATCACCCTTATTTCGGCTTTTTTATTTTTCATTCCAAGCGTCAATATCCTCTAATAAATCATTAGCGTTCGGAGCGGCTTTTGATATACATGAAACACTTCGGCTAAGCCATAAAAAGAACTCGGTAAATTTCAATCCGGTCAAACGTTTAGGCGACATCAAAGAGAATTTGGCCAATTTTTCCAAATTTGCACCCTGAGTACCCACGGCATGAATAATAACTTTTTTGTTCTGCTGAGCATAGCGGCACTTTTCAGCAGCCTGTTCCCAGCCATAATCGGTAGGTTCGCCATCGCTTATCAAAAATATCCACGGACGTTTAAAAGTAACACCGCAGCTGTCATACAGGCATTTTTGCTCTTCAATTTTTTGCAAAGCAAGCTCCATAGCCTTACCCAAAGGAGTAAGTCCACCGGCTTCCATTGTAGGAGCCGTAAAATTCATAGCATCAACCCAATCGGAACTAACCACAGCCTCATCTTTACCGCAGGCTTTAATAATAAGCAGCTGCACCCGAGAGCTGGCATCAATATCAGCCTTTAATTCTTGCTCAAGAGCGCTTAAACCGGCATTAAGCTGTTTAATCGGTTCACCACGCATAGAACCGGAGCAATCCAAAACCAGAACGCAAGGCGTTCTTTCATTAGCGTTATCGGCAAATTCTACATACGGAATAATATCATCTTGTACATTTTTATTATTTTCCATAATCAATCCCCAAAAGCATTAATGTTGCGGATACGAATGCGGATATCCGCTTCCTTCAATCGGCATCGGATTTGAAACCTTACCGCAGGCAGCAACAGCCAGCACCATCACCGACAAACAAAATATAGCAAAAACTTTTGAAAAATATCTCATTTGTTAACCTTTTAATGTTATTTAAGACTCATTACCGTATGATTATATCCAAAACTGTTATAAATACAAAACAAAATTGAGGATTTTAACAGGCATGTTTAAGCGTATATTTGCAATAGTATTAATTTTAACTATATTTCAAATCTGTGGTTCATTTGCCAAAGATGCCGTTAACATCTATTCAAAACCACGTCAAGTTCCCATCCATAAAATCATTCACGAAAGCGGTAAGAGTTATTTATTATCCGACTTTAAAGGAAAATTTATCGTTGCCGTATTTTGGTCAAGAGATTGCGGACCGTGCATAGCCGAATTAAAGAGTTTAAATACGTTTTACAACAAGACCAAAGACAGTACTATAAAGCTGTTAATAATATCCGATAATGAAGAATGGAAAAGCGTCATTGAACAAAAAAGATTTTTAAAACGCTATGGGGCGCCCGACCTAGAATTTTACGTTGACGAACACGGACAAGTTTCATCAGATTTAGGAATATTTACCAGTCCGCATACTGTTTTAATCAACACCAAAGGCGAAGAGATAGGTCGTATCCGAGGCAGTGCCGATTGGGGCGATGAAAAAGTTATAAAATATATAAAAAATCTGCAAGAAAAATACGGATAAATTACATAATACAAAGACTAAAAAATCTTGACGATTACGGTTTACATGCTATAATTTTAATATGTAGGTAATTTTAAGGGTTGATTGCCATGTACAAAATATTAGCGATGATAGGTATAATTGCCTCAATTTTAGCTCCATCTTCAAGCAATGCCAAGATATGCTTTTTGCCAGGTATGCTGGCCGGAGACGGTTGCCTGGGAGATTCGTGGACAATCGGCAACTTATGTTCTGATTACACTTACACAACGCCGTGCCCCTCAGGATATGACCAATCGACCTGTTTAAATAACGGAAAGACTTATTACAAATGCACTTGCCGCAGTGATGCCGTAAGCAGCGAACTTGGTTCAAAATATATATGTGAAAAATCCTACGATGCCGAATGCGGATGTTCTCCGCAAGATACCGTCTGCAACCGTGACATATATCCGTATGAAGGTTGCGGTCAGTACCATGGCACAACGCCGAGCTCCGATTACTGCAAAAGCCCTAAAGACGGCAAGATATACTATAAAAGCTGCGATTGTTCAACCTCAGCTTATCCCTATACCTGTGATGAGACAGGGCTAAAAGAGCCAAGTGGCACCGACTACTGCGAAGACGTGAGCGGCCAAACACACTATCCTTTCTGCCTATGTGAAGATAACTGGACAACATCACCCTGCAGCGAACGAGTTGACGGCTGCACCGAATTATCCGACAGTATATATAACGGGCTTGACACATGTTATTTATGCTCTGCTGAAAAATGCCCGGAGAGTAACCAGCTTAACCTTGACTATTACTGGTGTGCTTCTGCCGTATCCGATTGCGCGGCATTAGGATATACATATACGGCAGACGGTAATTGCCCCAATGGTTCTGAGGGATTAAAATGTCCGTTTGACACCAACTACTCATTCTGCCCATCAAGGTGCAAAAACGGCACTTTTGACACATATGACGAGTGTGATATGGCAGGCTACGGATACTGCACGTTAAACCCTGACACCAACTGTTGGGAAAACGGAACCCCGACTTGCAGTGATGGTTTGGTTGCCAGTGTTGAAGAATGCGGTGATGAGGACGGATGGTCAATTGAATGGGTAGATAACTGCGGTCGTTGCATCTGTACCGATACGTGTGTTGATAAAGTACTTCCGAGCCATGCTACCGCCATTTACTCTTCGTGTACATCATGTAACGGCACGCGTCAGATTCTATCAGATTTTAAGTGCGAATACGGTTATGAAAAAAACGGCAACAGCTGCACGGTACGAAGCTGCGAAGTAGGCGATGTTTACCTTATTGACGGCACCTGTGAAAAAGGCGCCGGCGTATCAGAAAGCCAATTTTCTTACATAAACAATGCTAAAAGCATTGTCGGGGTTGTTATCACCGCCGGTTCTACCACCAGCTGCGGCGTTCTGCCCCTTGACTATGCATATAACCCTGCACAAAGCATAATTTCACCCGTACAGTATGACGTAACCTCTTGGTATCCGTTTCAATCTGACGGTAACAATACTTACGCTTCTAATAGCATAGTCGGAGCCGGCAAGTGGACAATGCCTACATATACGCAGCTTCAGAGTGTACACAATAACTACGACTTGTTATTGCAAGTATACGAGAACCTAGGATTTGCCGGTTCCTATTCTCTTGGCATGTGTAAAGACTTATGGCTGTCTGACGGCAGGTCTTATAACATATCAACCGGAGAATATGCATCAGGACCGGCTTGTACCAAGCCGGTGCTGAAGAGCGGCAGAACATCTATACAGTAAGTATTATCACTTCAAAACGGCGGAAAGGTTATTTTCCGCCGTTTTGGTATGAATAAATATATTATACCTCGGCTGACCTACTCTCAGCTCGTTTAATAGAATTTCATTTCATATAAGCAATAAGTATAATTAACTTACAACCAGCACTGACGACATAATAAAATTATGATTAATGGCAAAAACCGTTTACTCGCAGATTTATTTATAATAAGCCACCAAAAATGCCAATATTTTGCTTTGTACAATCGTTAAGTCCCGATGTTGGCAATAGGCAAAACAATCATCCATGAACACAATTTATACGGTTTTAATGCCTATGTAGCACAATATTTGGGTTTCTGTTGCTTCCTTATCAAGTAAACAAATTTTACGTATCAGAGATAATAAGAAAGCCCCGAACACGGTTAAGTGTTCGGGGCTTAGCAAGGACTAAAGTTTATTTTTTAGTCTTTTCTTTTTCTTGAGCGGGATGCTCCTGCTTTTCAGCATGAGGATGATAGTAACGCTCCGTAATGGTTTGTACCAAAACGTACAATAACGGAATTACTATCAAACCGGCAGCAGTACCCAGCAACATTCCGTAAAATACCGGCACACCGATAGCAATACGGCTGCTGGCTCCGGCACCGGTTGCTACAATCAACGGCCAAATACCCAAAATAAAGGTAAAGGCAGTCATGAGCACGGCACGGAAACGTTCACGGGTTGCAATAACCGCAGATTTTTCGATTGATGTTCCTTTAACACGTTCATCACGCGCGAACTCAACAATCAAGATTGCGTTTTTACAAGCCAAACCTACCAAAAGTACCAAACCCAACTGGGCATAAATACTAAGAGGCATAGCTGTAATAAACAATCCGAGCTGAGCACCCAACATAGCAACCGTTACAGACATCAAAACTGACAGAGGCAGCATCCAGCTTTCGTATTGAGCAACCAAGAATAAATAAGCAAACAAAATAGCCAAGGCAATCAAATATCCTACCTGTCCGCTGCTCTTCTTCTCTTGCAAGCTCATGCCAGACCACTCATAGCTATAACCTTCCGGTAAAGCTTCCTGAGCCAATTTTTCCATAGCAGCCATAGCTTGTCCGCTACTTACCGAAGAGTTGGCCATAGCCGTAATGGCTGCACTCGGGTATTGATTATAACGATCAATGCTTCTGGGAGCCTGAATAATTTTAATATCAATCAAACTTCCCAAAGGCACCATTTTGCCATCGGTACTTTGCACATAAAGCTTATTGATGCTCTCAATATCTTTACGATATTTCCAGTCAGCCTGTATCATAACTCTGTTTACTTGGGTGCCGATGTTAATATCATTAACATATCCGGAACCAAGGTAATTTTGCAGTACCGAATAAATATTGCTTACCGGCACATTCATAACCTCAGCCTTTTCTTTGTTAATTTCGATATAGGCATGCGGAGTTTGAGCCGTATAGGTTGAGAAAGCATAACTAATCTCGGGCAACTGCACAGCCTTACCGATAAAGCTCTTCATTACGGCTTCAAGTTTTTTAGGATCGGTATCATCCAAAGACTGCAATCTAAAGTCCATACCGCCGGTAGTTCCCAAACCCGGAATAGCCGGAAATTCAAAAAGGTTAATTTCGGCATCGGGGATTTGTGAAAACTTAGCCTTTAAGCGGTTTAAGATGGTCGTTGAATATTCCGAATCTTCTTTACGCTCATTCCAAGGTTTCAAGCTGGCAATAGCAAAAGCTACGTTTTCACCTTGTCCGGAAAGCATACTAAAGCCTTGAATAACCATAACCGAATCAACGCTCTTTTCTTCTTTAAGCATCGGCAAAATTTCTTGCATAACTCTGTCAACACGAGGCTGAGTAGCACCTTCAGGAAGTTGAATATTAGTTAAAATAACACCCTGGTCTTCATCAGGAATAAATGATGTATAACTCATTTTCAAAAACGCCCAGTTAAAGAAAATAAGTAATCCTAAGAACAAAGCAATAACGCTTATTTTACGAGCAAAATATCCAACTATTGCCAAATAACGATTACGGCTTTTATCAACGACTTTATTAAACCATAACAAAGGACCACTTGTAACCGGTTTCAGCGGGCGCAAAATAGTTGAGCACAAAGCCGGAGACAACGTTAAAGCGTTAATTGCCGAGAACAATACCGCAAAGGAAATTGAAACAGCAAATTGTTGATAAATTCTACCCGTAATACCTCCCAAAAAGGCAATCGGCACGAAAATAGCCATCAACACCAAAGTTGTTGCCACAATAGCGCTTGAAACCTGTTCCATAGACTTTAATGCAGCCTCTTTAGGGGTTAAGTGTTCTTCTTCCATCAAGGTCAGCACACGTTCAACCACCACGATAGCGTCATCCACAACCAGACCCACGGCCAAAACCAAACCGAACAACGTCAAGATGTTTAAGCTGTAGCCCAAAGCCAACATAACGGCAAAAGTCGCAAACAACGACACCGGAATAGCAATAGACGGCACCAAAGTTGAACGCCAATCCTGCAAGAATATGTAGCAAACAAATACTACCAATACGAAGGTCAACACCAATGTCCAAACCACTTCTTCAATTGAAGCGGAAATATATTCGGTAGCATCATAGAACATCGTAACCTCAAAGTCATCAGGATAGAATTGCGACAACCTATCCAATTCTGCCCTTAATGCTTCCATAGCTTGCAGAGCGTTAGCACCTGACAAAGTATTTAACGATATAGCTACCGACGGAGCATTATCGCGCTCTGATTTAACCATATAGCTTTCAGAACCGATTTCAACTCTGGCAATATCTTTTAAGCGAACCAAACCGCCGTCTTCTTCGGTTCTGACAATGATGTTTTCAAAATCTTTAGCCTCATTTAAACGACCTTGCGTTTGCAGAGAATACATCATCTGCTGCGAACCATCACCCGGCATAGCGCCTACCGAACCCAAAGACGGTTGATAGTTTTGACTTTCAATAGCAGATCTTACAGCCGAAATTGAAATATTTAAGGCTGTAATTTTATCGGCATCAAGCCAAACTCTCATGCTAAGAGGAGAAGCGTGAACACTTACATCGCCCACGCCGTAAACACGGCTCAAGTTGTTTTTAATGTTATTTTCCACATAGTTACTCAAGAAATTTACATCATGAGTACCATTAGGTGATCTAATATTTAAAAATCCCAAAATATCAGATGAACGACGTTTAACACTGATACCGTTTTGTTGTACTTCGGTAGGAAGTTTGGTAACGGCTTGTTGTACACGGTTTTGTACCTTAACCTGAGCCATATCCGGGTCGGTACCAACCTCAAAACTAACCGACAGGCTGTAATCACCTGAGTTAGAAGAGGTTGAATCCATGTAAAGCATATCTTCAACACCGTTTACCTCTTGCTCAATCGGAATACCGATTGTATTAGCTACCACCTCGGCACTGGCACCGGTATACGATGCCGAAACATACACTTGAGGAGGCGTAATTTCCGGATACAAAGAAATCGGCAACGAAAACAGTGAAATTACACCGGCAATCGTCATCACAATAGCGATAACGATTGCAAAACGCGGTCTTTCAATAAATATTTTTGAAAACATAGTTATTTATTCTCCTCTTGGTCAACTGAAGATTGCACCAAAGCCGATTTAACCTTGCTGCCGTTTTGAACTTTTTGTAAACCTTGAACAATAACTTTATCACCGGCAGACAAACCTTTTTTAACGACTTGAGTTGAACCGATAACATCGCCCAAAACCAAACGACGTTCTTCAACAACATCGTCATTATTAACCACAAAGGTATAAAAGCCGTGTTCATCCTGAGCCAATGAAGCTTGCGGAATAACTACGCTAATATCAGGCTCACCTTTAATTAACGAAATTTGCACATAGTTACCGGGAAGCAATTTTTCATCGACATTAGCAAAATCGCTGTAGATAGAAACAGTAGCTGTATCAGTGCTGACTTCATTATCGGCAAAACGCGAAGTAAAGTCTTCCATTAAAACGTTACCGTCAGGCAAAATAATTTTAGCCTTCATATCAACATCGGTATCTGCTTCATACTGGTTTTTCAAATTTAAAAACTCTTTATCGGTCAAAGAGAAAGTAACTCGAACCGGACTTACTTGAACAATTTTAGCCAACACCTGAGCCGAAGCTGTAACATAGTTACCCTTTGTTACCAAAGCCTTACCTATATATCCGCTGATAGGAGCCTTAACAGTTGTGTAATCCATATCAATTTTAGCCAGTTCCAAATTAGCTTCAGCCTGCTGAACAGCAGCTTTACCTTGCAAGTAAGCACTTTCTGCGGCATCAAACGTTGCTTTTGAAGCAATATTTTGCTTACTTAAAGTAATTTGACGTTTATAGTTTCTTTCGGCTTCCGTCAAGTTAGCTTTAGCACTGGCAAGTTCGGCTTCACGTAATTTAACGGTTGCCTTATAACGATCTTGATCAATAATGAACAAATCATCACCGGCTTTAACAAAGCTACCTTCTTTAAACAAAACTTCATCAACCGTACCACTAACCTGCGGCTGCAAATTAACGCTGTTAATTGCCTCGACGTGCGCGATATGACTATCCACTTTAGTTACATCTTGCGACTTAACTTCCTGTACCAAAACATAAGGTTCTCCTTGTTGTCCGCCAGCTCCGTTATAGTTGGGGCTCAAGCGGGCTTTCAAATACCAACCTATACCTACACAAACCAAAAACCACGCTACATTTTTAATAATCACGCTTTTCTTAGGCTTACTTACTCGCATTTTCTATCCTTTCCATTTTTAGTCCGTTAAAAATTAAATTCAAACTTTCTTTAATCATTACTTCTACATCTATATCACAGCGTTTACTCAAAACACCGTCCATTATGCCGCTCCAAGAGCTGATTATTATATGTGAAAGTATATTCACATCAACATTTTTATCAATTTCGCCGCTTTTTTGCAAACATAATAACGATTCTTGCATTTTCATAAACCAGTATTGTTTATTTTTTGCCACCTGTGGCTTTATCTTAGTAATAATAGCCTCCGACCATTCCATTTGGCATATTAAGAAAAAACCAACCTTATAATTATTCTCATTGTTTAACATAAAATGAATATGATGCAAAAAATAACTTATTATATCATCAAAACTCTGTATTACGGGTTGTCTTTCTTCAATATACGCCCGCTGTTTTTCAAAATAATCATTAATAATGGCAGCAATCAGATCAGGTTTATTTCTAAAATGCCAATAGACGGCTCCCTTAGTCAGATTAATCCGTTTAGCAATTTCATCAAAGGTAGTTTTGGAGTAACCTTTTTCATAAAAGGTATCCATTGCCGACTGTAAAATTGCCTGACGGGTTACTTCTGCTTCTTCTTTTGTTTTTCTCATTTTTAGACCTTTAAAACAGTTCGTTATCCCATCAAATGTTTAACATACATACGAGTATGTATAATAAAAAAAATTTAAAATCAAGATTTATAACCATAACAAATGATGATTTTACAAGATAAAACAATAAAAAAGCTAAAAGACATCAACTTCATCGAGCACTGCTTCAAAGCCACCGCCTTGCGGTGAACAAATATAAGCTCCGATGGCCACTTTTTCTGTTTTTGGCTCCATATAAAACTGGCGCAAGCGTATAAAATTTTCGCCGTCAACAGAATAAAAGGCTACATAATCATCACCGCGACGCACAATTTTATACCACAAGCATTCAAGGTTTTCAAAGACAGGAACGCCTGCCCAATCAGAAACTCCATTGATTGTCAAACAACTACCAAGTTCCGAATTATCTTGCGATTCGCACATAATTGATGCTTTAAACCAATTTTTAGCGTCGGCTCTTAACATAATTCCGCATTGATTAAAGTGTTCCGGCGCGTTAAAACGCCACTTTACCACAGAGATAAAATCTCCATTTTTAAGAGTAAAAAAGAAATGACCGTCATCTTTGGCAAATCCGTGCTGTTCACTTTGCCAGAAGTCAGTACGCTCCCAAGGAGTAACCGTCATTTCATGTCCGCCGAAAGTAACGTTTTTCGGTTCATTATACCATTCAAAGTCTTTAATATTTTCCAGTATCATTAAAAAGTCCTGACTGCGGTATCGGTCATTTCCAACAAGGCCTTTTCCAGATCTTTATCGGGATTTTGCGGGGTCATAATTTTAATGGTAATTATCTCATCGCCCTGAGCAGTTTTCGATTTAATGCCTTTACCTTTCAAGCGCAGCTTTTCACCGCTTGAAGAATAAGGCGGAACCGTAACTTTAACTTTACCCGTCAAAGTCGGAACCGTAATTTTTGCACCTAATACAGCTTCTTTAATGCTTATCGGTAAATCAAGCAATATATTCAAACCCTCAGCCTTAAAATAAGGGTGTGGCAAAACGTTAACAGTGATCAAAGCGTCACCGTTTTCACCTCCGTTTGGGCTTACATAACCCTGCCCCTTTAAGCGAAGCGTCTGCCCGCTTTCGGTACCGGCCGGAATTTTAACATTAAGAGTTTTACCGTTCAGTGAAATACCTTTTTCAGTGCCAAGTGCAGCTTCCAAAAAGCCTACGTTCATATTATACGACGCATCTTGACCTTTTTCTGGAGCATTATATGCAAAGCCTCCGCGTTTAGAACCTCTGGTAAATTGCGACATAATATCATCGCCGAAAATAGATGAAAAATCAAAACCACCGGCACCTCCAAACGGATTTCCGGCGCTTGACGAATAAGTTCTGTAAGATCCTCCTCCAAACGGATTACCTTCAAATCCACCGTTAAATCCGGCGCCGAAACCCGTTGGCTTACCTTCGGCATCTATTTCATTGTTATCATATTTTTTACGCTTTTCTTTATCACCCAAAATATCATATGCAGCAGAGACCTCTTTAAATTTATCTGCGGCATTTTTATCATCTTTATTTAAATCGGGGTGATATTTACGAGCCAACTTTCTGTAAGCAGACTTAATCTCGGCTTCAGTTGCCGATTTTGCGACACCCAAAACGTCATATAAATTTTTACTCATTTCAAAAGCCTTTAAAAACCTTACACAAATTCTAAAGGTTTATATAGGAAATTTAGTCCTCTATTGCAAGACTTACGCAGTCAAAAGTTGCTCGGCGTAAATTATTACGGTACAAAACAACCTCTTTTAAATAGGCTTGTTTTCCGCTTACGGCATCGCAATATTCTGCTGCCAGCGGAGCCAATTCATCAATTCTGATATCTTTGTATTCATAAGTAACAAAATCTGCAGACCGTGCTTTAACAGCCACATTCTGCCTATAACGCTCGGCATCATCTTGATAGTAACTACCGCTGACCTTAGACGGCTCATTAAGCGTTGAACAACCAGACAAACATGCAAACACGAGCGCGCTCAAAATAACTTTTTTCATTTAATTTCCTTTTTCTCTTCCGGCTGAAATCGGAATAACTTTAGCGTTGTCATTACCGCGAACATCTTCTTGCAAACACTCGTCTGCATTTTGTTCACTTTTCATTTTTACGACCCTTTTCTTCATGTCTTCAATAGAAGGTCCGAAACGATCATACAAGCTCATAGGTTTTCTCCTTTGCCGGTCATTATAACACAAAACAACTCATTTAAGCAACATAAATTACTTCAGTTCATTATAAATTTCTTTACCGGCTTTTTTCAAAATTTCATAAACTCTTTTATTTTCACTATTTTTAGATTTGCGATTATCAAGTTTATTAAGCATTTTTCTGAGCTTTTTATTAAATCGTTCATCTTGTCGCAACTCATCAACTTCATCCAGATTCTCTTCATCGTTAATTTTGTAATCAATAACAGCCTTCAGGGTTGCCAGATATGCAGCATCCATTTGTGATGCATATTGCGCTTGAGTAGGCTTAGCCACAACACAAACCAAGAACAAAGCTAAAAAAAACGGCAGATATCTCATGTATTTCTCCTTGACCTTACAAAAAGATATGGTGTACTATACTCTAAAATTCAATTTTAGGAAAGAACTTTTTATGAAAAAAACTTTATGGGTTTTATTAGATAGTCGCACCGGCAGTGTCGGTCAGGCTCGTGGTATTATGCAACAACTCAATCCTGCAGAATATGAAATTACGGAAAAAACTTTAAGTTACACCAAATTATCTGGTTTGCCCAACTTTTTGCGTGGCAAGACACTTATCGGATTAACCCCTGAAAGTAAATCGCAAATAAGTTCTCCGTTCCCTGATTTGGTATTATCTACCAGTCGTCGTACGGTTCCCGTAGCTCGTTTTATCAAGAAGCAAAATCCCAAGACCAAACTCATTCAAATTATGCATCCCGGACGAACCGGTTTGAAAGAGTTCGATTTGGTTTTAGTTCCCGAACATGATAAAAATAAGACATCTTATTCTAACATTCGCTATATAGTTGGTGCTCCGCACCGCGTTACCGAAAAAGTTCTTAACGAAAACAAAGCCAAATGGGAGCCGGTTTTCAGCGATTTGCCCAAACCATGGACAGCCGTAGTTATCGGCGGAGCCATTAAGAACAAAGAATTTTCTTTAGAAAATGCTGCCGAGCTCGGTAAAAAGATTAAAGAGTTAAAGCAATCCATCGGCGGTTCGATTTTGGTAACCACCTCGCGTCGTACCGGAGCCAAAGCTGAAAAGCTTATTATGGATACCCTAAAAGATGTTCCTGCATACACATTTTTGTGGGGTGATAAAAAAGAAAATCCGTATATGGGCTATTTAGCCTGCGCCGACAATATCGTCGTAACCGGCGATTCGGTATCAATGTGTTGTGAGGCTTGCGGTACCGGCAGACCTGTATTTATCTTTACCGGCAGACACTGGCTCACCCGTAAACATATTCGCTTTATAGCTTCATTATACAAGAACGGTTATGCCGCAGCTTTAAAGGCTTATAACTTAAACTTTAAGCCCAAAGCCAAGCTCAATGCCGCCGTTGATGCCGCAAAATTAATTGATAAGCTCTAGATTTTATCAAAGTTAATTCTGGGATCTACCAAGCAGTAGGTTATATCACTTACAAGCTTTAATACTAAACCTATTAAGGCAAAGATATATAGTGTGCCGAAAATGACCGGATAATCGCGGGTCATAATTGCTTCATAACCAAGCAAACCCAAACCGTTTAAGGAAAACACCACTTCTATAAGCAAGGCTCCCGTAAACAGCATTTTAATAAGCAAAGACGGAAATCCGGCAATAATAATCAGCATGGCATTTCTAAAAACGTGCTTATACAATATGGCTCTTTCTGATAATCCCTTGGCACGCGCCGTTAAAACATATTGCTTGCTTATTTCATCCAAAAAAGAGTTTTTGGTAAGCATGGTAAGAGAGGCAAACCCGCCGATAACAATGGATAAAACCGGCAAAGTTATATGCCAAAAATAGTCGCCGATTTTGGCATACCAACTTAAGTCCTGCCAGTTATCGGAAGTTAACCCTCTTAACGGGAACCACTGTAAATAAACTCCGCCGGCAAAAAATACAATTAAAAACACGGCAAATAAAAACACCGGAACGGCTGAGCCGAAAATAACCGCAAATGAAGTAGCCACATCAAACTTTGAACCGTCGGTTAAAGCTTTTTTTATACCAAGCGGTATGGATATAAGGTAAATAATCAAAGTTGACCATAAGCCTAAAGATACCGAAACCGGCATTCTTTCTAAAATAAGCTCGCCAACCGTTTTATCTTGATAATAGCTGTGTCCGAAATCAAACAAGGCATAATCTTTTATCATTTTTAAGTATCGTTGCGGCCAAGGCTTATCAAACCCGAATTGTTTTTCCAACGCCTTAACCAAATCATCTGGCACGCCCTGAGAACCTCTATACTTTTGCATATCCGAAGCCTTATGTTGTACTTGAGCCGTGGACGTAAACTGAGCTTTACTGTCGACATTCATTCCCTGATATTTAGCCAGCATATATTCAACCGGTCCGCCCGGAGAAAGTTGAATAATAGCAAAATTAACCGTTAAAATACCCAATAAGGTGAGTGGAATTAATAAGATGCGTTTTAATATATAGTTTTTCATTTTGCCTCTGCCTCTTTGCTCCACCAGGTAAAGGGTTGATATCCGGTTTTAATATCGGTTTGCGGTATGCCGAATTTATTTTGGTAACCTACCCTATTAAATTTAGAATACCACTGAAATATAAGATAATACTCCGATAACAAAACTCTATCCAAAGCCTTTAAGTAAGCCTCGTAATGCTGTTTATCCTGAGCGGTTACCACTTTATCGATAAGGCTGTCGACCACTGGATTTTTAATTCCCATAATATTATAGCTGCCCTTAACATCGGCACTTTTAGAGCCGAACATTTCCTTTAATTCGTTACCGGGCATGGAGCTCATTCTATACGACATAATTGCCACATCAAAATCAAAATTATCCATTCGATTTTTAAATACATTAACTTCTAAATTTCTGAAAGTTGCCTTAATACCGATTTTTTGCAAATTAGCAATAAACGGCAGCATAACTCTGGTAAAAGTTGAACCGTTAGCCGAGTTGCTTAAAATTTCAAACTCCAGAGGTTCCCCTGTTTTAAGATTAGTCATTTTACCGTCAACAAAATCGTATCCGGCCTCATTTAAGAGTTTAACGGCTAGCTTTAAGTTTTGACGCAACTTGTAGGGAGTAGAATTATCGGGAAGTAAAAAGGGCTTATTAAAAACATCATCACTTAAATCATCACGATATTCTTCCAAAATTTCTTTTTCAAGACCGCTCGGTAAGCCTGTTGCTTCCATATCAGTATTGGTAAAATAGCTGTAAAGACGTTGATATTGCCCGTAAAATAATTTTTCATTAGCCCACTCAAAATTAAACGCCAAATCGATGGCGCGTCTGACGCGTTTATCTTGAAACTCAGGACGTCTTAAATTAAAGGCAAAATGCTGTAATATTGCCGGATTATGGTGTTCTATGGCTTTTTTAATAACCTTACCGCTTTTGACCAAATCGTTATCATAGCCGGTTGCCCAAATTTTGGCGATATACTCTTCTCTAACGTCAATATTGCCTGAAAATAAGGCCTGCAAAGTAACCGTTGTATCTTGATAATAGTCGATTCTTATTTCATCAAAATTAAAAAAGCCTTTGCGTGAGGGTAAATTTTGCCCCCAATAGTCGGGATTGCGCTCCAAGACAATATACTTCCCGGTTTGAAAAGATTTTATTTTATAAGGACCGTTACCCAGCGGAATTTGCAAAGAAGGCTTAGCAAAATCTCTGTTTTCCCAGTCTTTTTTAGAAAAGATATTAAGCTGCGATAAAATAAGCGGCAGCTCTTTATTTTGCGAATTGGGTTTAAAGATAAAACGAACATGCCGGTCATTTATTTTTTGAACGCTTTCCACATCGGCATAGTAGACACGATAAATGGGAGCACCTTTTTCAATTAAGGAATTAAAGCTGAAAATAACATCATCGGCGGTTACCGGCGAGCCGTCGGCAAAACGGGCATTTTCATCCAGAATAAAGCCGACATAACTTTTATCTTCCGGCAGTTCAAACTCTTTAGCGATAAGCGGATAAACGGTTGCCACATCATCAAGAGGAGAATAACCCAAAGTATCCCAAATTAAAGAGGCGACTGTGCCTGATGCCGAACCTTTAAATATGAACGGATTGAAATTATCAAACCCGCCGTATTCAGGCATAACGATTCTTCCTCCTTTGGGAGCGTTTGGATTAACATAATCAAAATGAGTAAAATCTGCCGGATATTTAGCTTCACCGTAAAGGGCGATTCGGTTCAATGCCGCCTCAGCGGCAAGCGGCAAAAAAAGAAAGCAACACAGTGCGAGTAAAAACTTATTTCTTATAGTTGTCTTCATTCATCCATCCGCCGAACGGGTAGGCAAAATTTTCTTCTTTCTGAGCCGGTTTTGAGCCTTCGGTTTTAGAAACGGCGGCAATACGGCTTTCTTTATCGATAACAATTTCCGGCACGGCCGCCTGCAAGGGCTCAATAAAGTTCGGAGTATTTTCATTACTCCATGCCGAACCGTCATCTAAACTGTTTACACTCGGTTTAACTTCAATTTCGGGCTGAACTATACGTGGGCTTTCCGGTTCAAAAGCAGATATAGGCTCATCTTCAGGAGCTTGTTTACCAAGTTGGTGTTGTTCCTGAGGAGAGTTCATACTTTTTTGCAAAGCGGCAAAAAACTCATTATCTTCTTTTGTATCATCTGTAGTTTTTTTATGTTTTTTAAACGGATTAATCCGGCTTAAGAATGATGTTTGTTCATCATCATTTGATGGCGCTTCCATATTAACGATATTAGGGGATACCTCAAAAGTTTTTTCTTCTTCAGGTTCTGGTTCTTCCTGAACAAGCGGAGTATCCAAAGCATCGGCAACGGGCGCCAAAATGGAATAAACTTTTCCCATAACACCGGTCTCAACAATGGTTATAAACACTCTATCTCTATCATGTTTTTCAAGCAAAGCATTTAAGTTTTGATAGCGAGCGCAAAACTCTAATAAGGTACCTTTAAATACGGAATCTTTACGGGCTTTTTCAGCCAGATAAGAGCTAAAATCATCATAATTTTTAGAAGCTTCGACTAACGTTTTAGCGATTGTCCAGCGTTCACCGTTTTTAACTCTGGTCCACAACTGCTCCATTTGCATTGATGAAGCGATATTACATCTTTGTACGATATCGGCCAAAATTTCATTCATATCTGCGACAAAGACATCAAACTTATTGACAACAAAACCATCTTTAATTTCATGTTCGGCATCAAGCATAACTCTTACGACCAAATCGGTATAGTCTTGATTTTTTTTCATTTGATTAAAAAGCTGGGTCAAGCGAGCATCGGTACTTTTGGTTCGAAAATATTGATTAACAAACCCAAAGACCTGCCAAACGACCCAAATCGGCAGAACCACCAAGCCGGCATACATAGCCAAGACGGTTGCGGCGACAGAACTTAAATCGGCACCGGCGAGCAAACCGTTAATATACAAAAGGGCATACACCAACCAGATAAGCGATGAAAAGACTGCAATAAAAAATAAAACTGTCAACAAGTTTATCCACTCCGTACATTTAGTAAATCAAGCTTTATAGTATTGAACTTTACAACAGATTTCAATTAAAATAAGGTATAATTTACAAGAAAAAATCAACAATATTAAAATTATTTAGTGAAATTGATAAAAAAAAGTGTTATGAAGGCGTTAACGTTAACTTGAAATGAGGAAAAAATGAATACGGATTCCACACAGGTTGTTTTAGATTTTGAAAAGAATATTGTCGAGATTGAAGAAAAGATTGAGCATTTACAAGAGCTTGCCAAAGACGAAGATGTAGACATAACCAAAGAGATTAAACGTTTACAGCACAAGCTGACTTATTATTTAAATCGAGCATATCAAAATTTAACAGCCTGGCAAAAGGCTCAAATTGCTCGTCATCCGGATCGTCCGCATTGTTTAGATTATATCAAAGCCTTAATTCCCGATTTTGTATTACTTTGCGGAGACCGTTGTTTTGGCGACGACGCAGCTATGGTAGCAGGTATCGGTACATTTGAGGGGATTTCCGTAGTAGTTATCGGTCAAGAAAAAGGCCACGACTTAGAAACCCGTATGAAATACAATTTTGGCATGGCCAAACCCGAAGGGTATCGTAAAGCACAAAGATTAATGGATATGGCTTCACGTTTTAACATGCCGGTTTTGAGCTTTGTTGACACGGCAGGAGCATATCCCGGAGTAGACGCCGAAGCCAGAGGTCAGGCACAAGCCATAGCCTCTTCGATTGAGAAATGCTTTGAGACTAAAGCTCCGATTATTTCCACCATCATCGGCGAAGGCGGTTCCGGCGGTGCGATTGCCATTGCCACCGCGAATGTAGTTATGATGTTGGAGCATTCGATTTACTCGGTAATTTCGCCTGAAGGATGTGCATCAATTTTATGGCGCTCATCTGATAAGACCAAAGAAGCAACCGAAGCTTTAAAACTAACGGCACAAGATTTGAAAGCATTGGGAGTCATTGATGAAATTGTTCCCGAACCGTTAGGCGGCGCGCACCGCAATCCGCAGGTTGTATTTGATAATTTGCGCAAAGCTTTACGTAAACATCTTGAGCATTTGTTACGCTTAAGCGGTGATGAATTAAAAAAGCAGCGCACTGCCAAATTTTTAGCAATGACGCGTAACCTGGAAAAGCAATAAAGTGATGCTACACCTTTACAAGAAAGAGAAAGATTTTAACAATCTTTCTCTTTTTTTTCATTAAGCAACAAAAAACTTGCAAAACGCCTCATCAAAAGCCACTTGGCGCAAATATGCCTTATTGCTGCAATTTTTTCACAAACAAATTGAGTTAAGAGTAGTTAATCAGCCCTACCGTTTTACTCTGCGGCAGATTTTTAATAAAATTTCCGCCTTACTTAAATAACACCTAAATAAAAGCCCCAAACTGTTTGGGGCTCAGCCCTCTGAGTTTGGGGTTTATCTATTAGCTTTTTCTAAGGCTATGCACTTTTACTATCCGATTTACGAATAAGTATCGGTTCACCTTCTTCTTTAACTACTTTTTCATTGACGATAATTTCAGTAACATCTTTTTTATCCGGAATTTCATACATCAAATTCAAAAGCAAACCTTCCATAATTGCTCTTAAGCCGCGTGCTCCGGTTTTACGCTCAATAGCCTTGTGAGCAATGGCTTTTAAAGCATCATCGGTTACGGTTAATTTAACATCTTCCATATCAAACAAGGTAACATACTGCTTAAGCAAAGCATTTTTCGGTTCAGTTAATACCTTTATCAAAGCCTGCTCGTCCAAATCATCTAAAGTAGCAATAATCGGCAATCTTCCGATAAACTCAGGAATAAGACCGAATTTCAACAAATCTTCCGGCTGAACATCTTTAATAATCTCGCCGATACCCTTGTCTTCTTCACTGGCAACCTTCGCCCCGAAACCTATGGAAGTATCTTTGCCGCGGCTGCCGACAATTTTTTCAAGTCCGGCAAAAGCACCGCCGCAAATAAACAAAATATTAGTTGTATCCACGTGCAAAAACTCTTGCTGCGGATGCTTACGACCACCCTGCGGCGGAACATTTGCCACCGTACCTTCAATAATTTTCAGTAAAGCTTGCTGTACGCCCTCACCTGACACATCACGTGTAATGGACGGACCGTCTGTCTTGCGGGTAATTTTATCAATTTCATCAATATAAACAATACCGCGCTGAGCCTTTTCAATATCATAATTGGCAGCTTGTACCAACTTTAATATAATATTTTCAACGTCTTCACCAACATAACCGGCTTCGGTTAAAGTTGTAGCATCAGCAATGGCAAACGGCACATCCAAAATTTTTGCCAAAGTTTGCGCCAACAAAGTCTTACCCGAACCCGTGGAGCCGATTAAAATAACGTTTGATTTAGCTACATCAACATCTTTATGCTCTTTTTGGCAATTTAAACGTTTGTAGTGGTTATAAACCGCAACTGAGAGCACTTTTTTGGCATAATCTTGCCCGATAACGTATTGATCCAAAAATTCCTTTATTTTGGAAGGAGTCGGCAAATTCTCGGCAAAACTACCCATACCCTGAGAGTTGTTTTCTTCTTCTTTGTGCATTTCATCGGAAACAATGTTAATGCACACATCAATACATTCATCGCAAATATAAACACCGCGACCGGCAATTAACTTTTTAACCTCATTTTGACTTTTGCCGCAAAACGAACAATGCAAAGTTTTATCATCATCTTTTGTATCGGTCATAATAACTCCTATTTCAAAATTTCCTGACGATTAATGACAATTTCATCAATAAGTCCAAAGTCTTTAGCTTCTTGAGGGGTCATAAAGTTATCTCTATCCATGGCTTTTTCAATAACCTTAATCGACTGCCCGGTATTTTGAGCATAAATAGCATTCAAACGCTTACGTAAATCTAAAATCAAGCGTGCTTGAATTTCAATATCTGAAGCTTGTCCTTGAGCCCCGCCTGAAGGCTGGTGTATCATAATCTGCGAATTAGGAAGAGAAAAACGCTTACCTTTAGTTCCGCCTGCGAGCAAGAAAGAACCCATTGAACAAGCTTGACCGATACACAGCGTTGCTACATCGCAAGAAATATACTGCATAGTATCATACATAGCCATACCCGAGGTAACAACACCCCCCGGAGAATTAATATAAAGATAAATATCTTTTTTCGGATTTTCCGATTCCAGGAACAACAGTTGAGCACAAACCAGTGCCGAAACCTCGTCGTTAACCTGCCCTGTTAAAAAGATAATTCTTTCTTTCAACAAACGTGAAAAAATATCAAAAGAACGTTCACCTCTGGAAGTTTGTTCAATAACCATCGGTACCAGAGTATTATCAAAAACTTCAATTGCAGACTTGCTCATTAAAATACCTCAAAAAAATTACAAATTCTTAATGTTTATAAATTACATTTATTCAATAAAATGTAAATAAAAATCTTAAAAAGCAAAAAAATCACAATTTTTATGATTTACATATTTGACAAACTTTGTTAAAATTAAAGGGTGCTTTGTAATAAATTAGGAGAATATTTTAATGTTTGCCCCCAAGAGCTTCAAAAAGCTGCCGTCTACGGCAAGGGAAGTATACTTAAACAAACTGCGTCTTGATGAACTTGCGGTTGTTGACATTTTCGAAACAGTCAATTTAAACGGACTGGAAGTATTAAAACATCCCGAGTTTGAAGATTTTTACAAAGTAATCAACTCCTTAAGGGTTATGGACGATGAAGGTTGTTATCAACCCCGCCAAACCGAAGATCTCAAAAGAGATATTGTTAAAACCTCAAAACAAGAGGCTTTTTTAGAGCTTTTATACAACGTTGAAACTCCTGATCGTAATCTCTATTGGGAAACATTAAAAGAAAAGATGATGATAAATCTGGCAAATTTAATTTTAGAGCCGGAAGTTCCGACTGACCGCAACTTAAGCGGCCCGGAGATATATCAGGTAAAAGAAGCCTTTAAGCAAATGCTGGCCTCGGCATAATCATAAAAAAACAGACGCCCGTTAAGTAGTACGTCTGTTTACAAATATCACTTCATTTAATCTATGGTCTTGCTGCTGAAAGAGATGCTTGTTCGCGCATTTTATTTTCTGCAATATACTGATTCTCCATAGACTTTAATTCTTTACAAGCTACTTTAGCGGCCATCATATAAAGTAGTGCAGCTTGTCCTGATGGTAAATCTCCTTTATAGATTTTATTGGAAAGATATACTGGACCGTCGGATATAAATGTATAGCTTTTGCTTTGTTCATCACCAAATGAAATTTTGGTGTTAAGCTTTCCACAATCACGTCTCATACCCAGTTTAGCCATTTTATTATCAGGAGAAGTCCCCAAAAATTCAATAGAAGCTTTCTGTCCATTGCTTTTATTTTCTAAAAGCACACTAACTTTGCCACCGCCATTTACGGACTCTTTGCCGGATAGTTCTCCCAAATCTAAGGAAACGTTATAATCCTTCAACTTTTTTTCAGCATCCTGTTCCAATTTTTGACGATAATCCAAAACTTCATTCTGTTTTCCGCCATGCAGCTTACCCAATTTTTCTTTAATTTTCTCAAACATATCGTGTCCCTTTCATGGTAGGTATATTTATGGACAAAGCGTAACACACAAAAAAACATTTTGTCAAACATTAATTTACATCTCAGATTATTTAAGCTAAGTTTAAGACCTTACTAACTACCAATACCATTAATTGCCTTCAGCTCTGCGCCGTGCAGTATCAATGTAAGATTCGGTATCGCCTTCAGCTCCGTGATAAGCCAAAGAATAACTTGTAACCAAAAATCCGTAAGGGTTATAAACGGCATCTTCCTTATTGGTAAAGTTAAGTCTGGCGTAAGCTATACGTAAGGTTGCCCGCCAATAATTAATAACCGGAACTTTATTTTCCGCCGTTATATCATAAGTTTTAAATTGTACCTGCCATAAGCCTCTTGATAACGGACGTATCCATTCAATTTCAACGTAACGTTCAAGACCGATTCTTCTAAATTCGGCAAGACCTGCCTTAGCGTCATAATTAACAAAGTCATCATATATACTGGGAGTTGAATACCAATACAGAGGAGAGTCAGTTCCCCACTGCTGCAAAGTAGTTTCAAAATCACCGGTAATAGTATAGCGCATGGTAATGTATTTATAGATATGTTCTTCGGTAATTAAATCACTGACCGGAAAATTAATTTCTTGTTTTTGTACTTGTTCGATTTGGCTAAAATACTTATTAATACTGTAAAATTCAGGAGTAACGCGTATTAAAGGCAACATCAAATAGATAGCGCTTGCCAGCATCATATTAAAGCAAATACTTAAACCCGATAAAATAACCAGCAATCTCGAAGTCCACAAATAGCGCCGCTCGGGAAATGCCTCAACATGTACTCGCTCAGGGAAATAGCCCAATTCATCGGGGCTTTCTTTTTCTTTAAATTTAAAAAGGGTGCGAACAATATCAAACATATAATATTTTAACCTCAATTTTACATTTATGTATTAATTTATACATCAAAGTTGTATAAAAGCAATTAAATACTGTTATTTTTTAAAAAATAGTATAAGAATATAAAAAACATATGTTTTTAAGGATATAAAAGATGAAAAAAGTTTTCTGCTTTGCCGCAAGCTTAATGATGTTAGTTTCATGTAATTTACGAAACAACACCAACCAGACAAGTCCTAATCCGGCGTATTATTCCGACTGGGACAGAGCCATTCGGATTGATGTTGATATGCAAAATATGTATTTAAACACGCCGCGCAAAATTGAAAGACCGATAGATATGTATATGGCCATGGCTCTAGCGTTAAAATATAATTACACTCGCCGCATGGTAAGTTACGAAGAAACATTGCTCAAAGCCGGAAATTCATCTTTTGCTCAGCTGCAAGAAATTTTAAATAATGCCGGTTACGTCAACACCAACAGCTCGGCACAATTAAGCCCCGATTTAAAGGTTGCCTGGAACATTTTGGATTTATCGACCATTTATTATCAAAACAGCGACCCGTCCTTTAAGGCCAACGTTGCCATAGAGCAAAGCCGCAAAGTAATTCATAACATTTTACAAGAGACCAGACTTTTATACTGGCAAACTTTAACGGCTCAACGCTTACTGCCGGTAATTGATGAAATGACCGAATATATGACACTGGAAGTCGATGAAATGAATGCCACCGCCAAAGAACTTGCGGCGCAGGGCAAATCACCTTCTCGTGAAGAATTAATAAAAAAACGTAAATATATGGAAGCCGTTAAGAACTTAGCTTCATTAAAGCGCACCCTAGAAACTGCGCAAACTCGTTTAGCAAGTTTAATGGGTTTTCACCCGTCGACCGAATTTAAGTTGGTAGGCGCTCAATATGGCAATTTTGAGCTGCCGGAAATTCGCTCCAATTTAGCCCAAATGGAATGGCTGGCATTATCTAACCGTCCGGAGCTGCGCGTTCACGATTTAATTTCCAGTTCCGAAGATAAAGAAATTATCATTCGCCAGTTCCGCCAACAAAACAAAGGTAAATATTCCGCCAATGCCGAAAATAACAAGCAGTGGTCAAAACAAGGCTGTGAAATCGGTATGAATGTTATTGAAGAAGTTCGTAAAGAAAACGCGGCAACTCTTGAGTCGCTGCGCCGCCAACGTATGACTTCTTTAATCTTGAACCAAGTATACGTATCATGGGCACAGTATATGGCCGCTATTGAAGATTATCAAATTAATATGGAAATCGCCAACACTTCTGAGAACATCGCCGAGGACTATACCATTGCCGACGGTTCACAGAACGAAACATCTCAGCTTGAGGCCGCCCGCGCCATTGAAGATGAAGTTAAGGCATTTTCATCATACGTTGACGTACAAGAAGCTCTGGGTAACTTATACGCAACCATCGGCTTAGATGCTCTGCCTTATTATATGCTAAATGAAAAACCGTCTAAAATTGCGCTTTACTTACGTTCTTCTATGGAAAAATGGGGCAGCGGCGACTTTATTCCCGACAATCGTCCTTATTTGATGAATTTACCGGTCAAACGTCCTCCCGTAAATTTATCGTCTTCAACAACATTGCCCGATGTAACGGTTGATACCGGCGAGCCGATATACATTACCGTACCGTTAGACTTATTTGAAAAAATGGGTTGGAAAGGCAAAATTCAAACCAAAGCCGGCTTAATTGATGACAGCCGCTTGCCGAAATGGTTAAATTACAATCAAGATTCCATGACCTTTACCGGCAAGGCTATGCCCAAAGACGGCGGGGTATATCGCATAAAAATTTACGGTATAGATGAAAACGGCAATATTGCCTATGCCACATTCAAACTAACCGTACGCGAAATATATGTACCGTCTTTAAGATTAAGAGGCTTAACCGAAGGTCGTAAGGCAACCGTTTTAAAACGTTGCGTAGGATCACAATGTAAAGATACCTATATCGACCAAACAGAAATCGGAAAAGAAGTTGAAAAAGCTCCTATCTATTAAGAGGAGCATAAGCCTTCAAAAAAAGCTCTGCAAAAGCAGAGCTTTTTTATTATATTAAAGTTTTATTTATAAACAATTTGTTCTATTGAAGTAGCCAAACCGGTACTATCATCAATTGACACAACAATACCATAAACGGTACCATCGCCTTTAGCCGGTATCAAGCGTTCGGAAGGATATTTACGGCACAAACGACGAATAGGTTCATCAACTTCAAAACCCAAGACCGAATTATAATCGCCGCACATTCCGACATCGGTAATATAGGCCGTACCATGAGGTAAAATTTTAGCATCAGCCGTCGGCACATGGGTATGAGTACCGGCCACAACCGAAACTCTGCCATCCAGATAATAACCGAAAGCAATTTTTTCAGCCGTTGCCTCGGCATGAATATCCACCAAGATTGCCGAGACATTAGCATTTAGGCGATAAGTTTGTAAAAGTTTATCAATAGCCTTAGCCGGACAATCAAGAGCGTCCATAAACACGCGCCCCATAACCTGAGCCACCAACAACTTTTTGCCGTTAGCCAACTCTACTTCACAAAATCCACGACCTGCAGTACCTTCGGGAAAATTAAGCGGACGCACAATTTTTTTACAATCTTCCAAAAACGGAATAATTTCGCGCTGATTCCACACATGATTACCCGTAACCACAGCATCAACACCGGCAGCAAAAAAATCGCGGCAAATACCCGGCGTAATACCAAAGCCGTGAGCGGCATTTTCGGCATTAACAACCACGGCATCGGGCTTATGTTCGCTTTTAATAAGCGGCATATTTTTCAGCACGGCATCACGCCCTGAACGCCCGACGACATCGCCTAAATAAACTACTTTCATTTTCATTCCTTTGCTTAATAAATTAACTCGGAGTGTAAACAAGCAGTTTTAATTATGCAAGATAAATTTTATTTATAAAGCCATCAAAATCTTCACACACAAAACCCCGCTTTGAGAGCGGGGTTTAAAAAGCCGTCTGAACGTTTATTACATTTCATATCGAACCGCTTGACCAAGGTGGGTGCCATGTAATCAGACCACGATCTGAACAGAGACAGCTCCCTAAAAATATAACGTTGGCTCGGATAGATCATGCGGAATAAGACAGATCAGACAGCCTCTTATCTTTATGTATTTATACTACAAACTTTCTATTTGATTTGCAAGCATTTTTATTTGCTCTGTGACTTGTTTTAGGCTCTTTGCCAACTCATTATCCAAGCCCGTTACATCTGCCTCTTTTTCAACTACTTTTTCAACCACTTTCTCCACAACTTCGCCCGACTTAGACTGTGAATTTTGCGATAATTGTTCAATTTTTTTATTTGCCTCAAACAGATCATCGGCAACCAACAGCCCAACCATTGCCAAGAGCATGTTTTCATTAATATGTCCGCCGCCGGCAGTTAAGAGTTTTGCTTTTTCATCCAGCATACGCGAAAGTTTAATGATACGAACTTCTTGTCCGTCATCACAAGCAATGCCATACTCACGAGAATTAATTGTTATCGTTACCTGAGCCATCTTCGTTTAGCACCATTTCAATTTTTTTAATTACCTCACTCGTTTTTAATGCCGCCGTATTTACCGTATTTTGCATAGCTTCCAAACGAGCATTTTTTTCTGCCATATTGGCTTTATAAGACTGCCTCTGTTGAACAATGGCATATTTCTTTTTTTCAATAATTTTTTGCAAACCGTCAAGCTCATTTTGTATAGCCTGCAGAGCCTTACTTGTTTGCATAAATTTTTGTTCATCCATTTACTTTTTGCTTTCTTTATAAAAAACGATAATATATAGTTGATAATAAATATTTTATAACACTTTACAAGAAGCAATCAAAGATTATGCAAAATTTTATTGTAAAAATCACCAAACCCGACGATTCGTTATTAGATGACAACACTTTACAGTGCTTTATTTTAAGTTCCGCTCTTGATGATAAGTTTATCAATTTTTTTGCCGACAAAGCCAAAAATCTTGATAAGTTGGTTTTAACCGATAACGTTGAAAGCTGCCTTAAACACAATCTAGACGGAGTAATGATAGATTTATCAAAATCTGAAAACATTGCCGTAGACTATAAACAACAGACGGCAGGATTAAAGAAAAAATTCATCGGGGTAATTTGCCGCAACCGCCGCCATGAGGCAATGCTCATAAGCGAATGTGAGCCCGATTTTGTAATTTTCAAAGCCTGGAAAGACGGTATAGAAAAGGTAAAAGATTTAACCGATTGGTATGTTGAATTTTTTCTCATTCAATCTGCAGTAATGGCCGCCGAAGACGGTGTGGACACCTCGCTTTTCAAGACTGATTTTATAATTATAAACGACGAGCAATACAAAAATTCCAATCATCAGTAATGTAATAAATTTTTGTATGCATTTTTTTGTTGCCAAAGACAAAAGATTAGAGTATGTTGCGTTCAAACTTAAAAAAATAATCACATTTAAAATTGTAAATACGGAGATAAAAAATGAAACAACTTGCTGGATCAATCAGAATCGGTTGGGTTATTGAATACAAAGGCAAACCCTGGACCATCACTAAAGCACAACACATTAAACCCGGTAAAGGCGGAGCTTTTATGCAGGTTGAAATGAAAGCTGTTGAAGAAGGAACCAAAACCAACGAACGTTTCCGTACTGAAGATACCGTAGAAAAAATGATGGTAGAAGATAAAGACTGCCAATTTTTATTTGAAGACGGTAACGGCTTAACCTTTATGGAAAATGAAACCTTTGAACAATTCACCATGCCGGCTGATATTTTAGGCGATTCGCGTCCATTTTTGACCGATGGTATGCAAGTAATTATTTCACACATCAACGGTCGCCCGATTTCTGTTGAGCTACCTTTACAAGTAACCTGCACGGTAACCGATACCGAACCGGTTGTTAAAGGACAAACCGCAGCGTCATCTTATAAACCGGCTATTTTAGATAACGGTGTTCGTATTATGGTACCTCCGTTCATCAACACCGGCGATAAAATTGTTGTCGGCACTTCTGAGGCAAACTACGTAGAAAGAGCAAAATAATGGCTTACATAACTCCTTTACTAACGGCAATAGTTGAAACGGTAAAGAAATCGGCATCATCTCTTGACCGCGACTTTGCAGAGCTTGAACAACTGCAAAATTCCGTTCGCGGCAACAAGAACTTTGTTTTTAATTCATATTCACGTATTGAAAATAATTTAAAGACCGAGTTAGCAAAAATCCGTCACGATTTACCGATATTTACTCCCAACGACAAAGTCGTCGGTTCATCATATTTTGCCGTAAGCCCCATTGAAGGGTTAATCAACTTCGCACACGGCAACCCTGATTTTGCGGTATCCGTAGCTTTAGTTGAAAATGACATTCCTGTATGTGCGGTAGTATACAATCCAGCACGTGATGAAACCTTCTTTGCCGAAAAAGGTAAAGGAGCTTTCAAAGAAGGTTATCGCAATCACGAAAGATTACGCGTTTCATCAACCAAGGAACTTGAAAGCGCCTTAATTTCAAGTACGGTTGCCGATAAAGACAATCTGGCCGATAACATTAAGCTGCATTCAAACATTATTGCCAAGACCGGCAATTTGCGAGTAAGCGGCTGCATTGCTCTTGATTTAGCCTATTTATCGGGTGGCAAGTTTGATGCTTCCGTAAGCTTAAACAACCACTTATGCAGCATCATGGGCGGTATTTTACTGGTTAAAGAGGCCGGAGGTTCCATAAGAGCCGTTAAGCAAAAAGATAACCGGATTGAAAACTTAAGCGAAGTTTTCAAAAATGGAGATTTAATTGCCGTAAACTTTAATTTAAATCAAAAGATTTTTGAAATTTTTAAATAAAAGGTAAAAAAACTCTTGATAAATTGATTTGATTAAGGTATAAGGGCTTAAATTTTATAAGATTTAGAAGTTTGGAGATATAAAATGAAAAAAGGAATTCACCCTGATTATCACGAGATTACATATGTGATGACAGATGGAACAGAATGCAAAGTAAACACCACCTGGGGCAAAGCCGGTGCTAAAATGAATTTGGAAATTGATCCGAAATCTCATCCGGCATGGACTGGTATTCATCGTATGGTAGATACCGGCGGTCAGGTTTCTAAGTTTAACAGCAAGTTTGCTGCATTCGGTATTAAAACAGATACTAGTGTTAATAAGTAATGCTCAGGTTTTAATTTGTGTTTTAATCCTGCTTTCAACTAAGCAGGATTTTTTTAATGCCCGGCACACGGATTCGCGTGCCGGGCATGGTTCTGCTGCCGGTTATGGCACTTCCGTTTGAGAGGTTGAAGCCGTTTGAAGTAAAGCCTGTTCTTCACTTTCCTCTTCTGCCTCAAGCTCCCCTTCTTCCGGCTCGTATTGTTTCTCGTCTATCAATTTAACCGAAAACCATTTCCCGTAGAAATATAACAGTTTTGCCATTTCAAACCACGGCAGATTCCCCGTACGCTCTGATTTTTTTATCCGACATTCCGGAATTAATGTTGCCGCCGATACCTTCGAGGCTGATATCCGGTGTTGCGTCCGATAGTCATGCATCCGGTGTAATAGTTGGACATTAAATGATTTTTCACCACTTTCGCGTGGCAGCTTCCTTTGCTCATGTTTTTTAACTCCATCTTTGTTTATAAAATTAAAAGAAACCCCCGCGTAAAACGCGGGGTTCTTCATATGCGGCTATAAGCCTTTAACACTGGCATCCCCTAAACGGG
>CALXWE010000014.1 GCA_944392295.1 uncultured Alphaproteobacteria bacterium
AAAATATTGGAGCGTCTTACAAAATACATCACAAAAAAGAAGGGATACATCTGCCAATACTGTGGTCATAAGACTTTGCAGCCATATGGGGGTAAATGCGCACAATCCAAATCCGGCCACCACCACTACATCGCTGCAGAACATTAGAAAGGATAACTTTTAAGACAAAAGTTCTAACAAGAAAAAATTATGCGCACTAACTAAAAACTATCCAGATACTTTTTTTCCATTTAATGCGTCTGTAATCGTTGATGATAAACAAACAGAATCAAAGTTCATTTTTTTAATCAATGCATCTCGTTCTTTCATATCGTGTTTATGATATTCCATAAGTTCTTTATACAACCAAATATAAAATTTATCAGTCAACATCAGATAATCTGAAAAAATTTGAGCAACATTTAATTCATCTCCATTTTCTAAAATGAACTCTCTTGATTTTGTATTCCATTGACTTTTATCTTTCAACAAATTTTCTGATAAGAAGACAACTGTATTTTTTTGAGTATCCGAATATGCAAATTCAATCTGATAATGCGTTTGATAATTTCTAAACTTATGAATAAAAGCACATAGATTATTGTTAAAAGTCTCAAGAGTCTTTTTTTCATACTCCTTATAAAGTTCAGTTCCTTTGTAAAAGGCCATCATTTTACGACAATGTTCACATAAAGAAAAAGATGAAGCTAAAAAATTAAAGATATACTGAGACAAATGAAGCCAAGCATTTTCACCATCTTCATTCTTTTTGATTTGCATTAATAGAGCATTTAGATCTGAAAAGTTTTGCTTAAATATGTGGTGCATTTCAGCAAATGTACCTATTCGATTTAATGCTTTCCAACCACTTTGCTCAAATAACTCTTTCGGTGTTTGCATATTATTTATCCTTAAAATACAATAAACATATAGGCTATCATAAATTTCTATTGATAGCTGTCAATAAATGAACTAAAATTTCTATAAATATTAAATAAAAATAGCATCAGAATTGATGAGCTATCATTACTAGGCTCTATAGAAATACTTTATTTATGTTGAAAAAATAACTAAAAATTTACTTATAATTGTTTTATTTATATAATCTATAGTAAAGCAAGGAGATAGAATGTGTAATGTATTTGCCGTAGCGAAAAAATTATGTGAAGCTAGAGATTGGAAAATATCCAATTTAGAACTTCAAAAGATGTTGTATATTTCGCAAGTTTTACATATAGGAATATTTGGACATCACCTGTTTAGAGGCGATTTTGAAGCATGGGATTATGGACCAGTAGTACCTGAAGTTTATCGCAGGTTCAAAATTTTTGGTAATAAATCTGTTCAAGAATGGGCTTTCCCTGAAATTAACGAAGAATGCTCAGACGAAGAAAACGGCTTTATCGCAGAAGTATCTAAATTATTATCAGATTTAAAACCTTTTCAACTCGTTAATTTAACCCATCGAAAAGGTACAGCTTGGGAAAAAGTATATGTTCCAGGTGCTAAAAATACATACATCTCCGAAGATGATATGAAAAAAGAATATGCCGACGTTTGGCAAAAAAAAGAATAGGTATGGATAATGGTAAACTCAGTAAAAAATAAATCCAAACTTATTCATCTTAGCTTGATTAATAACCTACCTGAGATTATTAAGTATAATGTTGAAAAGTCTGATGATGACAAGTATCAGGAAACAACGGCTAAACAAATTGAGATACTTCAAGATAAATTAGCTAAACTTCAAGACAGCCGAAATGAAATTATATTTTGGTATATATTTACGGTCTTATTTTTAGTAGATTGTTTTGTATTTGAACATATCTCTAGTTCATTAGGAATATTAGGACTTTTGCTAATGGAAGTTGTTGCATTAATTTGTGCAGCCAATAAATTAGGACAGGAAAATGCATTAAAATTATTAAATTGGTTAAAGAACATCATTGAGAACTTTGCCTTAAAAAAAACAACGCCTCCTTCTAAAGACTAAAATGCTAACATAGATAGCATTCTGTTATATCAATTTATCCATTACCGGTAAACAGATTTCTTGAAAGGAAGTAGGTATGATATTTCATAACAAAAAGAGCGACATATTTTAATTTATGTTGCTCTTTTTGTTTAATATAAATTTTCAATAAAATATCTCACAATATAATAAGCTTGCTCATATATGTCTTTATGGTCATCAGGGTCAATGTCTCCATGAAATAGCAAACATCTAATATCATAAATTGTTTCCATAAGAGCTTTAAAAATATACTGTTCATTTTTAATAAATCTAAATGAACCTATTTCATAATATTCATTCGTAGAAGCTAATAAATTAACTTCTTCTTCTGGCGATAATTTATTATAACAACTTCTTGCATATTGCTTTTGAGGTTCACTTAATCCGCGTTCGTTAAGCTTTTCCTCTAATTTATCTATACTATAGTTTTTACCATCATCGATAAACTCAAGTAACTTTTCACCTTTTTTATTTTCGATAAAACATTTATTTTTGCCGCTTTCGCATTTGAATATAAATTTAACACCTCTTATCGTTTCATTCGTATTAATTGGAGACTTTGAAACCTTAATACGTGACAAAGAGACGCGCTTATCCTTATTTTGAATATTTTTATTTTCTAATAAATCATGTAATTTTGCAATATTAGCAAGCAATGTATCTGCCTTATTTTGCTCTCGTATACTCCTACAGACGGTGTCTTTTATTTTAGAGCTATCAATTATTTTTTTTAATTTTTCTGTATCATTTATATCTCCATATTTATAATTCATCCATGCATTGAATGCTATCCAAGATTTTATAAACGCTGCATAATAATCAATCTCTATTTGCTCAGCCCATAGTTCAGCTAATCTTTTAGAAGCTTTTGCCATTACAAAGAAACTCCTATTGTTTCCAACTGTTCATTCATCCATTCCATTGCTATGTCTTCACTTTCTTCTATCGCCTTCTCAACCCCTCTTTTAGCTATCTCAAGAAGTTGCTTAGATTGTTTTTTAGCTAGTGTAGCTTCCTTTATTTTATCAACGATTTCTTGCTGTTTTGCCATTTCAAGCTTTGGAATAACTGTATTTTTAATTTCATCAATCAGCCAGTGTTTAATTAGTGCCCCGCTCGACTTTTGTTCTATTTGCTCTTGAACAAAAATAGAATTTAATACCAATGCCAGATATTCTGGTAAATATTCTTTATTTTTAATGACTAATCTTAAAATTCCACCACTTATTATCATTTTTTGAGGATTTTCTGATAACAAGTATGCAATCCCAGGAGTTCCATCCTTGGACAATAAAATATCATCTTTCTTTGGTTGATATTTTGACTTCAGATCATCATATAATTTTTCTGATAAATATTGTTGGCTATTATCTGTTATTCCAAATTTATTTAAGTTACTAACCCTGATAAAAGGAATCCCATCTTCAATATATGCATCTGCTCCTATCTCAATACCTTTTTTAATCAGTACAATGTCATCCAAAATATCCCAACCATTGGAATAAGATTTTATTTTATTGATAATCTCATCGTACTTGGGCTGAAAATATTCAGCATCTATACGATTTGCATTTTTTGTATCAGAAAAATTTTTAATATAAAATGTTGAAGATTGGGACTGTTCAATACTAAAGCTAAGTTCTTGCCGTAATAACATGTTAGCTTTGTGAATGCAAGTAGTTGCTTTTTCTTGTAATGAATATTTTAACTTCACTAACTTTTTTATTTCCATATCAAAAAAATCACTAAACTCAGGAATTGGAATATTTCGTATTCTCGACATAGCGACTGTTGGTTGAGCTGAAAGTGTTTTTTCCCTATCTAAAATCAATTGACCTATTCTAGAGTTCAAAAAGGTCGATAAATAATAAGATTTATTAAAATTCCATTTAGGTCTAATTAAACATACATTAGGACCTAATTGGTAATTCTGTTCTTGTAATGTTAATGCTCTTCGATATTCACCAGTATAAGATAATATTACGTCATCAATCATTAATTTTGAACGTCTTAAATAAACATCTGCTATATCTTTATTTATAGTTAACACATCCTGCAAAGCTAATTCTTCATTTTGAATATTTTTACTAGTTAAAGCAATATACCCTTCACTAACTTGTACATTTTCAGGTGTAAAAAACTTTGTATACTCAAACCCAGCCAATTTAGTAACATCAAACAAATCATTGACTAAAAAATATTTTTTTTCTTTAATTTTGTTTATTATACTCAATGCCTGCGGATGAAAATAATCTGCATCGTATCTAAAAATCTCATTATTTTTTTGAACTTCACTCAAATTTACAATAGAATATTGCATAATCATTCACTCCAAAAACTTAAATTTTCAGATTTTGCAAATTCAATGAATGCTTCTGCGATTCCATTAGGGAGTTCACCATCTTGATTGTGTAAATCATGTTCAACAATGAAATGTCCATGCTTATCTGTAATTTTCTTGCCTGTTGTATCTTTCAAATAAACATATTCACCAGAATTATCTTTACCACTTTTTTCTGACACTGCAAAAAATATCGGATAATCAGCTTTATGCGGACAATAATACTTAGGATTCGAATTATCATCATTCCATTTTTGTAAAAATATGACACTGGTTTTAGTTCCTGTATGTGGTTTAAATGTATTAACATCCAAACCTACAACAGCTAATATTCTCGCTTTGTCTGCAATATATTCTCTAATATCTTTGTCTGATGAATTGTTAAATCTACCTTGAGGTAAAACTATTGCCAAACGACCACCAGGACGAACAAAATCAAGATTGCGCTCAATAAACAAAATATCTCTGCCGACTTTACTTTTAGACTTTTTATTGCCTTTTTGATCTTCCGAAAAAGCTAAGTCATATTTACTTAAAATTCTTGTTTCTTTAATATCTCCCGCAAATGGAGGATTAGCCATAAGTAATTCAAACTTAAATTCTTTATAACTGCTCTTTGAAACTTGTAACTCTTTTAATCTATCAAATCCATCTCCATATACCTTATTCCATTCAAGAGATTTGGTATTTTCGCTCCAGCGAGCATAATCCAATGTGTTCAAATGCAAAACATTTGTATTTCCATCACCTGCAATTAAATTTAATGTTCTAGAGACACGAACAACTTTTTCATCAAAATCAATACCAAAAATTTTAAGAACGTTATCTTTTTCTTCTTCGGGTATATCTGCATTAGAAAATAATTTTCCTGTAATTTTAAATATTGTATGTACAGGAAAGCCACAAGAACCCGATGCTGTGTCAATCATATGTTCACCAGCTTTGGGATTAAGCATTTTAACACACATATCAATTACGTGTCTTGGGGTAAAATACTGTCCTTTTTCACCTTTAGCAGATTTACCAACCAAATATTCAAAAGCTTCATCAATTATTTGCAAGTTCGAGTTAAACAATTTAATATCTTGAATACTTGAAACACATACCGATAAATGAGAAGGTGCAAGATTTATTTTTGCATCTTCTGAAAAAACACCTTTCCACTGTTTTTTGGCCCTATCAAAGAGTTCTTGAATACGTTTTTTTAGCTCTAAATCTGTTTCACCTTTATTTCGAAATTCCAAACAGCGGAAACGAGTATCATCAACTTGTTTCACCAAATTCAAATATTCTGTATACTCAAGATCATTTGTATCGCCACCAGCCAAATCATAAACTTTATCTTGTATTCTAATTTTATCAGTCTTACTTTGGCTTTCATCATACAATTTTGTAAAAATCAGTTTAAAACACTCTTCAAAGACATCGACGCCCGCATTTGCTAAAACTTCGTCTTCCATATCCAAAATTATCTGTTTTAATGTTTTGCCATCTTTAAGAATTTTATCCTTTAAAATTAAGTCTTTTAAAGTAAAACGTTCATCCAAAATATCTTTTAGAGTTTGACTAGCTGTCGGTATCTCGGTTATTTCCTCAAAATAATTTGGATCTTTGCGGTTATAATAAGCAATTTGAGAACCATTAGTCCAAATAGCAATAGACGACCCGGTTGAATTGCAATAGCTTTTTAACTGTTCCTTACCATCTTTTAATTTATTCTTTTTCAATTCAATGACAATATATGCCGTTGTTGGACGTTCTTCTTCAAAAATAACAATATCTGCACGTTTAACTTCTCGTCCAAAATGGATAGGATATTCCAATTTCATTCGAGATATAGGATAACCGTATTGTTGATTCAATCTGGCAATATATAATTGACGCACAGCTTCTTCTGGAGTTAGAAGAATATCTTTTTTCGCACCATACATTCAACATAGTTTTGTACTTTACCTTTACTTTCTACGGAATGTATTTTTGCAATTAAATTATCTTTCTCTTCTTGAGAAAAAAGAGACATTGCATTAATTTCATCTATTATATCTGTCATTATTTTAACTTTCTAACGGTAAGGAAATAATTTTTGTTTTATGAGTATAGATAAAAAAGATTAAATCTTTCTTGAAAAAACTTCTTAAACTAAAAAATATATATTTCATTTTTTTAATTAATTATTTTCTCAATAAAATTCCTAATTCATTTTCATCTAGTTGATATTTTTCAAATACCAATTTAAGCATACCTATAATATCTCTAGTACTCAAGTTTGTTTCTATTATAATACCTTCTTGGAGTTTGTACGGTTTTCTAATTGCATTCGTACTTTGGGATATATTTGAAACTTCAGAGGATTGACTTATATTAATTAAAATTGATGGATCCAAATTAAAGAGTGTATCTAAAACTTTTCTATACAAAACGGCCCAATCACTTGCTGTATATTCTTCTCCTAAAAATACAAATTTTTCTGGCTTATGGCCTGTAAAATCATAATCGTCTGAAAGGTAAATATATTCAGATGACCTTGCTGCTAACTCATATTCTGTAGTAATATTTGACCAAACCTCTAAAGCACGTTTTCCAAGCAACTCAGCTCTATTTTTTATTGCTGCTTCGTCCCATTTATTTTGCTGTGAAATATATTTATTTAAATACAATCGGCTAGATAAGAAACCATTCTCCATCGTTTTCTTTTCTTCAAAATTTTTGTTGCTATACTTAGAGTTATAGCCTGTTAACGTTAAATTTCCAATTGTATGTAAATATTTTTGAAAAATTTCATCAGCATTTTCACCCAATGAATCTTTCCAATCTTTGGTTAGAGTTTGAGGCATAATATGCTCTATAGTTAAAGTTCCTTCCTGAAGTAATTTATCAACATTTACCTGTTCTCTATTATTATAGTTTTCAAGTTTTTCAAGTATATATGTTCTATAAAGCCTATTGTTGTAAATATCTTTCTCAATAAATTTAGTATAAAACTCTTCATCATCAGGATATCTTCTACTTGAGGTTTTATTGTTACTCAATAAAACATATTTAAACGTTTCAACATAGCTATCATCACTATGAGGATTCTTTTGAATATCTTTAGACATCACCGCATAAATTTTATTTAATGCATTTGAAGGAACGTCACAAATTGCACGTCTTAATGAATAGTTTTCAACAATTTGTAACACTTCTTCAAAATCTTTTTTAGATATTTTTTCGTTATAATACTCATAGAAAACATCAAATAAGAATGGATAAGATACCGTGATTTTTAATTTATTAATATACTGCAAAACTTGATTTGCAACATCTGAATTTGTAGTTGCTGTTCTGATTTTATTATAATACTTAGAAAATTCTAATAACTCTTTTAACAATTCCTCCATTGAATTTTCGTAATTATTATCAAAAACAAAATCCTTAAATGTTTTATAAACCAAGTTTTGATTTGGAACAAAACAAAGTTTATAAGTTAGATAATGTCTTAAAAAATCACTAACTTGAAAATCTGTATTTTGCTCAATTTTATGCCAATAGGTTGTATACAAATATTCTTGAGTATGTGCATCTTGCCTCATTAATATAAAGTTTCTAACAAGATCTGCATCTTCAAGCTGTTTTCCTGTAGAATTTAAACTTTCAAAAATTTCCTGAGGATTATCAATATTAACAGTTAACTCAATTTTCACAATTCTTAACAATTTCAAGGCTTCAAAAAATAACTTAATATCTAAACCTCGTTTTACTTCCGATACCAACCGATTATAGAAATAATCATAATTTACTGTAACATTTGAAGTTAAAATAAAATCTTCTCTATTGTTTGTAAACAATCTCAGAAACGCATCATTATCTTGATGAACTGGTTTTAATCTAATTCTTTTATTTTCATCTGCATATTTATCGACCAAATACGTTTCTGTTATCTGTTCAATTAAACTTTTATGTTCACTATGGTGATTTTTAAGGTAATTTACTATTGCTAATAATAGCAAAGAGATCGTAGTTATTCTCTGTTGTCCATCAATAATAAGTGCTTCGTTCATTCCCTCTTGAAGAACGACGATAGAACCTATAAAATAATCTTTATTATGTTCTTGAACTTTCAATATATCATTAAATAACGTTTCACAATTGCTTTTTCGCCAATCATAATTTCGTTGATAAATGGGAATAATAAAACGCTTATCATATCCTTCCATAAATCTTAACATATATTCATCATTAGCACGCATTTTATTTCTCCCTCAACATTTAATCAATTATTCTTATAATAGAAGATTATTTAAACAACACAAGTTAAAATTGAATTAATTCTTTCATGCGTATGGCAATGTTTATATTGCTTCAAATATGTCATCGCATTAATTTTGCGACGCGTTGCATATAAATTACAATTTGTGTGTTTTCCTTGTCAGCCAATGCGTATACGGTTGTTTTATGATAAGTTTATCGTCAAAAATCAATTCCTACACTCAAAACGCAGGAAAACGATGGGAAATGACATATCAAACCAGCGCAAAAGTTAAATCAAACTTTTGTAAAGCTTTGAACTGTTAAATTCATTTAACAAAAACACAAAATTGAGCTTTTTGTAAAACGCACTTTACATACCATTAAAAATTATTAGCAGTAATAATTCGCACACAAGACTTGATATGCCTAATTGACAGCGAATTTGTGCTAATATATTTTATTAGCAGTGCTAATGAAAACTGCTAATAACTTTGAGGTTTACACCCCAGACGATATTTAGATAAGTTATTGATTTTACGTTAAACAAGGTTTTATGGGTTGGTATTGACACATCCAGCCACCCCAGCCACAGAATACAAACCGTTAGAAATGACGGTTTTTCTTTATATATCAAGCATTTATACTGGTTCGGATGTTTAAAAGTCAAAATAGGCTTTTTTGGAACAACATCCGAACTTTTTTGATTTTCAATCTTTGTATTCAAGTTATGGAATTTTATCTAACGCTGCATCATAGGGTAAAATCGCAGATATCCAGTGCACATTCGACATAATTTGACTTATCGACATTTACACATTGCTCCATACATTTGGTTTCATCATTTTGAGAATAATTTATCCATATTGTAACCTGTGCAACGGCTATCAACAACACAAAATTGCTTATAAAATAAGAACTAACTACCTTATCTTTGCAATTATACACATACTGGATTAACCCTATAATTGTTTTCTGTCTCTATGTAGAGGGACTGTAAAAAATCAAATTTCAATTTTCAAACCTCTATCTAGTATAAAATATCAGTTCTAACGTCCTACCACCAATATCAGGCCCAAAATAATCAAAACAAAGCAAAACATTTTTTTGACCAATAGTCTACTAGATATTTTTTCTTTGAGCGGTATATTGTATTTTTTCAACAAAAAGTAAGAAAATCCCAATAAAAATATCGGTTCGGTTGCGCCAATCGATACGCTTACTACCGGTGACAAACCAGACATTCCGTATATTTGAGCAACAGCCTCAGCAAACCAAAAAAACTCATTTAAGACAAACCACTGCACCTTATCCATATAGGGAGGAAAACTTTTTATAATATCTTTTCGCCAGTTTTTTCGTAACAAAAACAAAAACGGAATTACCCCAGAAATAAATGTCGGATACACAACCATATTTACCCAGTTTTGGTCTTCTATCAGTACATATTTTTCTACAATTGCATATCCGGCACGCAACAAAGACGCAAAAGCCATATAATAAAAAGCCCTGCTCAATTTAGGAATTTTGTTTCCCTTGATACTAAGTGCAATTGAAGCCATGATAATTACCACAAAACCGATATACTGTGGCAAAGACAACACCTCACCCAAGAACAAAAATGACATTATCGGGATAGTAATCTGTCCTAACGAAAACAAGGCTGAAACAATTGAGCTGTCAATAACCTTAAGTGCTGTATAAAACGGATATAAATATAGCACATCTATAGATGCCAAAACTATATAACACAGCAACGCGGTGATACTAGGTATTGTTGGCATTCCAAAAACCAGTGTCAAAGGCAAAAACACACAGTTCATCACTGATACATAAAAAATCATTGTAGTCTGGCGCTTAAACGTATAATTAGACAGCCTACTCTCAATAATACAACACGTTGCACCAAATATCGGTGCAAAAAACGCAACTAAAACAAAAAACATTTACTTTCCCTTATTGTTAATCGCAATAGAGGTAACACATAGCCGTTAAATTTTATTTAATAGTTTTAAGATTTTAATCTTATCTCGGTAATTTTACGAAAACTTTTAATTAATTTACTTGGTCTTGCTTAAGAAATAAAAAACGGTATTTACCTAACTCGTTATTTTGATAAGCACAAAGACCACCTCCTGTTTTCTAGCAATCAAAAACAAAGGCAACGGTTCAAAAGTGGAATATTTATTACATATTCATAACTTAATTTAACGGCAACTAACATAAAAACTCAAAAATAAAATATCATCCCCGATATTTTACCAGCAGATATGATGCAATAAATCCTAACAGAAAAGCCAAAAAGCCGATAACTGAGCCCACCAACCATGGATTAGGTTCATCGTAATAAAATTTATGATCACGAGATTCACCGTTTTCAAACACTACACCAGAATATAGTCTGCCACTTTCATAGTACTCTTCAGCTTTTCCTTCAATCTTTCCGTTAACAAAAGTATATTTTTTTTGCAATCTGCCGCTTGGGTAATAACCAACCACCGGACCGTTTTCTACATCATCAACAAAAGTTAGTGCCATTTTAACCTTTCCATCCGGATAGTAAAATTTTGCCGGTCCGTGTAATTTATCGTTCACATATAAAGCCTCATATACCAGATTACCGTCTTGCCCATATTCTCTGATAACCCCGTTATTGACATTATCTACAAGTGCCATTTCGCGATAGAGTTGTCCATTGGGATAATACTTTCTAAAAAATCCCGTAAATTCACCATTTTTACAATCTTTACGACTTTTTAGAGTTCCATCTTCATAATATGATTTTTCATCGGTTACGCATTTACCTTGTTTATATTCACATTCCGCACCAATTTTTTTGTTGGGATAGTAATAAATAAACTTTCCATCATAAAGACCTTCTTTTAATGCGGCTTCCAACGCACTACCGTCATAATACCTAACCAAAACCTTACCGTCAATAAAACCGTCTTTATATTCAATTTCGGCAACTCCGCCTTCAAACGGTTCAACAACTTTACCGTTGTGTGGCTTACCTTTATCATCAAAATGCTGTCTGTTATCAAAAGAAAAAACATCATCATTATGGATATTTTCAAGAGGAATAGCCATACTGTTTTGTGATAAAATAACAGTCAGTAACATTAAACAAAATAACTTTTTCATATTATCTACTCCTCTTAATTTTGGCACTTAAAGCTCCAAACAACACCCCTACTAATAAAGATACCGTTGCGACACCGATAAATATCAAATTTTGCATTTCTCGCTCATGTTGCGGATTATCCTTTTTTTCAGCCAAAAATCCCACCAAATATATGGCATCTTGCGTTATATTGCCGTCTTTGTCATATTCCCTGAATGTTCCAGACAGTTTATCATTTTCATAATTACATTCCCGCATTTTTTGACCATTTGGGTAATATTCTGTAGACATACCGTTTTTCATTCCGTATGCCATTTGATGTGTAGCAAGAAGTACACCGTCTTCCGCATATTCTTTTACCAAACCGTTTTCTGCACCATTCACATATGGTACTATTGTTTTTATATTCCCATTTTTATAATAAGCCACAGCTTCACCATTACGTTTACCATCTTTATAGGGGGTTCTGCTGAAAATAGTCTTACCATCGTCATAATACTCTACAATTGCATCTACCGGATTTCCGTTTTTCATCATAAACTTCTGCCACAGATTTCCATTTTCATGATATCTTATGAAATACCCATTCATCTTACCTTGTTCAAATAATATACTGTAAAGCAACTGACCGGAAACACTGTAGCTTTTATATTTCCCTTCTTCAAGATCATTTACAAAATTAACCTCTTCTTGCAGTTGACCATTTTCGTAGTAAGTCTGCGATAATCCATTTTTAACATCATTGATGTAATGATTTACTGATTTAAGGTTTCCGTTTTCATAGTAACTTTTATGCTCTCCGTTTTTAAAACCGTTTTTATAATCATACTCATCGGAAATTTTCCCCGACGGATACTTGCGTATAGCCTTACCATTGGCCAAACCGTTCACCGAAGGGACTATTGTTTCCGAACCATCCGGAGCTTTAATTTTAGCTAAGCCATCCAACTTACCGTTTTTATAAGAAAATGTATATTGACTTCCGTCATCAAAAGTTCCTTTATCAATTCCTGTATATGGTTTGCCATCCTCACCATAAAATAGTATTTCCTGCCTCCAGATATCATCACCATAAGAATTTTGCACAAAAATTCCCATACACAAAAGTACCACTATCAAAAAATATTTCTTCATACCCAACCCCAATATTATAACATACTGTTTTAATGATATTAAAAATAGCTACAAAATCAAATCCCTTTTATATTTTACACAAACTATCTTTTAACCTCATAGCCTTGTTTATCAATATAAAACCAGTGGTCGCTTTCAAAGCTGTGATACTCTCCCTCTGAACCGTGAACGGGACTATAGTGCCCACTGTAGGTAACTTTTGCTACCCCGTTATGAAACGGAAAGCCAAAAGAAAACTGAGGAGCAATTACTGTCTTGCCGTCTGTTGTGGCATAACCGATTTTTCCGGTTTTAGTATCAATGATTCTGACAAGTCCTTCACTTGCATAATCATTTCCGTTATCATACCGATAAATTTGGTAATGATGAGCATGGCAGCCGCATAATACAAAAAACACCAAAACCAACACAAAACGCAGCACTTTACTTATCATTATCATGCTCCTTTTTTATCATTTTATTTTCCAAAATACGTTCAGAAAGTCGGCGTAATTTAAAGTCCTTATGACTTTCAACCAGTTTATGTATATTATAAATTTTTTTAATTTGAGCCAAAGTTACTTCCACATCTGCAACTTCATCAGCAATATTTTCAATGTTACCGCGATTGCGCAAATCTTTGCACATTTCCTTAATAAGTTCTGACATTTCCTCTACTACCATAATTTTTTGCGAAGTTTCTCCAAAAACGCTTATGGCATCATTATATATTTTTTCTTCATCGATTTTATTCATTTAGCACCCCACTAGCACATCTTAACCGATACTATATTTAGCAGAAAAATCCAAAACAATTCAAGTTTTTTAACAAAATAGTCAGATTGACATTTTGTTAAAATAATCTAATATAGCGGCTAAATAAAAATAATTATGAAAAAAATATATTTGTAAAATTATGAAGAAAGACACTATTGATGTAGCTATTTGCTACGATTTTGATGGTACATTATCACCAGGAAATATGCAAGAGCATGGTTTTATAAAAACTCTTCACACCACACCGCAAAGTTTTTGGGAAAAATCCGACACTTTAGCCGCCAAACAGCAGGCAGACAACAACTTAGCCTATATGCTTACCATGTTGCAAGAAGCTAAGAGCAAAGGAGTCGCATTTCGCAAAGAAGATTTGGTAAAATGCGGACAAAATATAAAATTTTTCAAAGGCGTTGAGAGTTGGTTTAAGCGCATTAATGCCTACGCGCGCAAACAAGGCATTGAATTGCATCATTTTCTGCTATCATCCGGATTAAAAGAAATTGTCAGTGGCATGCCCATTGCCGGTGAGTTTACCAGAGTATACGCTTGTTCATTCATGTACGATGAAAACGGGGTTGCCGTATGGCCGGCTCAGGTTGTAAATTACACCACCAAAACTCAATACTTATTTCGTATAAGTAAAGGATGTTTGGACGAAGGTGATATTTCTGTAAACGATAGGACCCCGCAAAGTGACAGAGCCATATCTTTCAATCGGATGATGTACATTGGTGATGGTATCACCGATATTCCTTGCATGGCTATTTTACGCAAATTCGGAGGTTGTTCCCTTGCCGTTTACAGACCCAAGACCAAAAATGGCAAGCAACGAGCCGAAAAGCTTTTAAAAGACGGAAGGGTTGATAACATAATCCCTGCCGATTATTCGGAAGGTTCAAAAATGGACAAGACTGTGAAAGCTTGGCTGGATAAAATCAAAGCTGAGGAAGCCATGCACGAATAGTAAATCAAAATCCCGCCGGTATGCATTACCGACGGGATTTTTTATAAATCAATTACATCTGTTACATGAAAATCATCATCGTAAATAAAACGTCGTTTTACATATTTACCGGCAATAATTTCCGGCAAAAAGTTTTTATCGGCTTCTCTCATTTGTTCATAAGGAATTTTATCTTCATCAATCCAAGAAGCTTCAACCTCATCTTTTTTATCATGAAGAGTGCCGCTGAATTTGGTACTTTTAAACACATGAACATAAAAATCCTTGGTCGGAAATTCGATATATCCAACCTCAATCGGATTTTCTATATGCAAGCCTGTTTCTTCAAAAGTTTCGCGAATAACACAATCTCGCATAGTCTCATCAGGCTCTTTTTTACCACCCGGAAAATTCATACATCCCTTATTAATTCCCCGATGATGTCTTATCATTAAAAACTTACGATTATTAACATCTTCCACAATAGACAGTGATGCTTCTTTTTTCATGGCATTTCCTTTTTTATGAGCATTTTGTTTTACGGCAGGACAACACTACCCCTACCCCGTAACGGTGTAAGTGTAACTCTTTAAACCGCCAATTGCAATTTTATTTTCAAAAACAGTAACTATTTAGTATAATTTTTATATTAAAATTTTCATAAACCAATATTTTACCTTATATATGTTAAGTATAAATCATTGTATTTGCATACCTAAACATTTTAGACAAAAAGTTGTTGCAAAATGCCCAAAATATGTTAATATAAATACATATTGTGCTACAAGGAGATTGACCTATGCCGGAAAACAGAACTTATTCTAAAGATAGATTAACTGAAATACTAGCTCTTTTTAAGATATACCAGATGTCGCCTCAAGAGCGAGCTCAGTCTGAAGAATTTAAAAAATTAAACATCAGGGAAGAGGAGGTTTCGGGTTTATTTGCCCAAACCTTTGAGCAGGCGGAAAAAGACATTGCCGACTATGCTCAAGGAGCATTGGAACTTGATAATGATGCTTATGATATTATGAAAGAATACATTGAAATGTTCGGCAAAAACTATCAACCGAACCGCACTCCCCGTTATGCCTATTCCTCCGAAGCGATAAAGGCCCTGGCCAAGTTGCAAAAAGATAAGCAAGGCTTAGGTAAGGAAAAGGAAATAAAAAAGGAAAAGAAAACCAAAGAAAAAGCAACCGGCAAAAGCAAAACTCAAGTTTCTTTATCAAAAGAATCTGAGGTTAAACGCAACAATAAAGATTTGCAAACTCAAGCTCTGGATTCGCGTATTCGGGAGCCTCATAATTTATCCAACGAACAACGGTTAGCCCTTGTCCGTCTGCAGGTTTTACGCGAAAAGCGGATTATCAGTCAGGGCGAATTTGAAAGACTGTCAAGCAATTTACAAAGCGACAATGTACAAAGAACTGCCGCCGCTTTCAGCTTTATAGAAGGCACGGAAGAACGCATAACCGACCTTAACGACTATAAACGCAGTTTATCCAAGGCGTTATTGGAACAAAAGCAAAGCGACTTGCTTACACCGGAATTGTGCGTATTTGCTTACAACAATCTGCCGTCCGAAAAAGCCGACATAACCTCACAAATGGACGCTTTACACGATGATTTCAAAAACAAACGCGGCTATTATTTATTAGATATCACCAATGCCGCCGACGCTTATGACGGTTATGCCCATATGTTTGATGTTCGTCAAAAATCCTTAGATGAGGAATTAAGCCAATATCAACAGAGCAAGCAAAGTACATCGGCCCAATCGGAGGAAGCTGGCAATAAGGTAGATAGCATTAAAAAGCTCAAGGAAGACTACCGGAAATCTGAGCAGGATTTAAACGAAATTATTGCCGAATATGATCGGTATTGGAACATATCCGATTTAGAAAAAGGTTGGAATACCAGTGTCCGACTGAACGATCGGATAAAAACTTTAAGCAATATTCTCGGCAACATCAAGTTTAATGAGGCAACTTTAGGCCAAGAGGTATTAGCAGAAATTTCCAACTTTAAGTTCCACGACCAAGAGGGAAAGCCGATTGCTCAGTTCCGTGATGCTAAAAATCCGAGCATTACGAGTGATAGCTGGCGTGAAGGATTTGAGGTTATTCCGGACAGTCAGTTAGCCACGGTTTTAAAATTATCGGGTAATGATATTTTGATGAGCGAATTGGGCAGCAAGGAAGAAATAGATGCTCAAAAAATAACTCAAGCTTTAAAAGAGAACATTCCGTTTAAGTTGTTTGAGATGTACAACTCGGAAGAGATTATCCGCCAAGCAATTGAAGATCCGAAAAAGTTTACCGAAAACAAGGAACAATATTTAACCCAGTTTCGCGAGCTGCTCAACAATCCGCAAGCTCCTCTGGTCATTTCGGCAGAAGGATACAATGCGGCACTTGATGCCCAGGTCAACAAGGTTGAAGTTTTTGCCAACCGTTTAGATAATAAGCTTGGCAAAGATAATAACGAGTTTGTAAGGTCAAATTTATTTGAACAAGTACAAAAGATAGATAAACAAGCTCCTTTAAGAGGCAGAAACAAGGAGGAAATACGCAAAGGTTCTTTAAAGAGAGCCTTATGGGGTATAGGTATCGGCGGAGGCGTTGCTTATTTAGGTTCTCGTTTGGTCACCAATGCGGCGGCCAGCGGCGGCGTATCGCTTATCGGCGGTTCGGCACTGGCTCTGGGCACGGCGGTAACCGTCGGAGCGGCCGCTACGGCTTTGCAAATTTGGTCAAGAAAGAAAGCTGCCAAAAGACGCGGAGAAAAGTACGGGTGGAAAGAATTTAAAAAAGATAAGATGTTGCATGTTTCCATTGCCACCACAACACTGGCCTGTGCTTCGGCGGCATTTGCCATAGCCAACGCTCCGGAATTGGCGATACCCTGTGCCGTTGCATCATTTGGTATGGGAGCAGGTTTGCGGTTTGCTCAGCCGTATCGCGATTTGCGTCTTAAGGGGCACAATAAGGCCACAGCCTTGGCTTTAGGTGCAGTCAATGCCGCTGCCGTATTTGTCGGAGGTTATTTTGGCAGACAGCACGGCTTAAATGACATTACACCCAACACTCAAGAAGCAGTAACCGGTTACAGAGATGCTAAAGTAGGTGAAGTAAAGAGCTATAATCAAGATTTAATATCCAAGGTAACCGAGCGTAACCATACCGACTCAATGTGGGAGTATCGTGGCGAAGGCCCGCATACCATAGAGGCCTATCGCACTCCGGAAAATTACAGCAACGAAGCCTGGTGGACTCCTGAGCAACATGACAAAGCCATTGCCGCATTAAAAGAACAGATGCCCAAACTGGGCTGGAAAGAAGGTGTCGGCAATGAAGAAGTAATGCTGCGTAAATTAGCATCATTTGAAAGATTGCATCGCAACAGCGACTTTGTCCTGCCTGACGGACAGACCGTAGGTGAAAAGTTTGGCGATTATAAGGGATTATTGCACAATTTACTGGAGGGCCGCTTAAGCCCCGAGGGTGCCAAACAATTGGATGTCATTCAATACAATGTAGGTGAGAACGGACATTCCAAAATACTGGATTCTTTGGGACAAGAACTGTATTCGTACCAAGATCATCCGCATGGTATAGGTTCTGCCGATATTATTGAAAAGGTAGCCATAAAAGAGCAAGTACCTGTAGAAACAGCAGCCTTAGGCGGAGGAGTATTTGGTTGGGTAGTATCCTCATGGAATAAATTTAAAGATAGGATTCGCCCCGGAGCTAAAGCTGATAGAGTAGAAAAAAGGCAAGAGCCGAAGCCGGAGCCTAAACCAGGACCGGAACCGAAACCCGGACCGGAACCGAAACCCGGACCGGAACCGAAACCCGGACCGGAACCGAAACCCGGACCGGAACCGAAACCGGAGCCGAAAAAGCAAGAAGATACAGAAAAACTCTTGTTGGATGAATACAAAATCGTCCACGGCGTGGAACCGATTACCGAAGAAGGAAAGAACGAATACTGGCTTAACTTCTGCAAGCACGTTGAGCAAGAACGCAAAACCGAAGCTCCCGATAAAGACCTCAACACATTTTTATTGGAGCGTCGTCAAAAGCTGGACGATTTAATAATGAACAACACCGACAGCGTAACCGAGAGCCAATCCGGCGAGCGTGTTCAAAAAGATTATCTGCTTAAAAAAGCCAAAGACGACCGCGGTAAAGCTCACATTGTTATGGAAGCTCGTCAAAACTTGAGGCAGAGCAATCTTACTGCTGAGGGTTGGAGCAAAATAACATTAAGCCACTTTACCAAATTTATGGAGCATTATCTGGCTCATGACGAAGTTGTAGCCGACGGTTCTCGTAATATTGAATTAAATCCGAAGTTAAAAGAAAGTTTCAAAAAAGAAAACAGTAAAATAACGATAATAGATTTAAATCAATACTTAGTTGAGGGCAAGAGTTTACAAGACTCAAGTTTTAAACGCAGCGGCCGCGATGCCCGCAAGGCAATGCACGAGGTCAACAAAAACAACAAGCGTCGGCAGCAGGGCCGATAAAAAACCGAAGTGTTTTTAGGGAAAAGTAAAAGCCATATTATTTATGGCTTTTACTTTTTTTCAAGCCTTTTATCGGATTTGGATTTGAGGTTGACAAGCCATAGGTGTTCAAAGCGAGTTTGATAGTCTTTTACGGTTTGCGGCTCATCGGTAATTAACAGACAGTTTTCACTGTTTTTAAGGCTGGCCGCATTCGTCCAGTTAAAAGAGCCGGTAATAACCGCAGAATAGTCAAACACGGCAAACTTGTTATGTTCAATTTTGTATTTGGAATTAACTTTTATATCAAGGCCGTTTTTATACATAAAAGGAACCAAGGAATACTTATTGGAAGCTTGTAATTTATCGGTTAAAATCCGGATTTTAACCTGTCGTTTTCGGGCATTAAGGAGGGCATTGACGATATGCGGGTTATTTATGGCATAGACGGCAGCGTCAATGGATATTTGAGCTTTATTTATTTGTTCAACAATCAGATTTTCGCACTCAAGCGAAGGAGTAAAAGCCGCCAAAGTTGCGGCAAATGCGGGCAATGTTAAACAGCAATTTAATAAAGATAATAAAAGAATAGTTTTTCTCATAACCTTCCCATAAAAGAAAAACCACCTCGTAATTAAGGTGGTCGGGAGAGTTCAACAATCATATAGTCTTAAATGATTCATGTGGCCTTTTAAGCCGACATGCAGCTCTTGGACATAGCCACAAGCTTCCCGACCTCAATCCCTGAATAATGATTGAAATTCCTTAGTACGACCGGGTATCGCCTTCTCTGCCTTGCTGCATCATTGATGATTTGCTTAAATTTACATTTAATTTTACCGCATTTTGAGAAAGCTGACTATGGTATGAACCATTGTAAGGTGATTTGTATGTTAATTTTCTTTTTTCCAAGTCGTGTTTTTTTAGTACGACATCTAACTTCGCTGCCTCGACGCCTCTTCCGGATTCCCGTAGATTTTTAACTGTTGCCTCAACTTCTTTTCTAGTTACCAAAAAAACATGATTATCCCAATATTCTTGACATTGTTTCAACATTTCCGGAGACTGTCTTTCTTTATTCGGGAAAGGCATAGCCTCATCTCCAAACATCATGGTATAAATACCGGCATTACCCGTCGGACCATACGGGCCGTAAACCACATGTGATATATTGGTCTTGGGCATATCTTTCTCATCAATCAAAACTACCGAAATATTTCTTTCGCCATCTGTTCCGATATCTCTCGGCATGCTAAAAATCCGACCCTTTGCCTCATCTGTTAAAGAACTTAAAGGCATAACCGCATCTGTCCCGATTGGCTTGTCTGTTTGTACTGCGTACACTACCCTTCCTGGATTACCTTCTTTTTCAATCCGCTGTTGATAATCCTCCTGACATTGCCTTAATATCTCATCAGCTTGATTAAAATCCTCCAAAGCTTTCGACCCTGGAGTCATTGAGTTAGGATCTATGTGCCTTTCAATATGTGACATATTTTCTTCAACCGGCAATAAATTCAATTTATCCATAACTTCCCCCTTTGTTCTAACATCCTAACTCATATATAACACATTTTTTCCTCTTAAACAACAATTTTGTCTATCTGATATTTATTAAATTTTAGTCTTTATACAATATACTTTCGATTATCGTTTACATTGGAAAGAATTGATAGATGAGTGCTTATCATATTATCGGCATTATGACCGGCAACTCCATGGATGCCATGGACTTGGTTTTAAGCGAATTTAAAGGTCATAAAATTAAGGATATTTGCAGCTACAGTAAACCTTACAATACTGCGATGCAAAAGCAATGTGAAGTTTTAAGAAGCTTAGTTTTAAATAAATCACGTTTTGAAATTGAACAGCTACCACTATTTACCGAATTTCATGATAAATATATCCGTTTATTGGCCGAAGCTGTCAATGAAATGTGTTTGCAAAATAATATAAATAAAAACAGTGTAGATGCCATTGGTTTTCATGGTAAGACTCTAGACCATAATCCTCCTTCACGTGCTTTGTTAAACAATAATCAAGCTTACACTTTACAAATCGGTTCCGGACAGATGCTTGCTGATTTAACCGGTATAAAAGTTGTTTATGATTTTCGCTCGCCTTTAATTATGTCCGGATTTGAAGGAGCTCCGCTGATTGCTCCGCATAATGCCCATTTAAGCCAAGGCAAAGACGTAATTTTCTTTAACGGTGGCAACACCTCCAATTTTGCCTTAATATCCAAAGGACAAACTCTGCTTAATACTGACGCAGGACCATTTAATGAATATATTGACAATTTTATCCGTAACAACACAACCGACGCCTTTGATGTTGACGGTAAATACGGCTCACAAGGTAAACTTATCTTTCCCTTAATTGCTCAATTTTTTAATATATGCAGTTCCTTTTATCGGCAAAGTCTGCCCAAATCCGGCGATCCGGCTTACTATAACAAAGAAAAAATATTTGAAATAATTAATAATGAGCAAATTGCCTTCCATGATGCCGTTTATTCGCTTGAATATTTTGCCGCTTATATTGCTGCTTATGCTTTAAGCCTTATCCCCGACAACATCCCCCTTCCCCGTAACATTATGTTGTTTGGCGGCGGATGGAAAAATCCGATTATTTTGCAATCATTTAAAGATATTTTAGCCGGTCACGGTCATATTTTAGATGAACATAAAAACCAATTTAGCTCATTTTTGAAACGATTAAAACAACCGTTAAATATCCGATTTTCCGATATGGGCAAATTTATGGAAGCTCGCCTATTTGCCGATATGGCTTTTTATCGTCTGGAAAATAAAGTATGGGAACTGCCCGAAATAATTAAATCAGGACAGCACATAATATGCGGACAAATAGCTATTCCTCAAACAATGAACAATACTGTTTATACCGATAAAGTTTCCCTTGCCGCCAAGGGCTGGAAATAAACCTTAACATCCACATTGACATAACTTATATAATGTGCTATACATTTAGCCTATTTAAAATTTTTATGTTTCACTTAAATTTTTTTCAAATTATGTTTACAGCTTTAGAATGGACCGTATTAGGTCTTGGAATTGTAGTCCTTGTTCTTTTACTCTTGTTTTTGAAGTGGATTTTCGGCTTGCGCCGTGTCGTTTCTCCTAACGAGGTACACATCGTTCGTCAGGGCAGAAAAACACTCATCTACGGTAACGTTGAACAAGATGAAGTTAATCAGTCAAGTGGTAACACGTACTATGAGTGGCCGGTATGGATTCCGGGGCTTGGTGTTTCGGTTAGCAAACTGCCGTTGTCAGTGTTTGATATGAATCTTGAAAACTACGCCGGATACGACAAAGACAGAGTTCCGTTTGTAGTGGATATTCAAGCCTTTTTCCGTATCTCTGATTACAAATTGGCAGCATCGCGTATCAGTAATTTTTCAGAACTGATAGAACAGTTAAAGGGAGTTTTGCAAGGAGCTTCTCGTTCATTGCTTGCCAATGAATATCTGGAAACTATCATGGGCGAACGTACTGAATATGGCGCAAAATTCACCGATTCCGTCAAAGATCAGCTTGCTAACTGGGGAGTATCACCGGTTAAGAACATCGAGTTGATGGATGTCAGGGATGCCAAAGGTGAAGAAGTAATCGACAACATTATGCGTAAAAAGAAATCCGAAATCGAAAAGGATTCACGTATAACCGTTGCCCAAAACGATCAAGCTGCCCGTGAAGCGGAAATCGCCGCCAAACAGAGCGTTGATATCAGGGAGCAGGAAGCTGCAGAGACCGTCGGTAAGAAAAAAGCCGCGGTAAGCGCCAGTGTCGGTATTGAACAGGAAAAGGCCTCGCAGAAAATTAAAGAGGAGGCCCGTACCACCAAGGAAAAAGAAATGGCAGTAATTGAGGTGGAAAAAACCCGTAATGCTGAAATTGAGCAGAAAGCCAAGTTGATTGCAGCCGACACGGCAAAGCAGGAAAAAGAAATTGCGGCTAACGCTGAAAAATCTCAAACTGTCATCAAGTCAGAAGGAGAACGTACCGCCGCCGAAAACAACGCTGAGGCAATTAAGACTGTCGGTGAAGCAAAAGCCGACGCCGAAAAGAAAATGCAGATGGCATCTGTTGAAGCACAAACTGCTCTTGCCAAAGAAATCGGCGAAAACGAAGGATACCAGAAATATCTGGTTGAAACTCGCCAAATTGAGGCTAACGAAAAGGTTGGCTTGGAACAGGCCAAGAACATCAATGGTGCCGATATCAAAATTATTGCCGGTGCCGGCAGTGTAACCGAAGGTATCGGTAAAGCAACAGATGTTATGAGCCCTAAAGGCGGATTTGCCTTAGGCACAATGCTCGAAAGCCTTACTTCCACTCCGGAAGGAAAAGCTCTGGCCGATGCCGTTACCGCTTTTTTGAGTGCTAAAAAAGACAAGTAACAGGCATTAGTGTCTAAAAAAACAAACACCCCCGCTGTTAAAACAACAGCCGGGGTGTTTTTTTATCATCATCCGATTATATTATATTCATAAAAATTGCTAAAACGTAAGCTACGTAGAGCACACAAACTCCTATTAAGCCTTTATCTTTAAATAAATTTTCCGTCGGATCTTCCGAATTTTCCGGTCTGTCTAAAATATAGATATATCTAAACATACCATATATTACCAAAATAACACTGTAAATTAAACGGTTGGTATCAAAACGAGCCAAAGTTGATGGCTCCAAAGTATATAAGGCATAGCACAAAATGGTAAGTGCTGCCGAAATAACAATATACTGGTTGATAATTTCCAGCGAATACATCTTTAAAACAGAACGGGCTCTATCACCTGAACTCAATAACTCGGCTTTTCTTTTGGTAAATGCCAAAAACAACGATAAAAACAAAGTTGCCATGAAAATAAAACTTGAAACAGGAACTCCGATGGCGTATGCACCGGCATAAACTCTTAAAATAAAGCCGATGGCAATAATTAAAACATCAAGCAAAACCACATGCTTTAATTTGTAAGAATACAATACGTTAATAACCACATATAAAACCAAAGTATAAAAAGTTTTTAAGTTATTTAACTCCCACAAACACAAACTTCCTGCAATAAAACAAATCAAGGCTATAATTAGTCCTTGTTGCACCGAAATTTTTCCGCTGGCAATCGGCCGATTCTTTTTCTTAGGATGCATAGCATCTTTTTGGCGATCAACGATATCATTTAACACATAAATCACCGAAGCAATAAAACAAAACGCTCCAAAAGCCAAAGCCGCTTTAAGCAGCACTTCGACTTGTGTAAATTTTAACGAGAACAATAACGGGGCCAAAACAAAAGCGTTTTTAACCCACTGTTTTACTCTTATTAATTTTAAAACTGCTTTCAACATTACAAAATACTCACATATAAGTTAATGATAAACAAAGAAAGTGCGGCATAAATACCGGCAAAAACATCATCCAGCATAACACCCCAAGCATTTAATACTTTTTCATCAGCCCATCTTGCCGGCTGAGGTTTTAAGATATCAAATAATCTAAACAAGAAAAATCCTATAATATAAGCCCACCAAGCATTTAAATTACCAATTAACTGATTAGCCACAAAAGCAAAAGTCAAAAGTTGCCCGACCACTTCATCAATAATGATAATGGAAGGATCATGCTTGGTATATTTTAAAATTTCTTTAGTAGCAATCACCCCAATAAAGAAGGTGATGGCAGCCAAGATAACAATACCCCAAAAACCGAAGTAATATGCCGTCAAAAAAGCAAAAGGAAGCGTTGCAAAAGAACCTGCAGTACCTGAAGCAAACGGAAAATAGCCAACCCCGAAACCACTTCCTGCGGTATAACACCAAAACTTATAATTCAATTTCATTTTTTTATCCTCGTTTATAAAAAATTATAACAATAAACCGTCCAAAATAACTGATGAAATATCGTAAACTTTTACAAAATCATCTTTTAAATTTACGGCATTAACATGAGAGTTTGTGCAACTTACCGATTTTATTAAACCACTGGTTTTAATATTTTCCAAGGCATTTGCCACAAACACCCCATGCACGCTAACCACAAAAACATCTTTAGCTCCGGCATTTTTGTAAGCTTCCGCAGCCTTTATCAAAGATGAGCCGGAACGAATCATATCATCAAAAATCACCACATTACGATTTTCGACCTCGGCATTTAAGGAAAGTACTTTAGTTTCCGCCCCCGATAAACGCTTTTTCATAATATAAGCGGTATCCATATTAAGTTCGTTACCCATTTTTTCAACCCATTTGGCTCTGCCCATATCGGTTGAAGCTAAAACGCAATCGGTACCACAATCGGCAATCATTTTTTTAATCACTTGCCATGCCGTCAAATGCACGGTATGTACCGAATTATCAAAATAATAAGGCATACCTTGAGAATGTAAATCAAGCATATAAATAAAATTGCCGTTTGGAGATAATGGTAAAGAACTTAAAAGACCGGCAATGTTTTTGGCTGTTACCACCTCACCGTCTTTGGTTGCTCTTTCCATGGTGGAATAAGCAAAATACGGAATAACCAAATGTAAAGAAGAACATTGTTCTCTAACTAGAGAGGAAGCCACATTATACGCTTCAAATATGGCATCATTATCAACGGTACCGCAAACAAAAACAGCAGGTCTGCCTTTAATCAATTCCGGATTAACAAACCGCCAATAATGCTCTCCATCGGGAAATACTTCGGTATGTAATTCAAGTTTAGCAAACCCCGGCTCAGCTTTTAATAAGTTATTTTTCAAATAATCATATTTTGCTGATGATAGTATATTTATGTTCATAATTCTGCCCTTAAGTTATTGTTCATTAATTTTAATAGACTTTACCGTCAAATAACCGCTTCCTTGATAATAAACCCTTACTTCCAAATCATCAACATCCTTATCAAAAACTAAGGTTTCTGATATTTGATTATTTTCAGATAATAAAGATTTTTTAATAAAATTTTTCTTTCCCTTATTTGCAACCACATCAAACCAAGCCTTTCCATCATCAGAAAGTTCATAACTTACCACAATTTCATAAGTTCCTTTAGGCTTACTTACATATGGTCCAAAAGTCAAGAAACCCTTTTCCCCAATATTTTGATTAGTAACTGATTTATCCTTGTTTTCAATTACCTTGATGCCGTTTGGTAAATCTCTGCCGTAAAACAAACTTTCATCAAGTTTTGAGGAAAGATCATAATCATATTTTAATATAGTATAATCACCCTTAGTTATTACTTTTTGCGGTTTACCGAAAAAAGTCTCTATGGTTTCCTTATAAACTCCAAAATGCTTATTCTTACCCAATAAAATAAAATTAGCCGATTCCTTATAACTTCTCGGAGACAACCACCAAAAACTCATCATTCTCGGATTATTATATTTTATGGGTAAAATCCGCACATCCGGAAATAAAATTCCGTTAGCATACGCATCCCAAAAACTTGCGTAACCTGACTTTAAGTTTTCCTGATTAATCAAATCAATAACTGGATGATTTTCAATAAAGTTATGGTATTTTTTCGTTTGCACTCTTGCATCACAAAACAGTAACAATATTGTTGCCATTGCACAAACTGCAGACACAATTTTTTTATGATCAAGAGGTACCTTAGAAAGTAAAATAACCAACAGCATAGTACCATTAAACAATATCGGTACCAGATAACGGCTGGTATCAAACCCTTTTCCCAATTCGCTAAATATATATCCGCAACTTATGAAAAAAGATGAAAATATAAAGAAGTTTATCCACTTATTTTTAATTTTGAAGAAATATATGCATAAAACATACGATAACAATATTGCAAATAAAAATATACTTCGTAACAATATAGGTAATATTTTTACATTAACTGGTTTTCCCCATACCCAAGCATTAAACCTTCTAAAAAGACCAAAAAACCAAAAATAAAAATGCGAACCTAATTTCTCTGCTTCAACAAAATGATGCTGCCCCATCCCAGGTACTTGATATCCAACCACCATATTATATAAAAGTATGAGAACAATTACCGGAAGTAGTAATATTATATTGTAATTAAACTTTTTATTTTGAAACCAATCAATGGCAACTTGAGTTAAAATTGGAAGGACCAAATAGAATAAAGAATATTTATCACTTTCTATGGCCATTGCTGTAAATAAAACAAAGACCACTTTACTTAAATTTTTATATTTTTGATTATCATTATAAAAAGCCAATAATGCTATAAGACAAAAAGAAACAGCGCCTGTATGATTTGGAGATTTGAAAAAATGATATTCAATTCCATGCAGCATAATAGCAAAAACAAGCATAAACATCCATAAGGACGTATTATTAGAAGGTGCCGCCTTTGTATAGATTTTATACGAGCAAATAAAAATCGGAATCACAATAAAAAAAGAAGCAAATGAGGATATAATATGCGGACTAGAGGTAAATAGCGCCAAAAAACCATGAAATATTAAATCTGTAAAATAAAAAGAACTCGTACAAAGCACCCACTCAGATATACCAAAACCATCTTTAACCATAGACAATCCGATAAAAGCACTAACAGCATCATCAGAATTTCTAATCAAATTAGTAGAAATCTGCCCCAACAAAAACAAACAAACTGCAAAAAATAAGACATAGGCAATATTCTTATATTTACCAAACTTTGATATATCCATTTAAAACTCCTAAAATAGATACTTTATAGGCAGTTATCTTTTTATTTTATAAAAACATATTGTCAATACTATATATTGACTTTTTAATAAAATCCAATATCTTTTAGTTATCAACAGGCGGAGAATGTAATATGAAAGAAATGCTTTTAGTTATCGTATCTTGCTTATTTATTTCAGTATCTGTTCAAGCTCGCAATATTAGGTACGGATACAATGCACAGGGCGATTATGTTCCGGTTGAAATTGACGGACAACGTGTTGGCTATGGCTACAACGCTCAAGGTGATTACGTTCCCACATCTATCGGTAACGAACGTATAGGATATGGATACAATGCCCAAGGAGATTACGTTCCAACCTCAGTAGGTAATAATCGTATTGGATATGGATACAATGCTCAAGGTGATTACGTTCCCACCTCGGTTGGCAACAACCGTATCGGCTATGGATACAATGCTCAAGGAGATTACGTTCCCACATCAGTAGGCAACAATCGTATCGGATATGGTTACAATGCTCAAGGAAATTACGTTCCCACCTCTTTTGGCAAAAGGTGGTAATAATCTTTTTAGTAGTATTTTTGACGATAAATTACCACTGCCGGCAAAAACATCTTGACAAAAAATAATTGCTTTTGTAACCTGCAAGACAGTGTTGTAATAAGGATTACATTAAATGAACAATATAATGGTAAAACAGATAAAATCTAAACGTCAGGAACATTTTCCCGCCGTTACTGTTTGCCATGAGTAAAAAATAACAGACAGTTTATCTTAAAGGGCGGGAAATTTCCCGCCCTTTAAGAGTTTAAATGAGGAAAAATGAGCACCATAGAACAATATATAATTAACAATCACCCGGTTTGGAAAGGAAGATTACACAAAATCAACAATCAAAGAGTTGAAAATCCTCCATCATTTATTTTGCGTCCGCTCAATGCAAAAGATGTATCCGCAATGGGATAACTATCATCAGAAATTTATAGGCATCTACATTCAGGCGAAGAGTGCTTTATTCATAAACATGATACACAATATTACCTTAAAGCCGTTAATCGCAAGGATTTACACTATTTTGGCGTATTCCGTGGTGATAAACTTATCGGAATGTCATATTTACGAGTATGCCGCAATCCTGAAGAATTTGCCGAAGAAGTTCCTGGTTGCAGAAAAAATTTTTTCACTGCCCCCGATACCAAAATCGCCGCACTTGGAGCAGATAGCGTATTACCTGCCTATAGAGGAAATTCATTAAATAAAATTATGATAGCCTATCGCTTAGAACTGGCCAAACACTTTCAATGCCAAAGGGCGGCATCAATTATTGACCGCAGCAATCACTGGAATATGCCTCCCTATTTTAAGAACGGCTTTCAAATGTTTGGTTCCGCAGTTGATCCGGCTGATGGGGGAAAAATAGCTTTGATGAGTCACAACCTACAAACAGAATTAAATAGTCAAGAACAAAATCATATAGTAAGCACCCAGCCCAAGATTTCTATACCTTTTAATCGCTTTGATGTAATTGACAAGCTATTTGAAAACGGTTTTATTGGTTGTAGTTATAATCAAGAGACGGCATCAATAACCTTTATGCCACAAACTGAAAATGTTTTAACCGATAATAGAGTTAAGTATAACTGGAAAATATTATCAAGCGGTTTCAAACCGGCTTTAGAATATTAAACCGTAAGCTAAACTTCGAGCTACGACAAAAGGGCTGCTTAACAAAGCAGCCCTTTACTTTGGCTCCGACTATCTGATTGGGTACTCCCGCAAGCGGGTCCTCCTCGCGTCGTAAATCTCAAACTTCGCATTTCGCCAAGCGATTTGCTAAGCTCAACGC
>CALXWE010000015.1 GCA_944392295.1 uncultured Alphaproteobacteria bacterium
TTTAGGGGATGCCAGTGTTAAAGGCTTATAGCCGCATATGAAGAACCCCGCGTTTTACGCGGGGGTTTCTTTTTTTATCCTATCCCTGTTTATATTATCCTACCTGATTAAAAACTTCTTGCTTGGCTCAAAATTTATTCCTATTCTTATATCGTCTCTCCAATTCTATTTAGGAGCTTTTTAATTATGGAAAAAAGGAAAACTTTAATCATTTTAACTGGGCTGAGTTTAATAGGTATTGCTTCAAGTTTAGTGGGTTTAAGATATTATAGAAATGAAGATGATGTTTTATTGAGAATAAAAAATGAAACTGAGCAAGTCAAACAAATATGTCTTCACGAGGCTTTTCCCGATAATGATTTTAATATGTATGGAAATGAGCTAAAGATAAGAGATGCCATTTATCATCAGTGTTTAAAAAATGAAATAATCTCTCGTATTAACAAACTTGCTAAGCAAGAAGATGCTGAACAGCTTATAAAGGCATTGGATAAAATCCAAGAAGGTGTTTTGAGCTTTTATTGGGATTTATACAATCGCCAAGATTACGGGAGCATTGGCCGAGGAGTAAACGATGCTGTGTTAGGTCGTTATTATGAACATATTTTGGAAGATGTCATACATTTTGAATACATATTTGATGGCAGAAGAGAGGACAAGGAGTAGGTTATGAAAAAAAGTTTATGGATAGGGTTGTTGGCAGTTGTAATAGTGGCATTGGCTGTCGGTGCTTATTTTTTTATCAGCTACGAAAAGGAAGAAAAGTTTGTAAACCCGCTGTTTTATAAAAAAATGTTTTCCGGTGGAATGACTTATTATGAGGTACAGATAACCCCCACCAGTGCTTACATTATGGAATCTGAGACTTTTAAGCATAATTATAAATGTAAGATGACCAACAACCAAATGACAACGGTTACTTTGGCTTGTCAGGTGTTTGATATGCAAAACAACAAAGAAATTACCCGTTCATATACCTACATATTAAAGCCATGTACGGAGGCTAATGGATGTCTAGATAAGGGTGGATGGCTTGTTGAACAAAAAATAACGCCTTATATGGATACTTTTCTGGATAATATTTACATAATTCCGTCTCAAATGGATAATAAGCCTGAAGATAGATTTGAAAACCCGTTGTTTTATAAAAAATTGTCTCCAATATCAAGACAATCAAGGCCGACATATTTAACCCCTAACTCACTTACCTATTTTGATATATATAATCAGAAAGTGGTTGAAAAATGCAAAATGCTAGAAAACACCCCAATGTTTGTTACTCTTGAGTGTTCATTTTATGATGAGGAATATAAAAAACCAATAAATTATGTGGTAAGATTTATTTTAGAAAAATGTGATGAACAAAAACATTCGTATTGTTTTGACGGAAAATGGTTTGTTATTGAAAATAGGGAAGGTGAAGGTTTTGCAACATTTGTTATAAAAGATAAGGATATGGGGCAGAATTAAACTGCCCCTTTTAAGCTTAACGCCAATATTTAATATTTCGGATTTCTCTTTCTGCCCAGTTATTACGATCTTCTCCCACATCTTTACGATGGACATTATCTACTATTCCTTCCTCTCCAAATAAATTTTTTTCAGATATGGCTTTTCTAAGTTTAGGCCATTCCTTAGCTGAAACATTTCCGGTATTAAATTTGATATCTAACAATACTTTCTGTAATTCCAGAGGAAAACTATCAAATTCAGGAAATTCTTCACGCAAATATTCTAAATCCTTTTTTAAATGATTTTTAAGTAATCTTTTAATCTCTTCTTCAGAAATTCTTAAAAGAGACTTATCTTCATAATACTCAGCTTTCATATTATTTTTTTTTATAAAATTTCCTTTATCATCAATATTTTCTTTGGCCTTACCTTTTGAGGTGATAGCATTAAAATAATTAAAGGCATCAAGTTTTTCTTGCTCCGTAGCCGGACGCCCGTCTACCAACCAATTAACTTGCCTAAATTGTTCCCAATCATCAACATTGGCACCAATTCCGGTAGTTTTGTTCCAAGTCGTGTCAATATAAGGGTGTAGCACGGGATCTTCCATACCTTCCAATATAGGTGTCATCAGGTCAATCAGATTATTGGGAGTGGTATCTTGAGATGGATTTATTTCTTCCTCGTTCCATTCCGGATTATTTTGAAACCCTTGAGAAAGTAAAGTCATTTGGGGTTGTTCCTGATAATACGGAGTAAAAAATTTTGAAGTATCCGGCATCGGTGTTTGAAACAATTGCCGATTGTTAATCTTATTATCCATTTTTATACCAGAGGTAGCTGTGTTACCATAAGGTCTGGGGGTGGGAGAGCTGTTGTAACCCAGCGGATTATTATAAAAATCCGCATTATGCCCTAACCTTTGCACCCAGTTACTACTGTTAGCATTGAAGTTAGAAGTATTATTATTTCCTTTAAGGTTAAAGCTTGACATATTACCCATGGACGGTTGCTGCTTATTAACATTAAAGCTGTTATTTAAGCTTGTTGTCCGAGGTGTTTGAGGCTTAAACCCACTTATAACTTCATTGTCATCATCTGTGGCAGAGGTAGCTGTATTGTCATAAGGTCTGGGAGTGGGAGAACTGTTATAGCCCAGCGGATTATTATAAAAATCCGCATTATATCCTAACCTTTGCACCCAGTTGTTACTGTTAGCATTGAAGTTATACATTTCCTCAAATGGATTATATTTTTTGTTACTCATTTTATTTGCCTTTCATTTATATAAAAAAATACCGAAGTTATGAGCTTCGGTATTGGTTGTTAAAATTTTAGTTTAAGTTAAAATATAATCGTGAGATTTTGCAGCTTGCACACGATCTTACGATTATAGCATTTTTATAGCCTTTTTTTACAAAAAATGTCCAGCGCAAAAATGTTCGAAAATGTTCGATTTTGTTCGGAATTGTTCATTTTTGTTCGATTTTGTTCGAAAATGTTCGGTTTTAGCCATCAATCCCTATTATAAAGCCATATTTTTTATATCATCTTCAACATCAACAAGTTCAATTTTAATGCGTTTATCATAAAACGAGGCAAGGCTTGCAAGCTCGCCTAAGGCAAGCGGATAGCCTTTAATTTCAAGAGCTTCCAAAAACCTTACGGGCACTTTGGAATCAATGGAAAGCTCAACAATGGTCATTTGTCGTTCACGGCGCAAATTCCATACTTGGGCTGCCAGTTCATTAAAAGTTCTTCTAAAGCACGCTTTGTGCTGTTTTTTATTTAACATGGTCGTAGGCTCCTTGGTTATTTGTTTACAAAAAACCGCTTTGAAACCTTCAAAGCGGGGAGCCAGTCAACTGTACAAACGCAGTTTCCCTTATTCGTCGTATGTAAAATACGCTTATATCAGGAACTCCCCTTTACAAGGAGTTTGTTTGCACGTGCCGACTGAGCACCATCGCCAACCGGCGACAGTCTCATATTAAAGAAAGTTTATGTTTTTGCAAGAGCTTTTTTATTCTTGATTCTTTTACATCTTCACTACATAATCTAAGCAGTTTTTTCTTATCAAAGGTAACATTGTCATGAAGAAAATTGCAGTTCTAGGTATGGGTATTTTTGGTACGTCTCTGGCCATAACGGCATCGCGTGCCGGTAATACCGTTTTAGGTTGGGCTCGTAATGTTGAAGTTGTTAATGATATAAATCAAAGGCACGTTAATTATAAATATTTACCGTCCATACCGTTGCCGGAAAATATACGAGCAACATCTGATATGTCAGAACTGTTTTCTTTTGCCGACATTGTTTTGCTTTGCGTATCGGCTCAAGCTACCCGTGAGGTTGTAAAACAAATAAAGCCGTTTGTTAAGCCCAGTACCATACTTGTTCTGTGTGCCAAAGGTATTGAGGCCGATAGCGGAAAATTGTTGTCTGAAGTTGTTAATGAAGAGATACCGTCGTTGCAAGTTGCCGTTTTATCGGGTCCGGGTTTTGCCGTTGAAATAGCCCAATGTAAAATGGCCTCGGTTACCATAGCCGGAGCTGATGATAAACTGGCTCAAAGAGTAAGAGACGCTTTGGCTACGCCTTATTTCCGCCCGTATACGACGACCGATATTATCTCTCCGCAAGTTGGTGGAAGTGTTAAAAACGTAATTGCCATTGCTTCGGGCGTGATTGAAGGCGCAGGTTTAGGTGATAGCGCCCGCGCCGCACTCATTACACGAGGCTTGCATGAAATGGGAGTATTGTCAAAAGCATTAAATGGCTTGCCGGAAACCATGATGGGCATGAGCGGTCTGGGAGATTTAGTATTAACCGCCAACTGCACCCAATCGCGAAACTTTAGTTTTGGATATCAAATCGGTATCTTGGGCGATGCCAAAAAAGCCATGGCGGAAAATACCCGCACCGTAGAAGGTATTGCCACGGCACGAGCCGTGGTTAAGAGGGCGCAAAGTTTAGGAGTTGAAATGCCGATATCGGAAATTGTTAATCAGGTTTTATTTGCAGAGATGCCGATAAACGAGGCTATGCAAAAACTTTTGCACCGCCCGTATAAACCTGAGGGGTTTTAAATAAGACTAAATTATTTTAAGAGAGGCATTTTTATAATCGAACCTACCAGGCTCCCGGATAAGTATCTGACCAAACAAAAAGAAGATTACAATCTCGGGTTCCTTCTCCACAAGCGCGGCAAATAGTTTCTATATCGGTAAGTTTTAAGTCTTTCATACAACTCCGACCGGCAGAGCAAAGATAATCACCAAAACTGATACCTGAGTTTTGAGATGCAGATGCGCTTTCCGAGTAAAGAACTATTTTCATGTATTCGATGTACGGTGAAAAATTTTTAGCTAACAAATATATGTTTTTGCAAGTATCTCGACTCATTGAGTTGTTTTCAAGAGAAATGGTAATGCCGGTGTATTTAGTATCATGGTGAAAGACCATAATTTCATTGTTAAATGAGTCTTTAAGATATTCATCGTATTTGTTATTTGTTGAAGGATACATCATTTCTTCAGGGATTTCATTTAATTTTCGCAAATAAGGAATTAATGACAACAAGCCGCTATGAGCTCCGGGTTTTAGGTCGGTTCTGTAACGAATAACGGCGTTAATTAGTTGGCTTATTTGCTCAGATTGTTTATTGAGCTTATACTTTGTCATCGCGGTTGAATATCCGGAGATTGCACCGACGGAAAGCACGCCAATGATTGCCAATACGCCCAGCATTTCGACCATCGAGCGTCCAAGTTCATTAAATTTCATCTAAAACCTCCGAAGTTTTGTTCGTTAAAGGACTTTAAACGAAATCATAAACCGTTTTTTTTTTTTGCAATCAAAAAGAGTCTCGGCTGTATATTAAAGCCGTAGTCTGGGGCATATTGAAATTGCAATGATTATTTTTGATTATAAAATTTTATTAACTGTTCAACAATCGGAGCGTCTGCCGGAGGATATTTATAGTTTGACATTTCCTGAGGTAATACCCATTTATATTGTTCATGAGCCGAAAGTAAAGGAATTTTATCTGTTTTGCTATGAGCCCAAAAGGCATTAATGGCAAAACTGCCGAATTCATATTCGTAAACCGATTGCATAAAAAATTTATCTATTTCTATGGGCAAACCCATTTCTTCCAACAATTCTCTTTTTAGGCACTGCTCCAAGGTTTCGCCTTTTTCAAGTTTTCCGCCCGGAAATTCCCAGTAAAGAGCTAAATCTTTGCCACGTTTACGTTGAGCAATCAAAATTTTGCCGTTATACAAAATAACCGCCGCAGCAACTTGCTTTGCCGTTTTTTTCGTCTCGTTCATGAGTTTGCCTTAAGTTTTGATAATTATTTTTTTCCGGGTTTAACGTAAGCCAGAGCCGAATGTTCTTCACAATAAGTCTGACCGCTTCTTACTTTTTTGCCGCAAAAACAAAAGTTGTCATCTTTGGGGTCGCCAATCGGCCAACGGCAAGTGTGATTATCAAGTTCGGTCAACTTAATGTAAGAATTATTTTTATTTTTACCTTCACTTACAACGGGTTTTACCGTTTCGGTTTTAGGCGTTAATGGTTCTTTTTCCATAACGGTTTCTTGTTTTATTTCAACCGTCTCCTCGGCTTTTACCTCGCAAGGTGCAGGCATATCTTCTTTTTTCTTAATGGGAGAAGGGCGGGCAGTCAAATTAAGACGGTGTACTTTTCCGACAATCGAGTTTTTCGAAACACCCAAGTTCTTGGCAATTTCATTAGTTGTCAGACCTTTTTTCCACATTTGTTTTAAACTTTCTACCATTTCATCGGTCCAAGCCATGATTTATCTCCTCCTGTTATAAAGTTTATATCCGAAGTTTAAGAGAAGTTTTTCAAGGAGTCTAGTTTTAATTTAAAATTAGCACTTTTTTTTACAAAAAAATATGTTACTCTGATTTTGGTTATGAGGAGTAAAAGCATGAAACGGTATATTGGGTTAATGTTCTTATTATTTATGGGATTAATGTCAAATACGTCTACAGCTGCAGATAATAAAGCTGAAACCGACGATACTTTACAATTATCGGCGTTGGGTTCGGTTGATGGAATGGACTATTTTCGTAAATATTACACTGTAGATCTTAATGCTCCGATTCCTGATGTAAAAGCTCTTGGCAAGGAGCTGCAAAAAAAATATGAGGTTTATGAGCCGCGATATTTAGTAAGTTGGGATATGGGGCCTGTGTTTGACAATATCTGGGCGGCAACCATTACCAGCTACGGCACATCCGAAAAGCGTATTAAATACGCCGGTGAGGACAATCTTTTAGCGATGGTAAAAGCGATGCCTAAAGAATATTATCCGTATATCGGTCCGCTTTTGCACACATCTCCCGGTATTTCGGAAAAGATTTTAAATTTGCCGGGCATAAAAGAAACAAAAAACAAATTTCCCGAACGTATAGCTCCGCAGCTGCAAGGCATTGAAGATTTAGAGTTTTTATCGCCTTACTTATATATTTTACTTATGCCCGAGATGTGGCCGAGTAACAACAAGAATGTTGAGCATCCGCAGTTTAAGTTTGCTAAAAAACCTCAGGTAAAATACGATGCCGAATTTTATAAAAATATTTTAAGTAAGGTCCCCAAGCAGGGTTTTGGAGGGTTTGCCCGTACCGATACCAAACCCGGACGCGACAAAATGCGTACGCTCAATATTACGGCTTCATCACCGTTAACCACGGCCGATGTTAAAGCCTTTGCCGCTACTTTGGATAATGTTAAAAAATTTAGTACGGTAGATAATATGGTTAAAATTATTTCTGCCGGAAATATTTTGGATTATTGGGAAGAAAAAAACGGCACGGCGCTTCCGCTTAACGGTATTAAAGACGCAGTTAATCCGTGTCAGCGCCTGGCGTTAAAAATCAAGTGGGCAGGTATGGAAAACGAATTTTCCAAAAACATAGCTCCGCAAGGTTTTAATCTTGAAGAATGGGCATATACTTGTGATAAAACCATAAAAGCCTATCGTGTGGCACGTATATCTGCCGGTAAACTTGCTTCAATCAGAGCTTATCGCCAAGGAGTATATAACAGTTATATCAACGCCATGGATCCTAAGTGGAGCTACAATCAATATGCGGTTATGCAAAGCTTAGTAGAAATGTACAAAGCCCCTGAAGAAGATGTTTTAACGGTTATGCGCAACGAAAGTCTTTTAAAAGATAAAATTGTTCCCTTAGGTGGTATGCTCGTAACATCACCGCTTGCAAATTAACATTTTTTTATAAAAATCTGTTGCAATTAGTGATAAGAGTATGTATAAAAATACAAAATATTTTCAAAACTTAAAAGTAAGGAAAAGAAATGGCACGTGTTACAGTTGAAGATTGCGTAGAAAAAGTTCCCAATCGTTACGAGTTGCTTATGGTAGCCGCTCAAAGAGCTAAAGATATAGAAGCCGGAGCACCGCTTCAGGTGGATCGTGATAACGACAAAAACTCCGTAGTCGCTCTGCGTGAAATAGCTGAAGGTAAAGTCAGTATTGAAGATTTACAAAAATCTTTGGTAATGAATTTGCAAAAATATGTTGAGGTTGAAGAACCCGAAGAAGAAGAGCTTGAAATTATGGCTGCCGAAAAAGAGTTGTCTGATTTAGACAACCAGTTTGACAGCAGTATGTTGCTTGATTCTGATGTCGCCGATTCTATGCAGATTCACGATGAAGACGATTCGCTTGATTCTGACGATGCTCTTGATGATGATGACTTTGATGATACATCGGCAGATTTCGGCGATGATGATTTAGGTGATGATTTGTCTGATGAAGGTAATGATTTTTAGGCAAAATTAATACAATCTAAAGTTTTACTTTATAAACTAAGGCAGAATATGTGTCAAAATCTTTGACTTTTAAGGCATATTCTGCTTTAATTTATTTAAAAAACACACAATTACGGTATAAATAAATGCTAAGACAATATGAACTGGTAGATTTGGTTAAATCATACGACCCGGAAGCCGACGAAGATGCTTTGAACCGGGCCTACGTTTTTGCAATGAAAAAACATGGTGCGCAACTCAGGACCTCGGGAGATCCGTATTATTCACATCCGATAGAAGTTGCTGGTATTTTAACCAAGTTCAAGCTTGATTCGGCTTCGATTATAGCCGCTCTTTTACATGATACCGTAGAAGATACCGACACGACCATTGAGGAGGTTAGAGATTTATTTGGTGACCAGGTTGCCTCGCTGGTTGACGGGCTGACCAAATTGGCGATGATTGAGCAAAAATCTGGCAGTAGCAAGCAGGCGGAAAATTTTCGTAAATTGTTGCTTGCAATGTCTGATGATATTCGTGTTCTACTTATAAAGCTTGCCGACAGATTGCACAATATGCGCACTTTACATTTTTGCCCGCCGGAAAAAAGGCAGCGCATTGCTCGTGAAACTTTAGATATTTATGCCCCGCTGGCCGAACGTATCGGTATGCAAGAGGTAAAAGATGAGTTGGAAGAAATTGCTTTTGCCGAATTGCACAAAGAAGCTCACGACTCAATTGTAGCACGCTTGAACTTTTTACGCGAGCAGGGTAGTAACATTGTTCCCAAAATTATAGCTCAGCTTGAAAAAGATATGAGTGATAACGGTATAAAAGCTACCGTAACCGGAAGAGAAAAAGCTCCGTATTCCATTTGGCGCAAAATGCAGCAAAAGAATGCTTCGTTTGAGCAATTATCGGATATTATGGCTTTTCGTATTTGTGTGGAAGATATCGCCTCCTGTTACCAAGCATTAGGTGTAATACATAGCAAATATCATATGGTACCGCGCCGCTTTAAGGATTATATATCAACACCCAAACCTAACGGATATCAATCAATACATACAGGTGTAATCGGTCCGGAAGATACCAGAATTGAAATTCAAATTCGCACCTATGAAATGCATGAGATTGCCGAAAAAGGCGTGGCTGCCCACTGGGCATATAAGCAAGGTCAAAAAGCCGAAGGTCGAAACTTTAGGTGGATACGCGAATTATTGGAAATTTTGGAGCAAGCTGCCAATCCTGAAGAGTTTTTGGAAAACACCAAGCTTGAGATGTATAACGATCAGGTGTTCTGCTTTACCCCCAAAGGTGACTTGATAGGTTTGCCAAGAGGAGCAACGCCGGTAGATTTTGCTTATGCCGTTCACTCCAAGGTTGGTAACACTTGTGTCGGAGCGAAAGTAAACGGCGAGATAAAGCCTCTGCGTACTGTATTACAAAACGGTGACCAAGTTGAGATTTTAACATCAAAAGCCCAGCACCCGTCAACCGAATGGGAGCGCTTTGTGGTAACCGGCAAAGCCAAAGCCGCCATCAGAAGATATGTCAGAGCCATTAAGCGCGAACAATTTATTAATCTCGGCAAAGAGATGCTGGAGCGTTTATTTAAAGGTGAAAATCTGGAATTAAACGATAAAGTTTTAGTCGGGGTTATGCAAAATTTTGAGGCTGAAACCATTGATGATATATACGCCAAGGTTGGTGAGGGATTAATTACCGGCTGGGATGTATTAAAAGCGGTTTATCCGGCCTATAAGCAGTCCAAGCTTGATAAAATGGTTAAATCCATTAAGGTTCCTGGTTTTAGAAAGAAGAAAAAGACTGAACCGTTAAAAATAAAAGGCTTAATCTCAGACATGGCCGTTCATTTTGCAGGATGCTGCCATCCGTTGCCCGGAGACAGAATTGTTGGTATTGTAACAACCGGCAAAGGCGTTACCGTTCACACCATAGATTGCAAAACACTTGAAAAATATAGTGATGAGCCTGAAAGATGGCTAGATATTGACTGGGGCGATGATGCCGAGCAAGAATTCCATACAGCACGTATTAAAGTCATGTTAAGTAACGAACCCGGGGCTTTGGGAGATTTATCAAACCTGATAGCTCGCAAAGAGGCTAATATTTCTAACTTGAATATTGTATACCGCACATTAAGTTATTTTGAACTGTTAATCGACCTTGAAGTAAAAGATTTAGCGCATTTAAATGATATTATTGCCGCATTAAAATCTTCCAAGGTAGTAAGTTATGTATCGCGCGTTACGCAATAAGGAAATCGGCCGATGACTCTTCCCAAGACACAACGGAATGCTTTAAGACGTTATGCTCGTTATATGCTGTTAAAGCTCGATAAAATAAATGGTACTCCGTATGCCATAGCGGCAGGTTTTGCGTGCGGTGCTGCCATTTCTTTTACGCCGTTTGTAGGTTTTCATATGTTATTGGCGGCTTTAACGGCTTTAATAATTCGTGGAAATATTTTAGCAAGTGCATTTGGTACGGTTATGGGTAATCCGTGGACTTTTCCGATTATTTGGCCGACGATTTTGTTTACCGGTCGGTTGTTTTTAAGTGATACGCATACGGGAAAGGTTGATTTTATAACGGTATTTAAAAAGTTGGGCGACGCATTAATACATTTTGATTTTAGTGTGATAGCAACTGATATTTGGCCGGTACTTTTGCCGATGATGATAGGATGCATACCTTATTATATTATTGTCTGGGCCTTAAGTTATTATCTGGTTAAACAAGCCATGGATAAGTTTAAGTTAAGGAAAGAGAGATTAAGGAGAGTTTAATGATATTTGGCATCGGTACGGATATAGTAAACGTAACACGCTTAGAAAAGAGCGATGAGTTTTTGTCGCGCTTTATAAAAAGGAGCTTAAGTAAACCTGAGCAGCAAGCCATGCAAGATCGGGGTCTTGCAACTCTTCAAAGTAAGGCGCTGTACTTGGCTAAACGTTTTGCAGCCAAAGAAGCGGTAGTAAAGGCGATAGGCACCGGTTTTAAGGACGGAATATATTTATCCGACATAGAAGTATTTAATGATGACAATGGTCGTCCGACGGTGGTTTTGAGCGGCAATGCCGAAAAATATTTAATAAAAGTCTGCGGAGATTCTTTTAAGGTGCATCTTTCTTTAAGCGATGACTATCCGTTTGCCTCAGCGCTGGTGGTTATAGAACAGTAAAAAATAAAAGCTCTGCATTGGCAGAGCTTTTTTATAATTACCGATATATTATTATTTTTCTGAATTGGTTTTAGTTTCGGTTGTTTTGGTCTCAGTTGTCTTGGTTTCGGCCTCTTTATCGGTAGCCGGAGCAACTGCCTGTGGGGCTTTTTTCTTCGGAGCTATCGGAAAGATTTGCACGCCTTGATAAGTTTCTGGTTGAACTTTAGCTTTGGCCTTAGCCTTAGACTTAGAAGTTGTTTTTTTAGTTGCCGGGGTGCTGTTCTGAGCGGTTGCCGCGGTATTGTTTTGGGCAGTAGCCGGAGCCGGCATATTTGTCTGAATTTTAGCCTTAATAGGCTTGCTTTCGGTTTGGTTTGTCAAAGCCGGAGCCAAAGGATAAGCATCTTTAGGCAGTCTCAACATCATATAACCTGAGCCGCCACCAAAAGCCGGACCGGAAAGACCTACCGAATAGTAACCGCCGATATAGCCATAATCTAAATCGATATAATCAATAGCAAACAAGGTTTTAATCGTGGTGTTGCCGATAGTGGTCATTTTGCAGGAATAACCGGAATCTTCCATAATTATGTTATTGGCATTTTTAACATAAGCCAAAGTTTGAGCCGGTTTGCAGGTTGGGTACTGACCATTATAGGTTACGTTATAATTTAATACCAAATTAAGAGAGCTATTGCCAAGAGATGCCGAGACATCGGTAATTTTGACGCTGTCTATATACATATTAGCCGGAGTAACGCCGACAGTAATAGGCAAGGTGATATAATTTTCGGTACAAACATGGCTTGCCGCATCGGCCGAACAGATAAGAGCGCGGCTTTGAGAGTTATTATCCAACAAATGCAACAAAGAATTATAAATATATTCTTTAGACATTGAAATTTTAGCCGGAGCGCATTGTCTTGAACGACAAACAACTACCGATCCGGGCATTTTGATATTGGGTTGCCAGGTTTGAGCTCTCTGTACACCGGAATTTGAAGTGCTGTTGCAAGCACCAAGGGCCGATAACATACAAACAAGCGAAAAAGCAAGACTTAATTTTTTAAACACGATGTAAATCCTTAACAAATTAATCTGTTATAATAAAGCAGAGTAAAATAATAATATGAAAGAATCGTAAACAAAAACAGTCTTGCATAAAAAATATAAACAACTATTATGGTAAATGGTTTAAGGGGACAGAAATGAGAGTGTGGATTATTGGGCTTATTTTGTTGTTAAGTGCGGCGGTAGCAGAGGCTAAAGTAATTGTTACCGACGGCGACAGTTTAGTGGTAGACGGAAAGAAAATAAGGTTAATAGGTATAGATTCTCCCGAGTATGACCAAGAGTGCCAAAAAGCAGATAAGAGTATTTATTTATGCGGCAAAGAGGCATCAAAGTATATGAAAGCTATGGTCAAACAAGGCTTAGAGCGCGGAGATAAGTTAAGTTGCACTGCGGAAGGTAAAGACCGCTACAAAAGAAGTTTAAGTATATGTAAGTTAGGCGCTGTTAATTTAAATGAGGAGATGGTAAGAGCAGGTTGGGCAGTAACATACCGGCATGATATGTATAAAGGGGCAGAGAGCGAGGCAAAGGAAGCCCAAAGGGGGATATGGCAAGGCAAATTTATGTGTCCCGAGCTGCACAGAATTTTAAAAAGATACACAAAAAGCTGACTTTATTAAAAAAATACAGAGATTCTTATTGACAGCTTTAAAAAGTTATGTATATTGCAAGTCAACGTTTTATGTTTAAATCAGAAAGATTAGGTGAATAAAAATGTACGCAGTAATTAGAACAGGCGGAAAACAATATAAAGTAACATCAGGAGATGTTGTTAAAATTGAAAAGATCGCCGGAGAAGAAGGAAAAGAAGTTGTATTCAACGAAGTTTTAGCTTTAGGCGAAACCGTTGGCACACCGTTAGTTTCCGGAGCAAGCGTTAAAGCTATGGTATTAAAACAAGCCAAAGACGCAAAAGTAATTATCTTCAAAAAGAAAAGAAGACACAATTATCGTCGTAAGAACGGCCACAGACAACAAATTACATTAGTAAAAATCACTGATGTTTGTGGAAAATAATAAGGGATAAGGAGATAGGAAATGGCACATAAGAAGTCAGGCGGTAGCTCATCCAACGGACGCGATTCTATCGGACGCCGTTTAGGTGTTAAGAAGTTCGGTGGAGAAGCAGTAATCCCCGGAAACATCATTATCCGTCAACGTGGTACCAAGTATCATCCCGGAGCCAATGTTGATATGGGTAAAGACCACACCATTTTTGCTGTAGCTGAAGGAAAAGTTGAGTTCAAGCAAAAAGATGACAAGATGTTCGTATCCGTAGTTACCGACTAAGCATAAGAACTAAAGGCGGAGGGGGTGAGCAATCACCCCCTTTGTTTTAATTACGGATAAGTTAAGCAGGTTATAAAGCGATGAAATTTTTAGACCAGGCAAAAATATTTGTAAAATCGGGCGACGGCGGTCGAGGCTGTGTATCATTCAGAAGAGAAAAGTACATAGAATTCGGCGGACCAAACGGAGGCGACGGCGGCAAAGGCGGAAGCGTTATCTTTGAAGCCGTAGAAAATTTAAATACATTAATAGATTTTCGCTATCAACAGCATTTTAAGGCTCAGCGCGGTCAGCACGGTATGGGATCGGATATGGCCGGAGCCAAGGGTGAAGATTTAATAATAAAAGTTCCCGTAGGTACGGAAATTGTAGCTGACGACGGCGAGACGGTTTTAGCCGATATGGTAACCCCCGGTCAAAAGTTTTTAATAGCCAAAGGCGGCGATGGCGGTCGAGGCAATACGCGTTTTAAAACCTCAACCAATCAAGCCCCGCGATATGCCGAACCCGGTTGGCCCGGAGAAGAAAAGTGGGTATGGCTTAAATTAAAGATTATTGCCGATATCGGTTTAATAGGTTTACCCAATGCCGGAAAATCTACCTTTTTATCGGCGGTAACCAAGGCCCGCCCCAAGATTGCCGATTATCCGTTTACCACGCTTCACCCGCATTTAGGAGTAGCATGGGTAGATAACAAAGAAATAGTTTTGGCAGATATTCCGGGTTTAATAGAGGGGGCTCACGAAGGTGTCGGCTTAGGCGACAAATTTTTAAAACACGTTGAAAGATGCAGTGCCTTTTTGCACTTAATTGATGCTACAGCCGAAGATGTTGTTGAACCGTATAAAACGATTCGTAAAGAGTTGGAATTATACAAAGCTGAGTTAATCAAAAAGCCTGAGGTTGTAGCCTTAAACAAGTGTGATAGCTTAAGCAAAGAAGAGCAAGAAGCCAAAGTTGCCGAGCTTGAAAAGGTATGCGGACATAAAGTTTTTACAATATCTGCCATAGCCAAGGTAGGTGTTGTTGAATGTTTAAGAGAAGTAAGTAAATACGTAGCCCGCCACGTAAAAGAAGAATCTGCAGAAGTTCAGGAATCTGTGGTAAAAAAGCCGTGGTCGCCGCTTGATTAAAAAATGGAGAAAGATTGTGGAAAATACAAGTGATAAAATATTAAAAATAATAACCGATACCTTAGAGAACAACAAAGCCGAAGATATGACGGTAATAGATTTGAACGGCAAGACCTCCATTGCCGAATATATGGTTATAGCCAGTGGTACATCGCAACGCCACGTAGCTTCTTTGGCAGAAAAGGTGTTTGAAGAATTAAAGAAAGCCGGATACAAATCATCGATGGAAGGTGAGGAAAAGGCCGACTGGGTATTAATAGATGCCTTTGATGTGATTGTGCATATATTTAAGCCCGAGGTAAGAGAATTTTACAACTTAGAGAAAATGTGGCAGTCCGCCGCTAATTTAAGAAAGTAGGCTTTATTAAAATTAAACAAGGGGCGATATCTTTCGCCCCTTGTTTTGTAGATAAAGCGAACAAAGAAAAACTTATGTTCCGTAAAAACCTATCGAAATTGAAGGTTCTGTGGCGTTGTTCATTGTTTCGGTGCAAGTTTGTGTGATGGTGGCGGGAGAAACATCTTTCATACAGATATTTTGTGAACAATTTACCACGCCATCACCAAAAAAAGAAACATATGAACTGGAATTGCTGGCAATTTGTAACATATAAAATCGGTGTAATGAGGTGTTGTAATATTCTTTTACCAAATTTAAGATTTGCACGCAAGATTGAATAAGGACTGACTTATCGCTAATATTTTCATATCGCACACCGATATAAACGGTCTTTGAAGGAGTATTAACCGACTTGTATACTGATATTCTACAACCTAAAGAATCATATAGATAGCCGTTTTTCCAAACCATACCGTCAGGAATGAGATTCATTTTTTGAAAATACGGTAAAAGGGAAGATTGCTCTCCGGCAGGTATTACAATATTTTCATAGTAAACGTAGGTAATATTCAAAAGTAAGCTGATTTGTTGGAGATGTTTATTGAGTTTATATTTATTCATGGCGGTAGAGTAGCCTGATAATGCGCCGACGGACAGTACGCCGATTATTGCTAAGACACCTAACATCTCGACCATACTTCTACCGAGTTCATTAAATTTCATCTAAAATCTCCAGATTTTGAGTTGTTAAAGGACTTTAAACGAAATCATAAACCGTTTTTTTTTTTTGCAACTTTAAAAGGAAAGCGCATTTTAATTGTTTATAATCTTTGACGTATGAAAATTATTTACATTTTAGACAATATCGTGCACAATATCAGGCGGAAAAGGAATAATCATGAAAGTACATATCATAGCAATCGGCAAATGTAAAAAAGGTTCACCGGAAGCTGAGCTGATTAACGAATACGTTAAACGTTCCGGCTGGGATATAATCGTTAAAGAAAAAGATAATTCCAATCAAGAAACAGAGGCGGAATTTTTAATTTCGTCAATACCTCAGGGAGCTAAAGTTATAGTCCTTGATGAAAGAGGCGAAAATATAAAAAGTTTGGATTTAGCTCATAAAATAGAAAATTGGATGTTAAACGGCTGCTCGGATATCTGCTTTTTAATAGGCGGTGCCGATGGGCATCTGGAAAGTACGCGCCGCCGTGCCGATATGGTCTTGTCTTTTGGCAAACTGACTTTGCCACATATGCTGATGCGAGCCGTTTTAACCGAGCAAATCTACCGCGTGCAAACCATCATCAATGGTCATCCGTACCACAGAGAATAAATTTTTCTATAATTTAAAAGGGGAAAACCGCCCTAAGGCGGTTAATATTATAAAACACATCAAAATCAGAACTAACGAGTCTGTTGTTCTTCTTTAATTCTGGCGGAAACATTAGCATTCTGAGAAGAATTCTTTACAAACTCTTCTAACTTTTTCGGAGTGGGGATGCTGGAGCAACCGCCTTGAGCTAATCTCTTTCCACCAAACTTTGCTTGAATAGTAGCTTTACTCATTTTTTAATTCCTTTCTTATGGTGTTTTGTCTATCTTAGGCATATATTTTTTATTTTGTCAAGTATTTTCTTCAAAAAAAAGCAGACTAATGCACACCTTTGTTAAATAATTAATGCAAATATAATCTTTTTCAGCTACATTAACAATGTTTTTAAAACAGATGTGGAAATTTAATAATGTCACTGTTTAAGTCTATAGTAACCTTCGGCGGTTTTACCTTTATAAGCCGCATTACCGGCTTTGTCCGCGATATGTTTTTGGCCAATCTCTTGGGTGCGGGTATGGTTTCCGATGCCTTTTTTGTATCATTTAAGTTGCCCAATTTATTTAGGAGCCTGTTTGCCGAAGGAGCGTTTACCAGTGCCTTTGTACCGTTGTTTTCACAAAAACTAGTATCTGACGGCAAGAAAAAATCACTGTTTTTTGCCTCGCAAGCTATATCGGTTTTGGTTTTCTTTTTGTTGATATTTGTCATATTGTTTGAAATTTTTATGCCCTATGTGGTAGATGTTTTAGCTCCAGGATTTGTGCACGATGCCGGCAAAATGGAATTGGCAACTGTATTGTGCCGTATAACGTTTCCTTTTTTATTATTTATTTCCATTGTTTCTTTTCAGGCCGGTATTTTAAATTCGTTTGAAAAGTTTGCCGCACCGGCCGCAGCGCCGATAATTCTTAATTTGGGTATGATTGCTTCGGCGTTTGTCTTTGTGCCGTTTACGGTTACTCCGGCACATGGATTCGCCATTGGTATTACGGTTGCCGGATTTTTAGAAATTATTTGGTTGAGCTATTTTTTACATAAATTACAAGCTCCGTTAAAGCCCTATGTTCATATCGGCAAAATTTTACATAACCCGGAAATAAAAACCTTGTTTAAGCGTATTGCCCCCGGAGTAGTCGGTGCCGGAATTTACCAAATCAATATGGTGGTCGATACGATTTTGGTTTCTTTAGTCGGTACGGGTGCCATTTCATGGCTGTATTATGCCAATCGCTTGCAACAGCTGCCTTTGGGTGTTGTCGGTGCAGCCATAAGTGTTGCCTTGCTGCCGATTCTATCTAAACAATTAAAAGCCGGAGATTTGGCGCAAAGTACGCAAACACAGAACAAGGCGGTGGAATATGGTGCTTTGCTGTCTTTTCCGGCAGCCGTAATGATGATTGTTTTAGCTCATCCTGTCATTAATATTTTATTTGAACACGGAAAGTTTAGCTCTGCCGATACACTTATGACCGCCAAAGCCGTGATTGCCTATTCAATAGGGTTGCCCTGCTATGTTATGGTTAAAGCCTTAATGCCTAATTTTTTTGCCAGAGGCGATACCGTTACTCCCGTAAAGTACAGTGCTGTGGTATTTTTAACCAACCTGTGCTTTAATTTGCTGTTAATGCGTAGTTTTGGACATGTCGGTATTGCTACGGCGACCACTATTGCCGCATTTGTTTCGTTGTTTCAATACATTTACGGCCTTAAAAAAAGAGGTTTTTGGAGCATTTCTTCCGCGTTGGTTATACAGATTATTAAAATAATGGTTTGCTCGTTGCTTATGGGGGCGGCGGTTTACGGTGCTCAATATGCACTTGATGAAGTGTTTGGAAATTGGCTTATGCTCAATGTTATCATAAAATTGATTATCTTGGGCTTTTTAGGAATTTTCGGACTTGCAACTTTTCTTATTCTGGCTAAAATAACAGGAGCACTGGATATTTCCGAAGTGCTGAAATTGATGTACAAAAAGAGAGGCGCAAATGCTAAATAAACGGCTGATAGACACCATAAAACTCCGCTTGAGCGAAGTATGGGAAGTGCTAAAACGCATTAATCCCGTTACTAAAGACAGAATATATGAAGGCATTTTGTTTATCAAAAAATCTTGGAAATCAATAGCCGTCCTTTTGCCGGTGTTTTTAGTTTTGTATTATACCGTTGGTAGCTTAGCGACTAACAATATAGATAAATCACTTATCGCTATGACTAAACCTTCATCTAAGGGGTTAACTGTAGTTTCGGCATCGGCCGATTTAATTGAGCGAGAAGTTGATGATAAAATGTGGACAGCTAATTTGCCGATTATTTTTCCGGGATATGTTCTTGACAATATGCCCCAGTTCCAGCTTGGTATTATTAATTCATTAAAGACCGTAACCGGGGTTTTGGCACACAATTATGAATCCGAAAACTTAAATAAAGCTGCCGAATTGCTAAAATATCCGGGTAATGTTTGGTTATTATCTAAGACCGATAATTTATCATTGGCACCTTCTTCGGGAGCACAATATCGTAAAGCTCGCAAAGAACTTTTAAAGTTTAATGATAATCTGATTGTTCCCAAGGCAGACTCTTCACAAATTTTGATAAACGTTTTAGACGTCATTAATCGTAATTTAAGCTCTGTTACCGCCGATTTGGAACAACAAATACGTGAGCATAGTACCGATTTTGTAGATACTCAGGCTGATAATGCATTTTACTATGCTCAAGGTCGGCTGTACGGCTATTATGTTGTAATAAAAGCGCTATCCGAAGATTTTAAGCCGCAAATTTTAGAAGCTGAGCAATATGAAAATATCACGATTCTCAACAAAAATTTGGAGAACGGATTCTTGTTAGATCCTTGGATTGTACGTAACGGAAAACCTGATGCGGTTTTTGCCGCCAACCACTTGTTTATATTAAATTACTATGTGGCCAAGGCAGGTTACCAACTTTCAGAAATTATCAACGCTTTGCAAAAGGCAAATAACTAACTGTTTGGAGTTAAAATGTTAATCAAAACAGAAAATACCAATAATCCTGATGTTCGTAATTTTTATCCGGAAGAAAAATTTAACATTAAGGGAAGTGTGGAGTTTACGGATTCAAAATCTTTAAGAAAATCACCCTTAGCGGAAGCAATTTTTGACTTAGGCGGTGTTGAGAGCGTGTTAATAACCCCGGATATGGTTTCGGTAACCAAAAACAATAGAGCCTCGTGGGAAGACTTAAGTCCGCAGATTATGGCCGAGATACTCGATTTTGCAGCTTTAGGCGGAGAAATAATTACTGCCGACGAGCCGCAAGGAGATACAGACGATTTAATGCTTAAAATTAACGGACTGATAAGTGCCCGCATTCGTCCGGCTTTAAATAAAGACGGCGGAGATATTAAACTTAAAAAGTTTGATAAAGGCATTTTGTTTGTGGAACTTACCGGCAAATGTGCCGGTTGCCCGTATGCTATGCGTACCTTAAAAGACGGGGTTGAAAAAATTTTAAGAACCTATATTCCTGAAGTACTAGAGGTTAAACCGTATACGGAAGCAAAATAAACTAAAGGAGCAACGGATGTTAAAAAAAGTTAGTTGGTTGCTGATTATCTGTTGTATGCTTTTCACCTCAGAAAGTTGGAGCCTTGAGCAACAAGCGGCAAAAGCTGAATCGCAAAAATCCGAGGTAAGTAAATCAGTGTCCGAAAAAGCGGATTTTCAAACTGAGCAGGAAAAAGCGCTGTCGAAAGAAGAGGCAAATAAAACCGAGGCTCAACAGCTTAAAGAAAAATTTAAAGGTTCGCATGCCAAAATTAACATAGTTAACAGCGGTGTTTATATAAGCGATTTTAATTTTAAAGAGTTAGAATATCTATTTGAGTATTTAGAGTATGATGAATATATTAAACTTCCGGGAGGAGTTTATCCGCGTATTTTTGTAAAAAACATACCATACGATTTTGCTGCCATGCCGAGTGCCACCGAGCGCAACCGTGTATTTATAAAAATTTTAATGCCGCTGGTACTAAAAGTTAATCAGGAAGTTGCCGCCGAGCGCGAGAATTTGTTGTCGATAAAAGAGGGTTTTAAAGAAGAAAAAGATTTTCACCCGATTGAGACGATATATCTTGAAAAGTTGGCAAAAAAATACGATGTTAACACGCCATTTAAAGATACCAGAAGATATATGTACATTTTAGACGAGTTGGTAAAAAGGGTAGATATTGTTCCACCTTCGTTATTGATAGCCTCGGCAGCCATTCATACCAACTGGGGAACATCGCGCATAGCTATACAAGGAAATAACTTATATAAAGCGCGTGAATGGTATACTGATGACGGTCTTAAGCCAATAGGCGAGACTGACGATTCGTATCGCTATAAAATATATCCCAACTTGGAAGAAGCCATACGCGAGTATGTTTTAAAAGTAAATTCCAATATTAATTACGCACAACTTTGGAGCTTGCGGCAAATTGCCCGTAAGCGTCATACAATTTTATACGGTAAAAGTTTAGACTGGACATTTGTAACCGACAGTAACTTGACCAATTATGCCGGACTGTTGGATTATACATTAACTTACTATAAATTTTTCTATCTGGATGAAGGAACCTTGGAGGAAGAGTATGAGTTTGACCGTTAATCCCGTTTTATGCAGAGCCGGAGTTATGGATAATTATGCCTACATTATTACCGATGACAGTACAGGTATTTGTGCGGTGGTTGATGCCTCGGAAGCGGCTCCGATAATCGATTTTTGCGAGCGGTACGACTTAACGCCTTCTTATATTTTAACCACTCACCATCACTTTGACCATATCGGCGGTAATGAAGAACTCAAAGCAAAATACGGCTTACAAATAGTTGGTCCGCAGGTTGAAAAAAAGTTAATACCCTCAATGGATATAGGGCTGCAAGAAGGCGATATTTTTAAGCTCGGAAAAAGTGAAGCCGAGGTTATTGCAGCTCCCGGTCATACTATAGGACATATTTTATATTATTTTAGGGAAGATAAAATTTTGTTTACGGGAGATGTTCTGTTCAACTTATGTGTTGGCGGCATTTTTGAAGGTACACCGGAAGAAATGTGGCACAGTCTGCAAAAAATAAAAGCTCTTCCCGATGATGTAATGTTTTACCCCGGTCATGAATATACCATGCATTCTCTTGCCGGCTTAAATGCGGATTCTGAAGATATGGAAGGTGCTATGAAAGAATATTATGACATTGCTGTTTCGAGGCTGGAAAACAATCAGCCGGTAGCGCCGATAAGTTTAGGACTTGAAAAAAAGTGTAATCCGTATTTGCGTATATCTAATCTCAAAGATTTTTAAGGACGAACAATGTATTTTAGTTTGAATAAAAAAATTTTTTATACGGTATTTGTATTATTCATCTTTATGGCGGTATTGTTTTTATCGATGTTTTTAAGCATTTATACCAAAAAATATCAAGAAGATCGCGATACTTTATTTTTACGTAACAAATATGTATTAGAGCTTTTATATGAAAACATAGCCCTGCGTAAAGAGCTTGATAGAGATACAATAAAACTTTCGAAAGAAAGTCGCGCAGCCATTTCCGGGGATTTAGGTCAGAAACAGGAAGAACTTTCACGAGAACAAAAAATCAGCAAGGAACTGCAGCAAAATTACAACGAGAGGACGGTAGCATTTAAGGAAGGTGCGAAAATTATTGGTATAAGTTCATTATTATCACTAATTTCGATTATAATTTTGGGATTTTTGCTGCAAAAATGGGTTATAAATCCGATTAAGCGTTTAACCAAAGCCAGCAAAATGATATCGGACGGAGATTTTTCGCACCGTATAAAAGTCGATAAAAAACAAATATTTTTCGATGAATTTGATACTTTAGCCAAAACGTTTAATACGATGATAGACAGCGTTGAAGGCAGTATAAAAGAAATCAAGTCGGCGGAAACCTTTTTGCAGTCATTAATTGATGCCATACCTGACGGAATACGAGTAATAGACCATGATTATAATGTAGTTTTGACTAACAAGGCATATTTAAAACAAATGCACAACCATAAAGGTAATGGCTGCGGTAAATGTTTTTATGCGTATGATTTTGATAAACCGTGTTTGGAAAGTTCGTATCGGTGTCCGTTAAGAGAAATAAAAAGTCTCAAAGCCAAAAACATTAATATAATTCAGAGCATCGGGGGACATCCTCTTTCCATAAGTGCAGCACCGCTTAAAATAAGGGATAACAAGCAAGATACAGATTTTTATATAATTGAATCAATACGAGATTTAAGTGATGATGTTCGTTTTTCACATGAGCAAAAGGTTGCGTCACTAGGCTTTTTGGCAACGTCGGTTGCTCATGAAATTAAAAACAATTTAGGTTCTGTGCGAATGATTTTGGAAGGATTATTGGAAAAATATTTTAAGGATATGGACGATGACGCGCCGGAAAAGAAGTATATGCAAATGATATACAATCAGATAGTAACAAGCATTAATATTCCCGAGCGTTTACTAAAGCTGGCTCATTACAGCGGAGAAGAGCAGGAAAATTTTGATGTCAAAGAAAGCATCAACGAAGTATTATCATTGTTAGATTACGAAGCTAAGCGCAATGGCATAGAGGTAATAAAAGATTATGCATCGGCAGATAGTTACATTACCGGTAACGAAGCAGATTTTGAGATGATAATTTTAAATTTAGCGCAGAACGCTTTAAAAGCTATGCCTAACGGCGGCAAATTGGAAATATCCACCGATAAAGATAAAAACAATGTAATTATTTCAATTAAAGACACGGGAGTTGGTATTGCCGCAGATAAAATACAACATATTTTTGAACCGTTTTATTCTGATGGTCGAAGCAGTCGCCATCAAGGCACGGGACTTGGTTTGGCAATAGTAAAATCGCTTGTAGAAAAATTTAAGGGCGATATATCGGTAGATAGCGAACTTAATAAAGGAACGACATTTACGATAAAATTTCCAAAATCCAAAAGAAATAAATTGCAAAATTAAAAAATACATATTATACAAGAGAAAAAATAAATAAAATACAGAGGTTTTTAATGAGTAAAGAAGAATTGTTAGAATTAACGGGAGAGGTTATAGAAAAATTACCCAATGCTATGTTCAGAGTTCGTCTTGAAAACGGTGTTGAAATTTTGGCACATACCGCCGGCAAGATGCGTAAGTTCAGAATAAGGGTAATGGTTGGTGATAAGGTAGATATAGAAATGACGCCTTACGATTTAACCAAGGGCAGAATAACCTTCCGCCATAAAGATTAATCAATATTAGCAAGAGCGTCCTTAAGGGACGCTCTTTTATCAGAATAACACATAAAAAAACCCGCTCATTTAGAGAGCGGGTTAAAAGTTAAGTCATAAAAAATTACTCGTTGGCACCTGGGCAAACTTTAGCTTGTTCAGCATTGAACTTAACAAATTTTTCATCGGCATCATCTGCGTTTGAGATTGCACCCTGAGGACATTCAGAAATGCAAACACCACAATCAATACAAGTATCAGGGTCAACAACTAATTGAGTATCACACTCATGAAAAGCATCAACCGGGCAAACACTGGCGCAAACTTTGCATTTAATGCAGCTGTCATTTACAACTGAAGGCATATTTTATCTCCTAAAATTAAAATTACACTGTTTATCTTTTAGCGTATTTGAAAATAAAAGCAAGAAAAAATTTTAAGAAATAAGCCTTGCGAAGCATAAAAAATATACCCATATAAAACGTATAATGAAACAAAGGAGTAAAATATGAGCGAGAAGATGGAATTTCAAACCGAAGTTACTAAACTTTTGGATATAGTTATAAATTCATTATATTCGGAAAAGTACATATTTTTAAGGGAATTGATATCTAATGCCAGCGATGCCTGTGATAAATTAAAATACTGGTCGCTCAGCAATCCCGGTAAATTTAAGCAAGAAGGCGAATTTAAGATAACCGTTAAGCCCGATGAAAAAGAAAACACCCTAATTGTGTCGGATAACGGCATCGGTATGAACAGAGAAGACTTAATTAAGCATATCGGGACGATAGCCAAATCCGGAACGGCCGAATTCGTAAACAATGCCAAAGATAATGGATCGGTGGTAGATTTAATTGGTAAATTCGGTGTTGGTTTTTATTCAGCCTTTATGGTTGCTAAAAAAGTAGAGATAATCACTCGTAAAGCCGGGGAAGATAAAGCCTGGAAATGGACATCTGATGGTTTAAGCGGGTATGAGATAGAAGAAGCCAAACGCGATTCTAACGGTACGGATATTAAGCTGTTTTTAAAAGATGATGCCAAAGATTTTACCGACAGCCTATATTTGCGCCATATTATCAGGACATATTCGGATCATGTTGAATATAAGATAGTACTTGACTTGGGTAAAGCTGGTGAAGAAACGGTAAATACGGCATCAGCCTTATGGACCAGAAATAAAGGCGATATAACCGAAGAGCAGTATAAAGAGTTTTATCATCACATTACCAAAAATTTTGATGATCCGTGGATGACTTTGCACTTTAAGGCAGAAGGCAGCATCGAGTATACGGGATTGCTGTACATTCCGTCGACAGCGCCTTACGATTTATTTCAGCCGGATAGGCAGCAGAGCTTAAAGCTTTATGTTAATAAAGTTTTTGTTTCCGATAAAATTGAAGGTTTGATGCCGGCGTATTTGCGATTCGTAAAAGGTGTAATCGATAGTTCAGACTTACCGCTAAACATTTCGCGTGAAATGCTCCAGCAAAGTACTTTACTGGCCAAAATTCGTCAAGGTACGGTATCCAGAATTTTAAAAGAGCTCAAAAAACGTAAAGCCGATTATGATGATTATTTAAAATTCTGGGAGGCTTTTGGTACCGCGTTTAAGGAAGGCATATATGAAGACTTTTCAAACCGTGAAGAAGTTGCCGGTTTGTCGCTATTTTATTCGACCAACGACGAGAACAAACTTACAAGTTTAGATGAATATATATCAAGGGCTCAAGCTGAGCAGAAGAGCATATATTATATTACTGGTGATGATGTTCCGACTTTACGCAACAATCCGCAGTTGGAAGCTTTTAAGGAAAAAGGCATAGAGGTACTGTTGTTAACCGATCCGATTGATGAATTCTGGACACAGACTTTAACAAACTACAAAACATTTGCCGTTAAGCATATATCGCAAGCTGATATAGATTTAAAAATTGAAAGAAAAGAAAAGAGAGCTCCGGAAGGTTCATTAACCAAGCTGACATCGTTAATGGCAGAAATGTTTAAAAATGAGGTAGGCAAGGTTGAGGTATCGGAAAAATTAACCAAGAGTCCGGCAGCATTAAACGTAGCAGCCGGTCAAATGAGCATTCACCTTGAACGGTTGATGCGCAATCACGGTCAGCAAACGGCTTTTGCCAGCACGCGTATTTTGGAAATTAATCCATATCATCCGCTAATTGTAAAATTAGCCGAGATGATTGAAGATGAAACGAACAAGTCTGAAGTCTCGGATGTTGCAAAATTGATATTGGACCAAGCCAAAATTGCCGAAGGCGAGGCAGTATCCGATCCGTCATTTTTTGCCGAAAAGATGAGCGAATACATACTTAAAGGTATGTAATTGCAACTAAGCCTTAAACAAAACGCAGTTTTACAATAAACTGCGTTTTGTTTTATTGTATAATGCTAAATATTATGGTAAGATTAAAAAGATTTTGAAGTAAGGAGGTTTATATGTCCGTATCAGAAGAAATACCCGAGGCTACGGTAAACGGCAAGGCAAGTTATGAAGCGCAAGAACTAAGGAAAGCATACATTTCCTGTAAAGAGAAGTTGGCAAATAAAGATTTAGATTTGGTTGAGCGTCAAGCTTTGGAGTTTTATGTTGAACAATTAAAAAACATACATCCTTGCGCTGATGAAAACAAGTTTCGTAAGCCCGGTAAAGGTATAGGCGGTTCCGGTGATATGGAGGTAATAAAGCCGTACGTAGTCAGAGACCGCAAGACCAAAAAGCCGCTTGTTAAAAGTAATGGCCAGTTGGTGGTGATTGATTGTATTTTCAGTGATATTGCCCGGTATTTAAACACTATAACCACGGGTAGAGCAGAGAGTTTGCGCCGAGTTGATGGGGTAAGACCGTTACATTTTAGCAATAACAAATATGCTGAGGCAGACCCTTATGCATACGCATTTAAAGCCGTAAAAGACTACGGAGAATAATTTATTTAAGACTTTTATATAAAGCTTTACGGTCTTTACGGCTCAAAGACCACAGATTACCCAAACCGTTAACCGGTTGCACGTCAAACTTTGAAGCAAAGTTAAAGTTTCGGCTTAAAAACAAAGAGGTTGCTTTTGTATAAACATTCATGGGGCAAAATCCGTAAAAGTCAACTTGTATAAGGTTGGCTTTTTTTAATAAAGCAATGGCCGATTGATATTCTTTACTGGTATTAACTCTGTCGCTGTCATCTAAAATAATCATTCCGCCGTCAGCTAATTGTTGTAAGGCGGTCTCTGCACATTGAGTTCTTCTTTTGCCGTCAATTACAATTACATCATATTTTTTATTATCTTCAAAAATAGCATTTTCGTAAATTTCCCCTTCATCACGCCAGCGTATATCGAGGTGAGGATGATTAAATTCTTGTTGCCATTTTTCAAACCAAGCCGGGTTATCTTCAATAGAGGTAACGGAAAGTGCACGATTCGCCCAAAAAAGGGAAGAATATCCGCATCCGAATTCAAAAATATTTTTCTTAGAATAGTCAAATTGCGAAAGGTATTCAATAGCTGGGTATGTATACCAAGGTATAGGGTTGCCGTCGCGATCGACGCAAACTTTTTCATCAATTGTTTTAGCTATGGCAAAATCTTTTTCCCACATTTCAATAAATTTCAAAAATTTCTCACTAGGCACGATATATCCTCCGTTGAAAAGTCATTAAACATTACATATATCAGATTTGACTAAAAACCAAACATTTTTTTAGGAGGAAACAATGGAATATATTGAAAAAATCGCATTATGGTTAACGGTAATCGGCGGAATAAACTGGGGTTTAGTAGGAGCCTTTGATTTAGATTTTGTAGCTTTATTATTTGGTCCGTTAAGTCTGTTAAGCCGCATTGTATACATTTTGGTAGGCTTATCGGCTTTGTGGGTAGCATACGCCGAAATCGTAAAAGAAAAAGAGCATATGCAAAAGTAAGTATTAAACTACAAACTTACCGAGAATAGAAATTTAAGCATAAAAGACGTTCCGATAGCGGAGCGTCTTTTTTATAAGAGGCATCAGTACCAAAGAGTTAATGGAGCGGGCAATGGGATTACTACGCCTAAAAGGCTGCGTTCACTGCGGCAATCAGCAAGCTGACCGGCATACTCGCGTCTGCCTTTGCCTTGTAGTCGGACCCACTTTTTCGTGGCTCCTCATCCGTTGCCGCTAACCCTTAAACCAAAAAAAAGCACTCAATTAAGAGTGCTTTTTGTTTTAATGGAGCGGGCAATGGGATT
>CALXWE010000016.1 GCA_944392295.1 uncultured Alphaproteobacteria bacterium
TGGAGCGTTATGTCAAACTCATCGCTATAAGCTTTACTGAACCACGCGTCTAACGCGTGGTTTTCTTGTTACAAAAATACCGCAAACCCTGCGCTTGCGGTATTTATTATTTATTTAATATTTTTACTCTCTTGATGATACAGAACTTATCATTGCTCCTATATAATCCTCTAAAGCCTTGCTTGTAGCATACTCACTATACAAGTACGGCGAAACACCGCAATTATTCTCTCTGCAGTAATTACTGTCAGCATATATAAACAAATACTTATTGTACGTATAATTACTATATTCATTGAGCTGCCCTTCAGCCTCTTTATCAGACAGTCCGTAATGTTGTTTAAGAACCTGTTTTCCTACTTCTTTATAACAATCTCGAGTTTTATGGTGCAAATCGGTCAAAAAATTATAACATTTCATACTCCATGTTTCCGAACACTTAGAACTTTCATTTGTAAAATTATCCGAACACTTTACAAAATTTTCTTCTAACTCTTTTACAGAACTTTGAGTTTGCGCTTCAGCTCTTGTTGCCGGCAGCAATACAAGCACCAAAATCATTACCCAATATTTCATTTTCATACCCTATTTTCCTATGCAAAATGAACCGAAGATTTTATCTAATATCTCTTCTACTTCTATGCGACCCGTTATTTTACCCAGCTCACGCGCCGCAAGTCTGATATCTTCCGCTGAAAGTTCTATTTCTTTATCAAAATTAAATCTCTTTAAATTAGCAACACACTCTTGTAATGCTTCACGATATCTTTGCCGCGTAATAAGCAAGTTTGAACCTGAGGTAAAGTTTTTGCCTATATACTCGGCAATATAATCAATTAACTCATCAACACCTTGATTATACTTGGCAGATATTAATAAACACCCTGCATTTTTAAGCTCTGAACATTGTTCAAATGTTAATTTATCACATTTGTTGGCAATGTATAACAGTTTGTTTTCAGACTCTTTTTTAATTTCGTGAAAAATCTCTGGAGTATCTACCGATGCATCAAACAAACCCAAAACTAAATCAGCTTCCCTTATTTTATTGAAAGCTATTTCTATGCCCTGCTTTTCAATTACGTCATTAGAACTCCTGATACCTGCCGTATCCGTAAATATTACAGGATATCCTTTTATATCTAAATTTACATCGACCGCATCACGGGTTGTTCCTGCAATATCTGAAACTATTGCCGCATTCCTTTTTACAACCGCATTTAACAAACTCGATTTTCCCGCATTGGCCGGGCCGGCTATAACAACTCTAAACCCTTCTCTTAATCTTTCACTATGGTTTGAATTTTGTAAATGTTCATCTATTGCTTTAATTAATTTAAATACAGTGTTCAAATTAGACTCTTTTATGCTTTCGGGAATATCCTCGTCTGGAAAATCAATATACGCTTCCATATATGCATAAACTTTTAATAACTCTTGACGCCAGCCTTCATACAGATTTTTTAATCCGCCTTCCATCTGTCTTATGGCGTATTTTTGCTGCTCAGAAGTTTCAGCATCAATTAAATCCGCCAAACCTTCGGCTTCCGTTAAATCCATCTTGCCGTTATAAAATGCTCTTCGCGAAAATTCTCCTGGCTCGGCTAAACGTAAATTTTCTATTTTGCTTAACGAATTTAATATTGAACCTAAAACCGCCCTTGACCCGTGGCATTGTATTTCAACAATATCTTCACCGGTAAAAGAATGCGGTCCCTCAAAATATAATACTACCGCTTTATCTAATGTTTCACGTGAAGCAACGTCTTTAATATCCGTAAAATAAGCATACCGCGGTTTTAAATACACTGTTTTAATACTCGTCATTTTTTCAACAACGTCTTTGGCATTGCTTCCGGATACCCTTATTACCGCTACTCCGGATTTTCCGTATACGGTCGAAAGTGCATATATTGTTTTATTGTCCATACTCTTTTACCTCTCTTTGCGGCTATTTTACCCTTCATATGTTAATAAATTTATAAATTTTCGTTTTTAAGCCCCGTAAAACGCTTTTTTATGTTTTTTTAATACTTGTATCATAATATCTTTAAAAATCGTTTCTGCGGGCTTTATATGAACTCGCTTTTTTATAGGATATATCATGGTTAAAAAACTTCTTATCTGGGATTTTGACGGCGTTGTTGCCGATACTGAAAAATTGTGGCTCAAAAACAGACAACTATTAATGAAAGAAGCCTTAGGCGTCGATTGGGATTGGGAAACCGTTAATCATCACTTACGCGGAACAGGTGATAAAACTAAACGCGACGTGCTTGATAAACTCGGTATTAAAACCGATGATGCATTCTGGGATAAAAGTATTGAAATGGATATGCACACCATGGATACTCAGGGCTTTGAATTAACGCCTGATATTGAAGATATTTTTAAACTCCCTATAAAACAATGTATCGCAACCGGCGGCGTTAAAGATAAAACTGCTCATAAAATTGAAATTGCCGGCATCGCTAACTATTTTCCGGAAAATAAAATCTTTACCGTTGATATGGTTAAACACGGAAAACCTGAACCTGATTTGTTTATTCTGGCGGCAACCTCCATGGGTGAAAAACCTCAAGATGCCGTTGTTGTTGAAGATTCTATCGCCGGACTTACCGCTGCTATTAAAGCGGGATGTTTACCAGTCGCCTTTTTGGCAGGCGATTTAGAAGGAGACACTAAACACCTGCAAAAGGTTAAAGATTTGGGAGTAAAAAACATCTTCCATAATATGAAAGATGTTAAAAACTTTTTACTGACCTTGTTCTAACCCCTACTCTTTTAACCAAATAGCATCGGTTAAACTGTTTTGTAAAAACTCTTGATGCGCCTTAAGCTCTTCATCGCTTAACGGAAAGTCTCGAGCCGGATGAAAACTGCGGCTTTCGTTTATTTGTGTACTTAACGTGCTTTGAGCTTTGTTTTCATCACTGGTTAAACTCATTGTCGGCTCGGCTCCGCCTAACAGCTCTAAGTAAACCTCGGCTAATAATTCCGCATCAAGCAAAGCTCCGTGCTTGGTTCGCGCCGAGTTATCTATATTAAACCTTTTGCACAAAGCATCCAAGCTGTTACGACTGCCGGGAAATTTATTGCGCGCAATCTCTAAGGTATCTACTACCCTGTCCCATGAATAAGTTGGAAAACCTTTGTGCTTAAACTCATAATTTATAAAGTTAATATCAAAAGACGCATTGTGCGCTACCAAAATGCCGTCATCGCCAACAAAATCTATAAAGTCTTTGGCTATATCCTGTACCTTGGGATAGTTTTTTAAAAACTCGTAGGTTAATCCATGCACCTTTACTGCATCTTCAGGAACTTCCCTTTCCGGATTTATAAATTGATGATACGTCCTCCCGGTAGGCATATGATTAATTAATTCTACCGCTCCTATCTCAATTAATCTATCGCCTTCTTCCGGCTTAAAACCTGTGGTTTCCGTATCAAATACTATCTCTCTTAACATTTACCCTCTATCTCTTGTATTACTTTTATTACTTCCGCTCTTAAAGCTTGTTCCGATTTATCGGTGTCGATTACATAATCAGATAAGATAACCCTATCATCATTTTTCATTTGAACGGCTACTATCTTCTCAAAAGCTTCTTTCGTGATGTTATCCCTCTTCATTACTCTTTTCATTTGCACTTCATATGGAGCATCGGCTACTATAATCTTGGTACAATACTTCTCCCACCCCATCTCAAATAATAAGGCAACATCTATAAATATTATCTCGCTTTTTACCGATTTATGTATCGTTTCTAAAAATTTTCTCTTTAAAAACGGATGGGTTAACCCCTCAAGCTTTTTTAATTCTTCTTTGTTGTTAAAAACCAACTCTCTTAAAACTCGCTTATTAAACTTACCGTCTATATACGAGCAAGGAAATTCTTCTTTTATCTTTAATAAAAACTTTTCGTTAAAATATAATCGGCGGCACCATTTATCTACATCATATACCGCATAACCTAACTTTCTTACTATTCCCGCTATGGTCGTTTTACCACAACCTATGGAACCCGTAATCGCAACAATTTCCATTTTTGTTCCTTATTTTAATTACTTACACTACTTATACACATATTAACGCTTGCCTGTGTATAAATTATAGGTATTGCCTATACCTTACATTTTAATCCGCACAATGTAAAAACATTTCATTTTACTTATTAACATGTTATTAACTTTTATCCTCATCTGTTAGTTCTGTTAATTGTAAAAGTTATTAACAACTCGTTAATTTTTTTAAACTCTTGAATCAAAAAAACATTAATAAATTATTAATAAAGTTATTAACATCTCGTTAACCTTTGGGATAATCCTGTGGATTAATTTTTATCCACAATATTCACAAGGATATACTAATAACAACTATTATTTTTTAAATTTAAATTTGGGCAGGGTGAATTGTGCATAAATGCGGCTAATTTACAATTGACTTTTTTGTTCTTTATTATATATATAATTTCAGTTGCAGTCGCAACATTCGTTTTAATTTTCTAACAAGGTTCTCATGCATATTAAAGAGTTGAAGGATAAATCTCCGAAAGAGTTGTTAACTTGGGCGGAAGATTTGGGCGTTGAAGATGCATCATCTATGCGTGTTCAAGATTTAATTTTTGCCATTATGAAAAAAATTGCTTCGGAAGATAACGTTATTTACGGTGACGGAGTTATTGAGGTTTTGCAAGACGGCTTTGGCTTTTTGCGTTCCGCTAAGTCTAACTATCTGGCAAGTCCTGATGATATTTATGTGTCTCCGGCTCAGGTTAAAAAGTTTGGACTTCGTACAGGTGATACCGTTGAAGGGGAAATAAGAGCTCCTAAAGATAATGAGCGCTATTTTGCTCTTACCAAAATTAATGCTATTAATTTTGAAGATCCTGAAAAATCGAAACTTAGAGTTAATTTTGATAACTTAACTCCTTTGTACCCTACCAATAAACTTAATTTTGATATCATTTGTGGTGAAAAAGATTATACTACACGCGTTATTGATTTAATTGCTCCTCAAGGAAAAGGTCAACGCGGACTTATTGTTGCGCCGCCGCGTACAGGTAAAACCGTTATGCTGCAAAATATTGCTCACGCTATTGCCGTTAATCACCCTGAAGTTTATTTAATGGTGTTGTTAATTGATGAACGTCCTGAAGAAGTTACCGATATGACACGTTCGGTTAAAGGCGAGGTTATTTCTTCAACCTTTGATGAGCCGGCAACCAGACACGTTCAAGTAGCTGAGCTGGTTATTGAAAAAGCTAAGCGTTTGGTTGAAACTAAAAAAGATGTCGTTATTTTACTTGATTCTATTACTCGTTTGGGGCGCGCTTATAACGCAGTCGTTCCTTCATCAGGTAAAGTTTTAACTGGTGGTGTTGATGCTAATGCCCTTCAACGCCCGAAACGTTTGCTCGGTGCAGCACGTAATGTTGAAGAAGGTGGTTCTTTGACTATTATTGCTACAGCCCTTATTGATACCGGTTCACGTATGGATGAAGTTATTTTTGAAGAGTTTAAAGGTACGGGTAACTCCGAGATTATCTTGGATAGAAAACTTACCGATAAACGTTTGTTCCCGACTATTGATATTACTCGTTCGGGAACTCGTAAAGAAGAGCTTTTGGTTGATAAAAATACTCTTGCCAAAATGTGGGTTTTACGCCGCGTTTTGATGCAAATGGGTATGACCGACGGTATGGAATTTTTACTCGAAAAACTTAAGCTATCTAAAGATAATCAAGACTTTTTCAATAATATGAATAGCTAATAAAAAACCCCGCTCGTTTAGAGCGGGGTTTTTTATTAGCTATATAATTCCCAGTTTTTGCGCTGTTACTACTGCTTGAGTGCGGTTGTTGACGTGTAGTGAACGCAGCAGGGCATTAATGTGTAGTTTAACTGTGGCTTCCGAAACTCCTATCTCATAAGCTATTTGTTTATTCGATTTACCTTGGGCTATTAAATCAAGAACTTGAAATTGCCGATTAGTTAATACCTTTTCTTTTCCGTTGCTATTTATCGGTTTGAAGGTTTTTTCTTCGGCTTTTAACAAGGCCGGAGGTAAGTACGTTCCACCGTCAAAAATTAACTTTAGTGCATTGTACATAATTTTTGGTTCAGAACGTTTGGGAATGTAGCCTTTGATACCGCTTTCAAGTGCCTTTTTTATATCTTTAACCTCTTCTGATGCCGATATTACGATAAAAATACCATTTGGTAGTTGTTCGCGTAATTTTTCAACACCTTCTTCCCATTTCATATCCGGCATATCTAAATCTATGATTACTACATCTATATCTTTGTTTATATCGACTAATTCAAATGCTTGATGAAATGTCGGAGCATGAAGAATGTTGGCTTCGGAATCTATTTCTTTTAATCTGAATGATAGTCCGTCTCTGAATAAGGCATGGTCATCGACAATCATTATTTTCATGATAACTCTCCTTAATTTTTATTATAAGGTGCTGTATATCGCAAATATATGCGTGTTTGCAGCCGTTTAAAGTGCAAGCATCTAAAAAATGTGATCGTCGTATTTTTTAGAAATTTATTTTTAGTCTTTATTCTTCCGGGTCAAGCTCTATGTACTCAACCCCAGCCTCTTTGAACATTTGTGCCGAATATGCCAATTTATCACGCCAGGTTCCTTTAGGTGAATTTTCATCAATGATAACCTTGTTGGTAATAACGGTTTTTATTCCGGCCTGAATTATGGCTCGGGCACAATCAGTGCACGGAGCATGCGTGGCATACATAATACACCCTTTTAATGAAGTGCCGGTTAAACAGGCGTTGTATATGGCATTTCTTTCTGCGTGTTCAAAAAAATCGTACTTGGTGGGACGTTCCATGCGTTCGGGAATATCATCATCAACTCCTCTTACCAAACCATTATAGCCGGTAGACCTTATTTCACGGTCGGGTCCAACTACTATCGCTCCGGTTTTAGTTGACGGATCTTTGGACCATGATGCTACCAAAAAAGCCATCTCCATAAAGCGTCTGTTCCATTTATCCGAAAACATTAAAACCTCCTATCTTGTACAATTATGCTCTATACTAACATAATGAAATTTAAAAAAAACTAAAATGTTAGATTTTTATAACATATTAAGAGGTTAATCCTTGACAAATACTTAAAAATATAACAATTTACCCTCAGTGATTTTTTATTTTTTAAGGAGAATAATATGAGTGCTATTATAGATATTCATGCTCGTGAAATCTTGGATTCACGCGGTAATCCTACCGTTGAAGCCGATGTCGTTTTACAAAGCGGTGCTTTTGGTCGTGCTGCCGTTCCGTCAGGTGCTTCAACAGGTGTGCATGAAGCCGTTGAGTTGCGTGATGGCGATAAAAAGCGTTATATGGGCAAAGGTGTAGAAAAAGCCGTTAATAACGTTAATGATGCTATTTATGATGCTTTGGCAGGTTTGGATGCTGAAGATCAAATTGAAATCGACAATACCATGATTAAACTTGATGGTACAGAAAATAAAGGTAAACTCGGCGCTAATGCTATTTTAGCAGTATCTTTGGCTGTTGCTAAAGCTCAGGCCGAAGAAGCAGGTCTTCCTTTATATCGTTATTTAGGCGGTACAATGGCTCGTACTTTGCCGGTTCCGATGATGAACATTGTTAACGGTGGTAAACATGCCGATAACCCGATTGATATTCAAGAATTTATGATTATGCCGGTTTCTGCTCCTTCTGTTAAAGAAGCTGTTCGTATGGGTGCCGAAATTTTCCATACTTTGAAGAAAAACTTAAAAGCTGCCGGTCATAATACTAACGTTGGTGATGAAGGTGGTTTTGCTCCGAACTTGAAGTCTGCCGAAGAAGCCTTGTCTTTCATTGTTAATGCTATTGCAGATGCCGGATATAAACCTGGTGATGATGTTGTTTTGGCAATCGATGCCGCTTCTTCTGAATTTTATGAAAACGGTAAATATGAAATGAGAGGTGAAGGTAAGTCTTATACCTCAGCTCAAATGGTTGAATTTTACAAAGATTTATGCGACCGTTTCCCGATTTTCTCTATTGAAGACGGTATGGCCGAAGATGACTGGGAAGGTTGGAAATTGTTGACCGATACTTTAGGTAACAGAATCCAACTCGTTGGTGATGACTTGTTTGTTACTAACCCGAAACGTTTGGCTATGGGTATTGAAAAGGGTGTTGCTAACTCAATCTTGGTTAAAGTTAACCAAATCGGTTCTTTGACCGAAACCATGAAAGCTGTTGATTTGGCTCAACGTAACAAATATACAGCTGTATTATCTCACCGTTCGGGCGAAACCGAAGATACCACAATTGCTGATATCGCTGTTGCTACTAACTGCGGTCAAATCAAAACAGGTTCTATGTCAAGAACAGACCGTATGGCTAAGTACAACCAATTAATTCGTATTGAAGAAGAATTGGGCGATATGGCTGTTTATGCCGGTAAATCTATTTTGAAAAAATAATTTATCGATTTTTTAAGTAAAAACATCCGAACTCAAAATGGTTCGGATGTTTTTTTTAATACAAAATAAACCATTTTGTGTTACAATTACCTTGTTTGTTGAATTTTACGGATTTAAATTGATGAAAAAAATATTCTTAGCTGTGCTTGGTGCACTTGTAATTATGGCATCTGATTGCTTTGCTTATCAGATTAATGTCGGTTATGATGAAAATGAACTTAATGATGCTCAAAAGTTTGAATTACAAATGCTTAAAAGAAGAGACGATGCAAGACGAAATCGTAGAAAGCGTATTTCGGGACGAAGCAGCGGTTCTTCTTCGGTTGCGGCAAGCAATCAGTCAAACTCTTCTTCATCTTCTTCCGTGAAATCATCGAAAAAAGGAGGAGCTTTGTATAAATCTTCTTTCGGCTCTTCTGTGTCTTCGGGAATGTATGTAAAATAAGTTTATTTTTTGTAAAAAGCGGTTGAGAATATGTAAATATTTTTCTATAATCCGAGAGTGTCGCGGTTATAGGTAAAAATATGCAGGATCCTAAATTTATACATCTTCGTGTTCATACGGCTTACTCCTTATCTGAAGGAGCAATAAAAATTGCCGACTTAATCCATTATTTGCACGATAAAAACATTCCGGCAATCGCAGTTACCGATACCGGAAATATGTTTGGGGCCAAAGCCTTTTCTAAATATGCTTCAGATGAGGGTGTTAAACCTATTTTGGGCTGTCAGTTTTATATTCGCAACCCTGATGCTGATGATTTACTGAGAACTAAAGGTAAAGAAGTACAAAGAGATAAATTGATTTTACTCGTAATGAATAAAATCGGTTATGAAAATATTATGAAGCTGATGAAGCGCTTCTACCTTGATAATACGGCAAACGGTGATGACCCACAACTCAAATATACCGATTTGGAAGAATTTAATGAGGGGCTTATTGCTTTAAGCGCAGGAGTTGAAGGTCCGATAGGTAGGCTACTTTTGGAAAATCGTAAACAAGAAGCAGATGATATTACTCAAAAATTATTGTCTCTGTTTCATGATAGATTTTATATGGAAGTATCGCGAATCGGTTTGGATGTTGAACAAAAAACCGAAAATGATTTTATAAATCTGGCCTATAAATATAACATTCCGCTTGTTGCTACCAATGAGGTGTTTTTTAAAGATCCTAGTATGTATGAGGCTCATGATGCCTTAATTTGTATTGCAGCAGGAGAATATGTTGCAAATGAAAATCGGAAGCGTTTTTCACCTAAAAACTGTTTGCGCTCCGAAGAAGAAATGGTAGAGCTATTTAAAGATTTACCGGAAGCTCTGGAAAATACCGTTAAAATTGCCAAAAGATGTAACTTTTTATCAACTAAAGTTAAACCTTTACTTCCTATTTTTGAGTGTCCGGATGGTAAAACGCAAGATGAGTTTATTACCGAAGAAGCTCATAAAGGTTTGGCCGAACGTATGGCTAAACACGTGTACTTTGAAGGCATGACCGACGAGCAAAAACAAGAAATCGATAAAAAGTATTATGATCGTCTGGAATATGAGTTAAGCGTAATTAAAAAAATGGGATTCCCAGGATATTTTCTTATCGTGTCGGATTTTATACGCTGGTCGAAAACGCACGGTGTGCCGGTTGGACCGGGACGTGGTTCCGGTGCTGGTTCCATTGTGGCTTGGTCTTTGAAAATTACCGAACTTGATCCGATTAAATTAGAATTACTGTTTGAGCGTTTTTTGAACCCTGATCGTGTTAATATGCCCGATTTTGACGTGGATTTTTGTCAGGAAAATCGCTCAAAAACTATTGAATATGTGCAAAATAAATACGGCTTTGATCATGTGGCTCAGATTATTACTTACGGTAAGTTACAATCTAAAGCCGTAATTCGTGACGTGGCGCGTGTTCTGCAAATGCCTTATTCGCAAGCAGATAAAATTTCGAAAATGATACCTAATCCGGTTCAGGGTAAAAACGTATCATTGCAAGAGGCTCTTGATACTGTTCCTGAGCTTGAAGAAATGCGCCAAAATGACCCGCAGGTTAATAAGCTGTTTGATATTGCTATGAAACTTGAAGGTCTTTATCGGCATTCAGGCGTACATGCTGCCGGCGTGGTAATCGGCGATAGACCGCTTGACCAATTAGTTCCTCTTTATAAAGATCCTAAAGCCGATATGCCGGTTACGCAATATGATATGAAATATGTTGAAGAAACAGGCCTTATTAAGTTTGACTTTTTGGGCTTAAAAACTTTAACGGTTATTAAAAAAGCCGTCGATTGGATTGAAAAAGTAAAGGGTATTAAACTTGATACCGATGCTATTCCTTTGGACGATAAACCTACTTATGAACTCTTACAAAGAGGCGATACGGCCGCTGTGTTCCAGTTTGAATCGGCAGGTATGAAAGATGTTCATAAACAAATTAAACCTGACCGTTTTGAAGATTTAATCGCTATTGTTTCGCTGTATCGTCCGGGACCTATGGATAATATTCCGACTTACATTAAACGTAAACACGGTGAAGAACAAATTACCTATTTGCACCCTTCTTTGGCGCCGATTTTGGATGAAACCTATGGTATTATGGTCTATCAAGAGCAAGTTATGAATATTGCACGTTCTCTTGGCGGATATACCATGGGTGAGGCTGATAAACTTCGTAAAGTTATGGGTAAAAAGCAACGTGAAGAAATTCCTAAGCAACGTGAAAAGTTTACTAAAGGAGCTATTGCCAATGGTATTGCCGAAGATATCGCTAAAAGTATTTTTGATCAAATGGAAAAGTTTGCTTCTTACGGTTTTAATAAGTCGCACGCGGCAGCTTATTCTTTAATTTCCTACCAAACAGCATATTTGAAAACCCATTATCCGGTGGAGTTTATGTGTGCGGTTATGGATTTGGATATGACAAACGTTGATAAATTATCATTTTTTGTCAGCGAGTGTAAAGCATCGGGAATGGATATATTAAAACCCGATATTAATAAATCGGGTGCCGATTTCAGAGTTGAAGATAATAAAATAAGATATGCTTTGGGCGCAATTAAAGGTGTTGGCGAATCTTATATGCAGGGCATTGTTGATGAACGTGAAAAAAACGGACCTTTTAAAAATATGTCGGATTTTTGCCATAGAGTAGATTTTAAATATGTTAACCGTAAACAGCTTGAGCAAATTATTAAAGCCGGTGTTTTTGATTGTTTGGAACCAAACCGTGCTAAACTTTTTGAAAATATTGAAACTATTATGCGTAATGTTTATGCCTCAACCGAGGTTAAAACCAGTGAACAAAAATCTTTGTTCGGAGCAGAGGAACTTACCAGTACCATTAAATTTAAAGATGTTCCCGATTGGCCGAATTTGGAAAGATTGCGCTATGAGTCTGAAGCTATAGGTTTTTATTTATCGGCTCATCCTTTGGATGCTTATAAACAAAGTATGCAAAAGTTGGGTGTTAAAAATTGTACCGATATTTTGCAAAATATTAAAACCGGAGACAGTATTAAAGCTAATGTGGCTGCTTGTGTCGAAAGTTTTAATAAAAGACTTAGTAAATCGGGAAATAAGTACGCTTTTGTAGGTTTGTCAGATACATCGGGTTCTTTTGAGGCTCTGCTGTTTTCTGACGGAATTGCTAAGTATGAAAATATTTTAACTCAAAAAGTTCCGGTCTTGGTTAAGCTTACCATTGATAGTCAAAATGAAGATGCTCGTCCCAGAATTATGATTAATTCGGTTAAATCTTTGGATGATGCTATTACCGAACAAGCTAAGGGGCTTATTATTACTATTAATAATATAGCCGCTGTAAATGCTATAAAAAATATTATTCAAAAAGATAAAAAAGGTACAAATAAGATTTATATAATACCCGATATTAATGATTGGGACGTAAGAATTGAACTCGACGGAGGGTTTGCTTTTTATGATACCAGTTTTATTGGACAGCTACGAAACGTTCCCGGTGTTGTAACCGTGCAGGAGATATAATATGACAGAAGATAATGTTGAGGCTAATGTCAAAAACTATTCGGTTGTTAAGTCTTTGTGGCAGCCTTGGTGGTTGCTGGCCGATAAGATTAACGATTTTGTTAAAATCGGCGGATTGTTTGCTCTTATAATAACCGTATTATCGTTTGTTTTTGGACAGGCTTATTTTTGTTTATTTAAAAATGATTATATGCCTGGAGTTTTGTGTCAGAATAATGGTTTTTGGTATTTGATGTATCTGGCTCTTAAATTGATGATATTGTCGATGTTTATTAAAGTTTGGTTTGATAAAGAAATTTTAAATATGAACTTTAGCTTGAAACAAGAAGTACAAAACAAACTTAAGTACTGTAAGGTTTTTGGCTGGTTTATATTATTTATATTGTTAAATTCTTTACCGGCAGTGTCGGGTGTTGTGTTGCTTTTAAGAGTTCCAAATCCGGTTTGGCAAATAGAATTGGCATTTTTTACATTTGTTTTTATAGGCTTTTTGGTCCCGTTTGTCGTAATGCGTTTTTATGCATTAATTCCTGATTTGTTGGAACAAAAGGGTTTTAAAAATATTAAACAAATATGGAAAAATACTGCGGGATGCGGGTTAAAAACGGTTTTTGCCTCGTCTATTACGTTTTTTATTTGTTTGTTTTTATTTTTGAGTGTTACTTCCGTATTTAAAGGAAAATCTTTAATAAATCCGTATGTAGGTAATTTTTTTGCCGATTTGATATTTAATTTTGTTACATTATTTATTTTGGCTTTGTTTGTTGGTTTTACAGCAGTGCAAAGACAAATGATATTAAAACAAGAAAACTCCGGGATTTAATGCCGGAGTTTTCTAAAAAAACTATTCTAAGGATTTTTCTCAAGCTTAGAATTAAATTCAACAACGCGTTTAAAGCTGTAACAGAGACATTGGCCTTGCTGAAGCTCTTTTCCGCAGTAAGGGCAAATTTCTTTACCTTTAATACTTTCTTTAGTAGGAAATCTTTTATTATAAGGCAAAAAGATATATGCCGGACGTCCGTCCTTAAGTTTGATTTCCTTTAATGAATTTGGAAGTGTTGAGATAATGTCGTTCATATCTATAAAATTTAAAAATAAGACATAATAGAATAAAAACTTTCTAAAGTTTAGTCTTTATAAGGGGAATGTAAAGTCGGTAGCTAACTTAAATCACAAGATTTTTTATGGTTTTTTGTTATTTTTGCTATTGTATTTTTTTATAAATTTGTTAATCTGACTAACTGCTTAAAATAAAAATTTTCATTAGGATGTTTAAAATGCTTGATATTAAATTTATTGTTGAAAATGCCGAACTGGTAAAAGAGGGTATTGCTAAAAAAGGTTATACCAAAGACGATTTGGATATTGATGCGTTAATTGCTCTATATAAAGATATTAATAAACTTAAAACATCATCACAAGCATTGGCGGAAGAAAAAAATAAATTAAGTAATTCTATTAAATCGGCATCCGCAGAAGAACGTCCGAGCATTATTGCTAAGAGTAAAGCCTTGGGAGAGGAATTAAAGGCTGAGCAAGATAAGCTAAGCATTGAGCAGGAAAAATTTAATTTAATGATGCTGAAAATGCCTAACTTGCCATCTCCCGAAAGTCCGATAGGTCCTGATGATAGCGGAAACGTTGTTCGCCGCAGAGTAGGTGAAATTCCACATTTTGATTTTAAAATACGCGATCATGTAGAGTTAATGGAATTAAACGATTGGTCAGAAATGGAACGTATCGCCAAAGTTTCCGGCTCGCGCACGTATGCTATTAAAAATGATTTGGCAAAATTGGAACTTGCTATGCATATGATGGTTTTGGATAAACTTCGTGATAATGGCTTTACGGTTATTACAGTGCCTTCAATATCTAAAGAAAAACCGTTGTACGGGCAGGGATATTTACCTTTCTCGAGAGACGAGGTTTATTACTTGCAACAAGATGATATTTACCTATCGGGAACAGCTGAACTTATCTTAAATTCTTTGCGTGCTGATGAAATTTTGCAAGAAAACGAATTGCCGATTTTGTATGCCGGATTTTCACCATGTTTTCGTCGTGAGGCCGGTGCCGCAGGTAAAGATACCAGAGGTTTGGTCAGAGTTCACCAGTTTATGAAAACCGAACAATTTGTTATTTGTAAAAACGATATTAACGAAAGTGAAAAATGGCATCAAAAGTTGTTGCAGATTTCGGAAGAAGTTTTGCAAGATTTAGAACTTCCTTATCAGGTTTTGGAGGTTTGTACAGGTGATATGGGTGCCCCGAAGTATCGTCAGTATGATTTGGAAGCTTGGGTTCCTAGTCAAAACTGCTATCGTGAAACTCATTCTTGTTCAAATATTACCGAATGGCAGGCCAGAAGAACAAATTTGCGTTACAGAGATAATGCCGATGGTAAAGTTAAGTTTGTTCATACCCTAAACAATACAGGTATTGCTACTCCGCGTGCTTTGGTGCCTTTTATTGAAAATCATCAAAATGCCGACGGATCGGTTAATATTCCGCCAAAATTACAACCTTATATGGGCGGTAAAAAAATTATAGGTAAAGATTGTAAATAACTTTTAAGGGCGGTTGTTAAAGCCGCCTTTTGTTTTTTAAGGTGTTTTATTATGATACCGGAATTAAATATTAAAAACTTGAAAATGGTGGCCTTTGATTGGGATAATACTTTGGCACAAAGCAGAACGGCTTTGGTTTTTTCCGTTAATAAGGTGCTCAAAAAATATGGACTTCCTTGCTGGGATGAGGTTAAGTCAAAACGAGATAATAATTTGTCTTTTAGAGATAATTTTCCGAAAATTTTCGGAGATAATGCTAAACAGGCTTATGAAGAATATAGTAAAATATATCTCGCTAATGTAAAAAATATGATTGCTACGTTTCCTAAAGTTAAAGAAACTTTGGATTTTTTTGTAAGTCGTAATATACCTGTTGCCGTTATGTCTAATAAAGACCGAAAATTATTAGACTATGAATTACCACTCTTGTTTAAGCCGCAAATATTTACCAAAGTAGTTGCCGGACATGAAGCGGCTTGCGATAAACCTAGCGCAGAACATTTGTTTTATACCGTATCAAGTATTGTGCCGTCAGAGCAAATTAATCGGCAAAATGTATGGGTAATCGGTGATAGTCCGCAAGACAGTACTTGTGCTAAAAATGCCGGAGCGTTGCCGATACGAATCGGTAAGGCTATTTGGGATGATAATGATGATGATAAAACAGGTATTTTGTTTTTTGATTCGTTTGTGGATTTTTATCAAACTCTGCTTTTATCTAATGCAAAATAGTTTAACAATAATAAAAATATCTTTTGGTTTTTTTAGGGTAATATGGCGTTAAATAACAAACATAAAGTTTGGGAAAGTCTGATTAAAAAGACTTTGTTGATCGGTGCTGTTGCTGCCGTTATCGTATTTAATGTGTGCAAATTTTTGCAATATGCGGAAACTAATGACCGCTTTGTTAAAAATTATGCATCAAAGCAAGATGCTCTTGCCTATTATCGTAATCCGTTGCCGGCAGTTTTTTATTTTGCAGGTAGTCAGAAATATCATAAAGCTTATCCGCTTATGGCAGCAATACCTTGTGATGACGCTAGGTTTTCAAATAAAGTTGCTGCAGATTTAAAAAGCAGATTGGGAAAATATAAAAATATTACACAAACTACTATAATAACAGCGCAGAGTTCGTATCAATCTGCCGAAAAATTAAAACAATATATGTTTGATAAAGCTGATATTGTGACATTTGATGACAAGTTGCAGATAGATACCATTAAAGATATTGCCGAAGGTTTAATAAAACCCGACAGTTTATTGATTTGGGTTGAAGATGTTAATCTTAAAAATGAAACAAAAGCTTTTAAAGCAATGGAAATGCTTGCCGATAAACTTAAACTCAGACCGTATGTTATTAATTTAACGTCGCGTATACCAGTTAGCGTGCTGGCAGAAAATGAACCTAACATTTCTGATACTTTAGATAAACAATATACTAGTCTGGAACAGTTTAAATCAGATTATGGTAAACAACTTTCCGATTTAATTAGTGATAAGTTACAAAACAAAGCTAAAGTTCCGCAATATTCGGCAATAACCGAACACTTGTTTGATAAAGGCAATATTTTGGTAACAGTTGCTCTCGATAACGGAAATTATGTTGATTTTGGCAGTGTATTTGAGCATAATGCCGTTGGGCGTTCTTTGTTTAATAATATGGAAAAAGCTCAAAAAAACTATCCGCATTTACCTTATAGATATTTTTTAGCTACAGGAGTTGTTAAAAGAAATTACGCAACCGAGCAGGAATTGCTTGATGACTTGATAATGGGCCAAGATGGTGTTATCATCACAAGAGGTTATCGCAGAGCTATGTTTCTACCTTATCGGTGGAATATGTATCCGCAAAAAGAAGAGTTTATAAAACAATTAAAATTAGAAGCAGGTTTGGCACCTGATTATTGGTCAGAAAAAATAAAGGTTTATATATTTAGGACAGTGGAGATTGTTGATGAAAATTAAAGGTTATGAAGTAAACTTAACAGAAAAAGAACTTGATGATATTATTACCAATAAAACACGTTCTATAGAATTTATTTCCAGAGATTTTGAAGGATATCAGACTCTTCCCGAAGGGGATAAAAAGGCCATAGAGCACCTGATTAAAGCTGCCGATATTATTAACGATGTGGCTCTTGAACAAGATAATCCCAAAAACATTGAGATTAAAAGAGAACTTGAAAAGCTGGCAGTTAAAGATTCGTATGCGGCTAAAACTTTAGAGCTTTTTAATTATTTAAATGGTGTTGCCGGACATAACGGTATAGACCAAGAACCAGTGCAAATCTTTAAAGAATTGCCCTTGTTGCCGGGAAAGAATTTTTATCCGCAGGATTTGTCCGTAGAAGAATTTCATTCCATAATTTTGCAAATGGCTAAAAAGGGTAAAATTGAAGAATTAAAGAAGATTTTATCAGCAAGAACTATGGTCAGACGCGATGGTGATGACTTAAAAGCCATAGATTATACCGAGTATTTTGCAAAAGAATTTTCAGAAATAGCCAACGAGCTTGAGGTTGCAGCATATTATTGCACGGAGCCGGAATTTAAAGAATTTTTGCAGTGGCAGGCACAGGCTTTATTACAAAACAACAAAGATATGGATATGTTGGCAGATAGACACTGGGCCAGACTGCAAGATACTAAATTAGAGTTTACGATTTCTCGGGAAAATTATGAAGATGAATTAACGGGAACGGTTTATGATAATCCGGAAATTATTAAAGTTTTGGAAGAAAATAATATCAATGTGGTTGCCAAAGATACTCTTGGCGGAAGAGTGGGTATAGTTAACGGCGAAGAAACGGAACATATTTTGGTATCTAAAAAAACAATGCCTTATCTGGCTAAATGGATGCCGTTAAATGATAAATATGAGCAAAGAAGTTTAGATGAGGATAATTTAAAGCAAAATATGGTTGATGTTGATATAATAACATTAACCGGCGATTATGCTATGTGTCGCGGAGGAATAACAACAGCACAAAATTTGCCTAATGGTGATAAAGATGCCGTAAAATGCGGCGGATGGAGACGTAATGTTTATCATAGGCAGATAAGATTTAGCCGCGATGAAGAAAATGAAAAAATACTTTTGGAACGTCTTGTTGATCCGTCGCTGCATCCATATGTTGACAGATCAAAAATAATAGCTTTTGTGGTAGGACATGAAAACGGACATTCTTTGGGTCCGACTACAGAATATCAAGAGTCTTTAGGTGTTTTTAAGCATATTATTGAAGAACATAAAGCCAATATGGTTTCCATAGCTTCACTTGCAGAGTTGGCAAAAAGAGAATCTTTTGTTACGCGTGAAGATTTACGAAAAATTTATGCATCGTGGATTGTCGGTAATTTGTTTTTAAGGGCTCAGCCGGTTATTTCTAAGCCGCACCGTGTGGCAGATTTGATAGAATTTAATTATTTGTTTGAAAATAAAGTTATATGGTTTGATAGTAGTAAAAAAATGCATATCGATTTTGATTTAATAGGCAGTGTTGCTTATAGGTTGCTTGAGGAAACGATTAAAGTTCAACTTTCAAAATCGGTTGAAGTAGCCAAAGACTTTATTAATCGCTGGGCAGTGTGGGGCGAGTGGTCGCGATATATTGCCGGAGTTCAGCAAGAGTTAGGCGTTAAACCGTATATTAAAATTATAACCAAATTTTAAGATTGTTAGAGTACATTTTTTGACGGAGGGTAGCGATGTTTGGTAAATTAATTTATGGTCAGTTTTCGCTAAAAGAAACGTTTTGGAAGTTTGGAGTGTTGGGTATTTTCTTTTGTGCCCTTATCACCAGATGTTTTAAATCATTTTTAATGCAACACTTAAATGGTATATCGCTAGGTACGTATTATACGCAGTATTTTTCACCTTTGAAAATGGATAATACTATGTTGTTTTTAACAATAGGGTATTTTCTGTTTGCTTTTGTATTATGTGTATATTGCGTGATGGTGTTGTTTGGGGTATGGAGAAGTGCCGCAGAATATGATAAAAGTATATGGATGAGACATCTTGCAAAATTATTTATTTTAGCAGTTATATATGCCGGTATAAATTTTGGTTTGTAAGGATACGGAATATGAAAAAATTAATTTTATTAGCTCTGGTATTTTTAAATGGATGTATTGTCGTCGGAGATTTTTCCGAGAACAGAAACAGATTGCACTCTATGGGGCAAGACGAAGCATATTGTCAGAAAAATCCGGACAAATGTGTAAACAATGTTCCGTGGTAGAATGTTTCATTTTTTTGTAAATAAAACCCCGCTTGTTTTAAGCGGGGTTTGTTTTGTTTAGTTAAGCTTTTAGCTTTTCGAATTTTCTTTTGTCGTGGGCAAATTTAATGATGCCAAGCGGTATTGAAACGGCGTACAAACCGGTTAAAGTGCCTAAGGTTATCCATGGCTGAGAAAGCATAAAATGGGTAAACAGGGCAACAAGCAGCATTAAAGGCAAAGTCATATAAGTTTGCACCTTCATCTTTTTAAGCGAGATGGTAGGAATGCGGCTGACCATTAAAATAGCAACAACAAACATTAATATGCTGCAAAACAGATTAGAACGCAGTACGGCGGAAGCTTCTGGAAAATCGAAAGTTATCAAAAGTGGGCTTATGGCCAAAGCGGCAGCAGCCGGAGCCGGTACGCCGACAAAATAATGGGACCAATATTCAGGCTGATTATTATCTTCAAGCATAGTATTAAACCGTGCCAAACGCATAGCCATACCCATAGCGAATAATAAACAGAAGAACCAACCGAATTTGGGCAGGTCGTATAAAGTCCATTGATACATTAAGATTGCCGGAGCAACGCCAAAGCTTACGAAATCGGAAAGCGAATCGAGTTCAGCACCAAATTTTGAAGAAGCTTTTAAGAAGCGTGCGACTCTGCCATCAAGTCCGTCGAAAAGAGCGGCTAAAAATATGCAAATAACGGCTTTAATCCAATCGTCTTGAACAGCATAACGAATAGAGGTAACACCGGAGCATAAAGCCATCATGGTAACCATATTCGGGGCAAGTTTACGAAATGGAACCTCATTTAATTTCTGTTTAGAGAACAGAATTTTATTGTTGATTTTGCGCATTATCTGATTTCTCCTTCAACGTGCTCATTTTTGGCAGTTAAGTTAGCCAGAACAGTTTCACCGGCTACCATGGTTTGCCCTACACAAACCAAAGGTTCAATATCAGTAGGTAAATAAACATCCAAACGAGAACCAAAGCGGATAAGACCAAAACGTTCACCGGCTTGGTATTGTTGACCATCTTTGGCAAAACAAACAATACGGCGTGCAATTAATCCGGCAATTTGTACAAAGGCAATTTCTTTACCGCAATCGGTACGCATGGCAATTAAGTGTCGTTCGTTGTCTTTGCTGGCTTTATCAAGGGTTGCATTAAAGAACTTACCTTTAATGTAAGATTGTCTTAAAATTTTTCCTGACGCAGGAGCGCGATTAACATGTACGTTAAACACACTCATAAAGATACTGATGCGGTTAAAAGTTTTGGTATTTAAGCCAAGTTCTTCAGGTCCGGTTACGCGAGATATCATTTGTACGATACCATCTGCCGGAGATACGACAACATCTTTAATTTGAGGAGTAACTCTGTCTGGATCGCGGAAGAAGTAATAGCACCAAACAGTTAAAATAAGTCCGATAACACCGAGTGGCAGCCAAATAATTGCCAGTAACGCTGTTACTGCAGCAAAAATACTTATAAAGCGCCAACCTTCGTTATTAATGTTGGGAAAGATATATCTTTGCAAAGATATGTTGATATTTTTCATAATGAAAGACCTTTCTAAAAAGGGCATAAGCACACCGAAACGCTGTTTCTGCCGAGTGTTTATGCAACAATTAAAACAATTAACACTAGAAGAAGAACATAAATTTAAAAAAAAAACAAGTTTTATGTTGCAATTATAAAAAAATGTGGTAATAAGTATGTTCATGAAAATATGCGCTTGTGGCGGAACAGGTAGACGCTGCAGACTTAAAATCTGTTGGGAGCAATCCCGTGCCGGTTCGATTCCGGCCTAGCGCACCA
>CALXWE010000017.1 GCA_944392295.1 uncultured Alphaproteobacteria bacterium
ACTGCCCCTGCCAAAAAGAAAGCCGTCCGCGAGGGCGGCTTTTTATAAATAAATCATTTAATCTGCCAGGTATGAAAAATATTCAACGATTTTAATATATTGATTTAGGTATCTGCTTATGTTACATTTAATATAGTTCTTCTTATCTTTAGGAGTTAGATAATGTCGTCATTGGAAATCGGAAAAAGAACAGATAAAACAGAAGATAATCCTTATGGATATACAAAAGTTGATTCTATCCCTGAAGATGAAGTTTGTGTTTTATACATAGGAGGAGACGGAGCAACAACCGATAGGGCCGCCAACGGCTATGCCAAAATTATTAAAAATGAAATATTAAATGAAATAAATGCAGAAATTCCTGTCTACAGCATTACCTATAATTTTGATGGACATAATAAATCAATTGCCAGACGGATTTCTAATATTAAACACCGAACAGAAGTTTTAAGAAGTAATGCCGATATTGAAGAGACATTATCAAAAGCGACAGATGAAGAATATAACCCTCAATATGTTAACGAATTGTTTGAAAAAGCTATATTGCCCAGAATAACCCTGAAAAACGGCAAAGGAAAATTATCGGTCGAAGAAGCCTGTAAGAGAATAAGAAAGCTAAACATAGTGGCTCATTGTCATGGTGCGTATACGGCTTTGAAGTTAGAAGAGAAAATGCAAGAGGCAATGAAAAATTTAGGTTATAGCGAACAAGATAGAAAGAAAATACAATCACAGCTGCTGATTGTTGCTCAAGCTCCGGCATGTCCTTTGGGTGTTTCAAAGTCAGAATTTATAAGTTTTAGATCTGCATATGACGGCGGTGTACCCTTAAAAAACAATTTTTTTGACCGTTACATTGAAATTAGAAAAAGAGAAGAAGGTAAGCGTTTTGATGCAGAAGATTCTAAAGATAAAGAAGGCATAGAAAAAAACCGATGGTTTGATTTAAAACCTTGCTTCTTTTCTAAAAAACAAGGTAATTTATTTTTGATTAAGCAAAAATATGAATGGTTTGAAGATTGCGGACCATTTTTGATTAATGAAGCGGAACATAATAACGTCCAATTTAAAGACAATACCCAAACAAAGGAAGGTCGATTAATGGCTTATTACGCTAAAACAATTTTGCAAAACGGTATAAAAAATTCATTACAACAAAATGACGGATTTACAGCCTTGCCGCCTATTGAAGAGTTAATATTAAGCGGAAATCCCGAATTACGTGAAAAAGAACAAAGCATATTTGAAAAGATGAAACAAAACGGACAAGACTTTAGAAAAAAGATTTTTCAAATAGCTGCTAAGTATCATAAAAAAATGCAAAAACAAGCCGAGTAAAAATTTTTAATCATAAAAAATTCGTACACTATCTCATAAGTCATACCACTCAAACTATCTAGAGCTGAGGGGTTTTAATTTGTGTACATAATAATATCGGTAGTTTATGCTTGATTTGATTAAATAATTTGATAAATTGATGATACAAAGTAATAATTATGTTAAATAATTTAAATATAATTTTATATGAGATGGATTTTAATAACGCTTTGGGCAATTATAGCTATTGCTTCAATTGTAATTTTAATTGGGTATTTTATATACTGCCGTATACGGGCTTACTTTGCACATAAGGCAAAGAAAATGGACTATATGGAGCTTGTTATGGCTCAGATTGACGAATTTGAATCCGGGTGGTTTCATGAATTAAAATACGAGGTATATCGTAAAGAACTCGACCGCAGGCATCAGATACATGTTGATTAATTCTGTTACCAAAATGCCAAAACGGCGTTGTTGTAAAACCCCAATAATGTTTTTAAGGTATGAATAAGCTTCTTGCTGTTTTTGTATTTATCATTTTTCTTCTGATATGCATTGTAATTACAGGTATAATAGAAGATAGAATGAAAAAAGGCTTTTTAAAAACCATAGCCTCCGGAGTATGTGCCATTATCGCGGCTATTGGTGTAGTTACCTTTTTTGATTATGTATTTTGTAATTAATAAGGTTAGAAGCCGTTTGCCATGTTGTTTTAATAACGACATGGCTTTTTTATATAAAACATAACTTTTAGCTTATAAAACAAAAAGCTCTAGAGCGCTGAAAAAATCAATATATCTATTGACATATAAAAAATAATTTACTATCTTGGCTTTCATTGAGTTAGGGTACATTAAGCCGTTTTTACTGCTTGATAAATTAAAATGTGCCCTTATAGGTGTAAACATTTAAAGGATAGGTTCCACAGTGAAAATTAGTCCGTTACAGTTTTTCAGACAGGTCAAACAAGAAGTTAAAAAAGTAACCTGGCCGACCAGAAAAGAGGTTTCTCAGGTTTCAATAATGATAATTGTCATTGTGGCAATTGCTGCATTGTTCTTCTTTTGTGTTGATGTTGTTTTAGCTTGGGTTGTCAAGTTAGTTTTAGGTTTAGGAGCATAATATGGCTGCACGTTGGTACGTTGTAAACGTTTATTCGGGATCTGAGAAAAAAGTTGCCGAATCATTAAGAGAACAAGCCGTCTTAAAAAAGATGGAAGATAAGATTTTAGACATTATGGTACCTACCGAACAGGTTGTTGAAGTAAAAAAAGGCGCCAAAGTCAACAGCGAACGCAAGTTCTTCCCTGGCTATATCTTAGTTAAGATGGAAATGTCCGATGATTGCTGGCATGTTGTTAAAAACACACCTCGCGTTAGCGGATTTTTAGGCAGCCGTAACAAACCACAACCCATCAGCGATGCCGAAGCCGAGAGAATCATCAAACAAATGACTGAAGGTGTTGAGCGTCCGCAAACCGTAGTTGACTTTGAGGTTGGTGAACAAATCAGAGTTACCGACGGACCTTTTGCATCATTTATCGGTACCGTTGAAGAAGTTGATAGCGAAAAGGCTCGCTTGAAAGTTTCTGTTTCTATCTTCGGTAGATACACCCCTGTAGAATTAGAATTTTCACAGGTAGAAAAAGTGAAACAGTAATGCACATAAACAATCAAAAAACCTCGTAAATTTACGAGGTTTTTTATTTTTACATACTTATGTTAAATTTATTTTTTACAAATTGCTTTACAACCTTTTCGACCTCTGAAAGATTATCGGTTTTTATGCCTTGAGTTTGTATACTTTTATAAAACTTATTAAACAGGTTCAGTTTTATGCAATAATTTATTGAAGCCTTATAGTTAATATCAAACAACCAACACAAGGTTGACAGCATGGTATCGGCATTAGTTTTAACTAAGTTATTGTTAATTACCTCTTGGTTTATAAAACTCTGCCAAACAGCAGGCGTAACATACATTTCCGCCACTGACGATCTATCGGTATTTTTAAACCAAAAAGTTTTCACATTTTCAAAATCTGTCATTAAGTATTGCCAGTTGGCAATTTTATCGGCATCACGCACGGCAAAAGCAATATGTTTAACATTTTCTTTTAACTGCTCATCGCTAATAGCTTTATATTCCTCATCATTATAAAGCTCCTCTATCATATGCCCATGATGTTTTATCGGCAAGGTGATAAGAATATCATTAAAATCAGGCATAGATTTTAACATTTCCGCCCCCTTAATACCATGGTCAAGTTTTTGGCCGGTTTCATATAAAAATTTTATCTCCCGAAAACGAAAGACATCATGTAACAAGATAGTAGTTTTAGCTATTTCAACGAACTCCGATGAACGATTTTGAAAATAAGGTTCATTACGCAAAATTCCGTTACCGGCACCGGCAACTTGTAACGAATGCTTAATTTTTTCATTCATATAACCACGATGATAATCGCTGTTTTTTACAATTTTATAATTTGCGTTATATTCATCAAACAACAAATTTTTGGCCTTTTCATACAATGGATATTTCATGTTTTGCCTCCTAAAAAGGACAATGACAGAGAAAGGTTAAAAATACTTAAAATGAAACGGTTAATTTTATAATTTCTAGTATTTGCCGATATCATCGCTTCAAAGGAAAAACAACCTTAAGGCGGCAACTTATCCCCACGAGACTCTTTAAAATTGCAAAAAAAAAAAACGGTTTATAATTCCATAGAAATTGACGTTTTTGTTATATTGAGAGGAAATTATGCGGGAAAGAACCAAAAACGAACGGCTGAAGAATGGTACAGATGTGAAGTCTTGTTTGAGCGACGTGTACAAAAGTGGTACACGAGCGAGAAGAAGGCAAGTAGATGCGGCATTATGCGGGCGTTCCATGGTGGAGATGTTGGGCGTGCTGGCTATAATCGGTGTGCTTTCGGTCGGGGCGATTGCAGGTTATAGCAAGGCTATGTTCAAATACAAGCTCAACAAGCATGCCGAACAATTAAATCAAGTTGTTAATTCGGTTATCAAATATGTTCGTGTTATGGACTCATATAAATCAGCGCAAAATTTGACTCCATTGTTTGTTAAATTGGGTGAAATTCCGCAAGAAATGATTAAACCCAACATACAAAATTACTTTTATGACATTTTTAACAATCAAATGTATATTTACAATGAAGTTGGCAGCAGTAATAATAAAAATTGGCATGCTTTAGTAATGTATGTAAATTTGCCTTTATTATCAAACAGCAACAATTCGCTTGAAATATGCCGCAATGTGTTAACGGTTGCCAAAGAAAATTCCGCCAACATTAATTCTGTTTACACTGTCAGCGGCTACGGAACAGATGATACTCGCAAATTTTATTTTGAAGGCGATAAAAGATGCACTGACACAAGCGTTTGTTTACGCAACATGACTTTAGACAGCATCTATGAAGCTTGCACCAAGCATTTAGGCAATCGAGATGCAACCTTGAAATTTGAATTTAAATAAAAGACCAAAGGGGCACGGAGAATGCGGCTAATGCGCCGCAAGTTTTTTCTGCAACTGCACAATCTAAAAGGTCTGCGGATGGTGAGGCAGATGCGACGGGGTTTTGGAACGTAGTGTACAAACAGTTACATGAGTGACAAAACCCCTAGCAGCTGCCCGCTAAACGCAGACCAAGGTATTAGATGTCGAGGTTAATCACATTCAAAGCATTTTCTTGAATAAACTCTTTTCTCGGTTCAACCACATCACCCATAAGGGTAGAAAATACTTCATCAGCCTCTTCCATATGGTCAATTTTAACCTGCAGCAAAGAACGCGCCTCAGGGTCTAAGGTTGTTTCCCAAAGTTGTTCGGGGTTCATTTCACCCAAACCTTTATAGCGTTGCAAGGTAATACCCTTTTTGCCGGTAGCCATAACTGCATCAACCAAAGCCACCGGTCCGTCAATACGTTTTTCACCGCCGGTTTTAGAAACAAGTTTCGAGGTTGTACCAAAGTTTTCTTTCAAGAAATCTTTCATCTCGTTTAAGACCTTAGCTTCAGCACTATCAACAATGCTCTCGCCGATAACATGGTCTTCTTTAACACCTCGCAAAGTTCTGTTAAATGAAATTGTACCGTTATCCAAAAGTTCAGCTTTCCAACCTTTATCATATTCGGCTTCCATATCGTCCAAACGCTTAGCCAAATTATTCAGTTCAACTTGTAAAGCTTCTTTATTTTGGCGTTTTTCATTGTCAAACAAACCATAGATAGCCATTTGTTCAACAATTTTCTCCGGAGCTTTAATGCTCAATGCATTAATTAAAGAACGAGCTTTCATAGTTTTTTCAACAAACGAGATTAAATCTTGTCCCATAATTTTTTCGCCATCGGCTTTTTCCAAAATCGCCTCATCGCAACCGCCGCGGATAAGGTAGTCTTCCATTTCTCTATCGTCTTTTAAGTAAATAATGGAGTTACCGCGTTTTGCTTTATACAAAGGCGGTTGCGCAATATAAACATAGCCGCGCTCAATAAGCTCTGGCATTTGTCGATAGAAAAAGGTTAAGAGCAAAGTTCTGATGTGCGAACCGTCCACATCGGCATCGGTCATGATAACGATTTTGTGGTAACGGCATTTATCGGCATTAAAATCATCTCTGCCGATACCCGTACCCAAAGCAGTAATAATGGTACCGATTTCGGCTGAGTTAAGCATTTTATCAAAACGAGCACGTTCTACATTTAAGATTTTACCGCGCAAAGGCATAATTGCCTGATTTTTACGATCACGACCTTGCTTAGCCGAACCACCTGCAGAATCTCCCTCTACGATAAACACTTCGGACAAAGCCGGATCTTTTTCCGAACAATCGGCAAGTTTTCCGGGCAAAGTAGAAATATCCAAAACGCCCTTACGACGGGTAAGTTCACGAGCTTTACGGGCGGCTTCACGGGCTGTAGCGGCTTCAACAATTTTACCTACAATCATTTTAGCCTCAGCCGGATGCTCATCGAGCCACTCTTTTAATTTATCACCGACCACACCTTCAACTACCGGACGAACTTCGGAAGAAACAAGTTTATCTTTAGTTTGCGATGAAAACTTCGGATCAGGAGCTTTAACTGATAAAACACAAGTTAAGCCTTCACGCATATCTTCACCGGTAATAACATTTTTATCTTTCTTAAGCAGCCCGTTTTCAGATATATAGTTATTAATAGTACGGGTCAGAGCGCCTCTAAAACCTGCCAAGTGGGTACCGCCGTCTTTTTGCGGAATATTATTGGTAAAGCAGAGCATACTTTCGTTATAAGCATTAGTCCACTGCATAGCGACTTCCACCACAATATCATTATCTTCGCCGGCAAACGCAATAACATTTTCATGCAAAGGAGCTTTAGCTTTATTAAGATGGTTAACAAAGGCTGACAAACCACCCTCATAGTGGAACACTTCTTCTCTTGGCTCGGCACCGCGATTATCAACCAATTTTAAGTATACGCCCGAGTTTAAGAAAGCTTTTTCTCTTATAGCTCTTTCCAAAGTTTCAAAGCTAAACTCGGTTTGAGTAAAAGTTTGCGGCGACGGCAAAAATGAAACTTCAGTACCATGTTTATTTGGGGCATCACCGACAACTTCAACATGTTTAACAACATTGCCGTCGGCAAACTCTGCATAATATTCTTTATTATTACGCCAAATACGTAATTTAAGCCAAGTAGACAAAGCATTAACCACTGAAACGCCCACACCGTGCAGACCACCTGATACCTTATAAGAATTATTATCAAACTTACCGCCGGAGTGGAGTTCGGTCATAATAACTTCAGCTGCCGACACTCCTTCTTCTTTATGGATATCAACCGGCATACCACGACCATTATCGCGAATGGTAGCTGAACCATCAGGGTTCAAGATAACGATAGTTTTATCACAATATCCGGCCAAAGCCTCATCAATAGCGTTATCCAAAACCTCATAAATCATATGATGCAAACCCGAGCCGTCATCGGTATCGCCGATATACATACCCGGACGTTTACGAACAGCATCCAAGCCTTTTAAAACTTTAATAGAATCAGCATTATATTCTTGTTCACTTTTCAAGTATTCATCATTGGTTAATTCTGTCATTCTAACCCCTGTTCTTTTACAATTTATAGCTTCATAAAATATACAACCACCGCCTCAAATTACCAAGATTTAAATTAAAGATATCAACGGTTTTATACCTTTACACACAGCTTAAATTATAATATACTTAAACAAATTAAACTGTTTGGTTGAATAAGATGACTCTTGAAATTAAGGACATACAAAATAAATATATTGATATGGTAAATTCCAATATCAACAATTTACTTACAAAAAAAGCCAAAGCCAAAGAGAGTGCAAAATCAGACGGTAAAGGCGGTTATTTTTTTAAGATAGAAGATAGCGGTAAAGGTATCCGTGAAGTTACTCTTATTCATGTTGATAAAAACAACGTTGATAAGCTCTGTTCACCTGAAATCATGAATAACTTAAGTCATCAGGCAGCGTTAAGTGCCATTTTGCCGGGCAGCAGCGAAGCTGAAAAAATATCTTGCTATAAAAGCGCATCTCCTGAAATTCAAAAAGAGTATGAGCTTAAAGCTCAAGACTTTTTACAAAACAACCAAGAGCAAATAAACCTGCAGGTTACGCAGGATTTACTTATAGACAAAGCCGTTACTCCGGCAATTGTCAACCGAGCCATTGCCAATAGTTTTCACACTGCACAAGAGACACAACAAATTGAGGATTCTGCACTTAACACCGATTCGGATCACGGTTATTGCACAAAATCATTAACAGCCCCGCTGTACGAATTAAAATACTACTACGGCGGATTTTCATTTTTACCTGAAAATGCCGAAACAGCCGCTCATCCGCATACATTTACCGAACACTTAAAAAAAGAAAACCCCGAGCAAATACATTCTTCGCAATCGCTTTTAGATGACATTAAACAATTTAAGCCCGGAAGTTTGATTGTAATAAAAGGAGAAAATGCCCAAGGGAATGGTCATATGATGATGTATAACGGCAACGATGAAAAAGGAACTCCTCAGTTTATCGGGTTTAACAATGATGTTAAAGATTTTCAATTTTTTAAAAACCGCCCTGCAACCATCATTGATATTCCGTCATTAATTGAGAAAGAAGCCCAAAATTATCAAGCCAAACAACTTGATAATCAACAAGACAAACCCCAAGCACGTAACATTCAAAATACCGTTTCCACGCCTTCCGGAGCATCTATTAATATCCAAATCATTAGGCAAAAACTTTCCGGCAGAAGCAAATAATATGATATTATTTCTAAACTATCTGAAAGAATTTGCTTGTTACGGAATAAAAAAATCAGTTATTACCGACTGCGCTCAAAACGGTACAGTCCCTAAAGTTACCATAGATAAAAAAGATATTCAAAAAATTATTCCCAATTATCGGTCAGTAGCTAAAATCGGATTTATATTAGGAGAAGATACCTCAACCAATGGTACAGAATATTACACCATCGGCAACGATTATTTAAAATCATTGCTCAAGGCCGGTGCCGATTTAAGATTTTTAGATTACGACAACATTAATTCACAAATTGCCGAATGCCAAGGTCTGGTACTGCCTGGAGGTTTCTTTAGCTTTCCGCAAAATTTTTATTTGCAACCTCCCAAAAAAATTCCGCAAAAGCGTTATTTCGCCTATGAAAAAGCTTTTAAGTTTATTGACAAGCATAATATGCCTACACTGGCCATATGCGCCGGAGCACAAATTATCGGAGCATTAAGCGGCTTAAAATTATACCATTCGGTAACGGATGAAAGCCTTAAACAAAAGCCTCATCATCTGCCCGATGATAAGGCTCATCAAGTTTGTATTAAAGAAGGTTCTTTCTTACACAAAATCATGAAAACAGACATCCCGGAGATTTGGGTAAATTCACGCCACTATGAAGCAGTTATTGAACAAGATTTATCAGGTTATGATAAAAAGCCTCAAGTAGATATTTATGCGCTGAGCAAAGAAGACGGCATACCCGAAGCTTGGGGCAATGAAAACAAAAATATTTTATGTATTCAATGGCACCCCGAAAATCTGGCAGCCAGAGGGCAACAAAGCATGCAAAACATTTATGATTGGTTAGTGCAAACCGCATTTTTAGGAAAATAGAGTTGCAAACTTATTTTCTTACCTCAAATTTAGCAAAGCTTTTTTGCAAAAAATCTATCAGCTCCTTATTTTCAATAAGCGCCAAACACTCTTCTTCAGTTGTATTTTTATCCGTAGGTATCGGACGATATTTTTGCAAATAATACTCTTTAACGCCCTTTTCTTTTAAGGTTAAAGCAATGGTAAAAATATCATCAACCGTTAAAAGTCTGGGATCGCAAGTTGTGCGACATTCAAAACTTTTGGAGCTGGTTAGTAATATATCCAAACTTTGCAAAATATTTTCCGTTAACTTATAACCGCCGGTTGCCTTGGCATACTTTTCAGCCTCAAGGGGTGCCTTAATATCAAGCCCTGCCCAATCGATTTTATCAACCAGCTTTTTAAGCATTTCCGGTCTAAATCCGCCGGTATGCAGACCGATTTTATAACCCAAAGCCTTAACTTTATCCATCAAGTCCGGCAAACCGTCGTGAACCAAAGGATCTCCGCCCGAAAAGACTACGGCATCCAAAATACCTTTTCTTCTTTCCAAAAAGGTTAAAAGTTTTTGCTCGGTCCAATCGCTTTCCGGCTGAGCTCCTATTTTTTGCAAAGAGGTATTATAACAAAACGGGCAGCGCCACGGGCACCCTTGCAAAAAAACCACGGCGGCAATATGTTCGGGATAGTCGACGATGCTAAATTTTTCAATATCACCGATAACAACGGGTAAATCAGTCATTTTTCATTCTTCATAAAATCAGACCGCCGTCAGGCTTTTTTAACAAGCTCCAAGCGGCGGTCTTAGATTAACCATAAATTATTCGGCAGCAGCCAAAATTACGTTTTCTTCATTCATGTGTTTAACGGCTTTTTCTTCGGTGAAGCAAACACGTGAATAATATTCCGATTTTTTACCTTTGTTAAATTCGGAAACCGGACGGTGATAACCCATAACTCTGGTCCAAACTTCACAAGGTTGTCTTTCTTCATCGGTTAATTTTACCTCATTAATGTCAATAACGTTTTCCATTTTAATTACTCCTTTTATTTATTGTGTTAAGCTACTTCCTGCTTATTTTTCAAAGCTTTCAATTTCTCTGCCTTCTTCTCTTCATCGCAGATTGGGCAGAATTTGTGTTCCCCTGACAAGTAGCCGTGTTTCGGGCAAATTGAAAATGTCGGGGTAATGGTGATGTAAGGCAAGCGGTAATTGGTCAGAACCTTTTTAACCAAATCGCGGCAAACCTTAGCAGATGAAATGCGCTGATTCATATAAAGGTGCAAAACCGTACCGCCGGTATATTTGGTTTGCAAAACAGATTGCAAATCAAGAGCCTCAAACGGGTCATCGGTAAATCCGACCGGCAACTGTGAAGAGTTGGTATAGTACGGATTTTCTTTTGTACCGGCTTGAATAATATCGGCAAATCTCTTTTTATCTTCACGAGCAAAACGGTAAGTAGCGCTCTCGGCCGGAGTTGCTTCCAAGTTATACATATGACCGGTTTCTTCCTGAATTTTAACCATTTTGGCACGAATATAATCCAAGAATTTTTCGGCAAAAGCTTGTCCCCACTCATCGGCAATATTGTGTTCGTCATTGGTATAGTTTCTAATCATTTCATTAATACCGTTAACGCCGATAGTTGAGAAGTGGTTACGCAAAGTACCCAAATAACGTTTGGTGAAGGGGAATAAACCGTTATCAATCAAGCGCTGAATAACTTTACGTTTAATTTCCAAAGAAGTGCGAGCAATGTTCATCAACTCATCGACTCTGCCGAAAAGACCGGCTTCATTTCCTTTGTAAACGTAACCCAAGCGAGCGCAGTTAAATGTAACAACACCAACCGAGCCGGTTTGTTCAGCCGAACCGAACAAGCCGTTACCTTTGGCCAGCAACTCGCGCAAATCAAGTTGCAAACGGCAGCACATGGAGCGAATTTGTCCTGGCTTTAATACAGAGTTAATAAAGTTTTGGAAGTAAGGCATACCGTATTTAGCAGTCATTTCAAACATCAACTCGGCATTTTCATCTTCCCAAGGGAAATCAGGTGTCATATTATATGTCGGGATCGGGAAGGTAAACGGACGACCTTTAATATCGCCTTTCATCATAACGGTGATATAGGCTTTATTAATCATAGCCATTTCTTCTTTCAAGTCGCCGTAAGTAAAGGGCTGTTCTTCACCGGCAATAATCGGGTGAGTATTGCGCAAATCTTCCGGGCAAACCCAGTCAAAAGTAAAGTTGGTAAACGGTGTTTGCGAACCCCAACGTGAAGGAACGTTCAAGTTGTAAATCAGCTCTTGGATAGATTGTTCAACCTGACGGTACGACAAATTATCTTTACGAATATACGGAGCCAAGTAGGTATCAACTGAAGAAAAGGCCTGAGCTCCAGCCCATTCGTTTTGTAAGGTTCCCATAAAGTTAACCATCTGACCTACGGCAGCCGACAAGTGCTTAGCCGGACCGGCCTCAGCCTTACCGGGAACACCGTTAAAGCCTTCATGCAATAAGTTTTTCAAAGACCAACCGGCACAGTAAGCAGCGAGCATATCCAAATCGTGAATATGAATATCACCGTTACGGTGAGCTTCGCCTACCTCTGACGGATAAACATGGCTCAGCCAGTAGTTAGCCGTAACTTTACCGGAAACGTTTAATATCAAACCACCGTTAGAATAACCTTGGTTAGCATTGGCATTAACACGCCAGTCGAGTTTTTCAAGGTATTCATTGATTGAGCTTTCAACATCAACCATAACTTTTTTATCAGAGCGCATACGATTGCGTTGATCACGATACAAAATATAAGCTTTAGCGGTTTTGAAATAGTTATCGGAAATCAAGACCTGCTCTACAATATCTTGTATTTGTTCAATGGAGGGCAACGATTCGCTGAATTTATGTTCCAAAACTTTTAACACTTTAGCAGTTAACAGCCAAGCTTCTTGTTCCGAAAACTCTGAAGTAGACTGTCCGGCTTTCAAGATAGCGTTATAAATTTTGGTGCTATCGAACGGAGCGAGAGTTCCGTCTCTTTTGGTTACCTGAGAGAAACGAATATTATCGTTTTTGATCTCCGGCATTTCGTGTTTTTGCTCTGACATATGGTATTCCTTATAGTTTATATGTTGTACTAAGCCAAATTTTGGTTACAGCATTAAATTGCTTTGTTGTATACAATATATAGTGTTAAAATTTTGTAAAGAAACTATATATAGTATGCACAATTTTTTTATGGAGTAATTTCAACTTATGAAAACATCTTGCAAAAATAAAGAAAATCACTCAAGAACAAAAAAGATATATAACCTTTAAAATTGTCTATCTTATTATAAATAAGCACAAAATATTTTTTTAATGAGTGGATAAATTTATTAACAAAGATAAGATTAAATTATATCAAGCATTTAGGCGCAACGCATTGATATTGTGTGCAAAAAATATTTTAAAATACAACTTCGGATACGTATACAAATTTAAATTAAAGTAGATATTTATCCAAAACCGATTCGTAAGTTTAGTTTGCGATTCTCTTTAAGAGTTATTCCCTGATATCTAAGTTTAAATATTAACCATTAAGCACAAAAAAAGGGGAGTTCTTTATCAAAAGAACTCCCCTTGGCGATTCTCAATCAACTAGAATCCTTCAGTATCTAAGCGTTTACGCAGTTGCTTTCTGGCGCGGCGAATAGCTTCAGCTTTACGACGAGCTTTCTTTTCAGCATTTTTTTCATGACAACGACGCAACTTCATTTCACGGAAGATACCTTCGCGCTGCATTTTCTTTTTCAAAACCTTCAAAGACTGAGCAACATCATTACCTATAACAGTAACTTGAACCACTTAAATCACCTCTTTTCTAAAAAACTAAAGTTAAACAATTGGGAGCTTTTTAACATAGCGATTCGTAAAAAGCAAGCAAAAAAAACAAACTCCTAATTAAGCAATAATGTTAGGCATAATCCGAGCTTCGACGGTTTTAATTTTAGTTTTCAAACCGCTGCGGAGTTTATTTAATTGTTGGGCCTGATAAAAATCGATAGTCCGATTCTTTCTTACCAAAGAAGAAATATCGGTACAAACGCGACGTTCTTCAAGCTTTAACTCACAGAGTTGTTGCTGAAGTTTTACCAAATTGTCATTTTTTATCATAAGATATCCTGCCTTTTTAACGAAAAAAATTTAGTACAAGTGTATTTTTTACTGGAAATGTATTTATAAACTTTGTATGAAATGATACTACAAGATATGATTAAAATCAACAATTAAAAAGATAGATTACGGAGAATATTGATGAGTAATATTAAAAAGATAGGAATTTTAACCAGTGGCGGCGACTGTGCCGGTCTTAATGCCGTAGTAGCATCGGTTGTTAAAGCTGCCGATAAATACGGTTGGGAAGTTTACGGAATTCATAACGGCACTGACGGTTTAACCGAGCGTCCGCTATCGTATGAGTTGCTTACCTTACAAAATTTTGCAAGTTCTCCGTGGGTTCGCATTGCCGGTTCATATTTAGGCTCATTAAACAAAGGCGTTAAAATGGAATCGCAAGCCGAAATGTCACGTCGTTTTTGTGAAGGCGTAAAAGAGTTAGGTTTAGATGCGGTTATCGTTGTAGGCGGCGACGGCAGCATGAATATTGTCAGCAACTACTGCAAATATGCCGGAGTTAAGATGATAGGTATTCCTAAGACCATTGATAATGACACTCCGTTAACTCAATATTCTGTGGGCTTTAACACAGCTTGCCAGGTATGCACCGATGCCTTAGACAGTTTGGAAACAACCGCTCGTTCGCATCATCGTGCTTTAATTTTGGAAGTTATGGGTCGTGATGCCGGACATTTGGCCATTCAATCAGCATTAGCCGGATTTGCCGATGTTTGCTTAGTTCCGGAAATTCCGTATACTTTGCAAGGCATTATTAATAAGTTAGAACAAGTAAAAAAGAGCGGTCGCTCTCATGCTTTGATTGTTGTATCCGAAGGTGTAAAGACTGAAACCGGCGAGCAAGTATCATCTGCCAAGAACTTAGTCGGTGAAAAAGTTCACGGCGGTATCGGAGAATATTTAAGCGGATTAATCAACCAAAACTATCAAGGTTTTCAAACTCGCGTAACTCGTTTAGGTCACGTACAACGTTCCGGCAACCCGACAGCTTTTGACCGTATTTTGGCAGCCGTATTCGGAGCCAAAGCCGTAGAATTGTTAGCTGAAGGCAAAACCGATTTAATGGTAGGCTATTCTAACGGTAAGATAGAATCTTATTCTTTGGAAGAGGTTGTAGCTTGCGGAACATCAATGCTCGATAAAAACAGCTCCCTTGTTAAGGCAGCTCATGATTTGGGCATGTACGTCGGCGAGTTATAATTTAATAAATCGTTTTAGCAAAAAAAGACCGCAGGCTTAATACCCACGGTCTTTTTTTTGATGAAAACCGTTACTGAGCCAACAGCTCATCAACGATTTTCATTCTTCTTTCTTTTTCGGCTTTTCTCTCGGCGGCCTCTTTGGCATCTCTGGCTTCTTTGGCTTCTGCGGCCAGTTCTGCAGAAGTCTTCGCCCCAAATGCCCGAAGCAATTTTTGCAAAGCAAAAACCCCGCATTGAAAGCGGGGTTTTATGAAACACATTAAATTAGTTTGCAGCTTTTTTCTTAGCGATTGATTTTTTAATTTTTTTAGCTTCTTCGGTTAATTTAGTGCTGGAAGTATTTTCCAAATAGGCATCCAAACCGCCTTTATGTTCAATAGAACGTAAAGTTTTAGAGCAAACTTTCAATTTAAAAACCTTATTCAATGTTTCGCTCAAAAGAGAAACAACCTGCAAATTGGGCAAGAAACGACGACGAGTTCTATTGTTAGCGTGGCTTACATTATTACCACTCATAACGCCGGTACCCAAAATATCACATTTTTTAGCCATTTTAAGTTATCCTTTTATCAAACAAACAACAATCTTGTTGCTTGTTAATACATATATTTAAGCTACAAGTCAAGCAAAATTATTAAAAAAACATAAAAAAAGACTGGTAAAGTAAATAAAATTGTTATAAAAGATTGGCAGCATTAAGCAATCTCAAACGTACTCTTAATATATGTACCCGTAGCTCAATTGGATAGAGTGTCGGCCTCCGACGCCGAAGGTTGTGGGTTCGATCCCCGCCGGGTACGCCATAAATAAACCCTCTCCTAAATGGAGAGGGTTTATTTATGGCATAATTGACCATGGGGATCGAACCCGAGAGGGCAATATTCAGACATTATTTAATGTATCTTTACGGTATTGACAAAAATCAATAAAAAGCTTAGCATAAAATCACCTAAAATTTTTAAGATATGAATTTTTCAAATAAGAGACGGGCCTGCGAGGCTCTTGGAAATCAAAACATCTTTACCGCCACGGCCGTACGGACATTTTTGGAAACATCTTCCTACACCAGCAAAAGCAAATGGGTAGGAATTATCCAAAAAACAGGAAAGGTGGCATATTACGCTACAACACTGGAGAATGATATATCCAGACAGCAGCGTGCAGCATATCACCTACTGAGCCAAATACAGGTGCGGGAGATAGTACCCGAAATCGCGAGCAAAACAATTAGAACCTACTCAAAGATTCAGTTACTGCTACACGATGGGTCTATTATTTCCGAAAGATGGAAAATGGAGCAGCGAGCCAACGAGCTTGAGAGTCAAATCATCAAAAGCTACAAAGAAAGCAGCAAAGATGATCTCCGCTGTTTCCTGCTCACATCAGTCCTCTTCGGAGACAAGCACTATCTCTTCGACCAAGAGACAAACCTCAGTTTTGCTGAGCTGTGCCGATATGTGGAATAGAAAAAGATGCAACAAAAAAGAAGCTCCTTAAAAAAGGAGCTTCTTTTTTACTTAGCAAGCGGCCTAGATTTATGTTTTATCTGCGGCGATTTTCTTTTCATTTCATTGTTTTTCTTTTTCATCGCCTGCGGCGCACGTTTTAAAACCAAAGATGGTTTTTGCTTTACATCAGCAGCTGCGGCAACATTTGCCGATTCTTTAATTAAATCCTTTCGAACAATTTCATCAACAACGCTCATAACAAAGCTCAACAGCAGCAAGAAATAAATCAGCAAGAAAGAAACAAAGAACAACCACGCATGCGGAAACACCGCCATTACCGGTCTGGCAATTTCAGAAGCCCAGCCGTCTAAGGTGCATACTTGCAGCAAAGCAAAGAGTGAAGCATCCAAAGTTGCAAACTCAATAAACACATCACCGAACAAGCTAACACCCATAATGGCAAATACATAAATCAAAACCATAAAGACCAGCATGGCTGCCACAAAATTAGGCAGCAAAGCTCCAAACACGGTAATAAGTCTTCTTAATTTTGAAAAACGGTTAATGTACTTTAACAAACGGAAAAGTCTGAAAGTTCTCAAAACAATAAAATAGCTGGCAAATGAAAATGATGAAACAGCAATAACCGTAAAATCAAAAGTATTCCATTTTGATTTAAAGAACTTATGTCCGTAAACAAATAGTTTCAAGACCATTTCCACGATAAATATAGCCATACATAAGCGGTCAAGCACAAACAAGATGCTGCCCATAGCCGCATTAAAATAGTCAGAAGTCATCAAGCCGAAGATAACGGCATCAAAACAGATAAGCGACATAATAAAGATATCAAAACTTGTGCTTTCCACAAAATTTTTAACCTTTTCTCTGCGCTCTTTTAAACTCTCAATGCACATAATTTTTACCTTTCCTAAAAAGTGATGGTTCATCATAACCGATTAACCAAAAAATACAAGTATTAAAGTAGCAATAACTATAGCCGGTCCGAAAGCCCCTGCTCTTTGCCGTTTAATGATTGAAAAAACGGCAAACACCACGCACGATATTAAAATCAAGTACGGAACAGCTGCTAAACCAAGCCAAGCACCAACAGCAGCCAATAATTTAATATCGCCTCCGCCAAAAGCATCAGGGTATTTTCTTATTAAAAACAATGATGCCAAAATCGGCAAGACATAACCGGCAGCCGCACCCAAGGCACTGATTTGAGCCGGAGGGATAACATCATATCCTCCTCCTTCAAAAGCAAAAGCAGCAAACGTAAAGCCCAATATCAACAGTGGTACGGTAAGCATATCTGGCAAGAGCATCATTCTTTCATCAATTTCATATAAAAGCAGTAAAATCCAGATTAACGCCAAATACCAACCGGTAGCGATATTCGGTATACAAATATAAGCAGAATAGCTCAGTGCCGAAGTAATAACCGCCCATCCCAGTGAACGCATAAAATACCTTTTAACAAGGCGGTTATAGGAAATTGATTGTTTTCTTTTTTCTTTTTTTACTCGTTTTACCGGCCAGAGCAGTCTATATAAAGCATACCCCGGAGTTGCCGGCATAAACTTGGCAAAACGTCTGGCCATATAGGGGATTAAAAGTCCAAAAATAAAACCTGATAAAGCATAAATCATTATTATCTCCTAAAAAATATGACGTATTTTAACTTTTAAAGGTTAAAAATCACTTGAAATATCAAAAATAAAGTTGTAAAAGGACGATACTTTAACAACACCCCTGGAGGCTGTTAAAGTTTTGTATTAACAAAAGTAAGGATAAAAGATATGTCAAATATTACATTTAAAGCTTTAAAGCGTGAGAAAGCAGGTAAGGGGGCAGCTCGTGCATGTCGTCGTGAAGGACGTATTCCGGCTGTTATTTACGGCGGTAAAAAAGATCCGGTATTAGTAAGTCTTGATCCGGTAGAATTAGAGAAGGCTTTGAACTTGTCTGATTTTTACGATTCTGAAATTATAGTTAATGTTGACGGCAAAGAAACCAAAGTTGTTTGCCAAGACGTTCAGTTTCATCCGGTTTCCGATATGCCGATTCACGTAGACTTTTTACGTAAATAAGAGGCTGAAATGTTTTTAGTGGTAGGTTTAGGGAATCCGGGAGCGGAATATGCCGACACCCGCCACAACATAGGTTTTATGGCGGCTGATGAGATTCACGGCCGCTATAATTTTAACCCTTTTAAAAACAAGTTTGACGGGCTTATTGCCGAAGGCAAAATCGGCAATGAAAAGGTTTATTTATTAAAGCCGCAAACTTATATGAATTTATCAGGTAACTCGGTAGTCAAAGCGGCGATGTTTTATAAAATTTTGCCGCAAAACATCATTGTTGTTCATGATGATTTAGACTTAAAGCTCGGACAGTTAAAAGCCAAATGCGGAGGCGGAGCCGGTGGTCATAACGGTCTAAAAAGTATCGATTCGCATATTACGCCGAACTATAATCGGATTCGGGTTGGCATCGGGCATCCCGACAGAGCCAAAACCGAAGTTGCTGATTATGTTTTGGGCGGCTTTTCCAAAACCGAAGCTGAGGTTATCAAACAAGAGATAGAAACCGTATCCGATGCGGTTAAAATTTTAATAGAAAAAGGTATAGACGCCTGTTCCAATTATTTAGGTATGGCGTGCGCCCATAAAAAATAACAAAGGAGTATAAAATGGGATTTAATTGTGGAATAGTAGGTCTTCCCAATGTCGGAAAATCAACATTATTTAACGCGTTAACACAAACCATTGCCGCGCAAGCCGCCAACTTTCCATTTTGTACCATAGAGCCCAACACCGGAAGAGTTGCCGTGCCGGATTCGCGTTTGGATAAATTAGCCGAGATTGTAAAGCCCAAAAACATTGTCCCCACGCAATTAGAGTTTGTAGATATTGCCGGTTTAGTAAAAGGCGCATCAAAAGGCGAAGGCTTAGGCAACCAGTTTTTAGCTAACATCCGTGAAACAGATGCCATTATTCATGTATTGCGTTGTTTTGAAAATGACAATATAACTCACGTTGAAGGTTCGGTTGACCCGATTCGCGATGCCGAAATTGTAGAAACCGAGTTAATGATTGCCGACTTAGAATCTCTGGAAAAGCGTTTTGAACAAGTTAAGAAAAAAGGACAAACCGGCGGTGATAAAGAAGCCAAAATATGTGCTGCGGTAATGGAGCCGATAATCAACGCTTTGCGTAGCGGCAAACCGGCACGTACGGCTGCTCCCGACCCACAAGAAAAAGACGCTTGGAAGCAATATAAAATGTTGCAGCTTTTAACCTCCAAGCCGGTTTTGTATGTATGCAATGTTGATGAAGATTCGGCATCAAGCGGAAACAAATTTTCCGAAGCAGTATTTAAAAAAGCCCAAGCTGAAAACGCCAAAGCGGTAATTATTTCTGCCGAAATTGAATCGGAAGTCGCTCAATTAGATTCTAATGAAGAAAAGAAAGAATTTTTGGAAAGTTTAGGCTTGGAAGAAACCGGCTTATCTAAGATTATTCGTGCCGGATATGAGTTGTTAGGTTTACAAACCTATTTTACGGCCGGTCCCAAAGAAGTAAGAGCCTGGACCTTTTTAAAAGGTTCCAAAGCACCGCAATGTGCCGGAATTATACATAGCGATTTTGAACGCGGGTTTATCAGAGCCGAAACTATAAGCTATGACGACTATGTTCGTTTAGGCGGAGAGCAAGCCTGCAAAGAAGCCGGAAAGATTCGTTCCGAAGGCAAAGATTATGTAGTGCAAGACGGCGATATCATGACCTTTTTGTTTAATGTATAGAAAATATACAAGGCAAACACCGCAAAGTTTTTACTTTGCGGTTTTGCTTTTTAAAAAACATACAGCTGAAAAAATTATGCCTGAATACAAAAAAGGCTCCCTTGCGGGAGCTTTTTCTACTGGGGCGGACGATGAGGCTACGCTGTTTTCAACAGCTCGTCCCAACGGCATCTAAACTCGCCTCGGTCGCTGCCGCTTCCCTTGCTCGTTAAGATGTTCCGTTGCTTTGCGGTAAAAAAACATCCACCCGGATGTTTTTTTATCCTCAGCTCTTCCGAGTTCTCGCCTATCTCCCGCCTGAATACAAAAAGGCTCCCTTGCGGGAGCTTTTTCTACTGGGGCGGACGATGAGGCTACGCTGTTTTCAACAGCTCGTCCCAAC
>CALXWE010000018.1 GCA_944392295.1 uncultured Alphaproteobacteria bacterium
CGGAACAGGTAGACGCTGCAGACTTAAAATCTGTTGGGAGCAATCCCGTGCCGGTTCGATTCCGGCCTAGCGCACCAATTGAAAAACAAGGCTTTCGGCAGTTTTGCCAAGAGCCTTGTTTTTTGTTTTAAGGAAGGTTTGCCGGAAGCGAACCGGAGGTTCGGAGCGGGAAGTTGGTGAAAACGAATATTGAGCTTAGCAAATCGCTTAGCGAAATATGAAGTTTGAACCTTACGACGCGAAAGGGGCCCAACTTGATACACTTGACAATGAATAAGAGAGTGTGTGTTGGGAATTTACATTCCGGCCTAGCGCACCAATAAAAGAAGCACCCGAAAGGGTGCTTCTTTTATTGGTCAATACATTTACTTCTTTACTGTTTTAAGCTTTTTAAGTTGTTGATGATGCTCGAGGTTATGTTTTGAGCTTCGGCATCAATTCCGGCGGCTTCAAGTGCCATCTTTTTAAGGCAGGTGTTTACTATTTCATCTTTGGTGGTAGTTAAATCTTTACTAAACAAAGTTCCGTTGTTAAATTTATTTTGAGCTTCGCTTAAAGCACAGGCTCTGAATTTTTCTTGAGCAGTGGCATTTGATGATACCGTAGTATATTTTTCCAGTCCGGCACAACCGCTTAAAATTAAAACCGTTCCTAAAATAAGTAATTTTTTCATATCTTTCTCCTTTGGTTAATATTATTTTATTATGTTTTTAACAACATAAGGTAAAAAGGTACTTAATTTTACTTTAATCGGCTCTATACGTTATAATTGGTTTTACCTCTCCATTCTTAAGCATAACAAGGTTAAAGGCTTTTACAAGCTATTTTTGTGGTTTAATTAAACAAACTTTTATGCTACAATACCGATATGTGCGGAGGTTGATAATGAATATAGATGATTTCGGTTTTTTAATGGAAGCTTGTAAAATAGTGGTTACCGATGATAATAAAATTTCTTTCGAGCCATATTTGCTGAAAGATAAATCTCGCGTGGGTGAAATATGTAAAAATAATAATTTGGACAGTATATCTCCGGATGATTTTAGTAAGTTGGCAAAAGAGCTTTTTCCTTTATATCAAACCAGCAAAAAATTAAAACAAAAACAAATTGACGAATTTTCTAAATTTACTCCCGAGCAGGTCAGTAAATTACCTTTGGAAGAAAAGGTAAAGTATCTTGAGTTGCTGTTTCCGCGTAACCAAACTAAAAAAGATTTAATGGAGCTTTGTGAAAAGAATAAAGATAATTTGAGAGCGTGTTTATTTAATATGGATTTTCCGAAAAGCTTTTGGAAAAAAGAAAAACAACAGGCGGATAGGTTTATTAATTTAGTGGCAGGTTCTTCCGAAGTCATCGGTAAAATTAAAAATTGGGAAAATTCTTCTTTGGAAGAGAAAAAACAAGCTATAAGGCAAGCCGCGGAAATTTTTAAGTATATCTACGGAGATGCTCCAAAGATAGAGTTTTTTACCGAACAGCAAGAAAGAGAACGGCTAAAAAAATTGGGACTCCCAGATAATGTACATATCAATGGAGCAGATAGCGGTAATGGAATTATTCGTTTTAATGAGGACCGTTTGCAAAACAGCGATAACTTTTTTGGAATTTCAGTATTGTTTCATGAAAGTACACATTTTAGGCAAGACACCACAAATTTTGAAGATCCGATTGTAAATAGAATTTTTGCCTTAAATGTTAATTATCTTAATGTGTATGAAAATATGTTAAATAATAAAAATTCGTCAGAATATAAAGATTTTTATGCTATGCAGCCTGCGGAAATCCATGCATATGGCTTGCAGGAATATATGGAAAATAATTTGATAGAAAAAACCGGAATTCAAAAAACTCGTAATGAAGATACGCAAGAAACTAAAAACATTCATAATAAGGGTTTTAGTATGGCAAAGTTAACTCAATATCGCAGCAGCAGAAAATAAAATGAAATTATATCACTACATAACCAAAGGTAATGATGCCCTACAAAAGGGGATTTTATCTTTTGCCAATAACCCCAATGCCGATTTACACTATTATTACAAGCGAAGCGGCGGTAAAACTACGCATGCAGAAATTGTTAAATGGATGGAAAGCTGTTTTGTGGGCAGAAGTCGTGCCGTTAGGGCTTTTTCCGAGCCTATTCAATGGACGGATAAAAGCGAAAAAATGTTCAAAACTTTTACCGAAAATGCGGATTTATTTGCCATAGATGTTTCGGCTCTTAACAATGACGGATTGTTGGAAGCTATCTATCTTTCTCCGGCATTAAAACCTGATTTAGATAAAAAAATACCGCAAAATGTTGATGAGGTTTTGGTTAAATTGAACTCGTTAGATGGTGTAGATTTATCACCTGTGGATTGGTCGGTTTGTGATGAAAGTTTAGGGCTGCGGTTTGCAGTGGTGCCTTATTATCTGCTGGTTATTAAGGGAGGTGTTATTCCTCCTAAATATATTGAGAAAGTTTAAATACAGTGTTCACTCACTCTAAGCGTTTTTGAGCTTGCGGGCGGCTCCGCTTATTTGTAAAATGGTATAACTTAACATATCTTCGGTCGGAAAGTTGGTGGTCTTGCAGTTCTTTTCGCAATTATACAATAGTTCCAGTACGTTACAGATATCTTTTCTTTTCCAAATGCGTAATTGTAAAATTAAGTCATCTTTTCTAAAAAATACTACCGGCGGACGCAGAGAATTTATTACACTGGTTACCGTTTGTCCTTGTTCCATTAAAGCCACGCAGCCAAGCAACTTAAAAAAGTGATAAGTTAAACTGCGAGTTAAGGCAACCTCGGTTTCGCCTTCATATAATAACTCATGGCAGGCTTCCAGAGCTTTTTGAGTTTCGCCTTTAGCTACCAGATAACATAAATCTTCTTCAGATGAGCTTGAAGTGTCGCTGATTACGGTCTTAACGTCATCAAGTTCCAAATTTCTTTTTCCGCCTAAATAGGTTACCAACTTATCAAGTTCGCCGCTGCTTACTTTACGGTCGCTTGATAAACGCGAACACAATAAATCCATAGCTTGCGGATTTATTGTTATGCCGTTACCTATTAAAAAGTCGCGTGCATAAGAATATATACTTTCTTCACGGTCATCATAGCAGGCTACAAGGGCAAAATCAGGGCTCTCTTTGGCCAAATTTACCAATGACGATTTAGTGTTGATACTTGATGAGGTTACAATTACCAAAGTATCGGACTTGCTGTCTTTGAATAAATTTTTAAAATGTGCGGTTAAATTGTTGTTGCCGTCTTTAATTAAAATTACTCTTCTTCCGCCCAATAATGACTGCGCGTTGTACTCGCCGTACAAAATACCGATATCTTTTTCAAGGATTTCCATGGATAAGTTAACAACACAAAAAGCATCGTTTAAATCCAGGCATATGCTTTTGGCAACTTTGTTGGCGTATTCGGTTATCATACCTTCGTTAGTGCCGAAGATAACAAAGCATTTAATTTTGTTATCCGGTTTTTTTATGTATTGAGCTATATCCGAAGCTTTGTAATTCATTATTACTTTTTCTCTTGTGTGATAACCGTATGAAAATAAGCTCCGATACGCAAAGATATATCATCGGAGAGCATCTTGGCGGCATTTTGCTCAACCTTTTTCTGAGCAAAGGTCGTTGAATACGGGTTGGCTAAAATATCGTATCCGACAAATGCTAAAGAATTTCCTGATACTAATTGTTTGCCGGTTTTAACGTCGTAAAGACGATAATTTACGGTATAACGGACTCTTTCACGCGTGGCGGTAATATCGTTACGTAAAGCCTGCTGAACAACTTGTTTTTTTATGTTGTCAACGACCAAACGGTATGAAGGTGTTGACGGTTCACCTTTTGGGGTGAAACTATCAAGCAAGTCGTTTCTTATCATTTGACCGATACGATCTGAAATCGGTGATACGGCTATTTTAGCCATTTCTTCGGTAATTGATGTATCAAACTCGCCTTGATAATACCATTTATCATCGGCTTTTCTTTCAACGTAAAGCGGCTTAAATCCGCAGGCTGATAATGCAATTACCAGCCCGCAGATTATTAAAAGTATGTTCTTTTTATGCAACAATGTTCACAATCCTATTTGGTACAACGATTATCTTTTTAATTTCTTTGCCCTCTAATTGCTTAGATACGTTTTCTAAGCTCAAAGCAGCGGATTTTACTTCGTCTTCAGGTGAATCTTTGGGCATTTCAATTGTGCCGCGCATCTTGCCGCATAATTGTACGGCGATGGTAACAACATTATCTTGTGCCAATTTTTTATCACCTTGTGGCCAACTTTCGGTTATTACCGAAGTGTTGTAACCCATACGAGCCCACATTTCTTCTGCCAAGTGCGGAGTAAACGGACTTAACAGTTTTAATAAGGTTGAGTATAACTCAGCCGGAATTTTTTCTAATCCGGACAGGTAGTTTACATAAGTCATTAATGATGAAACAGCAGTATTAAACTTCATTTGGTCAATACGTTCGGTAACTTCCAAAATGCACTTATGCATAGCTCTTAAATCTTTTTCGCTCGGTGCGATTTTATAAACCTTTTTGAACAGATTATAAATTTTACCGACAAAACGATAAACGCCCATTAAACTTTCATCTGACCACATGGCAGTTTGGTCAAACGGACCGATAAACATCTCATACAAACGGAAAGTATCGGCTCCGTAGTTGTTGACGATATCATCGGGATTAATTACATTACCACGCGATTTTGACATCTTTTCACCATTTTCAGCCAAAATCATACCGTGAGAAGTTCTTTTATTATAAGGTTCCTTTGTCGGGACATAACCGCAGTCGTATAAAAACTTGTGCCAAAAACGTGAGTATAACAAGTGCAGGGTGGTATGTTCCATGCCGCCGTTGTACCAGTCTACATTCATCCAGTAATCAAGAGCTTCTTTTGAGGCAAACTCTTTATCGTTGTGCGGATCGCAGTATCTTAAAAAGTACCATGACGAACCTGCCCAGTTAGGCATAACATCGGTTTCTCTTTTGGCCGGTTTGCCGCATTTAGGGCAGGTGGTGTTAACCCAATCTGTTGCTTTGGCAAGCGGCGAATCGCCGTTGTCGTTGGGTAAAAAGTCGGTAACTTCGGGCAAGGTCAGCGGTAAATCTTTTTCATCTAACGGCTGCCATCCGCAATGCTCGCAGTAAACCATCGGTATTGGCTCGCCCCAGTAGCGTTGGCGTGAAAATACCCAATCGCGGAGCTTAAAGTTTACTTTGGCTTTGCCGAATCCGTTTTTAACGGCATAGTCAATGGCTTGCTTCATACCTTCTTCTTTGTTTAAGCCATCTAAAAAGCCGGAGTTAATGTGCGGACCGTCTTCTTCAAAGGCTTGTTTGGAAATATCTCCACCGTCCAAAACTTGGATAATCGGCAAATTAAAGACTTTGGCAAAATCATAGTCGCGTTGGTCATGGGCAGGAACTGCCATAATGGCGCCCGTACCGTAACCGGTTAATACATAGTCGGAAATAAATACCGGTATTTCTTTGTTGTTGTATGGGTTTACCGCTTTTATACCTTTTAATTCAACGCCGGTTTTAGAATCATCAGAGGTGCGTTGTAATTCCGATTTTTTAGCCGTTTCGGCAACATAGTTTTTTATCTCAGCCTGATTTTCAAACTTATCCATGTATTTGTTTACAAACGGATGTTCGGGCGCCAAAACCATATAGGTTACGCCAAAAGCCGTATCCGGACGAGTGGTGAATACGGTAAGTAAATCATCTCCGAATCTAAAATCAAGTTCAGCTCCTTCGGAACGACCTATCCAATTTATCTGCTGCGCTTTTACACGGTCTACAAAATCCAAACCATCTAAATCGTTAATTAAACGGTCGGCGTATTTGGTGATGGCTATCATCCATTGTTCTTTGTCTTTACGTACCACCTCGGCTCCGCAGCGCTCACAATGTCCGTTAACAACTTCTTCGTTAGCTAAGCCTACTTTACAAGACGGACACCAGTTAATGGCCATTTTATCTTTATAGGCCATGCCGTGTTTGAAAAGTTGAATAAACATCCATTGCGTCCATTTGTAATATTCGGGCGAAGAGGTATCAATACATCTGTCCCAGTCAAAACTAAAACCGATGGATTTTAATTGACGGGTAAAGTTTTTAATATTGGCTTGTGTTGATATAGCCGGATGTACGCCGGTTTTAATAGCATAGTTTTCAGCCGGTAATCCGAAGGCATCAAAGCCCATAGGGTATAATACATTGTAACCCTGCATACGTTTTTTGCGAGCAATTACATCAAGGGCGGTATAAGAGCGTGGGTGGCCGACATGCAGTCCGGCTCCAGACGGATACGGAAATTCTACCAAAGCATAAAATTTTTCTTTGCTTTTATCGATATCTACATGGTAGATTTTTTCATCTTCCCATATCTTTTGCCATTTACTTTCTATGGTACGAAAGTTGTATCTTTCTTCAATATCCCATTCTTTTTGCCACTCGGCAAAGCTCTCTTTGCCGTTGTAACGCGGATTACCAGTCATCTTTTTTATTCTCCATTTTTTCTCATAACTTATCATAAGTTAGACCAAGGCTTTACAAAAAACAAGCATAAACTGTATTTTTAACCGTTTTATCAACGAGTTTTTATTTATAAATCGGGGATTTTTCTTGCAAAGTTTCAGCTAAATGTTTAACCTCAAAAAGAAAGGATTTTTAACCGCTATGAATATTCGCCGACAATGTGTTGAAATTTTGGAACAGATTTTAGAACAATCGCTGTTTTTTAATGCCTTAAAATCGCAAATAAACGATAAAGATTTGCCTTTTGCCAATATGCTGGTTTTAACCGCTTTGCGTAATTTAACCGCCGTGCAAACCGTGTTAAAAAAATATTTGCTTAAAAAAATTCCTAACAAAAACAAGTCGGCTTATTATGCGCTTGTTTTGGCTTTAACTGAAATTTTTTACTTAAAGACACCGGATTATGCGGTTATTAACGAATATGTTAACATCACCAAAAAGACAACCGATAGATTTACCGCCAATATGGTAAATGCGGTATTGCGCAAGATATCAAGAGAGAAAGAAATTTTAAATACACTGTTCAACACCCCGCATTTTCCGCAAAATTTTCAAAGTATTTTGAGAAAAGATTATACCTTTGAGCAAATTGCAAATATGGAAAAGATGCTTTCCGTTGAACCTCCGCTTGATTTGACGGTTCAAGGAAATAAAGAAGAAATCGCTAAACAACTGAACGGTGTTTTGTTGCCGAACGGAAGTGTCAGACTTCATAAAATTGATGGAAAAATATCGGAGCTTTACGGGTTTAAAAAGGGCTTATGGTGGGTGCAAGATTTTGCTGCATCATTACCGATTTTTTTGCTCGGAAAAATTAACGGCAAAAAGGTTTTAGATTTGTGTGCGGCTCCCGGAGGTAAAACGGCACAGTTATTGGCAGGCGGAGCTAAAGTTACGGCTTTGGATGTTGATAAAGAGCGTATGGATAGGCTGAAAAACAATATCAAACGGCTTAATTTAGAGCAAAATTTACAAACCGAAGTTGGTGATGCGTTGGAGTTTTTGGCTCATAATGATGAACTGTTTGATATAATTGTTTTAGATGCTCCTTGTTCGGCAACGGGAACTTTTCGCCGCCACCCTGAAGTATTGCATATTAAAACAACAGATGATGTTAAAAATGCACTAGAATTGCAGGAACAAATGCTTGATGCCGTAACCTCTCATTTACAAAAAAACGGAATATTGCTGTATTGCACTTGCTCGATTGCTAAAGATGAAGGCGAAAGTCAAATTAAAAAATTTTTGGAAAAGCACTCTGATTTTGAGTTACTGCCATTTGAGGATAAAGCCTTTAAAACTGTTGAAGAAAATATAATTGATAATGGAGTTTTAAGAACTTTGCCGTATTATATGAAAGAAAGCGGCGATATGGATGCTTTTTTTGCCGCCCGTTTACAAAAGAAAGCTTAAAGGAGAATTAAATGTCCTGGTTATGGTTTGTCGGTATAATTTTATTTGCAGTGGGTTTCGTTTTTTCAAAACTGTTTATGGAACTGTGTAAAGTTGATGTTGATAATCCGGAAAACTTTAAGCTCTACCAAGAAAGCTGGCTTTATTTAGGGGGCTTAAGCATTGTCGGTATGTTGGGCATTTTTTATTTTATGCCCGACATGCAAGATGTTATTGTGCCGGTAAGAGCATATGAATTGCCGGTAATATGCCTTCTGTCGGTTTTGATTTATTTTGTGTTTTTGTTTGATGTAAAATGGCTTTATTATGCCACTATTTTACTTTCATCGGCCGTAATGGTAAGTTTTGTTCCGACAGATGTTTCGATCTTTGGCGGATTAACGCCATGGTGGGCAGAACGGCTGATTTTGGTTGCCGTAATTGCCGTGTGGGTTTTGGGTTTAAGAAACTTAAACGGACTTTCGGGAGTTTTCGGTATTAATGCAACGGCAATAAGTGCAGGTGTGGCAATTGTTGCCGCAGTCGGTGGTATGCCTTTATACTTGGGAATGATGGGGCTTTATTTGGCAGGAGTTTGGCTGGGATTTTTAAATTTAAACTGGTATCCGAGTAAGGTCTTCTTAAACAGCGGAAGCTGTGCTGCCGCGGCATTTTTGCTGGCTTGGATTTTACTTAAAGGCACTTTGGAGCTTGCCGGTCCGTCGGTGGTAATTTTGATGATGTTTTTTATTACCGAAACACTTTGGATGTTGTGCGAACGATATATATTTAACATTAAAAAAACTGATATATGCGAAGACAGTGCCTATTTTAGTGCGTTTGAAAAAGGTTTGAATGTTGTGGTAATAGGTGTTTCAATAGTTAAAATTAATATTGTTAACGTTATTTTTGCAACGTTTCAATTATTTGCCGCCAATAGTTATTCTTTCCCGATTTTTACGTTTGTGGTAAATTTATGGCTTTTGGGATTATTGTACCGCGTTGAGAGCAATAATAAAACGCTTAAAGAAATAAACAAAGAAGTTATTAAAAACGTTAAAGACGGTTTGCAAAGCGTTAAAGATTCAATAACTAAAAATAAAGAGTAGGGTTATGGAATTGAGTTTTTGGAACAAAATTTTTAAATCGGAAGAGAAGGTTTCAGAACAAAACGATATTGAACCCGTTAAGGTTGTTGTGGTTGATTTTGACGATGGTAGTCAAGAAAAATCGGGACGTTTTTTGGAGAGTCTTTTAGCCGAAAAAAGTTTTTTGGAGGTTTCATTTTACGATGAAGGATTTGATAAAACTTTTTTAAATTTACAAGGCAAAAACTTTTTTGATTTTTATGATACCGGCAAACAGATTTTAAAAAAGACCAAAGCCGATGTTTTAATTTGGGGCTGGAAAAAAGATGAAAAGCTGCGTCTTAATCTTCAGGTTTTAAAACAATATGAAAAAAAGTCTTTACTGTCGGTATCATTACTGGACGGATTATATTTGCCTTTTGATTATTTTAAAGAGGGCACATTGCCGGAAGTTATGGTTGATTTAATTTGTGCCATGATTTTGGCGGCGACGGATAGTCGAGCAGATGTTTTAAGTGAATTGGTTGATAAAATAGCTAAAAAAGGTTCTCCTGCCGGATTATCGGTAGAATATATGCCCTATGTATTAAACACAATAAGTTTGGTTTATTTACACGCCAAGTTTGATAAGTTGCAGCTTAGTGATGTTAATATTATAAGCTCAATGTTAGAAAATGCGCACAATACGGCCGAGCGGATTAAAGACGGTTTATTAATGGGGAGCATTTATGCCAACTTTGCCCAGCTTTATCAAGCTGCGGCAGAAAAATTTGCCAAACACAAATATACTTTTTATCGTAATGCGGCGGAGTGTTGCCGAAGAGCTCAAAAATATTTTAACAGATACTCATACCCATACGATTTCGGGTTGCTTTCTTATAGGTTGTCAAAATTATATTTCGGGTACTGGAAGCAAGTTTCGGATATTCAGGCTTTAAGAGATGCGGTTTTTCACTTAAGAGAAGCGGAAAAAATTTTTACCAATGCGACATTTCCGTATTTTTGGGCTAAAATTGAGGGAGATTTAGGTTTTTATTTATCGATGTTGGGCTTATTTAGCCACAGTGATGAAATATCAATGCTTGCGGTAGAGAACTATAAAAAGCGGCAAAAGGTTTATACCAAAGATTTGTGGCCGTTAAAATGGGCAAAAGCCGAAGAAGATATAGGTAATATATTTTATAATTCCGGCAAGCAGTTAGAAGATGAAAAATATTTAGAAGAGGCGATAAAATATTACGAGACGGCGGCGGAGATATACGAAAACCATAAAATGAGTACGGAGTTAAAACAGATGCAAGTATGCATAGCCAAAAGTGATGAGCATATAAAACGTATAGCCAAGCAAATAATGCTTGCATAAATTATTTTTTTATTTTAATAAAGAGCAGATATGGAGAGATGGCAGAGTGGTCGAATGCGGTTGACTCGAAATCAATTGTACTTTTTAACGAGGTACCTAGGGTTCGAATCCCTATCTCTCCGCCATTAACAAAAAGGCCTTCCTTTTAGGAGGGTCTTTTTGTTAATGATGAGGGGCGTCGGATTAGAACCCTAGAGACTAGGGTTCGACTACCAGGGATAGGCGAGACGGGGGTATCGCCGGTTTTGCCGGAGGCAAAAATCCCGCCTGTGCAACTCAAGCGAAGCGCAGAGTAATCCCGTATATTTTGCGGAGATGCCGTTTCGAGCGTCGCTTAAGGCTTGCTCTCAACGGACGGGATTATCCTCTTGGGCATCTAGGCTTGCTTAAGGATACTATCGTTATCCTTGCTCGCCAAGATGTTCCAAGACCTTGCAGATAAAAATGCCATATTAAAGGCATTTTTACTTAGCGGTCCCTATCTCTCCGCCATTAACGAAAAGGCCTTCCTTTTAGGAGGGTCTTTTTGTTAATGATGAGGGGCGTCGGATTAGAACCCTAGAGACTAGGGTTCGACTACCAGGGATAGGCGAGACGGGGGTATCGCCGGTTTTGCCGGAGGCAAAAATCCCGCCTGTGCAACTCAAGCGAAGCGTAGAGTAATCCCGTATATTTTGCGGAGATGCCGTTTCGAGCGTCGCTTGAAGTTAAGCTTTTAAAAAGTAAGACATAAATAAGTTTTGACAAATTTTGTGGGTTGGGCTATAATCTTTTTCATAAACGTATTATTTTTGCTATTATTTTAATCTTTTTCATCTTTGTGGTGAATTGGGTTTGTGGCATAATAATACGTTTTTTATTATGAAACAAACAACACAAAAAATATGAAAAAGACAACAAAAAAGAACTTGACCACGGCGATAGCCTTGGCAATGTTTGCAGGAATATTCCTGTGGAGCGTTTGGAGCTATTATCAGAATGGAGCAGATATTTTTTCTGTATCCATGATGACAAGAGCCACAATCGGAGTGGTAGCTCTTATTGTGGCGATTGTAAAATCTCCGCTTGTGCTTTCAGCATGCGGACTGCTTTGGTCCGGTATATGCTGGGGCATGAGTATCGCCCCTCGGCAGGATGTAGAGATTCTCTGCATCTGGGGAGGAATTATGGTGTGCATCGCCGGTTTGGCGGTGCAGATGATTCTTCCTAAAGAGGCACAGGAGGAGTAAAACAAGGAAATCCCTTTTATGCTTTGGCATGAAAGGGATTTTCCTTTTTAAAAAACAATCGGCACAAAAAAACAATTTAAAAAAAAGAAAGAGAGGGTACCTCGCAGCAGCCTCTCTTGAAAGAAATATTTTAAGAAAAGAGTGTGTGTCTATAAAAAAGAGGGTACCTCACGGCAGCCCCTTTAAGGAAAAAATATCTTATAAAAGAGAGTGTTTTTCCATAATAAAGGGGGTACCTCACGGCAGCCCCTTTTAATAAGTGAAGAGTTGTAAATTAGATTTAAGAAGAATGCGCTGTCACAGCGGATTCTTCTAGCAAAGCAAAGGTTACTTCATCTTCTCTACAATTTCATTCAAACTGTAGAGGTTATCAGGATTCATATCCGTTCCGATGACGCAGGTTACCTTGTCATTGAAAATTTCTTTGGATATGTCCTGGACGTCTCTGGCACTTACCTGCCATGTCGCATTGATGCGGTCGGCAATATTGTACATACTGCCTCTGTGCAGAATCTGCCAGGAAATTTCAACGGCGGCGGCTTCAGGCTGCTGGAATTTGAGCAGCTTTTCCGTCATTGCGCGGTTACGCGATGTTTCCATGCGGCGTTCGGAAGCAAGTTCGTGCTTCAGGCGCTTGATGTTGGCGCATACAATGTCAATCATTCTGTTGACACCTACCATGTACGGACATTCAACCGCAATTCTGAGCGTTCGACACCCGTAGTAGCCTGCAACTTTGACCTCAACCGTTACGTCAATACCGGACTCGGCAAAACTTCTTTCGAGCCTGCCGTAAAGCATCGACATCATTACGTTGGCTTCGGCCATGTTGGAAACTCCTGATACGTCCCAACCTATGAGTACACGGTGAAAACTTGCCGGACTTGCTACCTTCAGGATTTCATATCCGCCGGTGTATGCCGGAATTTCTGCCTTGTTTGCCTTACCTGCCGGAATGTCGGAAAACAATTCTTCCAGAACCGGCTGAGCTTCAGACATCGGTACACCGCTAACCCCAATGATGAGATTTTTGCCGGTGTAGTACTTGTCGTGGAACTCTTTCAGGTCTTCTACGGTGAGACTCTCAAGCGAAGCTACATAAGCCTCGGTGTCCCAGATGATGTTGCCGCTGAATGCCGTATGTTTGTACAACAGCTTCAACTGCCGGCGAGGAAGTGCGTTGCGGTCGCGGGTGTGCTGAACAATGTCGGCTACCGCGGCTTTGAGCAGTTCTGCGGAAAGTTCGGGATGCTTGATGAGCTCTGCAAGTTCCGCAAGTTTGTTGCGAAAATCTTTGGACAGACCTCCGGTCAAATACGATGTTATCGTACCGCCGTAAACCGTTTCCATCGATGCATCCTGCAGCATCAGAACCTTTTCATAAACGGAAGCCAAACCAAGTTTGGGCTCGTTGAGGTGTCCGACTTTTACTGTTGCTGACAAGGTCAGACCTTCACTCTTGCTACTACTAACGACGCAAATAGTGCCGTTTTTCAAAGTTATTTGTTTCATAATTGTAGGATTAAAAATAAAACATAAGGTTTAAAATGTTCTTGTACATTACTCTTTTCGAAATATTTTGTCAATATGTTATATTTAAAAATATGCTTGAAATTTTATGGTGGGGTGTTTATCTGCTTATAAAGGAGGTAAAAATTATGGGAAAAAATTTTTTAGACGTTATCAAATCAAGGCGTTCGGTTTATGGCTTAAGTGATAAAATAGACCTGAAACAACAAATATCCGAGGTTATAAAAGAATCTATCGTTTATGCTCCGAGCTCGTTTAATTCTCAATCGGCGCGAATCGTTGTTTTATTTGGCGAACAACATCATAAACTGTGGCAGATAACCAGTGATTGCCTGCAAAAAATTGTGCCGACAGAAAAATTTGCTTCAACAAAAGCTAAAATACAAGCTTTTGATGCTGCTTACGGTACAGTGCTGTTTTTTGAAGACCAGTCAACCGTTACCGAACTTCAAAATAAATTTCCGCTCTATAAAGATAATTTTCCGATTTGGTCAGAGCAGGCTAATGCCATGTTACAATATTGTATTTGGTGTGCGCTGGCAGATATAGATGTCGGAGCTAATTTACAGCATTATAATCCGCTTATTGATGAAAATGTCCGCAAAACTTGGAATTTGCCTAATTCTTGGAAATTGATTGCCCAAATGCCATTTGGCGCAATTTCGCAACCGGCCGGAGAAAAAACTTCTATCCCCTTGGATCAAAAACTTAAAATATTTTCATAAAAATGGAGCTTGATTATATGCTTAAAAAATGGTTTTTGCTCGATGAAAAAATCCGCTTTGTTACAACCGGCACTTTTAATATGGCTTTAAGATACGCCATATTTGTACTGATTGGTGTTTGGTTTGGAATAAACCATTATCAAGTTGTGTTGCTTTCTACTTGGCTTTTATCATCGGGCTTGGCCTTTTTGTCATATAAATATTTGGTGTTTTGCACCAAAGGTAACCATATTAAAGAATTTTTAAAGTCAGTTTTAATTTGGGTGATAAGTTATTTTATAAATGCCGTACTTTTATGGCTCGGCGTAGGCGTTTGCAAGCTCAATACTTATATAATGCAGGCTATTGCCGTGGTGCTGATTGTGGTGATTAACTATATGTTATTTAAATATTTTGCCTTTAAACAGCGTAAAAAAACTTGGCTTGAAAAAATTTATAATTTGTGGTCGTAAAATAAAAAGCCCCGCGCTTGGCGCGGGGCTCTGTTCTATTCTAATCTACCGATTATTTGCGGTTAATCGAAATCTTTTTCTTTTTGCCTTTTTCATCTTGCGATTTAGGGAAAGTTACTTGTAAAACACCGTCTTTGTAGTCGGCTTTGGCTTCGTCAAAGTTTAAATCCCATGGCAACGGAATTGTACGCTTAAATGAGCCGTAAGAAAATTCGGAGAAATAACTACCCTTGTGGTTTTCTTTTTTCTCTTGTTTCTTTTCGCCGCTGATGGTCAAATATCCGTCAGACGATACTTCCAAGTCAATATCATCTTCTTTAATTCCCGGAACTTCGGCAGAAACGACAACGCTGTTGTCTTTCTCTTCAACCTCAACTTTCGGGGAAAGCGATTTCGAGACATTCGGCGTATCATACGGAAAATTCATTACATCTCCGAAAAAGTGATTGATTAAATCACCGAAATCGTTGTTGTAACCGTAACGCATCGGAGTGTTATGGCTGTTTTCTTTTTTCATTAATGAATCAGACATTTTAAACTCCTTTCTTAAATGTTTTTCATCCCTCATTGATGTAGTTAGGATGTGCTTTTATTTAAATCAAGAGGTGAAACTAATTTTATTTTTAATTAATCAAATTTTTACTTCAAGAGATTATAAGAAAGGTAGTGTTACAGAAATGTTAAGTTTTTGTTGCCGCTGCTTTATTGTGTGGTAAAGCCTCTGTTTTTGTGATACCATACAATAATGAATGGAAACCTCGAGGGCTTAAAATGTATTTGTGGATTGTAATTGCGACTTTTATCGCTATTTTAGCGTCTTTTAACCTATCGGTCAGACCCGATATGGATAGAGTCTTTGCAGAAACAAAGGCTGGAGTCGTTATTACTAAATTTAGAGCTTTACATAATGGTGTACGCGATTATTTCAATTCGCAATCGCCGGATAAAACAGGTCTTACTTACGCTAATTATTATCCGGGAGACGGTGTTAATGTACAGCCTAAAGAAGATGGCTCAATTAATGCTCTAACCGTTGATGAAGTAGCCCCCTTTTTGCCTTTCGGGTATGCTAAAGACGGCGAAACTTTAGATGATATTGCCTCAATTACAGGCGGCGGTGAAATAGTAAGTAAGGTGTTTTGTTTTGATGAGGGAAATACTGCAGAACAATGTGTGTCGGGAGTTGACGGAAGTTGCTGCAGTAATCAGTGTATAGATGATAGCAACTGTTCAAGTATATATGTTGTTTCTTTTACCCAAATGCCTTCGCGATGGGTAAATAAAATATCAAATATGCCAAGCGTAGACATGATAAGCGCTTTATCCCATATGCATGGTTACGGTAAAGATTTTGGTTATACCGAGGTTGATGACGGTAAAGTGGTTTTAAGCGGAGGGCGATTTATAGTCGATAACTCTAACGGAGCTGAAAGTTTTGATAAATGGGAAATTTTTGGTGCCGTTGTTAATGATGAAGATTTTCAACGCCTTGATTGTGATAAAGAAAATGTCCATTGTTTGTTTGCAATACAGCAGATTTACGGTTAGGAGAAAGCAAATGAAAGTAAGTTACAAAAATTTTGTAGGTAAAGTAAGCCAGGCCGGTAGCCTTATGATTGAGGCAATGGCTATGTTGGCTCTTATTTCATTGGTAACGCCTACCTTGTATAAAAAATCAGCCGAAAGAACAACCGAATTGCAGGATATTAATACGGCTACCAATTTAAGAACGGTTATGAAAGCCGTTGATAACTATGTAACGGCTAACTACCAAAGTTTGCTTGAAGATCAGTTGCAAGCCGACGGTTCTACCTTTGAAATAGATTTGGATGATAGCGGTGTTACCGGAGGTATCCACGACTATTTTCCTTACGGATATAATTTTGATAATTTGAAAAACTTCGGCACTCCTAAAATTGTGCTGAAACGGCAGGGTTTGTCTATTACATCGTTTGTTCAACTGCCTAAAAAGACAGATATCGGAGAAATGCGTGCAGCGCGTATTGCTTCAATGGTGGGTAGTAACGGTGGTTATGTTAATGGCGATAAAGATGCTCTTGGTGTCGGTGGTATTTGGAGCTTAACACAGTCAGAATTAAACGATTTAGGCTTTGATACCAATAAAGGATCTATTGTTGTTGCTTCCTCAGATGCTATTAACTCAGCAGCAACGGGAGCTCTGGAAAATGAAAAATATCTGCAAAGAACACGTGTAGAATCGGCAGATCAATTATGGCGTAATACCATGACTACAGACTTGTATATGGGTGGTGTTGCCGGTGCCGATGATATGTATAAAATTTTAGGCGTAGATCAGTTAATTATGGGTAGTACGGATACTGCGGCTAATGATGAAACTTTGGTGTTAACCGATAATACTCAAGGAGGAGGTTCGGCGTGGATGGCCGGTACGTTGTCGGCTTTGTCCGATGCTTTTACGGTTAGCGGTGATGTTGATAATCCGGTTGTGGAATTGACCGGAGCAAATCCGATATTGTCGGTGGTAAATGATACAGGTAATGTGTTGAGTGCCGATAATGAAACAGTTAGATTTTACGGCAATGACGGAGGTACAGGTGTTGAAATTTTATCTAATACCAAAGAACTTAATACCGATTACGCAACGTTGATAGATAGTACGTTAACAACCTCTGGTGATACTACGTTGGCAACCAATGATGGAACAATCTTTCAGGCAGGTCCGGCAGGTTCGTATATCAATGCCGATGATACAAGCATTTCTTTGTTGGATGGTAACGTAACAGTTAGCAAAGGTGCTGCCGAAGGGGCTGCCAGTGTAACAGATATTAAAACCGGACAAACTAACATTACCGGTAAAACGGTTGTCGGAACCGGCGATGATGGCACCAGAAGAGTGGTAACCGATCCGCAGCTGGCAGTTAAAGGCAGTGCTTATGTCAGAGATAATTTAGAGGTTGGCGATACGCTTTATGCCGACAAGTTTAATACTTTGGAATTACACGCCGGCGGTGCCGATTTTACGGATAATCTGCAAAAACGTTGGTTGCACGCTACGGCAGACGGAGTTAGCGTAACTAACCCCGATTTGGCAACCGACAATACAATTTTGAATATAGATAGAGCAACTACGTACTTAACCGGCCCGGACGGGTATAATGCCGGTGCTTCACCGGCCATTGAACTTGGTTCAACTACGGCACAAATGCGTGGCGCCAGCGAGGCTGAGATTTATACAACCGATGCTACCGGAAAGGTTAACTTGCAAAGAGGTGCTTTGGTCTTGAGTCAAACAGCTGAGGCAGATACCAATACCGTTGATATTGATGCTAATGTTACTACCGTTAAATCGGAAGAATTTAAAGTTGCCGGAGAATCTACGGATGCCGATATAGGGTTAAGAAATACTTTATATGTTGATACAAGAGGTTCGGGTGAAGCTACGGTAAATGCCGGATTGGTACAGGTTTATGATGAAACCGGCGACAAGAATGTATTAAAAATTCAACCTGACGGATTAACCGGCTCAGGAACAGCAACTGTTGAATTAGATCCTGAAACATTGTTGTTGTCAGATGTTGTCAATGAGGATATGTCTCATGGTATTGTGGAATTTAATTTAGATTATTCGGTGAACCCGACAATGGATCCGGCAACTACTGGTGAGGCCGATCAAGATCCGAGCGGTATTTATATCCGCCGCGGAGCCATTACCATTAATGATACTTCTGAATCCGGCGGTGGATATGGTGCTGGTCAGGGTTACGGATTTTTGGAGGCCTCGCGTTTTGTTTCTAACGTTCGCCTTGCCGATGGTTCAATAGCTAATCCAGATGAGGGTGATTCTACAGATTACAGCAATAGTAAATATTACAGCGGTGGTTCTTACACACCTTATGATAGGTATATGGTTAACCCAGCGTATACTTCGGTAATGCATGATATTAAACTTACTACACGAGGCGGAGCTCGTTTGAGTGATATATTACCTGATTTTATTAATAAGGGTATTTATGTGGTAAATAATACCTATAAAGATGATGGAAGCGTTAACTTGGATGATATTCCGGTTTCTGTTTCCGGAAATAGATTGACTATAAGCGGAGCTTCTGAAGTGAGCGGCACATTATCAGGTGCTAATATGTGGGCTTCTCCGTTCTTGGGAGTTGTTCCTGCCCCGCAATGCCCTCCGGGACATGCTCGTGTTATTACCATTACTCCGGCAGGCTTCTTAATGGCTCAGGCCGGACAAATTACCAGAACGGCACACCATGTACAAAACAATGACGGAAGCGAGAGGTTTGTGGTTGACGAATATAATCAGGCTAATAATTTAGGTGATGTTGTTGTTCCGCAAAATGCTACAGTAACCGGCGCTCAATATCGTCAAGATAGTTTTTATGATGCCGGTGGTAATGAGCAGACAATATACTATTTAGGTTATGGTACAGAACCCAATATGACCTACGATGGAAATACTTATGCTCCGCAACCGCTTTATTTCCAACAAAGCACCTGGTTAAAGAGTGCCGTACAGGCCGTACAAACCGAAGGAACTCATAACTGTAACGGTGTTGGTCAACCGGCTTGCGGCGATAGCTTTGTCGGTTGGGCGGCAATTATGGGCTTTGCTTATCCGGGTAGCTTGTATGGAGATATTATCAGAAAGGTTACGGGTAGCAGTGCCGATCCGTCGTCAATATACTGGAACGTATTTCCGGTAAGAGCGCAAACCCTTGAAGCTTATGCAACGGTTTATTGCTACTTTGACAGAACAAACCTTTACGGTTCGGGTAATAACTCTAACTATACGGATCAGTACGACCAGTTAAATAACTTTAGGCAAGGTTATGAAAAACCTGCCAGCGGATATTTAGACAGATTGGAAGATCCGGCATTGAAGTATAATAATCCGTGGTAGAGCGGTAAAAATAAAGCCCCGTCGAGATTAATCGTCGGGGCTTTTTTGTAACAAGAAAACCACGCGTTAGACGCGTGGTTCAGTAAAGCTTATAGCGATGAGTTTGACATAACGC
>CALXWE010000019.1 GCA_944392295.1 uncultured Alphaproteobacteria bacterium
CCCGTTTAGGGGATGCCAGTGTTAAAGGCTTATAGCCGCATATGAAGAACCCCGCGTTTTACGCGGGGGTTTCTTTTGTAATCAAATAACCAAGGAGCCTACGACTATGTTAAATAAAAAACAGCACAAAGCGTGCTTTAGAAGAACTTTTAATGAACTGGCAACCCAAGTATGGAATTTGCGCCGTGAACGACAAATGACCATTGTTGAGCTTTCCATTGATTCCAAAGTGCCCGTAAGGTTTTTGGAAGCTCTTGAAATTAAAGGCTATCCGCTTGCCTTAGGCGAGCTTGCAAGCCTTGCCTCGTTTTATGATAAACGCATTAAAATTGAACTTGTTGATGTTGAAGATGATATAAAAAATATGGCTTTATAATAGGGATTGATGGCTAAAACCGAACATTTTCGAACAAAATCGAACAAAAATGAACAATTCCGAACAAAATCGAACATTTTCGAACATTTTTGCGCTGGACATTTTTTGTAAAAAAAGGCTATAAAAAAGCTATAATCGTGAGAATTTTTGCAAACCACAAAATCTCACGATTATATTTTAACTCAAACTACAATTTTAACAACAAATACCGAAGCCCTTTGCTTCGGTATTTTTTTATAAAAAAGTGTCCTCCAATCCTGCATAGCCTGTCTCTCTCCTGCAGATACCGGACAAGCGCGTAAGCAATTCTTGTCGGTGGAGGACATCTTTATATATAACATCTTTGAGTAGATATGTCAACAATTTTCTTGTTAAAATTAAACGGCTAACTTTTGAGATATCAGGATAGCGGAAATGTCTTTATAAAATCAAGTATGCAAAAAGATAAAAGGTTCTTGGACGGACGCAGCTTCCCATCATCCACTGTTGATGCTAATGCACCAAGCCCGCAGCATCTGCGACTTTCTGGCTTTCAAGAACCTTATGCCCGTAGGGTAACAGCTAAACGGCTTAAAGTCAACGGGCAATATATGCTGCAAAAAACTGATATTTAATCTTCTTCCTTAATTGTATAATTAAACCAAGAAGAATCTTCTTGATTGTAAGTATCCATTATTTTTTCTTGTACTTTCCATTTACTACCGTAACAATGCTCTCTATCGGGATTACATTGCCAGATAGTGTATTTAAAAAAGCGGGTTTCTTCCTCTTTAATTAACCTGTTAAAATAAGTACATTTTAAGGTAATGCTTTCATAAGTGTTATCTAACATTTTGCAAACGGCAATCTCTTTATCATTACCGTCAACGGAAATTTTAAGCGTTGGGGTTAGTTTTGTTTCCCAAGCCATGGAAGTAAGAGGGTATAAAGTTTTATAAAACAGCGGGTTTACAAACTTTTCTTCCTTTTCGCAGTTGATAAAAAAATAAGCACCGGCAACTAATATCGCTATTACAACTGCCAAAAACCCTATCCATAAACTTTTTTTCATAACCCTTCCTTTCAGCTATTTTTTAATGACTATGGCATAAGTGTACCAATGGGCAGTTACCGCAATCAGGTTTTTGAGCTTTACAGGTATATCTACCGAACAGCACCAACCAATGATTGGCGTTTTTGGCATATTCTTTAGGCAAAACTTTAAGTAAATCTTTTTCCACGTCCAAAGGCGTTTTACCGTTGCTTAATTCCAAACGATGAGCCACACGGAACACATGAGTATCTACGGCAATCGTCGGTTCATCAAACCATACGTTTAAAACCACATTGGCCGTTTTGCGACCGACACCGGCAAGAGATTCTAGCGATTCGCGATTGTGCGGAACTTCGCCGTTAAACTTTTCAACCAAGTCTTTGCTGAGCGACATAATACTCTTGGCTTTATTATTATAAAGTCCGATGGTTTTAATATGTTTTTTTAAGCCGTCTTCTCCTAAGTCCAACATCTTTTGCGGAGTATCTACCACCTTAAATAACTCTTCGGTAGCTTTGTTCACGCCCTTATCGGTACTTTGAGCGGAAAGCACCACCGCCACCAGTAAAGTATAAGCATTGGAAAAATTAAGCTCACATTGCGGATTTGGATTGAGCTTGGCAAAAATTTCCATAATTTCTAAAATTTCTTTTTTATCTCTCACGCTTTTACTCCTCCGGCACCGGCGGCTTTGGGAGCATTTTCATCTAGCGGCCAACGCGGACGCGGCTTAAAATCAAGATCGTTTTGATATCCGGCTCTAAATCTTTCCAGTCCGGCCCAAGCTATCATTACACCGTTATCCGTGCAAAAACGAATAGGCGGTGCGGCAAAAATCAAACCGTTTTCATCGGCCAACTCTTTTAACTTGCCGCGCAAATAAGTGTTAGCAGCAACTCCTCCCGAAACAACCAAATTTTTGCCTTCGGGATATTTGCTCTTAAAAATACCGATGGCTCGTTTTAACTTTCTGACCAAACAATCGGTTGCCGTATATTGAAAACAAGCACAAATATCGGCAATATCTTGTGAGGGGATATCGGCATGCTCAATATCTCCGTCGGGTGAGTACGATTCTATTAATTTACGTACGGCGGTTTTTAAGCCCGAAAAAGATAAATTGCAGTCAGGTGAAGCTAAAAGGGGTCTCGGCAAAGAAAAACGCTTTTCGTTACCGACAGATGCTCGTTTTTCAATCAACGGACCTCCCGGATATCCTAAGCCCAACATTTTTGCCACTTTATCAAAGGCTTCGCCGGCGGCATCATCTATGGTGGTGCCTAATCTTTCATATTCACCGACATTTTTAACAATTAAAATCTGGCAATGTCCGCCTGAAACCAATAACAGCAAATAAGGATATTCCACATCATTGGAAATTCTGGCACATAGAGCATGTCCTTCCAGATGGTTTACGGCCACAAAAGGCTTATTTAAGGCCAGCGCCAACGCTTTGGCTGCCATAACCCCGACTACCACTCCGCCGATTAACCCCGGACCGGAAGCTGCGGCAATGGCATCTAAATCGTTTAAGGAAATACCGGCTCTTTTAACACAAGCGGAAATAATTTCATCAATATGTTCCAAATGAGAACGTGCGGCAATTTCCGGAACAACACCGCCGAAAGCCTTATGTTCTTCTTGGGAAAGTAAAGCCTGACCTAAAATTTCTTTTTTATCATTAACAATCGCCGCCGCTGTTTCATCGCAGCTGCTTTCAATACCTAAAACTAACATTTTGCATAAATCCGATTTAATCTGTTGCAGTATTTTTTATAATTATATAAACTATAAAAATATTAAAGCCAAGCAATATATCATATGAGGATAATAAAAATGGTAACCGAAACGCAAAACACCCAGCAATCTGAAGTTAAAAACTCCAAGCTTAAAAAAGCAGTTAAAAAGACATTTACTTTTGTTGTTATTCTGGCCGTTTTAGCAGGCTCGGGCTGGTATTTATATAAAAATCCGCAGTTATTAAATATAAAAACAAATTCGGCTAAGGTTGATAAAATTGCCGCTCTGGAAGCTAGAATACAAAGTTTGCAAAATCAGCTAACGATTTTACAAGAGGGCACATTTTCAGGCGTAAGCAAGCAAGAATTTACGGCTTTTAAAAACGATTCGCTGAATACTTTGACGGCATTAAATAAAAAAATAGAAAACGTTGCCGATATCAATAATGAAATAATTGATGCCAAAGCCAGTAATGCGGCGGTATTGGGTGTTGTATCGCGCTTGGATAGCTTAGAAAAAAAGGTAAATTCGTTTGGTCAGGTCAGTACCCGCGGAGCCTTGGTTTTAACCGCGGCTTTATTGGTAAAAGACAGTGCAGATTCAAATCGTCCGTTTGTTTATGAGGCGGAAGTTTTGCGCAATTTGGCACAAGGTACCAATATGGAAGCTCCGGCAGAAGTAATTTCTTCATTATCGACACAAGGTATTTTTTCCAAAGAAGCTCTTATAAACGAATTCAATAAGTTATATATATTATCTGAGACCAAGGAGGTTGAGGAAGAAATAAAAAAAGCTCCTGAAAGCGAAAAAAATCAAGATTGGAAAGCAAAAATTAACGAAAAGCTCTCTAAATTAGTGATGATAGAATACCACGGCGATGATAAAAGCATTAAAGAAAGTTCCGAAGATGAAGTTTATCGTCTGGTAAACGAAGGAGAACTTTACAAAGCTTCGGTATTAATGGAAGGTAATAGTAAATATCAATCTCCGGAGTTTAAAAAGTGGCAAGAAGACGTAAAAGCACAAGAAAGCTTTAATAGCGCCTTAAGACAAATTGAAGCTTTAACTTTAGCCGTTATGAAAGCCGAAAGTTTAACTTCTGCCAATTAATAAACAAAACAATTAAGATAAGGAGCGGAACATGAATAAAAAGATTTACACATTTTTTGCCATAGCACTGCTTCTTATATTGCTTATTTGGGAAGGCGATCGCAGCAGTACGGTACGCATAGACTGGCGCTTTATACACGAAGTTATGCCTTTGGCGGGCTTGTTGTTATGGTTTTTAATTTTTGCGGCAGTAGTCTATGCCATAAATATTGTGTTACACAAAACAGTAAAAAAACAGCTTGAAGAGGCTTTAAGTGTCACTGGCAACAAAGCCGATGAAAGTCAAAGTATAGATAAACTAAATCAAACACAAGAAAAATTAGTTATCGGCAGAGCGGATATGGATAATGCCATGATGCTTTTGTTAAAGAGTATGCTGTCTATAACCGAGGGCGATATGGAAAAAGCCCGCAATCACTTACAAGAGCTGCAGTCTATTATCGGTAACGATGCCATCATAGATGTTTTAAGGCTTAAAATCTATAAAGGTGAAAAAGATTTTGATAAAATGGAAGAGCTTTCAAGTAAGCTAATGCAATCACCCGATTTACGTTTAGTTAGTATGAAAGCTTCTTTAGAGGCACAGATGCAGAAAAAAGAGTTTGAGCAAGCCTTAGAGACAGCCAACAAAGCCTTTGAAGTCCGCCAAGATTTATACTGGGTTATTGAAGGGGCGTTTAACTTAAGAGCCAAAGCCGGCGACTGGGAAGGAGCTTTGCAAGTTTTAAACTCGGGTCATAAAAAAGATTTAATCCCAAACGATAAATATAAAGAACTAAAAGCCGTAACTTTATATGAAATGTCTGAAAATGCGAAAGCCAAAGGTGATAGTGTAAACTTTTTCAAATTCTGTTCACAGGCTGTAAAATATAATCCGCTGTTAGTTCCGGCGGCATTATCTTTGGCAGAATATTATGTAGCAAACGACAATCAAGTTCGAAAAGCCTCGCAAGTATTAACCAATATTTGGCGAGTAAATCCGACCACCGAAATTGCCGAGGCGTATTTAAATTTATGGCCGGACGATAGTGCGGTTGAAAAAGTGCAGCGTATGGAAAGTTTAGCTTTAACCAACAGCATAAGACCATCGCTTAACAATTTACTGCTTGCCGAACTTGATATGAAGGCCAAATTATACGGTAAAGCCAAGAGTGAGTTTGAAATTTTTTTAGTAAACAATCCGGCAACCAAGCGTTTAGCAAAACTTATTTGCGAGTATGAGAAAAAAGTTAATAAGAACGAAGAAGCGGCATCTAACTGGAAGAAAAAAAGCGAAGACGGTGCCGAAGATTCGGTATGGGTTTGTAACTCTTGCGGACATCTTAGCAAGGGATGGCATCCGGTTTGTAAAAAATGCGGAGCCGTAGGCGACTACAAGTGGCGGTTATATAAAAGAACAACGCCCAAAGATTAAACAAATTAGCGGAGAAATTTAATGGATACACCAGAATTAAAAAAAATATGGAAAGAAAAATATCAGGTAGTAGCGTCACAGCTTGATAAGATTAAAGAAATAAAAGCTGCGGCGACCGCCTTTAACGCCAATATAGATGCGGTTATAAAAATTTCTGCCGCAAGATTAAAAGAGCTTATTGATGAGCAAAAATTAAGTTTATCCGAACTTGAAGATATAAAAGAGACCAAAATCAATACCACGCAAGACGTTATAAAAGGTATTTTCAAGTGCTTTAAGGATGGTATAGCCGAAGAATGGATTACCGAAGATAAGTCGGTATACGACTGGATGAATAAGGCAATCGGCTATGACAGATTGCAAATTGGCGGCCAAGGCGGAATTGTTGCCAATGCTCTGGCAACGGTAGGTATTCAAAAAGTTTATGCTCATACCAATTCTTTGCCTAAGCTGCAGGCAGAACAGTTTTTAAAAAGAGACAACTTATATTCGTTTAATGAAAAAGGCGAGCCGATACCGGCATATTTGGTTGATAGAAAAGACGATATAGCACTTATTCACTGGATTATTGAGTTTGATAAAAATGACGTTTTGGAAATTGAAGGTAAAAAGTTTAAGTGCCCAAAATCTAACCGATTCATAGCCACCTATGATCCGTTAAATTTAAAGCTCATCGTTGACAAACACTTTATGTCATATATGCATCAAAATCCTATGGAATATGTTATTTTATCGGGCTTTCATGCTTTAACTTCCAATAATAAGGGCGCGGCTTTAATTGATGGAATATTACCCGATTTAAAAAAATGGAAAGAACAATCGCCTGATACGGTTTTTCATCTTGAGGTAGCCTCCACGCAAGATAAAGTTATCCGCAAAGCTATAATTGATAAAGTTGCGCCGTTAATGGATTCGATAGGTATTAACGAGCGAGAGACTATAGATATTTTGGAAGTAATCGGCGAAGAGGAGCTGGCTAAAAAGTGTCAAGAGATAACCACTTCCGAAAATTTATTTGCCGGAATTGTAAAGATTAAAGAAAAAACCAAGGTAGCCCGCATTCAGCTGCATATGTTCGGATTATACTTAACATTGCAGGATAAAGGCTTTAAGATTACACCTGAAGCTAATTTGAGAGGAATGATGACGGCAGCAACCATTGCCGCGGCCAAAGCCGGCACGGGAAGCATTGACGATTTACTGTGGGCTCACGGCAAAGAGGTATCAGATGTTGGTTTAATAGAGGCGGATAGCTTAGCATGGGCAACCGGTCAAAATGATTTAGCCCAAACCGGCATAGGTCGCTATCGCGGATGGGATTTAATTGTAGTACCGACGATTTTAATAGAAAAACCGCTTACTCTGGTCGGTATGGGTGATACTATTTCATCGCTGTCGCTGGTCGGTGCCAGATAAGGTAGATTTTTTAGCGTTTAAGAATATAACCACCGTCTTCGGTTACAATAAGTTGGGCACTGATATCATCGTGCTCAACTTTTTGTCTTAAGCGGTAAATATGAGTTTCAATAGTATGAGTGGTAACCTCGGGGCTGTATCCCCAAACTTGTTGCAAAAGTTCGGTTTTGGTAACGATTCTATCTTTAATTTTGTAAAGATACTGAATAATGGCAACTTCTTTTTCGGTAAGTTTAACGGTTTCTTTGTTGCGTAAATTTACAATTTCTTTGTTTAAAGGGTGCAGGCAGTATTTGTTAAATTTGAGGACTCCGTCATTGGAGTTAAAGGCCAGATTGATAAAAGAGCGCAATTTGTTGATAAAATCATTAAGGACGAGGGGCTTATTTTCGTATTTTATAAAATTATTTTCTTTTAATTTTTCATCGCTTTGCTTCAATAAAACCAAAATAGGAGTTTGCGGATATTGAGTTTTTATCGACGGCAATAAGGAAGTATTTTCATCAATGATTATAATATCCGGCGCTGCCGATTCGCTATTAATAAGATATTCCGGAGCATAGCGATTAATTTGCCATACTAAATCTTCAAAAAACAACTGATTATCGGAAACAAGGCGTAAATTCGGCATAATATTCTCCTAAAAAGTAAGTTCAATACCGGCGTAGGCAAACGGTCCTTTGGCGTTGCCATCGATTTCATTTTCCAAATCGGCAAAACCGGCACCGAGGTAAAATCCTAAATGTTTGTATGGCTTAATGCTGTTGTGCAAGGTTATTATACGATTTCGCATATCAACATTGTCGGCTTTCGATTCGAAATAAGTAAGAGTTGAGGTTAAAAAGGCAAACTCATATGATAAGCCGGCATTAAATGCAAAACCGTTACGAAAAGCATCAAAATAAGCCAACGTATTTTTAGATGTATCGGTTGTAGTAATTTTATAATCGGAGGAAGAGGTTTCAGTTTGCCGAAAAGAAGAGAACAGAGTTAATCCTTTACGGTAAATCGAAAAACCTGCACCATATTCGCGGTGGCTTTTATCAAAGTCGGCAAATGCGGCATAAACTTCGGTTTGCACGGTGTCAAAATCGTGGTAATTATAAAGGGCAATCTGGTATGCAGATTTTCCGTAGTATGGGGAAAACTTGCTGGTAAGCCCATCATTAGCATTATTTTCCGGAGTAAAGCCGACTGCTAAAGTAGTGCCGTTTATTTCAGGAGTTAAGTAAGAAATCTTAAACGAGCTGCCATCGGTATTAATAAGCGTTGAGGTAAGAGTGTTGTAATATTTGGTGCGGTTATGCTGTCTCCAGTTGGTAGAGCCTGTAAAATCGGTAACTTCCAAAGGTGTTATCTGCCATACGGAAAGATTAGGCTTTGTAACTCCGAGCATAGCAGCCGGATTTTCCATTTGTCCGATATAAAAATCACCAAAGGAGGAAGAAAACTTAGTAAACACCTCTTCTCCCCATTGTCCTTGATTCAAGTTATCAAGATGAGACGATGCTTTAGCTTCCAGTTCGGTAGCGAGTTTCAATGAAGTTGTATAGGAAAAGTTGTAAGTTATGCTGCCGTTGATGTTGCCAAATACGGGAGCGTGAGCTCGATTTTGGTCATGATAAACTTTTTCTTTAGGGTAGAAATAACCGCCCAGAGCTCTGGAAGAAGCTCCGTATTCATAAACAAGCCCGTCAGCAAAAGCATTAAGCGGGAACAAAAACAACAATAAGCATACGGCGGCTTTGCGGCTCATGGTATATCCTTTATTAACAACTGGAGTTAAGATAAATTTTTGTAATAGTTATGTCAACGCAAAACTTTTCACAAAAAAAATATTTGATAAAAATAGTACTTTTAAGTTTGTATTTATTATATATAATAAGTGAAGTTTAAAAATAAGGAACAGAGGAAATAAAAATGCAAAAACCTGTAATGTTATTAATTTTGGACGGATGGGGTTATCGCGATAAAATCACAAGTGATAACGCCATTGAACAAGGACATACGCCGAACTGGCATAAATTGTTAGAAAGCTGCCCGCACTGTTTTGTAGAGACATCTGGTTTGGATGTAGGTCTGCCGGCAGGACAGATGGGAAATTCTGAAGTCGGACACATGAACTTAGGAGCCGGCAGGGTCGTAATGCAAGATTTGCCTAAGATAGATAAAGCCATAGCCGATAAAGAGCTTGATAAAAACCCGGTATTGCTAGAATTGATAGATAAATTAAAGCAAAACGGCGGTGTTTGCCATTTAATGGGGTTAATGTCTCCCGGCGGCGTTCACTCACACCAAAATCACATTGTAGCGCTGGCCAAAATATTAAGCAACAACGGAATTAAAGTTGATGTTCATGCCTTTTTAGACGGCAGAGACACCCCTCCGTCATCGGCTGCCGAATTTTTGGAAGAGTTTGAAACGTCTGTTAAAGATATGAAGGGTGTAAAAATCTGCACGTTGTCGGGTCGTTTTTATGCCATGGACAGAGATAAAAGATGGGATAGAGTTGAAGCAGCATATAACAACATTGTTTCGGCAACCGGCAAACGCTACGGCAGTGTAAAAGAGGCGATTGAAGCAAGCTATGCAGCAGGTGTTACCGATGAGTTTGTCGTTCCGTGCGTAATCGGTGATTATGAAGGCGCCAGCGACGGTGATGCCGTTTTAATGGCAAACTTCAGAGCCGACAGAGCAAGAGAAATATTGTATGCTTTATCTGATAAGGAATTTACCGGCTTTACCAGAGCTAAAACGGTTAACTTTGTAATTTCGGTAGGTATGGCCGAATATTCGGTTGACCACAACCGCTTTATGAAAACATTATTTGCGCCGGAAGCTTTAACAAACATTTTCGGCGAGGTTGTTTCCGAACACGGTTTGACGCAATTACGTATTGCCGAAACCGAAAAATATGCTCACGTAACATTTTTCTTTAACGGTGGTGAAGAAAGAGAATTTAAGGGCGAGAGTCGTATTTTAATTCCGAGTCCTAAAGTTGCGACATACGATTTAAAACCGGAAATGAGTGTTTATGAAGTAACCGAAGCTTTGACAGATGCTATTGAAAAGCAAAAGTTTGATGTAATCATCTGTAACTTTGCCAACGGCGACATGGTCGGCCACACGGGAGTAATGCCGGCAGCCTTAAAGGCGGTTGCGGCAGTTGATGATTGCTTAGGCAAGGTTATGAAAGCCATTAAAGACGTAAACGGAGTATTGCTGGTAACGGCAGACCACGGCAACGTTGAAAAAATGGTAGATGAAAAGACCGGCGAACCTTATACGGCACATACGGTCGGCAAAGTAAGAGCCGTATTGTACAATGCGCCGTCAACGGTTAAAGGGTTAAAAGACGGCAGATTAGCTGATGTTTCACCGACATTGCTTGATTTGCTGGGTATTAAGCAACCCAAAGAGATGACCGGTAAATCGTTACTGGAAAAATAAAAATATGATAAAGCTTGCGGCATATATCGGGTTAGGACTGTATTTAATTACGGTAGGCTCGGTATATGCCGCAGAAGTATCATCGGACGAAGTATTGGCAGCCGAAGAAAAGGCCAAAGCCCGCAAGATGGAACATAAACGCCTGCAGGCCGAGGCTATACAGTTGAGCTTAGAGTTGGCAAAAATAAACAAAGAGATGATATCGGCGGCTAAAAAGTTGCAAGATGATGAAGAAAAAGCAACTCGTATGGAAGAAGAGTTAAAACTCTTGGAAAACAAGTTAAAAGTTACCGAAGAGGCGTTCAATAAAGAATATAAAAATTTAGCCGGCACATTGGCGTCTCTTGAAAATCTGGCTTTGCACCCTACGGAGGCGTTATTGATACAACCCATGTCTCCGGCAGATACGGTAAGAAGCGCAATTTTATTAAGAGAGAGCGTGCCGTTTTTAAAAGAGCGCGCCGATAATATAAAAAACGACTTGGCAAAGATAAGCGAACAAAAAAGACAGATAGAAAAAAAATTACAAGAAGTAGCCAAACAAAAGCAATCATTAGAGAAGCAACAACTGAATATGAAGAAGATGTCTGCCGAAAAGGCGCGAGTTCGTAAGAAAATAGAAGGAGAAAGTAAAAAAGTTCAGGAAGAGGCGGCCAAGTTAGCATCTGAGGCTTCAGATTTACGTGATTTAATGGAAAAGCTGGAACATGACAAAGAAATCAAACGTCGTCGTGCCGAAGAAATAAAGAGAGCAGCTAAAGAAAGGGCTGAACAAAAACGCTTGGAGGCCGAACAAAAGCGTAGGCTAGAACAAGGGAAAGGCTCAGGACTGCGTATGGAAGACGGAAGTTTATATGAAGAAAGTTCAAGCTCGTCAGATATGGAAACAGTAGACTTGATAAATATAAAACCGCAGAGTATAAAAGAAAGCGTAAACTTTGCCAGAGCTAAAGGAAGCTTAATCCGCCCCGTAAGAGGAGAGGTTGTAACCTCATACGGACAAGAGCTTTCAAGAGGAGTAACGTCTAAGGGTTTGGTAATTAAAACGCGGGGCTCGGCGCAAGTTATATCTCCCTATGACGGTTCGGTAATATTTTCCGGTCCGTTTAAGGGGTATGGAAATTTAATTATTATAGAACACGGAAACGATTACATTTCGCTATTAGCAGGAATGGGTTCGGTAGATACGCAAATCGGTCAGATGGTATTGGCCGGAGAACCGGTTGGGACCATGCCTGACGGCGATTCTGCCAAGTTGTACGTAGAGATACGTAAAAATCAAAAGCCGGTAAATCCGGCTCCATGGTTTGGAAATTAGGTAAACGATTTTTAACGGGAATAAAACGATGCTAAAGAAATTGGTATTAAGTGCAGTAATTGTAGTTATGAGCGGTAGTATAGCGATTGCGGCGGCAAAAAAGGAAAAAGAGCCGGATACGTACGAAATGTTAAATTTATTCGGTGAAGTTATGGAAAGGGCAAAGGCTACATACGTTGAAGATGTTACCGATCAAAAATTGATAGAATCTGCCATCAACGGAATGTTAACATCGCTTGACCCACACAGCAGTTATTTGGATAACAAGAGTTTTGCGTATATGAATGAACAAACCAAAGGCAAGTTTGGTGGTTTAGGTATAGAAGTAACCATGGATAACGGTTTGGTGCTGGTAATATCTCCGATAGATGATACCCCGGCGGCCAAAGCCGGAATTAAGGCTGGCGACTATATTACACACATAGACGGAGAGACGGTAATCGGCCTTAATCTCAATGAAGCTGTAAGTAAGATGCGTGGTAAAATCGGTACTAAAATTAAGCTTTCGATTCGCAGAGCTAATACCAAGCCATTTGATGTTACATTAAAGAGAGAAGAAATAAAAATCAAATCGGTTAAAACGGAAATTAAAGACGATAATATTTTATACATTCGTATATCGTCTTTTGCGGAAGAAAACGATAAAGAAGTATCCAAAGCAGTAGCAAATGCACAAAAGAAATTAAAAGGAAAGCTTGCCGGTATTGTTATTGATGTAAGAAACAACCCCGGAGGTTTATTGGATCAGGCCGTAGAGGTATCAGATTTATTTTTGGATAAAGGAGAGATAGTATCGACGCGTTCTCGCAATGAAGAAGATACGGTAAAATATACGGCAACTGAAGGAGACATAGCCAAAGGCTTGCCGATAGTCGTAATTATTAACGGAGGTTCGGCATCGGCTTCCGAGATTTTAGCAGGAGCTTTGCAAGACCATCATCGGGCGGTAGTTATCGGTGAAAAATCTTTTGGTAAAGGTTCTGTACAAACGGTAATACCGCTGGGAGAATATGGAGCAATGCGAATTACGACGGCGCGTTATTATACTCCTTCCGGTCGGTCTATTCAGGCCAAAGGTATTGAGCCGGATATAGATGTTAAACCGGCAAAAGTGGAACTTTTGGAAAATTACGGTTTAAACATTACTGAGTCGGAATTAAAAGGAGCTCTTAAAAACGAAGAAGATGCCAAAGATAACGGTAAAAAATCTCAAGCCGATGAAGATACGGTAAAAGATGAGCAAATAGAAGATTACCAGTTGTCAAGAGCGCTTGATTTGGTAAAAGCCTTGAGTTTGTATGGACAGCAAGGTGAAGTTCGTGAGCAAGAGCCGGAAACGGAATCTGATAAAACCGCGGAGGCAAAATAATGTCGGATTATCGGCGTTGTGCGGGCATAATAGTTTTTAATAAAGATAAAAAGGTATTGCTTTGTGCCCGCAAAGATCAAAGTAGTTTGCGTTGGCAGTTTCCGCAAGGAGGAATAAATGAAGGGGAAACAGCTTTAGAGGCGGCAGTTCGTGAGCTTGAAGAAGAAACGTCGATTCGTTCTGTTAAGCCGATATATACCCAAGAAGGTTTTTTCAGGTATCATTTTCCCGATTTTGTTAAAAAGAAATTACACAGCAAAGGTATAGAAAGCTTAGGGCAAGATATGCATTGGAGTCTGCTTTATTTTGAGGGAGACGATTCGGAAATCAATCTGGCAACAGCCGAGCCGGAGTTTAAGGCGTGGCGTTGGGCGGAGATTGACGATTCTGTAAAAGAGATAGTATTTTTCAAAAGGGGAGTATATGCCAAGGCAGTAAAGCTCCTCAAGCCGATAATGGAAAAATATTAAGCAAACAAAAAAATCGGGGCTTAAAAATAAGCCCCGATTTTGGTTGACTGTCGCTTTTATTTTTCAGGAGAGATAATCATCGACATCTGCCGCCCCTCGAGTTTAGGAGCCGAATCTACTTTGCCGACGATATCCAAATCATCAATAATCTTATTTAATATTTCAGAGCCCATATCATTAGCGCTCAACTCACGACCTTTAAAGCGCATGGTAAATTTAACTTTATCGCCTTGAGATAAAAATTTTTTAGCTTGTTTAATTTTAACATCATAATCGTGCGTATCAATAGCAGGTCTTATTTTAAGCTCTTTAATATTGACGACTTTCTGATTTTTCTTGGCTTCGTTTTTACGTTTTTGAACTTCATACTTATATTTGCCGTAATCTAAGACCTTGCAAACGGGCGGATTAGCTTGCGGAGAGATTTCGATTAAATCGAGTCCGGCTTCATCGGCAATTTGCAGAGCTTCGGAAATGGTAACAATGCCTCGATTTTCACCTTCGGCATCAATAAGTCTGACCTGTTTAGCCTTAATGGCATCGTTAATGCGCGGTCCGTCGCCGTCGCGTACTGGCGCACGATTCGTTTCTATTGGTATTTTAGCCTCCTATAAAAAATTAATATATACAACGTTTATAATACTTAAGTATTTTGAGCTTGCAAGATAAAAGTTAACAAAAAGGGTCAAAGAGTGTAAAATGTGCAGTAATATACAGTAAAGATTCGGTTTTATCACAGGACATAATATATAAATAAGTATCGGTGTATAAAATAATGAGCAAAAAAGAGTTGCCAAAAACAACAAGTTAGAAAAAAGTGTAAAAAAAGTAAAAAAATATAAAAAAAGGTGTTGACAATGGATAAAGGATAATCTATAAGCAGTCTCACCGACGGGGAGCTGATAAAGCGAGCTTGTTGGAGTTATAAAACAGAGTAGATAAGAAAGAGGATATACAGGCGGCATGCTAGAGAAAATAGTAT
>CALXWE010000020.1 GCA_944392295.1 uncultured Alphaproteobacteria bacterium
TTAATGGAGCGGGCAATGGGATTACTACGCCTAAAAGGCTGCGTTCACTGCGGCAATCAGCAAGCTGACCGGCATACTCGCGTCTGCCTTTGCCTTGTAGTCGGACCCACTTTTTCGTGGCTCCTCATCCGTTGCCGCTAACCCTTAAACCAAAAAAAAGCACTCAATTAAGAGTGCTTTTTGTTTTAATGGAGCGGGCAATGGGATTCGGACCCACGACATCAACCTTGGCAAGGTTGCGCTCTACCCCTGAGCTATACCCGCATAACTGCGATGAGCTATTTAATAGCATATCAAAAATAAAAAGCAAGAGTTTTTTTCAAAGTTTTTCAATATTTTTTATTATTGCCGTTTTTTCAAAAATTTAGACAATGCAGATTATCGTAAATCAACAGATTATGAGCTGTTAATTAACGGAAATAAATGTTTAAATATATGGTAAAATGAGTTAGCTTACAGCATATCATTAAAATTAGTGAGGCAAAATAGTATGACCAAAGCCAAAAGCAATAAAGAGATTCGTTTTGAAAAAGAAGCCAAAGCTTTACTTAAAAATTTGGAAAAACGTAAAAAGCAACAACAAGAACGTGAAAACTTAAAAAAATCTAAGGAACTTAAAAATGGACAAGATTAAAATTAGAGGCGGTAACCAGCTTAACGGTAAAATATATATAAGTGGTGCAAAAAATGCGGCTTTACCGTTAATTTGCGCGAGTTTACTTACCAAAGATACCGTAACCCTTACCAATATGCCGATTTTATCGGATATTAAATCCCTAAATTTACTGTTGGCACAATTAGGTACGGAAATTACCGAAACCGATGACAAAACCGGTAAACACGAATCTAAAACATATACTTATCAAACTAAAAAGTTTGCAAGTCTTGTGGCTCCTTACGATTATGTTCGTAAAATGCGTGCTTCATATTACGTTTTAGGACCTATTTTAACGCGTGAAGGTCATGTCGAATTATCATTACCCGGAGGTTGTGCTATAGGCGCCCGTCCAATGGATATTCACTTAAGTTCATTGGAGCAAATGGGAGCGCAAATTGAAATTAAAAACGGTTACGTTGTGGCAGATGCTCCGAAAGGCTTAAAAGGAGCGAATATTATTTTTCCGAAAGCATCGGTAGGAGCTACTTGCAATATTTTGATGGCGGCGGTTTTAGCTAAAGGTCAAACCCGCATTGAAAATGCTGCCAAGGAGCCGGAAATTGCCGATTTAATAGATTTATTAACGGATATGGGGGCTAAAATTGAAGGTAAGAACACCTCTATTTTAACCATTGAAGGAGTTAAAAGTTTGCACGGCGCCGAACATAGCGTAATCCCTGACCGTATTGAAGCTGGTTCATATGCCGTTGCCGCAGCCATTACCAAAGGTCGTATTGAACTGATTAATGCTAAAGCCGAACATTTACAAACACCTTTAAATATTTTGCGTGCGATGGATATAAAAATTACCGAAAAGCCGGATAGTATAATTGTTGACGCACGTAATGCATTGATGCAGGGTCAAGATATTATGACTGATTATTATCCCGGATTCCCAACCGATTTACAAGCTCAGTTTATGGCCTTGATGACAGTTGTCCCCGGAGCATCACTGGTTACTGAAAATATTTGGGAAAACCGCTTTATGCACGTGCCAGAATTAATGCGTATGGGAGCCAATATTAATATTCACGGTTATGCTTCAGCTATTGTCAGAGGTGTTAAAAAGTTATCTGGGGCTCCGGTTATGGCAACCGATTTAAGAGCGTCTTTTGCCCTTGTTTTAGCAGGTCTGGTTGCTGATGGTGAAACCATAGTTAACCGTGTATATCACTTGGACCGCGGCTATGAAAAATTGGAAGAAAAATTAAGAGGCGTCGGCGCCGATATTGAAAGAATAAAAGAAACGGATTAAATTTTGTAAAGAAAGGAAAAAATCATGAAAAAATTGTTATCTTTATTTGCTGTGTTAGGTTTATTTGCATGTAGCGAAAAGCCGGTTTCGTTAGATGGTGAATATGTTATGTCAAACGCGCCGGAGAATGCTGAAATAACTATCGGATTTGAAGGCGAACGCTTTTTCGGTAAAGCTGCAGTAAACAACTATTTCGGCTCTTTTACCAAAACGGATAATACCATTAAGTTTGGTCCGGCCGGTTCTACCATGATGGCAGGTCCCGAACCGTTAATGAAGGTTGAAAGCACCTATTTACAAGATTTATCCAAAGTAAACGGATATAGCTTGCAAGGTAAAACGTTAACCTTAACCGGTCCGAATAATTTATCATTAAAATTTGAAAAGAAATAAAAATTAAACCCCGCTTAATTAAGCGGGGTTTAATTTAACTTAAAAGCTATTGTTGCAGCATTACTTTTGTAGGTATGCGGGTGATAGTTTCTTTTTTGAAAATCTCGATATAATTTTGCAACTCTTGCGGTGCATTCGGTCCCCATCCCATCATATAATTTTCACCTATAAACAGTATCGGCAGCCCTATATTTCCGCTCAGACCGTAGTTGGCGGCAAAAGTATTTAACAGACGGTAATTTTTTTCGTCTTGAATATCTAAAATGGTAAATTCAATGTCGGGGTTGGCAGCAATAATGCCGTTGTTTAGAGCCTCTTTCATTTTTTCACAAAATTGACAAGGTTGAGAAAAAATTACAACTTCTTTTTTAGCCTGAGCGGTATTAGCGGTAATTAAAAAACAAAATGCGAATAAAATTGCGAACAGATATTTTTTCATATTCCCTCCCTATATAAAATATATAATATATATCAATATCTATATATAGATATATCAATACATATTAAATATGTCAATTATTTTTTATGGTTAACGGGGAATAAAATAAAAACCCCGTCATTACATAGGTAACGAGGGGGTTTAAATTCTGCATCTCGGCGAGGATATACTCCTGGCGAGAAAAGGATGTCGGCATTATGCTATCCCATCGGCAAGGTGAAAGGATAGTTACAATTCGGATCATCTGTCATAGGTGTCTCCAACGCCAACAGCGAATACGACTTCCACGATTCCGAAAAGCTTTTTCGTTTTTCGGTTTTGTTAAACAGCCACTTGCCGTTCAACATTACCCCTTTAATTGATTTAAAGAGGTCTAAATAAATGGCAACCTTATCACCGGGTTTTATTTTTCTGCCATTCAGGTAACGAAATCTTAGGTAATACTTGCCTTCTTTTGTTTTTAATTTGTACCCGTGCTTGGTTTTAACCGCAGAGGATACGGTAGTTTCGATAATAATGTAATTCATAAATATTTAGTTTATAATAGGAGACTACTATAAAGTCATAAAGCAGTCAAGCATTTTGTCTAAAGCAGGTTATTCCAGCATGGCAATAATCTTTTTGGCGATTTGCTCGTAAGCCAAAGTATGCGGGCTATCCGGGTCGGCAGCCACAATCGGTGTGCCGTTATCGGAAGTTTGTCTGATTTCCAAGTGCAGCGGAATTTCACCCAAAAAAGTTTCGCCCATGCTCTCGGCAGTTTTTTTAGCCCCTTCATGACCGAAAATATCCGCTCTATGTCCGCATTTTTCGCAAATATAGTAGCTCATATTTTCTACAATGCCCAAAATTTTAATACCGATTTTTTTGAACATATTAATCCCTTTTATGGCATCAATTAAGGCAATATCCTGCGGGGTAGAAACAATGACAATGCCTGAAAAATCAATCCGTTGCGATAGAGTGAGTTGAATATCGCCGGTTCCCGGAGGCATATCAATTACCATAAAATCAATTTCGCCCCAGTTGGTTTCGGTCAGCAGTTGTTCAATCGCTCCGCAAGCCTTGGCACCGCGCCAAATAAGAGGTGTGTCGCGTCCGATGAGCGAGCCGATGGACATGGCTTTAACCCCAAAATTTTGGAACGGCTCAAAAAGTTTTCCGTCATATGAAACCGGCGGAGTGTTTTCAAAACCCAACATGGTAGGAATGGACGGTCCGTAAATATCGGCATCAAAAATTGCCACTTTTTTGTTTTGATTAGCTAAAGCCAAAGCCAGATTAACCGAAGTTGTTGATTTTCCGACGCCGCCCTTGCCGGAAGCTACCCCGATAATATGTTTAACTCCGTTTAATTTCCATTTTTCAATTTCCGGCGTAACTCCTTGGGTTTTAGCCTCTTTTGTAAAAACAATACTTACCTTTTTAACTCCGTCAATACCGCTTAATTCTTGTTTTAACTCTTGAGCTTTGGCGGCTTGCTCATCAATATTTTTCAAGGTAACAATCAAGCGTCCGTTAAAGTTTTTAACGCTTTCAATATCTTGCTTATCAAAGTACTTTTGTACGATTTCTTCTTCTGTCATAATCCATCCTCATATGTGGATATTGTTATAAGTGTAATTGTGTTTAAGCCATATTTATATTATTTTATTTGAAGATGTAAACGCCTTTTTTAAAAATTAAGAGGCAAATAACTTTAATAAGAGGTATAAATATGGCTCAAAAAAACAACCCGTGGGAAACCGATTTACCGCCCGAAACACCTGATGTAAGCGGTGAAGCTGTGCATAAACGCTTTAATGCAGACCCGATTCGCATTGCTAAAATGTCTAATATTAAAAACGACTTCAAGTTACCGATAAAACTTATTATCGGAGTTTTGGCTTTATTGTGGTTGGCTTCAGGGTTTTATCAAGTACAACCCAGCGAACAGGGCGTAGTATTGCGTTTTGGTAAATATATTGATACCACGGATGCCGGCTTGCATTATCATTTGCCAAATCCTATAGAAGCGGTGATTAAAGTTAACGTAACTCAAGAGCGCAGTATCAACTTGGGTGTTGTTGAAAATAACAATATGCAATCTCGTTATTATAACAACAATCAAGCCAGTACGGCACTTAATTCATTTACCGACAGTCATATGTTAACCGGTGATGAAAATATTGTAGATATTAATTTAACGGTAGTCTGGAAGATTAAAGATGCTAAAGATTATCTATTTAATATCAGAAGTCCGGATATTACGGTTAAAGTTGCGGCGCAATCTGTGTTAAGAGAGATTGTCGGACAATCGCAAATGCAATCCATTATCACCGGAGACCGTGGTAAGGTTGAAGATGAGACCAAAGCTGAATTGCAAAAGTTATTAGACGATTTCGGCTCCGGTATAACCATTGTCCGTGTTAAATTGCAAAAAGCCGATCCTCCAAAGCAGGTAGTAGATGCGTTTAATGAAGTTCAAAGAGCTAAAGCTGATATGGAAAGATTTAAAAACGAGGCAGAAGCTTATCGTAACGAGGTATTACCTAAAGCAAAAGGTGAGGCGGTTAAGCGCTTGCAGGATGCCGAAGCTTATAAAGAAGCAGTTGTAAATAAGGCCAAAGGAGATGCCAATCGTTTCTTGTCGGTTTATGATGCTTATAAACAAGGCAAAAAAGTAACGGCTGAAAGGTTGTACCTTGAAACGATGGAAGATGTTCTTTCCAAATCAAACACAACCATTATAGACCCTTCATCAAAAGGATCTAACGTATTACCGGTATTACCGATAAGTAAATAAGGAGAAAGATAATGAAAAAATATAATATTCCTTTGTTAATAATATTGGTTGCTGCTTTTGTAGTATTAAATTCATCATTATATGTGGTAACTCAGGCAGAACAAGCCATAGTATTACAATTTGGTGAGCCGGTTCGGTTGGTTAAAGATCCTGGACTTAAGATAAAAATCCCCTTTATCCAAAACGTAGTACTTTACGATAAACGCTTGTTAAATTTAGATCCTCCGGCGCAAGAAGTTGTGTTAAATGATAAAAAGCGTTTGGATGTCGATAGTTTTACGCGATATCGCATAGTTGATCCGTTAAAGTTTTATCAAACGGTTAGGACCGAGCTTCAAGCTCGAAGCAAGCTTGAGGAGATTGTTAATTCATCGGTGCGTAAAGTTTTAGGACGAGTAACCTTACAAGAATTATTATCAGGAGAGCGTTCTGAAATTATGGCATCTATAAGCGGAGCTGTTAAAAAAGACGCAGAACAAATCGGTGTAGATGTAGCCGAAGTAAGGATTCGCCGTGCCGATTTGCCGATTGAGGTGTTGCAGGCTATCAATGACCGAATGAAAGCCGAGCGCGATCGAGATGCCAAAGAGTTCAGAGCTCAAGGTCAGCAAATTGCACAGCAGATTCGCTCTACGGCAGATAAGGAAAGAACTATAATTATCGCCGAAGCCGAAAAACAAGCTCAAATCATTCGCGGTGAAGGCGATAAAGAGGCTACACAAATTTGGAACGATGCAGCAAGCATTGATGCCGAATTTTATGCTTTTTATCGTTCATTGGAAGCTTATCGTAATTCATTGGCTAAAGAAAACAACTCACTTGTTTTGTCGCCGGATTCTGATTTCTTCCGCTATTTTACAAAAAACAAGAAGTAAGAAATGATTAAAAAATTTTTATTACTGGCATTTCTCGTTAATGTGGCAGCGTCAGCCGAGGCGGTGGCGCAAACCAGTTTTGCGCCGCTTGCCGAAAGGTTAATGCCATCGGTTGTTAATATTTCTACCAAGCAGCAAGATACAGAAGATACTCCTGAGGTTTTAGACGACTTGTTGTTTGCTTCTGCGGACGGTCGTGTGGCATTAGGATCTGGTTTTGCCATAAGTGATGACGGATATATTGCTACTAACTATCACGTAATCGAAGGTGCTCAAAAAATATCGGTAGTTACATTTGATAATAAAGTTTATGAAGCCAGAGTTATTGGGACAGATATTAAAACTGACATAGCATTAATAAAGATTGCATCGCAAGAACCATTGCTCCCAATTGAGTTTGGCGATTCGGATAAGGTAAAAATTGGTGATTGGGTGTTGGCTATTGGCAATCCGTTCGGTCTTGGCAGCAGTGTAACCGCGGGCATAATTTCAGCTAAATCGCGCGATATAGACAGCGGTCCTTATGATGATTATTTACAAACCGATGCTTCTATAAATCAGGGCAATTCCGGAGGACCGATGTTTGATATGGAAGGTAAATTGATAGGTATCAACACGGCTATTTTTTCTACCATAGGCAACAGTGTCGGAGTTGGCTTTGCCTTACCTTCCAATCAGGCAAAATGGGTCCTTGAAGAACTTAAAACCAAAGGTAAGGTTGAGCGTGGTTGGCTAGGTATATCGGTCAAATCCGCTAAGGCGGATAGCGGAGTTTCGGGTTTGGCGGTATTGGCTTTTGCCGATGATGAAACTGCTAAAATAAGTAAGCTTAAAGTCGGGGATATAATAGTTGAACTTGAAGGTCAGCCGGTTGGTTCGGCTAAAGCTTTTTCGTTACAGATTTCACAAAAGCATCAAGGGGATGTGGTAAATCTTAAAATATGGCGCGGAGGAAATATGGAAAGCGTTAAAGCCGATGTTATGTTAATGCCTGATGAAAAAAAGACAGATATTATGACTATCTCCCCGGAAGATAGCAGCGAAAACAATCTGCATTTAGGTAAAAATTACCCTGCGTTGGGCTTTAATATGCAAGATTTAAAAGTAACATATGTTATGCCTGAGAGTGAGGCGTTTAAAAAGGGGGTACGAGACGGAGATGTTTTAAAAAAAGTCAACGGCAGGATTGTATATATCGCCGATGAGCTTGAGTACCAAATTGACGATTCTAAGTTAAGCGGAGAGCCGTTGCGTTTAGAGTTTGAAAGTGGTGAAAATCAGGAGAACTATTTTGTGGAAATAGTTCCGCAGCGTTAGGAAAATAAAATGAGCAGAGTAGATTTTTATCATTTACAAAAACAAACCTTAGAAGCGGTTTTGCCAAAGCTTTTAGAAAAGGCATATGCTTTAAAAAAGCCGATTAAAATAAAAGTAGGAAATGAATTGCGAGTAGAATTTTTGAACTCGCTTTTATGGACGTATAACGATGAAAGTTTTTTGCCCCATGGCAGTAAAAAAGACGGTTTTGGCGAAGAACAACCGATATGGCTGTCTGCAGGGGATGACAACCCCAATAAGGCGACATTGCTTTTTTTAACGGACGGGGCACGGTATCAGGAAGATTTAAGTTCTTTTGAAAGAGTTTTTAATATTTTTGACGGCAACAATGAACAAGATTTACAACAAGCCAGAATGTTTTGGAAGGAGTTAAAAAACAAAGGGTGTGAGCTCCATTACTGGCAGCAAGATGCCAATGGCAGTTGGTCGGAGAAATAAAGTAATAAAAGTGTGGTTGAAATGCCAAAAAAATCTTGCTAAGGAACAAATAACAAGCTAACTTAAGACATATTTAGAAATGCACTTTGGAGGTTTTAATGTCAGAAGACAATAAATTTGCAAAAGATTTGGCAAACGCCAAAAGAACAATAGATAAAGAAATTGAAGCGCTTAGGATGATGGAAAATGATCTTGATGAAAATTTAAGCAAAGCGCTTGATTTAATAGAAGGCTGCAAAGGTCGTGTAATTGTAACCGGCATGGGCAAGTCAGGACATATCGGTCGTAAGATAGCCGCAACATTTGCATCAACGGGCACACCGTCATTTTTTGTACACCCAAGTGAAGCCAGCCATGGTGATTTGGGAATGCTCACAACTGATGACGTTGTTTTGGCTATTTCCAACGGTGGAGAAAGCAAGGAACTTGGTGATATATTGTTATATTGCAAACGCTTTGGTATACCGTTAATTGCCATAACCAAAAATCCGCAAAGTTCTTTAGGTAAAAATAGTGATTTGGTGTTAAGGCTTCCTGATGATGGAGAAGCCTGTCCGTTGGGTTTGGCGCCGACATCGTCTACAACGGCAACCCTTGTAATGGGAGACCTTTTAGCTGTTGATATGATGGAAAGAAAAGGTTTTTCTGAAACAGATTATAAACAAAGACATCCTGGCGGAAAATTAGGAGCAATATTGCGCCGAGTATCAGATTTAATGCACTCAGGAGACGAAATGCCATTGGTACATGAGGATACGATTATGCAAGATGTATTAATGGAAATGACCGCCAAGATGTTAGGCTGTGTAGGTATTGTAGACAAAGACGGTAATCTGGAAGGAATTATTACCGACGGAGATTTACGTCGCTGGATGTCGCCTGGTTTAATTTTGGAAAAAGCATCAACAGTTATGACCAAAAACCCCAAGACCATCAGTCCCGATGCGTTAGCTATTGAGGCTTTGAAAATGATGAACACCACAGGTAAGGGTATTACCAACCTGTTTGTAGTTGATGGTAAAAAACCGATAGGCGTAATACATATTCACGATTGCTTGCGTGCAGGGGTTGCATAATTTGGCAGATATCAAACGCATAGACGAGTTTTTTAACGGAGCAAAACCCTTTGAAGAAATACCTGCTCATAAGTTGAGTTCAAAGGAGAAGTTTGTTCGTAGCGCCAAGCTGATTATGCCGTCGTTAGCGGCGGTATTAATCGGCTTGTTGGTGCTTTATCCGTCTTTAAAGCAAGATGATGTGGTAGCCAATTTAAATGATACTCTTCCTAAAAAAGGTGAACTCGAAAAGCTTCACATAGAAAATACGGAAATATCAATAACAGACAAAGATAATAAAGTAAGCCGTATATTTGCCGACCAAGTTGATGAAACCACTCCCGGGTCAAAATTAATGAAGATTATTAATCCTCGTGGAGAATTACCGGCCGGTAGTAAAGATGACCGGGTAAAGGTAAGCTCCGATATCGGGTATTACAATCAAAATGCCAACACACTAAAGGTAGAAAACAACGTTAAGGCCGTATATAGCGACGGAACAACGGTTAAGACACAAGAAGCTTTTTATGATTTTAACAAAGCTTTTGGCAACGGCGATAAAGATGTTTATGCGCAAGGCGAGTGGGGACAATTATGGTCGGAAGCTTTTAAGTATAATCAAGGACAAGAAATTTTAATTTTGGTTGGAAAATCAAAAATTTTAAATGATACCCAAACCATGACGGCAGAAAAAGAAGTTCGCTACTACCGTCTAGAAAATCGGGTTGAAGCCGAAAACAATGTTCATCTGTATGATAAAGACAGTAATCTAAAAACGGATAGATTAAAAGCGTTTTTAAAACCCAACGGTAAGATAGAGTTTGAACATATAGAAGCCTATGGTAATGTAGAGGTTATTAATGCCGATAACACGATGTATGCAGATACGGCCAAGGCATATTTTTCAGGTAAAGATATATCAAACATGGAAGCACAAGGTCATGTTAAGGTAGTCGGCAGTCAAAATACCATGACGGCCGACAGAGCTTCGGCATTATTCAATAAAGGTGAAATATCACAAATAACGGCGTATGATAATGTTAAAGTAGTTGATGAAAATGAGACGCTTTACGCAGACAAGGCTACAGCTTTTTTTGTCGGTCCAAATCTAAACAAAGTTGAAGCTTACGGCAATGTTAAGATTGTAACTAAAGACGGTTTTGTAAAAGGGGATTATGGTATTTATAATCCGTTAAAAGATGAAGTCGAAGTTCATAAAAACGTAATTATTTCCAAAGATGGGAGTGTAATTTACGGAGACAAAGCGATAACTAATTTAAAAACATCAATAAGCAGAGTATATATGGATTCGGCAAACAAGCGAGTATCCGGAGTAATATCCGGCAGCACCATACAAGGGAGCAGAAATGAAAAAGAATAGTGAAGATTCGGTTTTAGAGATATTTAATATCGGCAAGCGCTATAAAAATCGTTCGGTATTAAAGAATGTATCGTTGCATGTTAAAAGGGGAGAAGCGGTAGGCTTGTTAGGTCCTAACGGGGCAGGTAAGACAACCTGTTTTTATTGTGTTATCGGGTTAATAACACCTGACTATGGCGATGTTCACATTAACGGGGAAGATATAACTACAATGCCGATGTATAAAAGAGCAAGAATGGGCATTGGCTATTTGCCGCAGGAGGCATCTATTTTTAGAAGTTTAAGCGTTGAAGATAACATAAAAGCCATACTTGAGATAGTAGAAGAAGACGAGAGTAAAAGAGAGAACAAGCTAGAAGAGTTATTAAACGAATTTTCGATTGCGCATTTAAGAAAATCTCCGGCGATAGCTTTATCCGGCGGTGAGCGTAGACGCTTAGAGATAGCAAGGGCGTTAGCGAGCAATCCTGATTTCATATTATTAGATGAACCATTAGCGGGAATTGATCCGATAGCGGTTGGAGAGATTAGATCTTTAGTATCGCAATTAAAGAACCGCGGCTTAGGTGTTTTGATAACCGATCACAACGTAAGAGAAACATTAGATATTATAGACAGGGCATATATTTTGCACGGAGGTACGGTATTAATGGAGGGAACACCTGAAGAGATAGTAGCCAGCAAAGAAGTTCGAAAAGTATACCTTGGCGACAATTTTTCGATGTAAGATTAATAAAGCGGCAATAAATTAGGTGTACAATAAGAGGGTTATAAGGCAAAATGTATGGACTATTGTATAAAATAAGGTTGATATATTTTGCAAAGTGAAATAAAATAAAAGTCTAATTCGGGTATTAATTAAATATATACGAGGAAAAATTATGAAAATTACATTAACAGGCAAACAAGTAGATATTGGTGACAGATTACGTAAACATGTTGAAGAAGGAATAGAAAATTCAGTAAATAAATATTTCAATGCTCCGATAAGTTGCTCCGTAGCCTTTTCCAAAGAGGGAGAAGATTTCAATGCCGAAGTAACGGTACATCCTGCCAAGAACATGATATTAAAAGGCACAGGCAGTGCCGGAGATCCGTACTCTGCATTTGACAATGCCAATGAGCATATAGCTACCCGTCTGCGCCGCAATAAAAATAAATTAAGTGATCACAAGAGCAAGATAGGTTTAGCAGAATTAGCATATCAAGCAGTATTGCCGTTGCATGAAACAGAAGATGAATTGGATGTAGATGTTGATGCGCCGATTACAATTGCCGAAACCGATGCTAACATACCTGTATGTACGGTAAGTGAAGCTGTTATGTACATGGACTTAGGTAATGAATGTGCATTAATGTTCAGAAACAGTGCCAACAATCATATCAGCATGGTATATCGTCGTAAAGACGGTAATATTGGTTGGGTAGAACCGAAATCCGATAAATAAGCGGAAGGATAAAGAACCAATGAAAATCTCTGAAATTTTGTCGCGAGACAGTGTATTTGTAGATTTAAAGGCTAACAACAAGAAGCAGCTTTTGCAAGAGTTATCGGCAAAAGCGGCAGAAGTAGCCGGAGTTGATGAGCGAGTAGCGGCCGATTCTGTATGGGAGCGTGAAAACTTAGGCTCCACCGGTTACGGCAACGGGGCGGCATTTCCGCACGCACGCATTGAAGGTTTAGACAAGGTAGTAGCAACATTTGCCCGTCTTGCACAACCGATAGACTTTAATGCGGTAGACGGTAAGCCGGTAGATTTGGTCTTTTTGCTGATTTCACCTGAAAACAGCGGAGCGGATCATTTAACGGCGTTAGCCATGGTATCGCGAGTACTCAAAAATCCTGATGTCTGCGAAAAACTTCGTCAAGCCGGCAGCAGGGATGAAATTCTTGCCATATTAAACAGCTAGATTTTCAAAATAAATAACATTAAAGCGCCTCTTTTAAAGGGGCGCTTTTAGTATATATGGTTTTTGATACAAGATGCTAGATTCTCCATTCAATTTTAAATTCGACAGATTGTTTGCCGATATGTTTGGTGCAAATATTGTAAATTTCATCTAACGATATATTGCGTAAGCAATTATTATTTACCGAACAGTACTGGTCTCCAACAAGTTTTTCCGATATTTGGTCATCTTGTTGATATCCGCTCAAAGTTCCGATATTAGCAATACTAGAACTGTTTTCTTTAGCAGTTAATAATATGGCTCGGCAAATTTCCAGAGCATTACCGCTTTTTGTGGTAAAAAGTTCTGATGAAAAGGCTAAATTCATACTTCCTATTCCACTTTGTGCATCATACAAATAATATATCTGCCAACTATTGCCGAAAGAATCTTTAATAAAATCACTATCTTTACCAATCATTTCAGTAGGAATTTCGCCCAATTTTATAAAATAAGATGTAATGTTATGTCCACGAAATTCTGCTGAAAAAGAATTTTTATAACGAGCCACGGCATTAATAACGGTATTAAGTTGTTCGGCCTGCTTATTAAGCTTATATTTGAACATCGCTTTAGAGT
>CALXWE010000021.1 GCA_944392295.1 uncultured Alphaproteobacteria bacterium
CCTCCGTTTATCTCTGATATCTAAAGGTGCGCTGAGCGCAGTCACATAAAATAAAATGTTTATTTGCCTATAGTATAGTATAATCGCAAACTAATGCCCTTATTGGTGGGACACCTACTGTCTTATACTTATAAAACGCTTCATAAAGGTAAGGTATCAATGCTATTCTTAATTCAAGAAGTTTTCTTATATCTTCTATTGCATTCCAATTGTTCCAAGGCATATCTTTTAAATACCATGCGTTTATTTGACTTTGAGCACTAAAAACAGTAAGCTGAACCCTTCGAATCAAATCCTCTTTACTAACTGCCTCGCGCACCTCAGGCGACCATAAAAGGCCGCTGAATCCTGAGTTTACAACCCCATTTAAAAAGTCTTTATGATTATAAAGGTCGCTATATAATACAAATGGAAGTGGTGCAGCCAAACTGCCAAGATTACGCACAAGACCATAAGTACGCCTATTATCAAATGCCGACTCTATTGTTTTAGAATATAATTGACCAAACATGCTGTGATATTGTTCTCCATCCATGCCAGATGGAAATTCGGTTGCAATAGGAAAACTCCACCCTCCGGTTATATCACTGTCATCACATTCGTCAAGTTTAAATCCGCAAATACCTTCGTCAATTATATTTTTATGGTATGCAGCAAATTTTTTTGATGCATCCTCTATAGAAAAATCCGGAACCAATCCTTCCCATACAACATAATCGCCGCTATATTTTATAAGTTCGTCGTATAAAGGAGAATCAGGATGTACAAAAGCATGTTCCCAAAGATTAACATGATATCCCATCTCTTTTAAAACATCAAGCATTTTTTTATGTTCGGGATACCTTTCTTTGTTCCACACATATGTGCAGGAATACGCATGAGTGTGCCATCCGGGTTCTAATCCTATAACGGTAATTGGCATTTTATCTTTATTGAATTGATTAGCAAAATCCAAAATCTGCGACTGATCAAATGTCGCACAACAACGATAAAAGTTACCCAGTCCCCAAAGGGGAGGCATACATCCGCCACCGCTAAATATGTTATACTGACTTACAATATCCAAAATAGATTCGCCGGTAAACAAATATACATCTATTCCTTTTGCAACCGGAATATCAACAACCATTTCACTATAATCATAATCACGCACAGCATATAAAGATTCAGTGTTTGTATGAACAAAATTTGATTTGTTTGCTTTACCGCCAGGAACTTTACGATTACAGTAAAAAGAAAGATGCCGCAATGTATCTATATATATACCATAACCTTCATCAGTAACAAAAAAAGGTACCGGTGCATGACTTTCGCCATTATCCGCGTTAGGGTCGGCATTTGGTTTTATATGTCTCATCTTACCATTATGCAAAAATGATTTTAACTGCAATCCAAAGCCATATATTTTTTCGTTTTTTAGTGGAATAGATAATCGGCAGCCACGATTTGTTTCTTTAAAAAGAATAGCCTTTATTTTTGTTACGGTATCGTAATTTTTTTCTGTATTTATTTTGTTTAAAAAAGTAGGAATAATTTTTTCGGGTGTTCCAAAAGAAGAGTGATAAATAGCCATATTTTACTCCAAATTTTAATATGCAAAATAACTTTTATACTTATAACATACTGCGAATTATATCCGAAATGTAGTCGGCATAAACACGGCCTATATATTCTGCACAATATTCAGTAGGATGAACACCGTCTCTGGAATAAAGTGTTGGATCCTCGTTATTATAGGCAGAAGCTAATAAGCCATCGGTTGGAACAAGTGCTTCAGCAAATTCACGCGCAAGTTTGCGTACTCTTCTAATCATAGAATCCAAATCCACATGAAGAACTGATTCCATATTATTAACAGGAAAAACAAACGGCTCTAACAACATTATTTTTGCATTAGTTCTTTCGCGTATTGCGGTAAGAACTTTACAATAACGTTCCTCATACTCATCAGGTGTCGCATTGTGAACATCATTTACACCAACAAGTATTGAAACAATATCAGGCTGAATATCTATAAAATCATTTTCCAGTCTTTCTAATAAATGCTCCGTCCGATTTCCGTTTATGCCAAGATTAATAAATTCAAAATCAACTTCAGGAAATTTATCACGCAATAATTTAGCTGCAAAACTTGCGTATCCTTTTCCCAAATCGTGCATATTAGATTTATCTCTTGAAGCATCAGTTATACTATCGCCCTGAAATAAAATTTTCATTTAAAACTCACTCCTATTGTTATTATAATATTTCTCTTTATAATTTCAATGTATTTTAGTTGCACAAATATGTAAAAATGTATTTCATTATATTAAAACACAAGCCTTAATATAAGGTACAAAAAACAACTCATATCAGAGATGCCGAAATGAGTTGCCGAGGTTAAAATATATTCATCAAGAAATCATATGTAAAAGTGGCTTCAAATTGAGATTTTTAAATTTCTTAAGATAGAAGTTGATTTTCCTTTCTGTACGGTAACAGGTTTGCCACAGGTTACCAGTTTCAACAATTTTTGAGCAGTTTGTCCTGTAATATCTGTTACTGTGCCGGACAGCTTACTATTAGCTCCTTCCAACATCTTTTGCAACCGATTAATTTCCCTGGCCAGTTCTTCCATACGATTTTTTGTACCGTGTTGATTCACAAAGTTACCCTTGCTTTCGATGCGGTACAAATCTGATTTGATAAAATAAATTTCTTTCTTATTTTAAAATTTCTCAAAAACAGGAGTTGTTTTGCTATGCAATTTTTACTAATTAAAATTAAAATATATTAAAATATTTTTAAAAACATTTGATTTTTAATAGTAAGTCATTTCCTTCATACTATAATTTAAATAATTGTTTTGCATTGTAAAATAAAATATTTTCTTTATCTTGCTTTTCAATCATTGCGAATTCTATTCTTCCTCTTTGAGAAGCGGCTGAATAAGTATCTGTACCAAACAATATTCTTTCAGAACCTATTTGTGATACTGCATATTCTATAATCATATTTTTCATACTTGCCATTCCGGAAGTATCTACGTAAACATTTCCGTATTTAGCTTTTTTTACAGCATCAATATACTGCTCATTTCCTAAATGAGCCATAATAAATGTTGTTTTATTATAACAATTTGAAAACGGAACAATAAATTTTTCCTGACCTTGAGGATGAATTTGAACAATAGCAGAATATTTATCAGTAAAAGAGAAAATTTTATCACCATATTTTTCAAGGGAATATTTATGACATAAAGGATGTAGTTTTATTCCTACACATTTTTTATTTTCAAGCATCTTTTGTGCTTGATAAAATGTATTATCATTCTGCGGATCAATTATCACCCATTGATACAAATAATCATTTTCATTAACTATATTGAACATTTCTTCATTAGACTTTTCAATCCGTTCTCTATCAAAGATACCGTCAAAAGGTGAGGCAAATACTTTATAAATATATGCCGACTCACTTATTTGTTTTAATTTATCTGGGTATGCAGTATAAAAATTTCCTTCTTGCATTATGTCTGTAAGGTAATTATATGCCAAGTTTTCTTTAGGACCATAATGTATGTGACAATGGGTATCAATTGCTTTTATCATTTTTTCTTACTCTTTCAATAAATCCAATTCTATTTCCAAGCCCTTTTTGACAGGGGTAAAATCACTACTTTTTAATCCAGTAGCCTGCAATATCTTTCTGTTATCTATTATACGATCAAATAACCTATCATATATTAAAGCGTAATAATTATAATTATTTGTTGCCTTTAGATAATCTTCCAAACTTACCCATTTGAATTTTGCTCCCATTATCTCTGAGTAAAGTTCTGCTACTTCACCCCAAGTTAAATTTTGGGCTGATGACACGGTATAAGCCTCGCCAAATGTTCCTTTTTTAAACAATAAATTGGCAATTAGTTTTCCTGAATTTCCTGCCCAATCAAGTCCTGCGGTAAGTTGTTTTGCATCAAACGGCAAAGGTATTGTTTCTTTATTTTTTATTTTTGTCAGCAAATCATGCCCATAATATGTAACCAAATCAAATCTTAACTTTGAAAAAGATATTACAGGTCGAACAACAGTCCAATTCTGACCCTTACATTCGTTGTTTAAATACTTTTCTAATTTTGCTTTGGATATAGCGTACTTCTCATTTTCAATAAATTCCTTATCTGTCGAAACATCTAAAAGCATCGGAGCATTTTCGGTAATTGGATGCTGTTCATCCGCATAAACACGGTAAGATGAAAGTACAATTAAATGCCCTGTATGTGACATTAATAGCTTATGTACAGGCGGATATTCCACAACATCAGGGTAATGAATAAAATTAACTATTCCATCATAATTTTTATTTCTTAAAAACTCTTCCAAATATTTAAGATTTGCCTGGGCTTTATAATATTTAAGATTTTTATCATTTGAAATTTTATCCTCTAAACAAATTATATCAACAAAATATTCCTGCTTCAATAATTCTTCAGCTGTATATGTTCCTAATGTCCCTCCGCCGCCTATTAAAAGAATTCTTTTATTCATAATCAATTCCCTTTCTGTTTTAAATGAAATATCATGATAGGTATACTTACAGTTTTTTTAATTTCTTTGCTTTTTATTGCTCAATCAAATTTTCCCTGTTATAAAATGAGTATGTACAAAAATATCTGTATACTTTTCTAATCGCAACAATCGAAAAAACTTTTAAAATTATGTTTCATTCTATAACCTTGTCCCGCGGATTAATAATAAAAGTATCTATATATATTCATATAAAATTATCGTAATTATATGTTTTCCTGTTTTGATATTCTGAATTTGTTATATGAATAACAACATGTACAGAATGTTTTTCCCGCGCTTCTATAAGAAGATCGTGATGAGAATATTATCTGTAATATTATCAGCGCAAAGTCATGCCATCTTTAAACCAAACATATCTGAACAAAAAATAAGAAATTGTTTTAAGAATTTTCATCATAAAAACTTACTAATAAATTAAAGGTAATAAACAGATATTTTTTCTAATTATTTTCGCCACAGGCCTTTAAAACAGTTTTATATAACTCTAATTCATAATCAAGTGTGTATGGATTAACTTTTTCTCCAAGCACATATTCAGCAAAAGATTTTATCATATTGTCATATCTGTCACAAGGGAGAGAAACCTCTTTTTCGTTCTTCTGATTCCAATTAGCAGAAGTGCGAATTGTTCTATATGTCTGCAAGCCACTGAAATCAGGAAGATACCATTCAAGAGGTTTTAATTCAAAAGTAGCTTTTGTACCATTTACTACAAGTTGCCGCCTTTCAAACCCGCCTAATTCAACAGCAGTAGTTTTAATAAATGAAACACCATTATCATATTCAAAAACTGCCATACCGAAATCTTTTGATGTCACTCCATCAATTCCCGAACATTTATTATAAGGCACTATCTTTTTAGGCATACCTTTAATTTGCAAAACCAAATCAACTAAATGACACCCTAAATAAAACATCATTCCACCAGGGAAGTTACACAGCCACTGCCTTGTTTCTTTTGGATGAATACAGTTCATCTGCGCTTCAACGCTTATAATTTCACCTAACTCACCGTTTTTAACCCTGTGAATTAAATCACTTATATAAGGATTATACCTATACATATATCCAGTATGTAAAACCTTGCCTGATTTTTTCATTGTACCGATAAGCTCTTGAAAATCAGAAAAATTCACTCCGCCCGGTTTTTCCATGTGAATATGCTTACCTGCTTTCGCAGCCATTAAAGCATATTTTGTAAGATAAACCTCATCTGTTTCGATTGTTATTGCTTCAATTTCTGGGTTTTTCAAAACTTCATCTAAGGTGAGTTCAGGATAATCTTTTAACCCGCTGAGTTTATGTGGGAGACGCTCTTTTTCATTCTCAGGTAAAACATAGCCTACAACTTCAAATAAATCATTTTGCTTGCAAATACTACCAAAGATCTCATTTGAATGGCTGTAACTATTTATACCAATCTGAGCAATTTTAATTTTTTTCATTTTGATTTCTCTCCAATCAAATTTTATAAAAAACGACTTTTCTATATTAGCAAAATAATTCAAATCATTTGTAATATATGCTATATTAAACTCTATATAGATTATTTTGAAAAAATATGTGTTCATTTATCAATGACAATTTACTGGGTAAAAAACTGTATTTGGCGTCGAAAAAATTGTCAAACACCGGACGGCGAGATGATCAAATTGGAATCTGTTTTTACACAAACACATACGTAAAAACACGCCACTATAAACAAAAACTGGTATAATTACTTTACGTCAGGAGCGCGTGAATATTGTGGATACAAACTCGATGCACAATTTGCAATAAACTTCAAATGTTTTAAAGAATGGGAAACATTCAGAAATCCGTCAGCTTGAGACATTTACAAAGAATTTACATAAAATGACATGGTGGTTGAAAGAACAGGGTTGTCAAATAAGTACCAGACCATCTTAATAAAAAATGCTAACATTATATATATTTTAATTTACGGTAAGCACAACCTTGCCGATATTTTCACCTCTGTAAAGAATATCATGTGCCGCTTCAGCCTCGGTTATAGGGAGTACCTTGTATATTGTAGGCTTCACCTCGCCGCTTTCAACTTTCGGCCAGACCTCCTTTACAAGCCTCGCCAATATTTCCGCCTTCGTCTCAGGCGTTCTTGACCGAAGGGTGCTGCCGATGATTCTCACATTCCGCACATATATGTTTTTAAGGTCAATCTCGGTTTTTTGTCCCGCGAGCGCCGCTATCATTATCCAACGGGCACCGTGCGAAAGATACGGCAGACAACTGCCCATAATCTCGCCGCCGAGACAGTCTATTGCCACATCTGCCGGATTGCCGTTTTCCATCTCTTCTTTTAAGACATCCGCTATATTTTCTTTTGTCGTCACAACAACACGGTCGGCGCATAAATGCCTTATTGAATCCGCTATCGCATCAGAAAGAACTGATGTAATTACCCTGATTCCGAAAGCCTTAGCCATCGGGATAATAACGCTCGCGAGCCCGCTCGCCCCCGCGTTCATAAGCAATGTATCGCCGGGCTTGATATTGCCCTCCATAAAGAGATTGAGATACGCGGTAGCAAACGCCTCAGGAATTGCCGCCGCCTCAACCATTGAACAGTTTTTGGGAACCGGCATCAGCATATTATACTTTACATTCGCGTATTGGGCGTAACCGCCGCCGCCCAGAAGAGCGCAAACCTTATCCCCTACTTTCCAATCCGATTTTACCGCGGCTGCGGCGCCGACCCTTACAACCGTTCCGGCAATTTCAAGACCCATCCATTCCGGACAGCCCTCAGGCGGCGGATAATCTCCCTCTCTCTGCATTAAATCGGCTCTGTTAAGCGCTGCCGCCTCTATCTTTATCAGACAGTCGTCTTCCGAGCAAACCGGATCAGGCACATTGTCCCAACGCAGGGTTTTGTCATCATTTATCAGAATTGCTTTCATACAGTTCTCCCTTCTCTGCTTTCAAACATTTTAATACGCTTTTAATAGGTCATAAACAAACCGAATTGACGATTTTAAGTGCGTCACTCAGCAGCGGCTGCGCGGGCGTGGAAAGCTCATCGTGCTCCACAACGCACAAAAACATTCCGTTATTGATAAGCGGAGCTATCCTGCGGTGAGGTGCTGAAAAACTTCCCACACATAAAAACAGAAAAGGTATATCGAGCTTTTGCAAGAGCTTCGCGCTTATCTCAAAATTGCTTGCCAGTTCCTTACGGTTTTCCGCAGCCGTTACAATCTTGGCAATATCTGCTCCTCTGCTATGATGAGTCTCAGCCATTTCAATAACTTTTTCCGGCGGCAAATATTTATATGTATGCGATGACATAAGCACATTGCAGCCGCATTTGTGTATTTCAGATATAAGGCTTTTCTGCTTTTTTACAGCAATTTCGTCATAAGTAATTTCAAGCGGAGATTGGCAGAACAAATCCCCCATAACATCAGCCACATCCGCCCCGCAGCTTACCGCAGCCAGAATTTCCTCAGCCAGAGCCCCGTCTTCTGTTCCGACATTCAGGTTTGAGCGGTAATCGGTAATATATAACGGCTTATCGCCGACCCGGCAGAATAAATCGCTTAATATTTTTTCGGTACGATATTTTTTCTCAAGCTGTTCGAGCTGTATACCGAAAGCGTCGGCTCCGCCGTTTACTCCGCGTTTGATCAGTTCCTCAATTCGTTCCGGTGTTCTTGCCTGAATCATAACCGTCAGTGCCGGACGGTTATCTGGAAAAGTTTTATTCTTTTTATTCACAGTAATCAGTCCTTTTGTCTCAGAATATTCCGTCCACCGTCCATAAGAATGTTTATGCCGTCCAGGAACTGTCCTTTTTCAGACGCGGCATAAAGCACCATATCTACTATTTCTTCCGGCTCTGCCGCTCTGCCTAGAGCTGTCCGCATAAACGCCATTCCGGGACGCGTAAGCACCGGCCCCGGAGAAATGCACAAACAGCGTATACCGTATTGCTGCCCGTATAAAGCCAGCGATTTAGTGAGTCCGTTCATTGCGGCGCTTTTTGATGCTGAATACGCCACATTGGTCGCGCACCCTTCCTCTCCGGTTATTGAGCCGATATTTATTATTACGCCGCTTTTCTGCTCCCGCATCTGCTTCATTACCGCGTGGTCAAAATAAAACTGGCCCTTTAAATTCACATCTATTCCCCAGTCGTATACATTGATAGGAATATCCGGGAATTCTCCGGATACGCCGAGCATTCTTGTTTCCGCTCCGCCCGCGAAATTCACAAGGACATCTATGCTGCCGAATTTTTGCACCGCTAAATCCCTTACAGCGCAAACCCTACTGTAATCCCTTACATCACACTCTGCTGCCGCGGCTCTGCCAGGATATTTAGAGTTGATTTCTTCGGCTTTTTCCTCTACCGACTGCTTATTGATATCCGTAAGCACCGCATTGCCGCCAAGATCCGCAAACTTCCGGCAAAACAATAATCCCATTCCTGAGGCAGCTCCGGTAACAACAGCTGTCTTACCGCTGAAATTCATAACAAGACTCCTTTACTTTTTTCTTAATTATATTCGCGCATATTTTTACAAGCAATGTCAAAAACGATTTTATTTTATCATTTTCGATACTGTTTTTTTAAGTAATTATTGATTAGTTTGCAAAAAACGGTATAATATTGATAAAGAGCAAATTGCGCAGGTGAAATTTGAAATGAATCAGATTAACGGAATAACGGTTTCGGAAATTGCCGAAATAATTACGATCAACGCACCTAACGGCCGCAGGTTAAAAATAACCGACAGAAGTTTTTTTGGTCTCTCATTCTGTCTTTCGGGTAAAATTACTTACAGGCATAATGGAAAAAACTTTGTTTCAAAACCGGGTACAGCTGTTTTTCTTCCCATGCACGCTACATACGAGCTTTATAACAACGAAGGCGGCGAATTTCCTCTGATAAATTTTTTCTGTGCCGGAAAAGCCTTTACCGATGAGTTTCTGTGTATTCCGCTGGGTAGCAGTGACGGATACATAAGAGATTATGAAAGAATGAAAACCCTCTCTCTGTCAGAAACCAACAGATTGACTGTTATGGGAATTTTTTATGAAATACTCAGCCGCTTATCCTTTGAGGACAGAAATAATTCCATAGTTTTAAATCCGGCAATCGAATTTATTGAGGCAAACTTCTGCAATCATGAGATAAACAACACGAATATCGCGAAGCATGCCAATATAAGTGAAGTATATTTCAGAAAACTGTTCCGTGAAAAATACTACACCACTCCTAAACAGTATATTCTTGATATGCGCATCAGAAAAGCCAAGCAGCTGCTTGCCGAAACAAAGCTGTCGGTTACCGATATTTCACTGACATGCGGTTTTTCCGGTGTTTATCATTTTTGCAGAGAGTTCAAAGAAAAAACAGGTATTTCGCCGACCGAATACCGTAACATTTACGAGAGATCCACCATATAATTTTTTCATTAAATAAACAGATTATCCTGTATTCACTACCACTTTTTAAATCACTGTGTTTTATACAATTATATATTCAAATATAAATCTTTGAATAAGTTTAAATTTATAGTATCACGTTAGATTTAATCCAATATAAATTTTATAATTAAATTAATCTTGAATACTTTTTTATCAATATTTAAATCAGGAATTTTGATTAATAATATGCAAAAACTTCATTTAAAGCAGACAGTTGAAGCACTAAAATATATCGTATTTAATATTCACATAATATGGTTTGAGTGTGATATCAGCTTTGGCTAAAGTCAGATTATGGATTTGTCTGATTACAGCGGTCGGATTTTTCCCATTACGGGAGGAATGCGAACGAAAATATTATTTTCAAACTTACCATTTATGATATCTAGATAAAAATTGATCAAAAAGATATTACTTTGAAAGTGCGGAAACACTGATAATTTCAAAAAACTGATTTTGATTTACATTTACTATGCTGCTATTTTTAAATTTCATATTATTTTATATTTCAGCTTACTGTTTTTTTCTGCATCCGTCAATTTGAATATTTTGCCCTGAAATATAGCTTGCATCATCACTTGCAAGAAAACATATCAGGTTCGCGTTTTCCATATCGCTTCCCGTTCTTCCCATAAAGGAAAGCTCGCTAGGTTCGGTATAATTCACATCATTGTTATCTGAAGGGCTTACGCTACCTGGGGAAACGCTGTTGACCAGTATTCCCTTTTCAGACACTTCTTTCGCAAGAGCATGTGTGAAAGAAATAAGCGCGCCCTTGGTTGCGGAGTACGAGGTCATATTTGCATTTCCATACACACCGGCAACCGAAGCAACATTTATTATTCTTCCGTATTTATTTTCAAGCATTTTGTCTATAACAGATTTGGTAACACTGACCGTTCCAATTATATTTATATCAAAATAACGCTTCCATTCAGAAATTTCGATATTCTGAAAAGGCGACCACTGCCTCCATATTGCGGCATTATTAACAAGAATATCGATATTTCCGAATTTAGCATATGCGCCATCGATCATATTCTTAACATCATCTTCATTGCTTATGTCACATTTGAAAATTAAAACATCATCTGTATAAGCTACCAACTCTGTCTTAAGTTCTTCAAGCTTTTGTAAATTTAAGTCTGCCAATACTAATTTCGCGTGATTTTGTGCCATTTTTATAGCAACCGCTCTGCCAATGCCTACTGCTGCTCCGGTTATAAGAGCCGTTTTACCTTTGAAATTCATAGCTTACCCTTCTTTTAAATACTGTTACTTATTCACGGTTAAAACTACTTTGCCTACATTCTCACCGCGGTAAAGTATATTTTGTTCCGCCTCTGCCTCGGTTATCGGCAGAATCTTGTATATAGTCGGTCTTACTTCTCCTGCCGACACCTTCGACCGTACGTCGCGTTCTAAATCAGAATAATTTTTAGCTTTTACAGCCGGTGTTCTTGAGCACCGTGTGCTTTATACAATTCTTACGTTTTTTACATATATGTTTTTAAAGTCTATCTCGGTTTTCTGTCCCGCAATCGACACTATTATTATCCAACGGGCGCCGTGTATAAGAAAATGCATGCCCTTGCACATAATCTCGCCGCCAAGACAGTCAATCGCAACATCTACATCGCAACCTTTTTTTAATTCATTTATACCTTGGTAATCTCCTTTTTCGTTGTAACCGCTACACGGTCGGTATTTAAGTACTTTATGTAGTTTGCGATTTCTTCTGTAACTACGGTTGTTATAGCTCTTACGCCGAACGCCTATGCACCATACAGGCAAGCGTAGCCATAACATTGTTAGTAAACAGTTCATATTCATTGACACCACGTTCAAAGAATGTTTAAAAAGTATGTTGTGTGTGCTGCTTTTATTATATTTTTACAGTTTTGAATATTCAATATGCAAAACGATACTATTTTGACGTTTCTGATACTTTTTATAGATATTTTAGATTAGTTTTTAGTAAAATATTTATAACGCAAATTGCAATAGCAAGTTGAAACAAAATTAAAATAGCAGTGACTTTATGGTAGAAGACTGTGGATTTACGAAG
>CALXWE010000022.1 GCA_944392295.1 uncultured Alphaproteobacteria bacterium
CGTTTAGGGGATGCCAGTGTTAAAGGCTTATAGCCGCATATGAAGAACCCCGCGTTTTACGCGGGGGTTTCTTTTTTGTTGACCCTAGGGATTTGAACCCGGGGTTCGTTCAATTCCGACTAGATTTCGCTTTGCGGCGCTGACGCTTGCTTGCTCAATAAGTCTCATTGCGTCTCCTTGAAAAAACTTTCACTGGAAGTTTTTTCTTTCGGCCGTCCGTTGGGATCACCAATACAAGCGGCAGGCATAAAAACTGCCGTTTTTCTTTTATAAATCAAGAACTTAACCGAGTTCGAGTGTTGTGTCTTTGAAAATTGCATTTTGGGAGAATTTTCCGAACTCGTTTATATTTCTTTGTTTTCAATAATTTGAGCAAGTTTAAATCTTATCTAAGTCTTGAAAATAAGCTGTTGGAAATTTGAAAAAATTTCTTATTCAGAACAGTCGTTAAAAATTGTGGGATAGCCTTCATCCGGGCTCATGGGTTCGTATTTTTGTAAAAAAGTATTAAAACAATTCTCGTCTATGAAGAGTTCGTTAGGATTGTTTTGACTTCTTTGTATAATGCGTTTTCGTGCTACATCTATGTTACAAAGAATTGCGTAAAACTGGACATTAGGAGTTAATGTTTTTGCCCATTGGAAATATTCCGCTCGTTTTTCTTTATTCCAAAAGCCATAGTCTAAAATAACATTTTCACCACTTTTGATTGCGTTAACTGTTTCGTTACGAATAAAATCATCTACTTCTTTATAGCGGGCTTGAAAGTTGTCAGGTGTTCGTCCAAATCTCTTTAACATTATTTCATCATGAGTGAAACGAATAGCAGGCAATTCTTGTTCTAGTTTTTTGGCCGCTGTTGTTTTGCCGAAGCCTAAAAAACCGCACATTAGGTATATGGCTGGTTTTGAGCGGATAAGAACATGTCGAAACCACTTTTCCTGAAAAGCCGTTTGTTGTTCGATTTCAGCATCGGAGAAATAAGTATTGGAAGGAACAACGATAAGTTTATCATCATTATCATTGGTACGGTGCAGAACAGCAATGCATACTCCCTCAAATTCAGACAACGGCGTATTAATGCCTAAGACATAAGCGTCTAATTCTTCATTATCACCAGAAATGGTATTGGGAATGTATCCATAATTTACCTCATACACAAAGTTATGCTTGGGATGAAGTGAGCCTAACGGGCGGTCTATTTTTACATACACATTTTTACCAAGATATTGTTTTGAGTTATCCATGTTATCTCTCTTTGTTTTTTATCTGAACTTATCGTTTCCAGTCGTTTAAGGATATTTATAAAACAAAAAATATTTTATCTATGCCAAGCGCTTCCAGGTACGTTGTTTGTTTTTTTCTTCTTTGGCGCGGAAAGCCTGCTCCAAATCAATGTTGTGCATATTGGCTAAAGAGCAAACATAAATGAAAACATCGGCCAGTTCTTCGGCAATGTTACCGGCAACCGAACCGGAGCCGATGGAACCTGATTTTGAATTTTTACGCACGGCAGAAATAAGTTCGCCGCATTCTTCTGCCAGAAGACAACACTCATAAAATTTGTCTGTCGTATTAAAACCGCGTTCCTGTTTCATCTGTCGGATATAATTTTGGTAATCACTTAAGGTCGGGTTGTTTTTAAGTTCCAGGGTCATGTTTTTTCCTTTCATAATTATCATAGCAAAAGAAAATTTAAAAGCCATAAAAAAAGCACCTTTGAAAAGGCGCTTTTTTTAATGGTGATGCGCCGACTTGTTAAACGCTGAGGAATGCGACAGCAAGCCGTGAGCGGTGTTACAACTCAAGTGCCCGAAGCGAAGTTGGCAAGCAAGAAGGCGAGCCTTACGAAGCAAGACACCAATGCAGGCGGCAGGTATAAATGCTGCCATTTTTCTTTTATAAATCAATCACTTAACCGAGTTCGAATGTTGTAAATTTGAAATTTAAGTTTTGGGAGAATTTTCCGAACCGACTATAGCGATAATATCGTAAAATCGAGCATTTAAGTGATTGTGGCTCCATATGGTTGTATTTACCTTGGCTTAAACAATAATTTTTCACTAAAGTGGAAGGAAAATAAACTATACAATGAACAAATTAGCACATACATTGGAATTGAAAATAAAAAAGGAAGACTTGCTTCAAAAACTTGTGTAAACGATATACTCAAAAATCCATTCTAGTTCGGTCTGATGTGTTGGATTAGCAAGCTCTATGCCTGTAAATGTAATATTAACTTGTAAAATATTATATTTTTTGATATTCTAAATATAACTTAATTGTTTACATGAGGTAATAAAATGAATGAGTATGTAAATACGAATGAACATAAATTCGCATTATTACGAGGTCAAAAGGCACCAAGCGCTGTTTTTATCGGTAATCAAAAGTGTATGGATAATGGAGGTTTCCAGGAAGTCAGTGATTGGAATTATGACAGCATATTACAAACGGTTGAACAATTAAGAAAAAACAACATTGATGCTGTTCCCATGTTTTCTGAATTGGCATTAGATCCATCTAAAACAGTTGTAACAGCAGGAGGTATCCAAACACCTGTTCTCCCGGCCGGTAAATTAGAGAAAGCTGCAAAACAAATTTTTGAGGCCTTAGATAGCGGAAAATTGCGAGAAGAATATCAAGGAAGATACCAAGGATATTCTGATCGAGATTTTGCGACATGTGCACCTGTGGAATTTTGTCAGATGGCTCCGGCAGCAAAAATAAGCGCAAATATATATGGTAAACGTTTTGAATCCGGATTAACTCATCCAGATACGGACGAGTTTATTAAGTTGCGTGAAAAATACGGCTTTGATTTAGAATATGATTTAATCAGTGGTATTAAAGATAAAGATTTAATATCGGTAGAGCAAATAAAAAAAGATAATGAATCTTCTTTAAAAAGTGTTTATAGAGGCGGATGTTTGGGAGATACGCCATATATAAGTTTTGCTTCTCGTGAAAATAAAGCATTTGCCTATGCAACACCGGATATAGAATGTGCTGCGATGTATTCAGGCATAAATGAGTATTATGGTGTGCAATTACAAGCAACTTCTTCAAACAGAAAAGATACTAAAAATTTTGGGCTGATTTATGAGTTTGAGGCTTCTCCAACCACCAGACTATACAGTGATTGGAGTATAGAACGAGGTACTCAAGCATATATATCGGCATCATCTGCCAACATAAAAAGTACGGAATGGAGCGGAAAACAATTAGAAACAACAGTTACTCAATCACAAAACAAACTTAAAAATATTTATGTGCACATCAGAAAAGACGGAAAAAATACGCTTTATCCTATACCACTGGAAGATAAAAAATGGCAGGCCTTTTTGGCATTACATAAGAGTTCTGATACATGTCTACGCGGATATATGATTGAACGTAGAAAAAAGATATTAGACGAAAAGAAAGTTTTTTCATCTTTGAATAATAGAAAGAAATTTGCTATATTTAAGACTAAGCTGAAACCTATTAATTGGGAACTTTTAAATAAAGAAGAAGCTATAAAATCGGCTAATTTAACCATGGAAGAAAAAAGAGCCTTACTTAAGCAAGATAATGCTCAAACTCCAGATTTTCAAAAGAGCAGAGATGTAGTGGCTCGAATAAAAGAACTGCGCTGTTCTAAGGCTACAACCGCGTATGTTGCAACACAAGGCCAACAAAAAACCATTCCGGGACTTGTGATGAAATATGTAAGTAAAAATGAAAAGACAGGCAGTTGTTTATAATGTAAAAGATATTCAAGCTTGGAAACCGTGAATTAATCTTTACCAATGCAAGTGGCGGCCTATAAATGGCTGCTTTTTCTTTTATTTCCAAGGCTTTCAGCAGTTTCGAGTGTTAGTTTTTCAAAAATAGCTGTTTGGGAAAATTTTACGAACTCACAACACTGGTTATCATTGTTTTTCAATATATTATAAACTTCTTCATTCTAGACAGTAAATTTAATATTGTTTTATCCCTAATTTTGTGGTATGATGAAATTGTATTCCGAATTATTATAGATGATTTATGAATGTTTTTCATCGTTTTATGGTATTATACCATTACTTTGAGAATATCATGCTTTGTAATGGTTTGGTAGGTTTTGAAATCTATTTATTAACTAATAAAAAAATCATAAAAAATGAAAAATTTATTAATCGAACAAGTAGAAAAAGTAACAGGAGTATCTAACCTAAGCAACATGTCTTGGCAAGATATTGTTAACAACGTTATTTTACCTAAGATGGCTGGTCCTCGAGAAACACGTTGGTGCATAAACGATATGTTTATGAACTTTGTTGCAGACAATGCATACTCAATATATATTACCGACAAGTACCTTGCTGGTGTATTATTTGAGATTGCGTTGCAACGTTTGTCTTGTGGTGCCGTATTACACGAACCCACTTCTTGGCCTGAACCTTTGCCAAAACAATATTGGGATTACTCGTCTAAATGGGACGAAGCCCATGTTATGACTGACGGATGCTACAATTTTCTGTGTAAAGCCATGGATACATGCATGAAATGTGAGATGACACGTTCACACGCACTTAAAGTTCTTTTAGGACTAGTATCGCACATTTCACCAAATGGTTCTGTTAACTATGGCTATCTTCTTCCTGAAAAGGTTAAAGAAAAATCTGCAGAATTGTATGCACATGCCAAAAGAACAGCTGAGGAGTTTGGGACAGTTGAGGAACTTTACAAAAGCTACGCTCACCCAGGACAATGGGAAAAGCACAAATGTTGGTTCGCAGACCATCTCACAGATCTTGATTGGGATAGATTTTTTGAGGATACAAAATGTTTGAAAGGAAATTTTTTCCAGCGTTTTATCCAAAAACGAACAATCAAAGAGGATCTTAAAAAATTATCCCTCACAGTAGCGTGTTAATTGTTACTTCGTTAATTAGCCAATAGTTTTATGCTATTGGCTTTTTTATTATATGCCTTACAGCTCCCGATTTATCGGGGCTAAATGCAAAGCTATCATTAAATACCGTTTCCACGCCAACGAGCGTGCTCAAACTGAAGGTTTGTATCCTTATTACTCGGGGATATCTAGTATAAAATGTATACTGTACTAGCATATTTTGATGGGGCTATAAAGATAAATTTGATGAAAAAGGTAATTTTTCTGGTTGGCATAAGGCTTGGTAGTTTTAATTATTGATATATAAACTGATTGAATTTGCGAATTTCCTCATATCTTTCTAAAGTGGCTTGATAGTAATCTGGGGCAAGGAAAAGTTCGAGATTCATTGCGTTAGCATCACCAATACAAAAACGCGCTCCCTTATGGAGGGTGTTTTTGTATTGATAATTTAATTTGATTCGAACTCGTAAAGTCAAACAATCTTAAAATTCTTTACATTTTCACGAAAAAAAACTACCCTGAAATCAAAATCAAATAATTATGTTTAACAATTAAAATATTATTTATCATGGAAGATTGGAAAATTGTAATCGTAGCTTATTGCGGAGTAGCCATTATGTGGTGTCTTTACACATTATTTAGGTTTCATAAACTCCAAAAGAGCAAAGATTTTTCTTCTATGAAGAAACTTTTCTTTGTTTTTTTCTTTGTATTTTTGTTGGTGATTGCAGCTATGGTCGCTCATCTTTGCTACTTAATGGGCTCAATCACTATGGGTTGGCCGATACTTGTTGTTATTGGAATAATGATTTGTAGTATTGGTCTAAGTATTAAACCAGCTATCCGAAAACATAAAAAATAGCTGAATTAATAAATCATCATCACTGAAACAGCAGCCATAAAAACGGCTGCTGTTTTCTTGTTACAAAAAGAAACCCCCGCGTAAAACGCGGGGTTCTTCATATGCGGCTATAAGCCTTTAACACTGGCATCCCCTAAAC
>CALXWE010000023.1 GCA_944392295.1 uncultured Alphaproteobacteria bacterium
CTTGCGGATAAAATTTACCGCAACCGTGATAATTTGAATTTTTGCAAAGAACACGGCATTCGGTTATCCGGACCGGCACTCGGCAGACCGAAAAAAGATGATCAACCTGACCGCAAACAAAATTATATTGATGAATGTGAACGTGTGGAAGTAGAGCGCCGCTTTAGCCTTGCAAAAAGAAAATGCAATCTTGGAATGATTACTGCGAAGCTAACCGATACAGCCTTCCACTGTATTGCTATGTCCATAGTCGTTCTTAATCTCAGAAAGCTCGTGCTTTCTTTGACTGCCTTTTTGAAACAGCACTTTTTATATTTCGGATTTTTTGAGTTTTCTTTTATTCAGTAGACATTATATTAGGCTTTACATCTTTTACAGTTACATATGATACTTTTAGTTTCTTTGAAATGCATTTAGGGCAAAAATGTTTTTTCAGCAAAAAAAGCATTGAACTAAATTTAAAATCATATTGAACTTGACTCATATTTAACCTCTTAAAAAAGATTTTTGTCCATGAATTATGATTAAGAAAATTAAAGTTGGATAAAGATAAAAACTTCTTGCCTATAAATTCATTTTTTTTATATAGTAAAGTTTGAGAAAATTTATCATACCTAAAGAAAAGCAAGCGGCAAGAAAAGCTGTGCAAATTATCCCTATCTTAACCGTTGTAAGTTGAGATACATCTTTTATAAATATTTTTGCCATCAGAATTCCCGCCATTCCTCCAAGCATAGAATAAATAATTAATTTGTTTTTTTTGCATTTGTTTTTGTTAAGAAAATATCCATTTCTGATGGCGTGCTTTGTAATATAGAAATATATTAAAGAACAACATATCGGTATTAAAATGACAAGTATTTTTTGTAATAAGCTTAACATTAATATGTTACAAAGAATTAGTGCGAACAAAATAAAATTAACGGTTGCTTCAAGAGAAATTACAGCCATGATAGTCAATTTGTTTTTAAGACTATCTTGTTTTGATTTTATCAAGGTAAAAATATCCAAAGAAAGTGTTATAAGCATCATCAGTATGGAAAGAATGGAATTCGGATATTCCAGAATAAACCCGTAAATAATCCCGATTAAGTAAAAAATACTTGTTCCCAAGTTAGTTTTTGCCATTTGTTTTACGGTAATGTTATTGTTTATCCCATAATTGATAAATTCGAGCATATGCTTTTTTTCCATATTTACCTCCAGAACAATTTGCAGACATTTTTTCAATTCCATAAATTGACGACTTGGTCTGCAATCCATCCCGCGCCTTCTTTTGTCCAATCAACAGCTGTTTTTCCGTTTATAGTAACAACATCTGTTAAAATATAATATCCTACACCGGAAGCAAATCCAACTACAGCTCCAGCAATATTTCCTGCACCTGGCACAACAGTTCCGAATGCTGCTCCGGTAGCTGTGCTTGCGGCAATACCTCCTAATCCAAAACCAACATCCACAACTGCATCAGAAACAATTTTTTGTGTTTTTACATTGTTTTGAATATTTTCATAAATTCCAAGCCCTGAATCAAATGCAACTGAAACAAAAGGAATGACTTTAATGCCTTTAGCAAGTTTTGATGAGCTACCAAAAACTTCATCAATCCATTTTAGTTCATTAGTAATCTGTTTTGCCCAAATACCAGCAGGAATATTGTTTGGTCGAACAGCATTAAGAACACTGTTTCTAAGTGCATTATATATAATTTGACGAGCATCATCATTAATAAAAGCTTGTATTGGCAAATCTCCAACAAAAGACATATCTGACATCTTATTCCAGTCAAACCCTAAAAGTTGATCGGCTTTAGAGTCATTTCCTCTATCCGCACTAAGCCCGAAGGGGTCAATATTAGAAACCGGGTTACCGTTAGCGTAGGCATAGCGGTTGAGAGTAACCGGATCTGTTATTACACCTGCTATTATATCCGCATTTACAAATCTTTTCAATACCGGACTGTAATAACGCGCGCGCATATATAAAAGTCCGTTGCTATCGGTCACCGTACCTAGTATAAATTAAAATAACACAGGGGAGCATCCCCCCTGTGTTATTTTGTAGTTACAATTCAATATTAGTCACTTTGTTTAAATAAGAGCTTTCGGGTAAAAAATTATTTTTTGTTATAATACCACTCTAAATCAATGCTTTTTACAATAATATAACGGATATCGTCGGTTTCTTCTCTTTTTAGATTATACATAAATACATATCTTATGATATTGTGATCTGTATCAAAGAAAACGCCACAGTAATTATTTTTGTATATATTGTCATCGATCATTATTTTTGTGATGAAAAATTACCATGGGAATTATATTAGCATCAACATTTATAGGATATTGTATATCCGTTATATGTTGCTAACGGTTGTTGGCATTATAAACAACCATTTAAAATAGATTGGAATTATCTATAATAGGGCCAATAAAAACTATCGGCAGATCCGGATTTAGACCATACTGTTTTCCATTCTTCTATTTCCCAAACATCTTTTGCTTTAATGAATGTAATTACATCACCAGTGTCTGAAACATAAAATACTTTTGCTTTGCTTTTTGAATATGATAATACTTTATAATATCGGGAATTTGAAAGCATGTTTGTTTGTTCTTCTAAGCCTTCGAATTGTTTGCCGTATTTTAATGTTAAATACTCAGCTTTTATATATGGCGAGAATATTATTAATAAAAGAAGAAAAACAATAGTTAAAATAATAATTGGTTTTTTTATAGTTTTCATGATAATGCCTCATCCATTAAATTATAAAAATAGTCAACCTTTTCACCAAACCAATTAGGTTCGGGATTGTTGCGCGGTGATTTTTCATGACCGAGATTATATAAGCTCCCTAATATGTCAGGTCTTGAATCAATTTCCGGAAAGTCTTCTCTCCATATATCAGATAAAGCTCTAATATATGCCGCAGCATATATTATATTCCAAGAATCATTTTCCAATCTTTTTTCTCTTGCCATCGTTTCCGTCCCATGAACAAAACCTATAAACGGAATATTCCATCCGCCTTCTTCAGCGGATGTTTTAGGAACATATCCCTTTTCTTCTAAAAACTTCGCTGTTGAAAGTCTTATTTGGCCTAATCCAACCGACATATCAATAACACCATAAAACGCAATCCAATCAGTAAGTACATCAACCCAATCGTAGTTATAATATTGTTCTACAAATATAGCTCCTGCCACAATATTAGGATCTACCTCATAATACCAAGAGTATAATAAAATATCCACTGAATTTTTTTTGATTTTTTCATAAGCTTTTGATTCATAATATTCTTTATCATATTTTTGAGTCTTATTTCCTCTCTCCGCACTAAGCCCGAAGGGGTCAATATTAGAAACCGGGTTGCCGTTAGCGTAAGAGTAGCGATTGAGAGTAACCGGATCTGTTATTACACCTGCTATTATATCCGCATTTACAAATCTTTTCAATACCGGACTGTAATAACGCGCGCGCATATATAAAAGTCCGTTGCTGTCGGTCACTACGCCGTC
>CALXWE010000024.1 GCA_944392295.1 uncultured Alphaproteobacteria bacterium
GCTAAAACACAAGCAGATTTTAGATCTGCTTGTGTTTTAGCTTTAAGTTTATTTTTTCTTAAGTTTTTCTTTTAAATCTTTCTCAAAAGCTTTTACTTCTTCTAAACAAGTATCAAGCCTAGCAAATATCTCCTCTTTTGATGATTCTTTATTAACAGCTATGGTTGCCGTTTTGAATGGACTCCGCCACTGCCAATGTTCTTTAGGAAACTTAGCAGGATAATACTCATTTATACGCTCGCAAAGTTCCAAAAATTCTTTAGTTGCATTTCTAGAACTTAATGAAAGTTGTATATATACTGTCCTTCCTGTGCGGTTTACTATTTCATAAAAATAATGGTTAGCTGTATTCCAGCCACTTGGAGCGTTATGAATATCCGGTATAAGTTCACTCATATTATTAGTTGTAAATCTTGTATATGTACGATTGCATTTATCAAGATTCTCATTTGCATCCTTGCACGCAACCACCCATTCCCGAAGAATAGATGCTATTTCTGTAAGTTCTACTTCATTTTCTTTTTCGCTATCCTTTAAATAGAATACTAAATCTGCCGGTTCAGCATTATATAAAACAAATAACCGACGTAAAATTGAAATTTTTAAAGCGGTACTTGTATTTCGTTCAATATATATATCGTTATCAATTTTCAAAGGGCTGCGCAATTTATTTTTATCGTTGCTTACATAATTTGAAAGTTCCGCATAAGCAGAAACATTATACGCTAAATCCGCAAGTACGCTTTTGTCTTTCTGATGTAAATATTTTATGACATGTTCCATCATATCAGCCCAAGTATTTACAGACTGTTCTATATTCTGGTAAGCATATTTCACTATATTTCTTCCAGTCAATTCAATATTTTCATCATCCAATGTACAAGAATAAAATTCTTTTTTTGCCGGCACAAAAGTTGTTTGCGGATAAGCCCATATTTTCTTTGCCAGAGCAATCATTTCTGCATTACGTTCTTCCAGTTCTTCTAAACCCCAGGATTTTTTAGATGAAATCTTTTGATTCATCTTCAAACCACTGTTTTTGTATCCACCGTTTTCGGCATTTAGCTTTTCATCAAAAGTTTTATTGCTAAGATAAGGATTATAACCAGTTAATGTTAAATTTGCCAAACGATGAAGCCATACAGAATGAATTTCCAACGCATTTTCACCCAGAGATGCTATCCATGCAGGAGTAAGATGCTGCGGCATAATATGCTCAATGCTGTATGTATTATTATCTAAATGAGTATATACATCCTTCGTTTCAACAGTTCCGTAATTTTCAAAACGCTCAAACAGATACGCCTTATACTTGCCGCGCATTTGATATACCGGCTTAACTGATAATTCTGCACTAAATTCTTTATCATCAGGAAAGCGCCCGCTATCTTTTTTAGATAACAAAGTATAAATAAATTTTTGTACATAGTTATCAGTTGTACCATCATACCGTATAATTTCTTTATTGAGATTCAAAAAAATTTTATTTAAAGCATTAGTCGGCACATCACAAATATTTCTGCGGAAAAGATAGTTTTCTGTAACAAGAAATATTTGCAAAACATCATCCGTATTTAATTTGTTATCCTGATTCAGCCTTAATACTTCCATTAAAAATGGACGGGTAACAACTATTTCCAAGCGCATCAGCCTATATAAACAATCATCTAATTTTTGATTCTGCAAACCACTCTTGCATATAGACAGTTTTTCGAATAACCGCGCATACCGCAGCAAATCTTCTAACAAATCTTCTACCGGCAAATTGGTACTTACTGCATATTCTTTGAAATCCTTATAAACATTACTAATAGTTGGTGTAATTTGCCGTTTAATGCTGAGATAATCCCTTATAAAACTGCTGACGTCATTTCCAGTACACCGTTCTATTTTAGCCCAGTATACATCATAAAGCTTAATTTGATTTTCCGGCAACTGCCCCATCAAAATATAGTTTCCGATTTTATCACCCTCAGTAAGAGCAAGTCCTGTAGAATTAAGGCTTTCAAATATGAGCTGGGCATTATCGCTGTTATCTAAGGTAATACTAATAATTTCTAATTTACTTATTGCCATAAATAAATCATCTACTGATATTTCCTGTCTTAAAAGCTGCTCGCAAAAGAAGCGATAATTTATAGTTAAATTTGAAGTGGGAATGTAATCTTCACCGTCAAACAGCCTCGCCAATGCCTCACGGTCACTTTTTACAGGCCGTAATTTTATTTGATCGTCAGCATTTGCCCAGGGAGAAATCAAAAAACGCTGATTAATTTGTTCATTGAGATTTTCTTTGGCAGATGTTATTCTTTTTTTTACAAGTAGATTGCGTATCGCCAGAAGCAAAAGAGTAACTGTCGTAAGCCTCTGTTGACCATCAATAATATAATACTCTATTTTACTTCCGTTTGCGGCTACAGATGAAACAATACTGCCAAAGAAATGACTTTCCCGCTTATCGCGAATTATCTTTTTTAAATCATCATACAACTGCTTGCAGTTTTCCTGTTTCCAATTATATTTTCTTTGGTAAACAGGAATAATATAACGTTTATCAGCACCTTCCATGAAATTAAGCATTTT